>NZ_JAWLRZ010000003.1:332799-652250 GCF_033142425.1 Rhodococcus sp. IEGM 1366
ACACCCCCGGGGCGGGGGGGGGGGGGCGACACCCCCCAAGAATGGGGGGGGCGCGTTGTCCCCCCGGGGGGGTAAAACACCGCCCCACAGCAGATTTGTCAGAGACGCTCGATAATCGTCACATTTGCGGTGCCGCCACCCTCGCAGATGGTGAGCAGGCCGTAGCGCCCACCGGTGCGCTCGAGCTCGTTGAGCAGCGTTGCCATCAGCTTGGTGCCGGTGGCGCCGAGCGGGTGACCGAGGGCAATTGCGCCACCGTTGACGTTGACCTTGGCCGGATCCGCGCCGATTTCCTTGATCCACGCGAGGACAACGGGAGCAAAAGCCTCGTTGATCTCGACGATGTCGATGTCCTCGATGGTCAGACCCGTCTTCTCCAGCGCATGCTGCGTTGCCGGAATGGGCGCGCTGAGCATGAAGATGGGGTCGTCACCGCGGGCGCTGAGGTGATGAATCCGGGCGCGGGGCTTGAGGCCGTGCTTCTTGACGGCTTCTTCCGACGCCAGGAGCAGTGCGCTCGCTCCGTCCGAGATCTGGCTTGCGACAGCAGCTGTCATCCGGCCGTCTTCGACGAGGACGTTGAGCGACGCCATCTTCTCGAGGCTGGTCTCACGGGGGCCTTCGTCGACGGTCGCGTCGCCCATGGTGACGATCTCGTTGTCGAAACGGCCTGCTGCGATGGCAGCCTTGGCGCGCTCATGGCTCCGCAGTGCCCACTTCTCGAGGTCTTCGCGGCTGACATCCCACTTCTCGGCGATCATCTCTGCGCCCTTGAACTGCGACACTTCCTGATCGCCGTAGCGCTCCGTCCAGCCGACGGAACCGGAAGAGGGAGTGTCGAATCCGTACTGCTGGCCGACGATCATCGCTGCCGAGATCGGGATCTGGCTCATGTTCTGCACGCCACCGGCGATGATCAGGTCTGCGGTGCCGGAGAGGATTGCCTGTGCACCGAAGTGGACGGCCTGCTGGCTGGAACCACACTGACGGTCCACCGTCACACCGGGAACGTGCTGGGGCAATCCTGCTGCGAGCCAAGACATGCGGGCGATGTTGCCGGCCTGGCCACCGATGGCGTCGACGCAACCGAAGATGACGTCGTCGACCTCTGCCGGATCGATACCGGTGCGCTCGACAACGGCCTTGATGACGTGTGCGCCCAAATCGATGGGGTGCACTCCCGACAGTGCGCCGCCGCGCTTACCGATCGGGGTGCGGATGGCATCGACGATGTAAACCTCGGACATGATCTTTACTCCTAGTTCGATAGTGCAGCAGTAGTTTTGGGTGCGGCAGCTGCCGCAGACGGATCAGAGAGTCCGTCGAGAACAATTGCGAGGTACTGAGCTGCAACGGTGTGCGCGGTCAATGTGCCACCCGGCCGGTACCAACGCACGGCAACCCAGACGGTGTCGCGCATGAAGCGGAAGACCAGTTCGATATTGAGATCGGAGCGGAAACTTCCGTCAGCGACCCCCGCCTCGAGTACTCCCACCCACAGGTCCCGGAACTCGGTGTTGCGTTCGACCAGGTACGAGAATCGCTCGTTTGCGACCAGGTGCTTGACCTCGTCCTGATAGATCGCGACGGCCGAATGCGACGCGTCGATCGCTTCGTACGACGTGACGATCAGCGCTTCGAGCGTTGCCCGACTGTCAAGACCTGCAGCCACGATCTCGCGGTACTTGCCGAACAAGTCGTCGAGGAACTGATGCAGAATCTCGTCGACCATCGACTCCTTGGAATCGAAATGGTGATAGAGACTGCCCGACAGTATCCCGGCTGCATCGGCAATATCGCGTACCGTCGTCGCCCGTACTCCGCGGTCGGCAAACAGGCCCGCCGCGATCGCGAGAAGCTCGTCGCGGCGACCGGATTTCCCTGCGGTGTCGTCGGAATTTCGGGATGGCGTCATGAATTCAATCCTATCCAGGGCTTCACTGTGCGCCGCTCTGGTAGTCGGTGCTACCACAAAGGCGCACGGCAGGCCTACGCCCTCTGCGAAGAAACAGAAACGATCTCACCAGTCATGTATGTCGTGTAGTCGCTCGCCAGCATCGCGATCACCGAAGCGATTTCCCACACTTCGGCCGCGCGGCCGTAAGCCTCACCCGACGCCAACTGGTCCAGCAGTTCTTCGCTGGTGACCTTTGCCAGGAAGGCATGGCGGGCGATGGACGGCGAAACGGCGTTGATGCGGACGCCGTACTCGGCAGCCTCGATCGCACTGCAACGCGTCAGGGCCATGACGCCGGCCTTGGCCGCTGCGTAATGGGCCTGCGAATGCTGTGCACGCCAGCCGAGAACCGATGCGTTGTTGACGAGCACACCGCCGTGCTCGACGCTCTTGAAGTAACGCAGTGCGGCGCGCGTCGCACGGAACGTGCTGTTGAGGGTGATATCGATGACACGATCCCACTGGTCATCGGTCATGTCGACGACCGGTGTTTCCCCGCCGAGGCCTGCATTGTTGACCACGATGTCGATGCGACCCAGCTTCTCGGCTGCGCCGTCGAAGAGTGCGTCGACCTGTGCGGTACTGGAGACGTCGCAGATGATCGATTCGACCTGCTGGCCGGGGAATTCGGCCTTCAACTTCTCGACGGTCTCACCGAGACGACGCTCGTGGAAGTCGGAGACGAGGACGTCGCCGCCTTCCATCAGGACACGACGCGCGGTCGAGAAACCGATACCCGTTCCCGCAGCGGCGGTGATGATGGCCTTCTTGCCCTTCAGCAATCCGTGGCCCGGAGTTTCCTCCGGCGCTACGGACAAGGGCGAAACCACTGTGGAGTCAGACATTTAGCGAGCCTCTCGGGGAAGACCGAGCACACGCTCGGAAATGATGTTGCGCTGAATTTCGTTGGAGCCGCCGTAGATCGTGTCGGCGCGAGTGAAGAGGAACAGTCGCTGCCACTCGTCCAACTCGAGATGTTCGGGATCGGTGATGTCCGATGGCTGGCCTTCGGAATTCTCCCACGGTGCGACCAACGACGACGCACCTTGGACGTCCATCGAGAGCTGCCCGAGGTCGCGATGCCAGTTGGCCCACAACAGTTTTGCGACGGATGCTTCGCCGCCACCGGTTCCGGCGTCGACCGCGTCGAGAGTACGCATAGCGTGGGCGCGCATGACGCGTAGCCCGACCCAGGCGCGGGCGATCTTCTCGCGGATGTGCGGATCCTGGTCGCTGCCATTGGCTTTCGCCAGCTTTACGACGCCTTGGAGTTCGCGGGCGAACCCGATCTGCTGACCGAGTGTTGACACACCACGCTCGAAGGTGAGCAGGCCCATGGCGATCTTCCAGCCTTCACCCGGTTCGCCGACCACGAGGTCTGCGTCAGTGACGGCGTCGTCGAAGAAGACCTCGTTGAATTCGGAGGTGCCGGTGAGCTGCTGGATGGGACGCACGGTCACACCGGGCTGATCCAATGGCACCAGCAGGAAGCTCAGGCCCTGGTGACGCTTGGATCCGACCTCGGTGCGGCACACGACAAAGCACCACTGCGCAACGTGCGCGAGCGACGTCCACACTTTCTGGCCGTTGATGATCCACTTGCCGTCTTCGAGACGGGCCGTCGTCGAGACGTTGGCAAGGTCGGAGCCGGCTCCGGGCTCGGAGTACCCCTGCGCCCACAGCTCGCTGACCGTGTTGATGCCCGGAAGGAAGCGACGCTTCTGCTCGTCGGTTCCGTAGGCGATCAGGGTCGGACCGAGAAGTTCCTCGCCGATGTGACTGACGCGTGCCGGGGCACCCGACTTCGCGTACTCCTGATGAAAGACAACCTGCTGGGAGATGGTCGCTCCGCGGCCACCGAACTCCTTCGGCCATCCAAGGCACGTCCAGCCCGCGGCCGCGAGATGCTTGTCCCACTCGAGGCGTTGCTCGAAGAACTCATGCTCGCTGCCCGGTCCGCCCTTACCCTTGAGCTGGGCAAATTTGCCGGTCAGGTTCTCTGCCAGCCACTGCGAAACTTCTGCCGCAAACTCGTCGTCGGTCATCTGCCCGTCCGGGCTCTCGCTCTGGTCCACATATGTAAGATAACCTACCAAGCACTTGCTAGGTAGCGTGTCAGGTAGGAGTCCAGTGACCGATCAACCGAGAACCATCCCATCAGCCCTTATCAGGGCCGCCGAGGAGTTCGGTGAGCTCGCGGCAATTGCCGATGGCGACACCCGACTGACCTTTGCACAGTTGCACCAGCGTGTTCGTGATTTTGCGGGCGCACTGATCACACGTGGAGTGAAGGCAGGCGACCGTGTTGTCATCTGGGCGCCCAACACCCACCACTGGGTGATTGCGCTTCTGGGCGCGCAGTACGCCGGAGCAGCAATTATCCCGATCAACACCAGATACACGGGCACCGAGGCACTCGACATCGTCGAGCGCGTCGACGCTGCTGCCCTGGTAGTCGTCGGCAAGTTCCTCAAGGCCGATCGATACCAGCAGTTGCTCGACGCTAATCCCGACCTGTCGATTCCGACGGTGATCCGCGTACCGGTAGACGGCGACGACGCTCGCGACGGCGTCATCGAGTTCGAGGACTTCCTCGCCCTCGCGACGGACGACACCCGCACCGAAGCCGACGCTCGGGCTACAGCAGTGACGCCCGACGATGTCAGTGACATCCTCTTCACCTCCGGTACGACGGGTCGCAGCAAGGGCGCCATCAGCGCTCATCGCCAGTCGATCGGCGTCGCACAGGCATGGGGAGACAATGCCGAGGTCACTGCCGATGACAACTTCCTGATCATCAGCCCCTTCTTCCATACCTTCGGATACAAGGCCGGAATTCTGGTCTGCCTTCTCAACGGTGCGACCATCGTGCCGGTGTCCGTCTTCAACATCGACGAGACCCTGTCACTGATCAACCGCGAGAAGGTCAGCATCCTCCCGGGCGCGCCGACGATCTACCAGACGATCCTCGATCACCCTCGCCGCGGCGAGTACGACCTCTCGTCGCTGCGCATCGCCATCACGGGCGCCGCACCGGTTCCCGTCGCGTTGGTCGAGCGCATGCAAAGCGAACTGTTCGACGCCGTCCTCACCGCCTACGGCCTGACCGAAGCAGTGGTGGCCACCATGTGCCGCACCGACGACGACCCGGTCACGGTGTCCACGAGCTCGGGCCGCGCGACGGCTGATTTCGAGGTCAAGATCGGCGACCAGGGCGAGATCCTGCTTCGCGGACCGAACGTCATGCTCGGATATCTCGACGATCCCGAGTCCACAGCCAAGGCCGTCGACGCCGACGGTTGGCTGCACACCGGAGACGTCGGAACCCTCGACGAGCGTGGATATCTCGACATCACCGACCGTCTCAAGGACATGTACGTCAGCGGTGGCTTCAATGTCTACCCCGCCGAGATCGAAGGAATGCTGGCTCGTCTGCCCGGTGTCCACGAATCGGCTGCCATCGGCATTCCCGATCACCGGATGGGTGAGGTGGGCCGTGTCTACATCGCTCAGCTCGACGGTGCCGGACTGACCGAAGAATCCGTCATCGCTTTCCTCAAGGAGAAGATCGCCGGATTCAAGGTGCCGCGCGAAGTGCGCTTCGTCGATCACCTCCCTCGTAATCCCTCCGGCAAGGTCCTCAAAACAGTTCTGCGCGAGGAACAGTCATGACCGTTCCTTTCGAAGCCGATGTCGTGACCTACGAGGTCCGCGGCACTGTGGCCGTCGTGACCCTGAACCGTCCCGAGTACCGCAATGCCCAGAACTCGGTGGTGACGTACGCACTCGACGCCGCTTTCCAGCGCGCTGTCGATGACGACGACGTCAAAGTCATCGTCCTGGCAGGCAACGGCCCGCACTTCAGTGCGGGACACGACCTGGGAACTCCGGGCCGCGACCATCACGTCGAGTACGAGAACAAAGCCGCCATGTGGTGGGATCACGTCGACAAGCCCGGTGGTGACCAACGTTTCGCGCGCGAGATGGAGGTGTACCTGGGAATGTGCCGCCGGTGGCGGGAGATCCCCAAACCCACAATCGCCATGGTCCAGGGCGCCTGCATCGCGGGCGGCCTCATGCTCGCATGGGTCTGCGACATGATCGTCGCCGCCGACGACGCGTTCTTCTCCGATCCCGTTGTCCGCATGGGCATCCCCGGCGTGGAGTACTTTGCCCATCCGTGGATGGTGGGCTCGAGATTTGCCAAGGAAATGCTCTTCACCGGCGATCGGTTCACCGCGCAACGTGCCTACGAAATCGGCATGGTCAACCGCGTTGTTTCCCGCGACGATCTCGAGAAGGAGACGTTTGCACTTGCCGAACGCATCTCCGAGATGCCGCGCTTCGGATTGGCACTCACCAAGAAGGCCGTCAACCAGTGTGAGGATCAGATGGGGATGCGTAACGGCATCGATTCCGTCTTCGGTCTGCATCACTTCGCTCACGCTCACAACGCCGAGGTAGGCAAAGACTCGCTTGGTGGTCTCGACGCCAAAGCTATGGCTGCCAGTGCTCGCACACCGCAGGAAGGAACAAAATAGTGGATCTCGTATTCGACGACGCCACAACCGCATTCCGTGACGAGGTCCGCTCGTTCCTGGAGGCGAATGTGCCCGCCACTCCCCTGAAGTCGATGGACACCGCCGAGGGCTTCGAAGAACACCGTCAGTGGGAGCACACTCTCGCCGACGCCGGCTACGCCGTTGTCTCATGGCCCAAGGAACTCGGCGGCCGCGACGCGACGCTACTCGAGTGGGTCATCTTCGAGGAGGAGTACTACCGCTCGGGTGCACCCGGACGCGTGAGCCAGAACGGCATCTTCCTGCTGGCTCCCACACTTTTCGAACATGCAAACGCCGAGCAGCTGGCACGCATCATGCCGCGCATGGCACGCGCCGACGACATCTGGGCACAGGCCTGGTCCGAACCCGAGTCCGGTTCCGACCTCGCCAGCCTGCGTTCGAGCGCGAAGAAGGTCGACGGCGGCTGGCTGCTCAACGGCCAGAAGACGTGGAGCTCACGCGCCAGCTACGCGGACTGGGGCTTCGGCCTGTTCCGCTCCGATCCGGATGCGCAGCGCCACAAGGGCATTACCTACTTCATGTTCGACCTCCGTTCGCCCGGCGTCACCGTGCGTCCGATCGATCAGCTCGACGGTGAGCCCGGCTTCGCCGAGATCTTCCTCGAAGACGTCTTTGTTCCCGACGACCCGGCCAACCCGGGTGAGTCCGGTGTGATCGGCAGCGTCAACGAAGGATGGCGCGTCGCGATGAGCACCGCCAGCAACGAGCGTGGCCTCTCGCTGCGTAGCCCCGGCCGCTTCCTCGCGACCGTCGACCGTCTTCTCGAGCTGTACAAGGCCAGCGGACGCACGGACGACAGCGCTCTGCGCAATCAGGTCGCCGACGCCTGGATCGGCGCACGCGCCTACCAGCTCAACACGTTCGGGACCGTCACCCGTCTCGCCGACGGTGGACAACTCGGCGCCGAATCCTCGATCAACAAGGTCTTCTGGTCCGAGTGGGACATCGCTACCCACGAGACCGCCCTCGAACTGCAGGGCCCAGAAGCCGAACTGGCCGACAACTGGATGGACGGATACCTGTTCTCCCTGTCCGGCCCGATCTACGCAGGCACCAACGAGATTCAGAAAAATGTCATCGCTGAGCGGCTGCTCGGCCTACCTAAGGCGGACCGATGAGATTCGCGCTCGACTCCTCCCACCAGGACTTCGCTGCGAGCATCGATGCGTTGCTCACCAAGTCCGACATGCCCGCCGTCATCCGATCCTGGAACGACGGTGACACCGCACCAGGCAAGAAGCTGTGGCAACGCCTCGCCGAGACCGGCGTCAACGGACTTGTCATCGCCGAAGAGCATGACGGTTTGGGCGCCGACGCCGTCGACCTGGTTGTTGCTCTCGAGCAACTCGGTCGCCATGCGGTACCTGGCCCGGTCGTCGAAACCATCGCAGTAGCACCGACTCTGCTGGCTTCTGTTGCACCCGAGCGCCTCTCCGCTCTCGCCGAGGGTTCGCTCGCCACGGTCGCAGCTCCCCCGCACACGCCGTTTGCGCTCGACGCCAACTCTGTTGACCTGGTTCTGCTGGCACAGGACGGCGCAGTCAGCCTCGGTGTTCCCGGCGAAGCCAAGGCGTCGGTTGACCTCTCGCGCAAGCTCTTCGAGGTATCCGCCGGCGAGTCGCTCGGCTCCGCCGACTTCTCCGCCGCATTCGACATGGGCGCCCTCGCCACTGCTGCTCAGCTTCAGGGCCTCGGGCAGACTCTCCTCGAGGTCACCACCGAATACGCAAAGCAGCGCAAGCAGTTCGGCAAGGTCATCGGACAGTTCCAGGCCATGAAGCACCACCTGGCCGAGGTTGCCGTCGCTCTCGAAATGGCTCGCCCGCTCCTGCACGGCGCCGCGCTGTCGGTGCGCGATCAGTCGGCCGATGCCTCGCGTGACATCTCCGCCGCCAAGGTTGCCTGCGGCGATGCTGCCTACAAGGCCGCTCGCGTCGGACTCCAGGTTCACGGCGCCATCGGCTACACGATGGAACACGATCTCTCGCTGTGGCTCACCAAGGTACGAGCATTGCTTACCGCGTGGGGCACTCCGTCCGAGCACCGCGCCCGGGTCGTCGCATCCCTGGTTGCGTCATGAGCATCGACACCGAAGACCAGGCAGCATTGCGCGCGTCGGTACGCGATCTCCTGAGCAAGCATTCAGACTCAGCTTCCGTCCGCGCCGCCATCACCACGGACAACGGTTACGACGCCGCGCTGTGGAGCAAGCTGTGCGAGCAGATCGGCGTCGCCGCACTGGCGATTCCCGAGGAGTTCGACGGCGTCGGAGCAAGCTTGGCGGAAGTTCATGTGGTCCAGGAAGAACTCGGACGCACGCTGACGCCGTCGCCGATGCTGGGTTCCGCGATTCTCTCTGCGCAGGCCCTGTTGCTCTCGGGCGATGCCGACGCCTGCTCGCGTCTGCTCCCCGGCGTTGCTGCCGGCGAAAGCACACTTGCACTGTGCTGGGCGGGTGCGAGCGGCTGGGATTCCTTCGGAGTCTCCGCCACTGAAGACGCGTTGAACGGCACCGCTGCCTATGTCCTCGACGGACACGTCGCCGATACCTTGCTGGTGCTGACGGCCGACGGCTTCTACGAAGTCGATCCCGAGGCCGAGGGTGTTTCCCGCCGACGCGTCCCCACCATGGACCCGACGCGCACGCTCTCGGAGATCACGTTCTCCGGTGTTCGCGGGCGGCCTCTCGCATGGTCTGCGGATCTGGTCGATCGCATCCGAACGGTTGTCTTGATTGCACTGTCCGCCGAACAGGTGGGTGCTGCCGCAGCCATCGTCGAACAGACGGTGGAATACACGAAGTCTCGCAAACAGTTCGGTCGCGCAATCGGGTCCTTCCAGGCCCTCAAGCACCGGATGGCCGACATGTACACGCTGGTCGAGACGGCTCGGTCCATGACCTACGCCGCGGTGGCCACACAGTCAGCCGGTGACGCAGCGATCGCCAAGGTGTACTGCTCGGAGGCCTTCCAGCAGATCACCTCCGAAGCCGTTCAGTTGCACGGCGGAATCGCGATCACCTGGGAACACGACGCTCAGCTGTACTTCAAGCGCGCGCACAGCAGCGCGCAGTTGTTCGGCCAGCCGAGTGCATACCTGCCCGAGTTGGCAACGGCCGCAGGCCTGTAGCAACGACACCCGAAGCCCCCTCAGCCTCACAAAGGCCGAGGGGGCTTTTGTGTCGAGCACACAGCACGATCACGTTACGAAGTTGCATCTTTCGCCCTAACGCTCGCCGAAGACCTCGCAGCAGGAATACGGTCAAAGAGCTTTGGCGTCAAACTCGCTCCACCCGTGACTCATGGCGGTTGGGGAATGCATGGTCGGCGAGCAGGATTCCTCCTTTCATCTCGCGGTGACCCGACCAGCGCCGCGCTACGTACAGCCTTGCGCTGTACGTAAATTGGATTGCGGCAGTGCGTTAACTGCCACTGGTTCGCTCAGCGTCGACTGCCACGTGTTCGCTCAATGGGATAACCCCTGGTTTCGAGCTTTTCTTCTCCGGAGAATCAAAAGTAGCAGCGCCGTTTTCTTCCACAGACCGGAGATTTTTCATGAACCGATTCGACAACAAGCGCGTCCTCATCAGCGGTGCCGGGTCCGGCATCGGGCAAGCCACGGTGGCTCGAATCCTGGAAGAAGGCGGCACCGTCGTTGCCGCGGATATTTCCGAAGCAGGACTCGAACTTACTCGAGCCGCAGCAGCTGCCGCCGGCCATGGCGACCGCCTCACCGTCGTCACCGTCGACATCTCGAAAGAGGACTCCGTTCGGCAACAGATCGGTTCTGCGATCACGGCACTCGGTGGTTTGGACGTCCTCGTCAATGCCGCTGGAATTCTGCGCTCCGAACGCACCCACGAGATGTCGCTCGACTTCTGGAACACCGTCATCGGCGTCAACCTCACCGGCACCTTTCTCATGACACGCGAGGCGCTACCCGCTCTGCTGGAAAGCGGCAACGGTGTTGTCGTCAACTTCAGTTCCACCTCCGCGACGTTTGCCCACCCCTACATGGCGGCCTATGCGGCATCCAAGGGCGGTATCCAATCCTTTACGCATGCACTCGCTCTCGAATACAGCAAGCAGGGACTGCGTGCCGTTGCCGTCGCGCCAGGAAGCATCGCGTCGGGAATGACCTCCGACCCCGGATTCCCCGCCGACATCGACTACACGTTGCTCGGCAAGCTGCTACCCGCGATCGGTGACGGTTTTGCTCCCCCGTCCGCGGTGGCAGGGGTGATCGCGATGCTCGCATCCGACGACGGCTCCTTCGTGACCGGAACCGAAATCCGCATCGATGGCGGCACGCATATGTGATCGCCTACTGTGCGCCTTTACCAACCGCCCGCGGTTAGTAAAGGCGCACAGCGCGAGGCGGCATACTTGTCCGAGAGTCCCCTGGAACCCGTCCGGCGGTACGAACTTCGGTGGGAGCGCGCGATGAGTGAACAGACAGAAACTACGAATCTCGAACCCGTATTGATCAGTCCTGTCGTCAGTGGAATGATCCGCACCTGGTCCGAGGACGAGACCCGTCTGTGGAGCATCGACAATCCCGAAGGTCTTGCCGAGCTGCTCGGTCGTGGACGTATCGCCCGTACCATGATGCCGGACAACAGATCTCGAGAAATTGCCTTCCTGGACGCACAGTCTGGCACCCTGTCGGTGCAACCGCGCTTCGCCTCTGCCGACAACGCCGAAGCCGCCGGATCGTTCCAACTCGGCGATCCCATCCCCGTCGACGGAGATCCGTGGGACGAACTCGAGCTGGCACTCGCACACGTTGCTCTCTCCGCTGCGGCGCGCAGCGAATTCTGGCTGGTAGAACAGGGTGGTTGGGACGCTCCAGCGCAGCCGCATTGTCTGTTTGCCGTGATCAGCGAGGACGGCGCAGCCAATGCCGTCATGGAGGCAGCACCCGCACCCGCCGATACCGGCGTCTGGCCTGAGGTTCCCAGCGATCAACCAGGGGTTTCCGTCGCGGCGCCGGCGTCGCAGGAGACCATCGAAGCGGCAGGCATCTTCGCCACAACAGCCATCCAGACGTGGAACGTCCATCCCTGGGATGTTGCTCTGACCTTCGGAAAGCTCGAGGATTTTGCCTGATCCACAGCCAAGTGAGTTCTACGTCTCCCGCCGCAACAGCAATCGCGGTTCGTCACAACACCCGGTATGACCACGACAGGACGACCTGCAATGGGCATACTGAGGGAACTGGGGTAACTCCCGGTCACAAATACCGTGAATCCGCGTCGGGGCGGAGATGCGGCCCTCACAACACGCGAGCGCTGGACAAACCGGCCGCTCCGAAAGGCTCAACCATGGCAACCGATCAATTGCAGACCGTTGTACTGCACGGTGACCAGCTGAAATACGTCGACCGGGGCAAAGGCCCCGTTGTCGTCCTGATCCACGGCCTTCTCGGCGCACATACCAATTGGGAACCGCAGATCGAGACGCTGTCGCGGCGCTACCGCGTCATCGCACCCGACCTGTTCGGGCACGGAGCGTCCGACAAGCCGGCCGGCGACTACTCCCTGAGTGCCCACGCCGCGACCGTGCGCGATCTCCTGGAAGCACTCGACATCCCCTCGGCCACGTTGGTCGGCCACTCCCTCGGCGGCGGTGTTGCCATGCAAGCCATGTACCTGTTCCCCGACCGCGTCGAGCGCCTGTGTCTGGTGGCCAGCGGTGGCCTCGGCCCCGAAGTCAGCCCACTCCTTCGGGCCGCAACCTTGCCTGGCAGCGAACTGGTTCTTCCCGTCCTGGCGTCCAAGACGCTGACCGACGTCACCGACAAAGCTCTCGAACTGTTCAACAAGATCGGGCTGTTCAAATTGGGTGCCAGCGCGAGTGAAGCCCGCAAGAGTCTTGCGACGGTATCCGACGCCGCAACCCGGCAGGCTTTCCTTGCCACTGCCCGCTCGGTGATCAATTACCAGGGCCAAACAGTCGCCGCAACACCACATTTCGCGAAGTTCCAGAACTTGCAGGCGCTCTTGGTCTGGGGCGCCGAAGACACCATCATCCCCAACGCGCACACCGAGAACGCCCGCGCCGAACTACCCCTGGGTCGGGTCGAAATCTTCCCCCGCGCAGGACATTTCCCGCACCTGGACTACCCGGACCGGTTCGATCGCGTATTCACGGAGTTCATGACGGATTGCGGTGTGGGCTTCGGACCGAAAGCCGTCACGGGCTGATCTACCGGCCCGCCGCCAATTCCTCCAGGTAGCTCGCGACGCCGTCCTCGTCGTTGCTCGCCAGCACTCGGTCTGCAAGTTCGAGAATTTCCGGTAGCGCGTTCGACGGCGCCAACGCCGTACCTGCCCACATCAACATCGGCAGGTCGTTGACGGCGTCACCTGCGGCCGCGACCTCCGACGGGTCAATGCCTTCAGCGGCGCACAACTGTGCGAGTGCACTGGCTTTGGACACCCCGGATGCTGCCATTTCCATGTACGGGGCACCGGAATGAGTGAGTTCGACGCCGGTAATTCCGGCTGCCGCGGCGGTTCGGTAGAGATCGGAACTCGACACGTCCGGATGCCGGGCAACAATCTTCACCATCGGTTCGATCTCCAGCGGTAACGTATCGGCAAGAACCATCTCGTGGACGTGCCTGTGGTGATCCGTGAAGTCGCACAGCGCAGCGTATTCGGGTTCCGCAAAGAACTGTGTCGGCCCGACATTCGCGAACACGACGCCGGGAACGAGTGTGCGGATTTGTTCCATTGCCGTTGCCGCCAAGGATGTTTCGATCGAGACAGTATCGACGATCTTCGGTGTACCGTCGGCAAGATCTAGTATCACAGCACCGTTGGCGCACACGGCCTTGCCCCGAAACCCGCATGAGCTCGCCAACGTATGCACCGAATGCCGAGCCCGAGCCGTCGCCCACACCACTTCGATTCCCGCCAAGCGTGCGCTCTCCGTCGCCTGCGCCGTCCGCTCCGAAATCGTTCGATCGGAGCGCAGCAGGGTGCCGTCGAGGTCGGTGGCAAACATTCGGATTCGGGTCACGTGAATACATGATGCCAGGCAATCCGTCTGCAGCCTCGCTAGCCTGAATACATGAGCATCCCCGACATCAGCCTGAATTCCGGAACCACGATCCCGCAACTCGGCCTAGGAGTCTGGCAGGCCACCAACGACGAAACCGAACACGCCGTGCGCTTTGCGCTCGACAACGCCGGCTACCGCCACATCGACACCGCTGCCGCGTACGGCAACGAAGAGGGCGTAGGACGCGGCATCGCGGCATCATCCGTTACCCGTGAGGACGTTTTCCTGACCACAAAGCTGTGGAACTCCGATCAGGGCTACGAACCGGCGTTGGCAGCGTTCGATACCAGCATCAAGAAATTGGGCGTGGACTACGTCGACCTGTACCTCGTCCATTGGCCGCTCCAGGACAAGGAACGACTGCTCCGCACCTGGGACGCCATGGAGAAGATCGCTGAATCAGGCCGCGCGAAAGCCGTCGGCGTCTGTAACTTCGAACCCCACCACCTGCAACTTCTTGTCGACCGAGGTGGGCTGCTTCCCGCTGTGGATCAGGTGGAATTGCATCCCCATCTCCCCCAGCACGCCATTCGTGAGAAGGCTGCCGAGCACGCAATTGCGGTCGAATCGTGGAGCCCACTCGGCGGAACCAGCAACGCGGGATGGGGTCCGGCGTCGAAGCCGAACACACTTTTGACGGACCCGATCATCACCCGAATCGGTGATCGGCACAGCAAGTCGGCCGCGCAGGTACTGATCCGCTGGCATCTGCAGAACGGCCTCATCGTCATTCCGAAGTCCGTGCACGATGCCCGCATCGCGGAGAACATCGACGTCTTCGACTTCGAACTCACCGAACTCGACCTCAGCGAAATCGCCACGCTCGACGACGGCACTCGCGTCGGCGCCCATCCCGACGAACTTAATATCGGTGCGCCACAGTAATTTTCGAGAGATCCTGCAGGGTTGCCATCACTCGCTCGAGGGGCTCGATGCTGCGCGTCGTCTGACACAGCGCGACGGCCCCCTCGATCGAGGCGATGGTCAGATTTGCCATCGATCGCGCCTGATCCGGCGGTGAGCCTGCCTCGCCGAGCGCCGTCTCGACAAGGGTCTGCCAACCCGCCAGAACCTCGGCAGCGGCCTGCGCAACTTCGGGTTCGCTCGCCCGGGCGAGCCCACCGGCGATGATCGGACAGCCGATCGCAAAATCGGAGTTCGCGAGGTTGCGACGCCAGATATCGCCGACGGCATCGATGATGTCGGCCGGCGATCCGGTAGCCGACGCCGCACTGATCCGACGCGTGATGACGGCGCCTGCAGCTTGCACGGCCTCGACCATCAGCTGAGTTTTGCCGCCAGGAAAGTGGTGGTAGATGGACCCGCGTGGGGCGCTGCTGTGTTTGATCACGTCGTTGAACGAGGTCGCGTCGACGCCGTTGCGGCTGATCAACTCGACGGCGCTGCGGATCATCCGCTCGCGCGAGGTCAGGCCTGCCATCGCAACTGCGCCTCCGTTCATCTCGTTCATCTGTCGGGTTCATGGTACGTGCCGGAGCTAGCACCCTTTCTGCACAGTGAGCACGGTTTCCTGCCTGCTGAAGTCCATGCTCACTCGAGACAAACCGTGCTCACTCGATCCTCGCCCAGTCCACAGACCGAGACGGTTCAGCAACCATGCGGGCACTCGATGTACCATCGGCTCGTGACCTTCCCCGCCCCGCACAGCTGGTGGCCTGACCGCTGACGGTCAGCCGCAACTGTGTGCTGCCCAGACGAGATCGGGTGGTCCGCAACGCTCCAGCATTGGATCACCCGATACCGCGAACCAGGTACCGAAATCCATGAAGGAGAGTTAGTTGACCACCACCCCACTCAACCGTTCGCTCGAACCATTGGGCGTTTCCATCCCGTCGAAGGTTCCGACGCACTGGTACAACCTGGCGGCCGACCTCCCCGAACCCGTTCCCCCGCACCTGCACCCGGGCACCCGCGAGCCACTCGGTCCTGAGGACCTGGCACCGCTGTTTCCGATGAATCTCATCGCGCAGGAAGTGTCGACGGAACGGTACATCGAGATCCCCGAGACCGTCCGCGAGATCTACGGCATGTGGAGGCCCTCCCCGCTCTTCCGCGCACACCGCCTCGAGCGAGCACTGGGAACGCCTGCCCGCATCTACTACAAGTACGAAGGCGTGAGCCCCGTCGGTTCGCACAAGCCGAATACCGCTGTGGCTCAGGCGTACTACAACGCCATCGAGGGAACTACCAAGCTCACCACCGAAACCGGTGCCGGCCAGTGGGGCGCGTCGCTGTCCTTCGCCGGCGCGCTGCTCGGACTCGACGTCGAGGTGTGGCAGGTCCGTTCGTCCTTCGACTCCAAGCCGTACCGCCGCATCCAGATGGAGGCCTACGGCGGAATCTGCCACCCGTCGCCGTCGGATCTGACGGAAGCCGGTCGCGCACTGCTGAAATCGCACCCTGACACCACGGGCTCCCTGGGCATGGCGATCAGCGAAGCAGTCGAGGTTGCCGCGCAGGATCCGAACACGCACTACTCACTCGGTAGCGTCCTGAACCACGTCATGCTGCACCAGACCGTCATCGGCCAGGAAGCCATGGTTCAGCTCGAAGAAGCCGGCGACGCCATCCCTGACACCGTATTCGGTTGCGCCGGCGGCGGTTCCAACCTCGCCGGCCTGACCTTCCCGTTCCTGGGACGGAATCTGCGTGAGGGCACCAAGACTCGTCTGGTTGCCTGCGAGCCGTCGGCCTGCCCGTCCCTCACCGAGGGTGAGTACCGCTACGACTTCGGTGACGTTGCCGGCCTGACCCCACTGCTCAAGATGCACACCCTGGGCAAGGACTTCGTTCCCCCGGCCATCCACGCCGGCGGACTGCGCTACCACGGTATGTCGCCGATGGTCTCCCATGCTGTCAACCTGGGACTGATGGATGCCATCGCCATCGATCAGGACGATGCACTGAACGCCGGTCTGATCTTCGCCCGCGCCGAGGGCATCATCCCGGCTCCGGAATCCACCCACGCAGTTGCGGGTGCGATCGCTCACGCGCGTTCCGTCACCGAACCTGAGGTGATCGTGATCGGCCTGTCCGGCAACGGTCAGCTGGATCTGCCCGCGTACTCGCCGTACGTCTGAGGCCCTGCGGGCCCTGTGCGCCTTTCTGGTAGTGCCGACTACCAAAAAGGCGCACGGGGCCGAAGGCCCTAATGCACCCGAGCCGGCCGCGCAATCACCTCTAGCGCAACCAACGCGAGCACTGTCACAAGCACCGTCACCGCTACGACAACACCCGACGGGTAGCGCCAGAAGACAAGTACAGCCACGGCGATGACAACGACCAAAACGCGAAGCGCCACAATATATTTTGCGCATATCGTCTCGATGGCACGTGGTTCACGATCCGTACTCGGTGATCTGACAGAGTCGACTGCCTTGCTGAATCCGCGGCGCACGGCAAGCGCCGACGACGATCCACCCGTCAGATAGCCGACGATCGCAATCACAACGCCGAGAACGAAGACAGCCCGCAGGCTGGTCTTGAGCGGCAGGAGAAGGGTGTCGACGATAACCCCGGCTGACGCGGGCGACAACACGTCTGCAGGAATGTCGTCCAGGTACACCGCGCGCCCGATGCTGAGTGCGACCGCGAGGAGCGCCATCGCCACGGCAACAGTGATTCCGACCAGCGACAAAGTCCGCAGACGCGATCCCTTGGGCGCGCACCAGATTGCCCCGGCTGCGAGAATGATGATCACCCACGGAAGAACCGAGGACGCTTTGTCCAGCGCAGACACAAGACGCTGAGCCTTGACCAACTTCGGGGATTCGAAGATCACGAAGGACTTGTCGACATCGGGAATCTTGTCGGCAAAAGCAAACCCACGATCGACGAGTGCGCTGCGCGCCTTCTCGATCAGCGGGGCCAGCGAGATGCTGACCTCACCCTTGTCACTGATATCGACCGCAGCTCGCGTGTCGCCGGTCAATACCGCCGTCAAGGATTGGTGGGCTTCACGATTCGCCTCGACCCACAGATTCTCGAATGCGTCCGAGGACACCACGGAGCCGACTGTCTGGTGGATGAACGATTTTGCCTGATCAGCAATGACCGGCGCGAGACCGACCACTACCTGCGGCACCCGCTCCGCATTCTCGGTCAGCGTTGCCAACGCGTCCGCTGTCACCTTCTCGATGTCCAACTGTGAATCGATCTCATCCGTGATCCGGTTGGTGATCTCACCTTGGATGACGGGATTCGACCCCAGCGGCGCCACCGTCTGCACGTAGCGTTCGGAATCGAGCAATTCGCTGCGTGCATAACGCGCGAGAACACCGGCGAACGACAGCACAAGAATCAAAATGAGCAAGATCCAGACGCCGATCCACCGAAGCCCCGAATGCTCAGCCCGTTGCCGCTCAGTCGGCTTGGTAGCCGCAAATTGGGCGCGTAACTTCTCGAGTTCGGCGCGTTCCGACTTACTGAGGGGTTCAGCATCAGCAGAGTCCATCTAGTGTCTCGTATCTCTCGATGAAGCATCGACAGCGGAGCATGCACAGAAGTACATACCCAGATACAAACGCACTCAACCGGCGAGATCGAACGACGCAGACGACTGCCTATTCGAAGAGGTTCGGCAGCCCACTCGACACAGCGTCAGGGAAGTCCGGCGTTCGCTTGGTGAGGAAAGCGTCAACCCCCTCCTTCACGTCGTCCGAGGTACCCCGCACATAGATGCCGATCGACTCCGCGCCGTGTGCCACTTCGGGACCCGACGCGCCCAGCATTCGCCACATCATTGCCCTGGTCAGCGCCACCGAGACCGGAGCGGTTCCCGACGTGAGTTGGCGCGCAACCTCGATGGCTCGCGGTAGTACCTGTTCGGCAGGAACCACCTCACGAACCAAGCCCCGTTCGAGTGCGTCCGCTACCGGAACCATCGCTCCGCCCAATGCCCACTCCAGTGCAGTGGAGATGCCGACTATTCGCGGCAGGAACCACGTCGAGCACGCCTCCGGAACCAGACCACGCCGGGTGAAGACAAACCCGAACTTGGCAGTGTCCGACGCGATCCGAATGTCTGCGGGCAGGGTCATGGTGACACCGACACCCGCCGACGGTCCGTTGATCGCCGCAATCACCGGTTTTGTCGACCGGTAGATGCGCAGAGCTACCTCCCCACCCGAATCCGCCGGCGCTCCGGACTCGTTCGGGTCCTTCTCCAGCACAAAGGTATCGCCGCCCGCAGCAAGATCCGCACCGGCGCAGAATGCGCGACCGGTACCGGTGATCACGATTGCCCGCACCGAATCATCGGCGTCGCACTCGTCGAAAATCTCGAGGATCCGATCCCGCATCTCGAGGGTGAACGCGTTGAGTCGATCAGGACGATTGAGTCGCACGATCGCAATCTCGCGATCCCGCTCGAGAACGACTACGGACTCACTACCGATACCAGTCACTGCATTTTCCAATCTTGATCATCCCAACGCGCAGTCAGCGCATCTTCTCGAATCGGTCCGCAACATCCGAGTATTCGGACCTGATGGCCGTCTTCGACAGTTTGCCGCTTGGTAAACGCGGCAGGGGCTCGTTTCGGATCACGATGTAGCGCGGCACTTTGTAGTCGGTCATCAAACGATCACAGTGCTCGATGATCGCAGCCTCGTCTACCGATCCGGTGACTGTGACGATCGCTGCCGGGGTTTCACCGAATCGCGGATCCGTTGCGGAAATAACCGCAACCTCCTCGATTCCGTCCATCTCGCCGATTACTCGCTCGATCTCGACCGGAGAAATATTGATCCCGCCGGTGATGATGAGATCTTTGAGGCGGTCGACAAACTTGACGCGTCCCTCGGAATCCCGCGTACCGAGGTCGCCGCTGTGCAGCCATCCGTCTCGCAAGGCAGCCGCGGTCGAGTCGGCATCATTCCAGTACCCCGGCGTGACACCTGGACCGCTCAGCAGGATCTCGCCCTCTTCACCTGGTTCGGCTTCGGTTCCATCAGGACGTACCACCTTCACAGACGTGAAGATGGACCCGTTTCCACAGGTGTCCGGATGATCAAAAGCTTCGGCGACGGGTGTCGCAGTGGCAACACCTCCCGCTTCGGTCATTCCGTAGATCTGACGGAGCGCAACACCCTTGGCAGCCCAACGCTCGAGCAACGCCGGCGCGACGGCAGCGCCGCCGACAATCGCAGTGCGCAACGACGACAGATCCGCTGTCTCGAACTCTGGTGCCCGCGAGATGGCGTCGAAGATCAGGGGAACACCGAATATTGCCTGAACGTCGTTTTCGCCCAGCAACTTTGCTGCCCGGCCGGGGTTGAAGTCCTTCTCGACGATGAGTGTGCCACCGAGCACGGTTGTCATCAACAGACCCCACACAAGACCCGGAGTGAACACCAACGGAAGCACCAGCAGAGTTGTTGTCCCCGGACGCAGACCCTCTTCGGTCAGACTGGCCTCGAAAACGATACTCAGCAGTGTTCGATTGGTGCAGATGACGCCCTTCGACAAGCCAGTCGACCCGGACGTGAAGATCAGCGCGGTGGGGTCGTCCGGATCGATGTCGACTCGGAAGTCGTCCGCCGATCCCTCACGTAGAGAGATGAATTCGTCGAACCGCCGGACGTCGAACCCACTGCCGAGTGCAACAGCCTCCGCGACGCCGCCGGCGTACTCCTCCGGCGTGATCACCAGAGTCGACCCGGAATCATCGACGATCTTCCGCAACTCGGCAGGCTTGAGCCGAGGATTGAGCGGTACCAGGACCGCACCCGCCTTGATCACACCGAGAGCCAGTACCGGCCACTCGAGTGAATTCGGACCGAGAAGTCCCACGCGGTCACCCGGCGAGATACCGGATTCGGAGAGTCGCCGAGCTACACGGCTCGACCAGTCCTGCAACTGTCGATAGGTCAGCACCTCGCCGTCGACGACAATCACATTCTGATCACCTTTGGTCCGCGCCCACCACTGCAGGGCAGAGCCAATCGTCGCTGCCATGTAATTCCTCAATCTCTCTGATTACTGTCTTGTTCAACTAATTTGGAAATATTCAGCCGGAATCAGGAATCGGAGCATCGCACAGCGAGGGGGCCCATGCCGCGCTTGGGACACGGCATGGGCTACGCATCACGCTTCCGGAGTGAACCTAATCGGCAGACGCGCACAACCACGCACCTGACCGGCATGAAGGATCGGCGGATCGGATTCGATCAATTCGTAGTCCGGGATTCGCCGGTGTAGTTCTTCGAGTGCCAACGACAACTCGATACGAGCCAGGTGCGAGCCTATACAACGATGCGCACCAGATCCAAATGACAAGTGCCGATTGGGATGTCGCTCCAGGTTCAGCTCTTCTGGATCCTCGAATTCGGTGTCGTCCCGATTTGCCGAGCACAACATCAGGATCAGTTGCTCACCCTTCTTGATCTGCACACCACCGAGTTCCACATCCCGGGTTGCGGCCCGCCCCGGTATCACCGCAGCTTCGATACGGAGGATTTCTTCGACCGCGCTCGGAATCAATGTCTCGTCGTCGACGAGGGCATCACGCTGGTCCGGATTGTTGAACAGGTGAATGATGCTCCACGCCAACGATCCCTGCACTGTATGCAGACCGGCGATGAGAAGAAGAAAGAACATCCGATTGAGCTCTTCATCGGTCAGCAGTCGCTTTCCGTCTTCGAGTTCGACCTCGGTGTGAATCAGCGTC
This sequence comes from Rhodococcus sp. IEGM 1366, assembly GCF_033142425.1. NCBI lineage: Bacteria > Bacillati > Actinomycetota > Actinomycetes > Mycobacteriales > Nocardiaceae > Rhodococcus > Rhodococcus sp. IEGM 1366. The sequence goes on from NZ_JAWLRZ010000003.1 coordinate 354,097, forward strand.
GACGTGATGTCATCGCCGGGGTTGGCACGACGTTCGTCGACGATCTTCTGGAAGTACCCGATCATCTCGAGCCCGGCCGCAACGGTGGCCTGACTCGACGCCTCTTCGCTTGCACCAGGTTTTCCCATCAAGACGGTGTCGGTCATCTCGGTGAACATCGGTGCGTCGTCGGCAGGCCAGTCCATGAGAGTCAGGAACACGCGAGTGGGAAGCTCATGGGCGAACTCCGAAATGAACTCGGCTTCACCCTTCCCGGCAAATCCGTCGAGCAACTCGTTGATCACATCACGGATCTCATCGGTCAGCGCCTTCATCCGATTGGGACTGAACAGCGGTTGCAGTGCAACGCGATAGCCGGTGTGTTCCGGTGGATCGAGTTCGATCGGAATGAACTTACCCATGCCTCCCGGCCCGGTCACCAGGTTGTTCGGGTAACTGGAGAACGTTTCGGTGTCGCGAAGCACTTCGTGAATCTCTTTGTAACGCGTCACAATCCAGTGTCCGCCATGCGTTGGCGAGTAGACAACCGGGCCCTTACCCGCCAACTCCGCAACCCGCGCCTGGACCGTATCAACGGGTTGTGCGAGCGACTGGTCGTAGACATCGAAATCGACTACAAGGTTCGCGGGTATGTGTTCAGTGGTAGTCATGGAGCCACTCCTCGAAAAGTTGACGAAATCAAAGATGTTCGACGGTCAACACACGCTCGGGGCACACTATTGCGGCGGCGCGCAGGCCAACCGATCAGCTACAAGACGCACATCAGGCATCAGCGGTGAGCGTCGGCGTTCCTTGATCCTCGGGGAACCACATGCCGACGCGCGACAGTGTGCCACCATCGGTGGTCGGCAGAGTGACGCCGGAGATGTAGGCGGAGTCGTCGGAGACGAGGAAGAGCGCTGCATGCGCATTGTCGCGCAGTGACGGGGGGCGGTTGAGCTTGAGCGAAATCGGGGAGATACCCGAATCCCACGGTCCTGCAGTCTCTTCGTAGGACTGGCCGACGACGGGAGAGCCGGCGGGCATCAGGAAGTTGGGCGACATTCCGTGAGTGGGCGCAATGGCGTTGACGCGAATGCCGTACCGGCCCAAATCCAGGCTCAAGCCGCGCACGAGTCCGTTGACACCGGCCTTCGTGGCGGAGTACATCGCGATACCGTGGTAGGCCTGCAGCGACGCAGCCGACGAGGTTGCGAGGATGACGCCACCGCCGTTGGCGCGCAGGGCCGGAACTGCCGCCTTTGCGGTGTAGAACACGCCACTGAGGTTTACGCCCAGCACTGCCTGCCAGTCGCCGTCGGTGAGATCCTGAAACTCGACTACCTCGCCGCCGGCAACGGACGGCACGCCGCCGCGAGAGATCACGCCCGCATTGGCAAATGCGATGTCGAGCTTGCCGAAGGCATCCACGGTTGCGGCAACGGCGTCAACAATTTCCTGCTCGACAGAAACGTCCGCAGTGATCGCAATCGCCTTGCCGCCCTGCTGTTCCACGAGATCTACAGTCCCGGCCGCACGCTCGGGATCGATGTCGACAACTGCGATCGACGCGCCCTCGGAGGCGAAGAGTTGCGCAGACTGCCGACCGAGGCCGGATCCGCCACCGGTGATGAGTGCGACTTTGCCGTCAAGCTTCATGTGAGCTCCTCTTTGTTCGAGTTGTGTGTGAGAGTCCGGGTACTACGGATTCACCCATTCGCAGGACTCGGATAGACTGGACCGAATGGTCGAATCAGGTTTATTTGCAATGAATTCGAGGTTGCAGTCACCGCAGATCCGCTCGAGTTGCGGGACAGCTGCACTGCCGTGTGACTGAGGTTACTCCGCACTTGATGAGACGTCAATCAAATTTTGTCATTTGATACACGACTCGCCCATACCGCCACGACACACGCCATTCCGGCCGCTACACCCCCGACGCAGAATGCAAGGACGTACGCCCGTTCGGAGGCAATCTGCGTACCCGCCAACGTGATCGACGCAAGTACGGCGGCAACAAACGCGCTCGCCACCGAACTGCCGAAGGTGCGAGCGATTGCATTGATCGCGTTCACCACCCCGGTATCCGACTCGGCAACCCGCTCCACCAGCAAAGCCGGCAGCGCCGCGTACGAGGCGCTGACAAAAATGTTGACAACGATCAAGGCGATGATCAGCTGCCACGCATGATCGTGCGCTAGAGCAAGCAGGGTGAATCCTGCGACGCCGATGACGCAGGAAACGATCAGAACCCGAGCGCCGCCGAACTTTCCGATCAGTTTTCCACTGAGTGAGGCTGCGATGACGCCGGCGATCGATCCCGGAAGCAGATACACAACACTTGCCTGTAGCACCGATGCGCCGAATCCGTACCCCGCCACAGCGCGATCTACTTGAACGAACTGCGCCGCTCCCAGGAATTGCACGTACATTGCCGCGCCGACGAGCAGTGCCGCGAGGTGTGTCGGGCCAACAGCGCGCCCGGTGAGCAGACCTGGCGGTACCAGAGGCAACGCGACCCGCCGTTCGTGTAAATACCAGCCACACAACACAAGTACACCACCGAGCGCGAGAGCAAGCGTCGGCGCTGAGCCCCAGCCCCACCGTCCTCCCTCTGCCAACGCCAACAAGAGCGCGGACAGCCCGATCGCGAGTGCAACCGTGCCCAGCGGGTCGAGCCCGCCCGGTAGCGGCGGCTGCGAACTAGCCGGAACGACAAACCATGCGAGCCCGAGCGCTACGGCACCGAGCACCAGTAGCAGCCAGAACACCCGACGATAATCGGCATCGCCCGTGTGCAACAGGCCGGCTGCCACCATGCCGACTCCACCTCCGACACCGAGGAGACCCGACATCAGCCCGATGGCACCGGACATCCGGTCCGGACTCAGCACACCCCGCAGGACTGCAACACCGATCGGGAACAGTGCAAATGACAGTCCTTGCAACGTTCGACCGATAACCAACGGGACTAGGCTCTTCCAGGCAAGACACAGCACCGACCCGGCGAGCACCAGGATCAGGATGGTCAGCAACACCCAGCGCGCACCCCGCCGATCGGCCAATCGACCCAGAACCGGCGTACACACAGCGGCCGCAAGGAGATTCGCGGTCAAAGCCCAGGCAACCGCAGATGGACCGACATCGAGTTGCTCAGCCATGGCAGGCAGAAGCGGAACCACCGATGTCTGCACAACTGCCGTCGTCATCACGATGAAACACAACGAAGGTACCAGCGCCCGGCTTACCCGGGGAGCGGTGGAAACAGTTGTCACCATAGACAACCAGGTGTCCCGGGAACTACGTCGATCAGCATCTTTCCCCTTCGAGTGGTGGCCTAGAGATCGATCACGAGTTTTGGTGTGCGACTGCGTGAAACACAGATCATCATCGCGTCTCCGGCTTCCTGCTCTTCCTCGGTCAGGATCGAATCACGATGGTCGGGTTTTCCGCCCAGCACCGCAACTTCACACGTGCCGCACGTACCTTCTCGGCACGAGAAGTCGACGGTCACACCGCCTCGTTGCAGCGCGTCGATGATGGATTCATCCGCGCCGACGCCGATTGTGCGACCGCTGCGGGCAAGCTCGACGTCGAAAGCGTCGTCGACTACGCCCTCCTCGAGCTGCTTCGGCGAAAAGCGCTCGATATGCAGATTCAAGTGCTCGCGTTCGCGGCATACAGCTTCGATAGCCTGCAACAATGGCTCGGGCCCACAGCAGTAGACCGCAGTGCCTGGTGCTGCCGCGTCCAATGCCGAGGCGAGATCGAGGATCCCGTACTCATCCTGCGGACGCAAGGACACGTTCTCGCCGAACTCTTCTGCCAATTCGTCGGCAAAGGCCATCGAACCACGGGTTCGTCCACCGTAGAGCAACCGCCAGTTCGCGCCGCGCGCCTGGGCAGCGCGGAGCATCGGCAGCAGCGGTGTTATACCGATTCCGCCCGCGACGAACACATACGATTCGGCTTCCACCAACGCGAAATGGTTTCGCGGTCCACCGATCTCGATGACGTCACCAGTCTCGAGTTTGTCGTGCACATGGATCGATCCACCACGCCCACTTCCCTCACGCAGCACAGCCACGGTCAAGGTCGAGGTGTCCGAGGGATCGCCGCACAGCGAATACTGCCGTGTCATCGAGGTATCCAGAACAAGGTCGATGTGTGATCCGGGCTCCCACATCGGGACACTTCCCCCAGCCGCGTCGGCCAGACGTAGAGCCACTACACCGTCGGCAAGCGGATCCTTGGCGATCACACGCATCGATTGCTGTCCGGGACTGCTGATGGTGTTCATCGATACTCGTTCCACTGTCGGGATGCGCTTGCGTTTAAATCTTATGCAATTAGATTTAATCTAGGCAAGGCCCCCACCCGAAAGCAGGCAAACACGCATGAACCAACACACCCGGACGCCCATCCTTGATCTGTTCCGACTGACAGACTCCGTCGCAGTAGTCACCGGCGCGGGCGGTGGTCTAGGCACTGGATTCGCCCGCGCGCTGGCCGAAGCGGGCGCAGACGTCGTTCTGGCCGGACGCCGCAGGGAAGCTCTCGAACCGGTTGCACGAACTGTGACCGAACTCGGCCGACGCGCGCTGATCGTGCCGACCGACGTGACCGATCCACAGCAATGCGACACTCTGGCGGAACAAACGATCAGTGAGTTCGGCAAGCTCGACATCCTGGTAAACAATGCCGGCGTCACGCATTCCGCACCGGCCACGCGTGAGCGTCCGGAGGATTTTCGCGCCGTCTTCGACGTCAATCTCTTCGGTGCGTACTGGGCGGCCCAGGCGTGCGCCCGCGTCATGGAGCCCGGTTCGAGTATCGTCAACGTGTCGAGCGTTCTCGGCCTCGTCAAATCCGTTCTCCCCCAGGCCGCGTACGCCTCGAGTAAAGCCGCGATGATCGGGCTGACACGCGACCTGTCACATCAGTGGTCCAAGCGAAAAGGTATTCGCGTCAACGCCATTGCGCCGGGATTTGTCGAAACGGACATGATCGGCGAGATGCCTTCGGATACTCTCGAAGAATTCCTGACCGGATCCACGCTCGGCCGCACCGCGACGCAACGCGAAATCGATGCCGCGGTAATTTTCCTCGCCAGTCCCGCAGCAAGCTACATCACCGGATCGACGCTCGCTGTCGACGGCGGAACCTCCGGGCACTGAGACACGAAAGCTGTTGAACATCATGACGGTAGAAACCACACTGGTCAGAATGCAGGGCGACGGACTCACTCTGACAGCCGATTGCTGGACTCCCGCTTCCGGCACATCGACCGGCACGGTGCTGCTGCTGCACGGCGGTGGCCAAACTCGGCATTCGTGGCAGCGCACGGGCCATCGGCTCGCCGCGAACGGTTGGCGAGCCTATGCCATCGATGCCCGCGGCCATGGCGACAGCGAGTGGAGTGCAGACGGCGACTACAGCCCACGGGCACACGCTCGGGACATCGCGTCCATGGTTCAGCACCTTGGTGAACCACCGGTACTCGTAGGCGCCTCGATGGGCGGAATGGCGGCACTGCTGGCCCAAGGCGCCGATCCGAACCTCGGACGCGGCCTCGTGCTCGTCGACATCACCCCGCGAGCAGAGGCATCGGGCATCGCCAAGATCACCTCTTTCATGGAGAGCGGCCTTGGTGGATTCGACAGCCTCGACGACGCCGTCGCAGCCGTTGTCACCTACAACCCGCATCGCCGACGCCCGCCCAACGCCGAGGGGTTACGAAAGAACCTGCGCCGACGAGACGGGCGTTGGTACTGGCACTGGGACCCGAGGATGCTCTCCGACCGCGAGAACTCGCCCGAGCAGTCCGATGCTCGCGAGGCGCGCGCCCGCACGGCAGCGCGGGCGATTACCGTCCCCACCATGTTGATTCGAGGTGCACAGTCCGACGTGGTAAGCCACGAAGGGGCCCGTGACCTGCTCGAACTCATTCCGGGAGCCCGTCAGGTCGATGTCGGCGGGGCTGGTCACATGGTGAGCGGCGACGACAACGATCTCCTGAGCGAGGGCCTTCTCGAATTCCTGACCGTCATCCCGGAACAACCGAACCGCTAGGCTTCCCAGGTGCCGAGCAACGGCATCAGACCCGACCGCCCAGCCGAAAGCCGCACATGCCCAGACCGTCCAAGCCCCTCATCTCCCGCGCCTCTGCTGTCGCGGCCTCCATCGACATCATCGATACCGAGGGCCTCGACGCGTTCAGCTTGCCGCGTCTGGCCAAGCATCTCGGCGTGCGCGCTCCCTCGCTTTACCACCATTTCGAGGACAAGTCCGCGATCCTGTCAGCCGTTGCACGCCAGATCGCCGGTGCCGGCACCATTCCGCGTCGCAAGCCCGGACCGGACTGGCCGGAGTACTTCGTCACGCTGAGTCTCAATCTGCGGCGATCGATATTGCGGCACCGCAATGCCGCCCCCATTCTGCTGCAGTACCTGCCGCGCGACCTTCTGATCGGACCATACGAGGAGACCGCCCACTTCCTCGAAGCGTCGGGTGTCCCGACGCGGTTGCATGTTCAGATTCTCGACGGCATGGAGCGAATTACGCTCGGTGCCGTACTCACGGAGGCGATGAGCAAACCCAGCACGCGCTCCTCGATCTTCCCGAACATCGATCCCGAGTCGCAGCCCATGCTGTCGAAAGCTATGGCGGCAAACGAGTTCACGCAGAAACAACTGTTCGAGGAAATGATCCGCAGTTTCCTGTACGGCGTCATGCGCAACGAAAACTGAACGGACACACAAACGCTCGGCCGGAACATTCCGGCCGAGCGTTTGTGTGTGATCACCCGGGAATCCGGGACGCAACTACCTACTGCGCGGTTGCCGGCATGTGTACGGCCTTGGTCTCGAAGAACTCCTCCAGCCCTTCGAGCCCACCCTCGCGGCCGAGTCCGGACTGCTTGTACCCGCCGAACGGCAAGGTGAAGTCCATCGTCGAGGTGTTGACGCTGATCGTTCCGGTCCGGATGCGCTGCGCAACCTCGAAGCCGTGATCAAGATCCTCGGTGTAGACGGCTCCGGACAGACCGTAAACGGAGTTGTTCGCGATCGCGACAGCGTCGTCTTCGTCCTCGAAGGTGATGATCGAGATGACCGGTCCGAAGACCTCTTCCTGAGCGATGCGCATGTCTGGCCGCACACCGTCGATGAGAGTCTGCTCGACAAAGAAACCGTGGTCGTAGCCGGCCGGGCGACCACCACCGAGCGCGATGGTTGCGCCCTCTTCCTTCGCGATCTCGATGTAGCTTTCGACGCGTTCACGCTGACGCTCCATGGCAAGCGGGCCGAGGAAGTTGCTGGGATCCCACGGATCGCCCATCGGCAGTGAGCCGTACGCGACCTTCAGCGCCTCGAGCACCTCGTCATGGCGCTTACGCGAAACCAGGACGCGGGTGAGCGCGATGCAGGCCTGGCCGGACTGCAGGCACCCACCCATAGGCAGGCTCTGCAGAACGTGGTTGATGTCCGCGTCGTCGAGGATGATGGCAGCGGACTTGCCACCCAGTTCGAGAGACACGCGAGCGATGCGCTCGCCCGCCAGCGACATGATGCGTCGACCCGCTGCGGTACTGCCGGTAAAGGTGATGTGGTCGACGTCGGGGTTCGTGACAAGGGTTTCCGAAACCTCGCGGTCAGCGCACAACACGCTGACGACGCCCTCGGGAATGTGCCCTTCCTCGACAAGCTCACCGATGATGTCGGCAAACACCGACGGCGAGACCGGCGCCTCCGGAGCAGTTTTGAGCACGACGGAACAGCCCGCAGCAAGAGCCGGGGCAACCTTGAATGCGATGGTTCCGATCGGCCCGTTCCACGGGATGATCGCCGCGACAACGCCGGTGGGCTCCTTGAGGATGCGAGTGATGCCGCCGTCGGCGCGAGTTCGATCCTCACGAGTCTCGAAGTCACGAGCGAACGCCGCGGTCGCGCGAAACAGCCCGCCCGTCATTTCCTGCGTGGGGCGGCTCACCGAGATGGGAACGCCGACCTCGACAACGCCGATCGGGGTGAGCTCGTCGACTCGCTGCGCCAGACGGTCCGCGATCATGTCGAGCACGTCGGCACGCTGCGCCATCGTGCGCGATGCCCACTCCCCCTTGTCGAAGGACTCGCGTGCGGCTGCAACTGCCCGGGCGACGTCTTCGGTTGTGGCGCTGCGGATTCGCGCGACCTTCTGCTCGGAGAAGGAATCGACCAGGTCGATCCACTCGTCACCGGTCGAATCGACCCATCGTCCGCCGATGAATACCTGCTCGCGATCGGCGATCACCGGAGTAGGCGCTGCCGAGGTTTCTGTCGTGGTCATGGTTGAAAGGCTCCTTCACTCAACGGATGTTGTAGCCGGCGTCTACCGGGAACGTCACACCGGTGACGTATCGACCCTCGTCGGAGGCGAGGTAGAGGATGGCATTGCTGATGTCGACGGACTCCACGAGTTCGACAGGCATCGGGTTCTTGAACGATTCGTCCGCGGCGACATCCGGGTGGGTATTGATGAACTCCCCGTACTCCGCGTTTGCGACCATCGGAGTGTTGACGCCGGTCGGATGCACCGTATTGACGCGAATGCTGTGCGGAGCAAGCTGTTTCGCATACAACCGCATCAACCCGACAACGCCGTGCTTTGCCGCACTGTAGGCAGCCTGACCCGGCAAGGTGTTGAGGCCGATACTGGTCAGCCCGGCTGCCGAACTGGTGATGACGATGGAACCGCCCTCACCACGCGAAATAAGGTCGGGCACAGTTACTTCGAGCACGTGCCACACGCCGGTCAGCATCGTGTCGAGCGCGTCGTGCCAGGCTTGCCGCTGCTCGCCCGGCCCGATAACCGGCATGATTCCGGCATTGGGAAGCACGATGTCGACCTTGCCGAACTGCTCGATGCCGGCGTCGTACGCGCGCTGGACGTCCTCGATCTTGCGAACGTCGCCGACGGACGTGACGATCGATCCGCCGGCTTCCTTGACCAGACGCTCGGTTTCAGCGAGGTCGTCCGTGGTCGCCATCGGATAGAACACCGTCGGGATCTGATCGCAGATGTCCATCGCAATGATCGACGCGCCCTCCTCCGCCAGACGAATTGCATGTGAGCGGCCTTGCCCACGCGCCGCACCGGTAATGAATGCGACCTTGCCTTCTACGCGGCCCATGATGTGTCCTCTCTCTGATCGGCCAACCCGCGAGCGCCCAGACATGCCTGATTTGCATGGGGCAGAACAACATACGGGTCTGATTACCGATTCACACGGCTACTGTCGATTATTCTTTTACACACGGTTGGATTGCACTCTCTCCACAAGATGTTGTGAAGCGTGTCACAGAAGACTACCGACACCGGGGGCAATCGTCAACAAATGACATAAATCGTCATTCGTCTCGCTGTTTCACGATTCGACACCCTCCTTCCATACACCGACCTGGAAGCACGCATGCGCATCCTCCTGCTCGTACGACAGCAGCCTGAGCATGCGCACCGCACCCTCGTCTTCGGGATCTATTCGGATCAGCGAAGTTTGGGCTCCAACCGCCTCGAGTTCCTCGAGCGCACGAGTGAGCAGCGCGGTCCCCAGACCGCTGCCCCGCGATTGCGGAGCAAGCACCAGCGCCCGCACCCAGGCAGCCCGAAGTTCGAGATGTTCATGCAACTCGGGGTCGAACCACACAAATCCAACCGGTTGACCGCCCTGATCCGACGCGATCAACACCGACCCGGTTCCCGACGCGATCCCGTCCGAAACCTCGGCCGCTTGACGCGTCGGCAACCCTGCCACACCAACAATCTCAGTGACTGCGACCATGTCGCTCGCCTCGTTGACGGCATACCCCGCCGGCACCGATGCCGGTGCGAGATCCACCGCGAATGGGCCGGTCAGATTTCGGGAGAGCGTCCACAACCGTCGTACGGCCTCGATACCGAACCGTCCGGTCAAGCGCTCGGAAGCGGGATGGCTGCCGTATGCCCACGCTCGCAATGCCGTGGCCCCGGTACCCACCCACCCCCCAGGTTGGGTGACGTCGATTCCGAGTTCTTCGACAAGCATCGTGGTGACGCCACGTGAGCGGTAGTCCGGATGGACGACGTACGCCACCGATCCCTGACCATTGTCGTCGATCGACAAATGCAGGTACGCAACAACAAGCATCGGTGCATCGTCACGGGCACTCAGGTCCCGGCGAGCCTTGATCGGCAGATGCCTGACCACCACGCTCGCCCGCGAAACAGCCTCGACGTCAGCGGCCGGTATTGCCGTGAAACCCGCCTCGTGATCGTAATCGGCGGCCACGCGCACGAGCTCCAGAACCTCGGCCCGATCGTCGTCGACGAGCTGTTCGCACCATCGGTAGGAAATCATCGTCCATCGCTCCTTATCTGCCCATCTTGTGCCCTAAATCTAATGACTATCGGTAAACTTCGCAACGAAATCGAGATGGCCGAGGGTTTACACCTAAACCTATATGAGTTAGATTTACGGCAATCAAGACGCACACCAACGTAAGGACGAGCCATGACTGAAGTCGGAGCACCCCGCGAGGAACGCATTCGCCGGACCTTGGATCACTTGCGCAACGACACCACGGACGATTTCGGACACCTCACGTGGTTCCGCCCCGAGGAATTCCGGGACACCGACATCGCCAAACTCGAACGCGACCGCATCTTCGGCCGCGTCCCGTCGATCGTCGCTCACGGATCCGAGATCCCGAAGGCCGGCGACTTCTTCACCCTGCAGATGCCGCGCAACAACGTCATCGTCGTTCGCCAGCGTGACGGCAGCGTCAAGACCCTCGTGAACGTGTGCCGACACCGCGGCGCCATGGTCGAGAAGGAAGAGAAGGGTCGCTGCCGGCTCTTCTCGTGCCCGTACCATCGCTGGTCGTACGACACCGACGGCAGCCTGCGCACCATTACCCGAGAGAACACGTTCGGCGAGACCGATCAGTCGGACATGGGTTTGATCTCATTACCCACCGAGGAACGCCACGGTTTCATCTGGGTGGTGGACGACGCCGACGCCACCATCGACGTCGCCGACTGGCTGGGTCCGGACATGGATGCGATCATGTCTGGCTACGACATCGAATCGCTGACCTGCTTCCGCGCAGAAGGTTTCGACGAGCCGGTCAACTGGAAGCTCATGCAGGATGCCTTCCTCGACGGTTACCACATTCAGTACGCGCATCCGAACAGTGCCGCCAAGCACATCCATACCAACGTCATGGCATTCGAAGATTTCGGTCGCCACTGCCGCTTCGTCACCCCACGTAAGTCCATCGATCGCTGGATCGAGGAGGATCCCGGAAGCCGGAGCCTCGCGAACGACGTGACCGAGAGCCATCTCGTCGGCCCGAACAGCACGCTGCTTCGTCAACCCGACCACTTCCAGCTCCTGACATTCCGGCCGCACCCCACAGATCCGCAGCGTTGCCGGATGGAAATGCGTGTGATGGTTCCGCCCGTCGAAAAGACGGAGTTTTCGCAAGAGAAGTGGGAGCGCCGCTGGAACAAGAACTGGGAAATTCTCCTGGCCGTCCTGCATGCCGAGGATTTCCCACTGTTGCGCGACTCCCAGGTCGGTCTGACCAGTGCAAGTGCCGGCCGCATGGTGCTGGGCCAGAACGAGGTCGCAAACCAGGTATTCCGTCGCGAAACGCAGAAGCTGCTCGACCAGAACTGAATTGGAGATAAAGCAAGTGGAAAGTGATCTGTTCGAGAGCGATCATCTGTTGTTCCGCGACTCCGTGCGCTCGTACGTCGAGAAGCACGTTGTACCCAACCTCGAAAAGTGGGACGCCGATCGTCTGATCGACCGCGAAACCTGGCTGGCCGCAGGCAAACAAGGGCTCCTGGGGTTGTCCGTCCCCGAAGAATACGGTGGACCAGGCGAGGTGGACTACCGCTTCCGCGTGGTCGTCCAGGCTGAAATCGCGCGGGTCGGAGCGTCAGCCCTTCAGTCGGGCTTCTCGACCAACGACGACATCGTGCTCAACTACCTGCTCCGCCACGCAAACGAGGAACAGCGCAGACGCTGGCTCCCCGGCTTCGTCACCGGACAGACCATCGGCGCCATCGCGATGAGCGAGCCCATTGCGGGTAGTGACCTGCGCGCCATCGGGACTACCGCCGTGGCGGATGGAACGGACTGGGTGATCAACGGTTCGAAGACGTTCATCACCAGTGGCATCCTGGCCGACCTGGTGATCGTGTTTGCCAAGACGGATCCCGACGCAGGCTCCCGTGGATTCAGCCTGTTTGTCGTCGAGGAAGGAATGCCGGGGTTCAGTCGAGGACGCAAACTCGACAAGATGGGCCTGCACGCGCAGGACACTGCGGAACTCTTCTTCGAGGACGTACGAGTTCCCCAGGAGAACCTCCTCGGCGAACTCGGATCCGGCTTCGCCTATCTGATGCAGAGTTTGCCTCTCGAGCGCCTGGGCATCGGTATCGCCGCCCAGGTCTCCGCGGAAGCGGTGTTCGGATGGACGCTCGACTACGTCAAGGAGCGCACCGCCTTCGGCAAGAAGATCGGCGAGTTCCAAGGCCTGGGTTTCACGTTGGCGGAATTGCAGACGGCGATCGAGGTCTCCCGGGCATACATCGACCGTTGCGTCCGTGCGCACAACGCCGGAACGCTCACGGCGGTCGACGCCGCGAAGGCAAAGCTGTGGGCCACAGAGTTGCAGGGACGAGTCAACGACGCCGGCGTTCAGTTCCACGGCGGGTACGGCTACATGATGGAGTACCCCGTCGCAAAGGCATACATCGACGCGCGCATCCAACGTATCTACGGTGGCACGAATGAAATCATGAAGGAAATCATTCACCGAGATCTACTGAAGGCGTAGCACTCTCATGACTGTGGGGTGGACCGGACCGGTCCACCCCACAGTCGTATCCGGAAAGCGGGGACACGATGATAGAAGAACACGCGATGCTGACCGTCAGCGCCGGCAGCGAAACCGAGTTCGAAGCGGCGTTCCATCTCGCGAAGCCGGTGATGGAGTCTGCGCCAGGATGTCTGCGCGCCGACCTGTTGCCCAGCGTCGACCGGAAACACACGTATCTGTTGCGGGTTCGGTGGGAAACACTCGAATCGCACACTCGAACATTCCCGGGTACCGGGCAGGCCCGTGAATGCGGCCGCATATTACAACCGTTTCTCGCAGGTCCGCCGCGTGTGACGCACTACCTGACGCCCATCACCTCCGGGTGAATCGCCTGCGCGGCCGCCCCCGGGAAACAGGGACGGCCGCGGCGGAGGAAGTCTGGCGGATCAGACCAATTCCTCTGCTGATCTTCGTGATTCATGCGCTCGGTCGTCGGCAGGCGGCTGCAGCACAGAAGTGCGGACCAGGTGGTCGACCTCGGCGGAACTGAGTCCGAGGAGGGATTCCGCGATCTCGCGGGTCTGTTCGCCGGCGATCGGGGCCTGCCGAAGTTCCGGATCCGCGATGGTGCCGAAGCGAACCAGCCGAGTTGCGGCCGGTAGTTTCGCTGGGAGCAAACTGTGTTCGATCTCGGTATAGGCATTGCGCGACGTCAACTGAGGATCGGTGAGCAGTTCGGGAAGCCGTACCATCGCACCGGCCGGGATTCCCGCAGCCTGCAACTGGTTCATGGCCTCAGCCGGTGACCAATTCGAAAGCCACTGGGAAAGAACATGATCAACCTTGTCCCGATTGAGCACCCGAGCTGCCGACGTTGCGCAGTCGACATCCTCGACAAGGTCTTCACGACCGATCACTACGCACAATCTGGCCCAGTCCTCGTCATCACGAACGGTGACAACACACCACTCGTCGTCGCCGGCACACGCGAAGACACCGGACGGTGCGGCATACGGATCCGAATTGCCGGACGCAACAATCGATCCCGGAGCCAACGACTCCGCGGTCAGCAAACTACCCAGATGAACAAGCGCGGTATCTGATTGCACCACTTCCACGATATTTCCGGTTCCGGTGTGCGCACGCTGGATCAGCGTGGCAAGTACTGCCACGGCCCCCGCTTGTGCAGCGATATGGTCCGGGTAGACCGTCGACCCGTCGCACAGCAGTTCTGCGTCGTCCGGATACCGCCACAACGCTGATACTCCGCCGGACGCCCGGACCAACGGTCCGTACCCCATTCGCTTACTCCACGGTCCGGTACTCCCGAAGGCACTGGACTCGTGAACGATGATGCGCGGATTGATCTCGGCAAGTTCGTCGTACGAGAGCCCCATCGACTTCAGTGTGCCCGGCTTGAAATTGGCCAGAACCAGATCAGCGTCGGCAGCCAGTTGGCGGAACAGCGCCAGTCCCTCCGGATTTCGCAGGTCGACGCCAAAGCTGCGCTTGTTGCGATGCCCCCAGGCCACGGAGGCCGCGAGCGCCGATCCGCGCTTCGACTGACGAAGACCGTCCGGGAAATTAGCGTTTTCGATCTTGACGACGTCGGCCCCGAAGTCCGCGAACTGTCTGCCGAGTTCAGCGCCGAACACGACAACGCCCAGATCCAGGACACGCAGCCCCGCGAGAGGGCGTTCGCCGGATGCGCGATCCGCGGCGGGAGCGGGCGAGGGCTTCGATCGGGCCGCGACTTCCCCCTGATGCTCACCGAGTTGTGGTGCACGCGTGCGGAAACCGATGCGGTTCCCACCGATCGAACCGTAACCCGACGGCACTCGAGCATGCAGATTCGGTGCGATTTCAGCGTCGATCAGCGCGCCGGACGCCTGGAAGTGCTCAGCCGCAAGTACTTCGCTCGGTGCCAGGACGCCGCCGACCGGGATACCCCGCGCTGCGCCCTGGGCAACAAGTTCGTCCCTGGTCTCGCCGGCAAACAACTCGGCGATCAGCGGATGCAGCCGATCGGCCGCCGCAAAACGAGCCGGAATCGTGTCGTATTTCGGATCGGCGAATTCTTCTGGACTACCAAGCCATTCGAACATCGATCGCCACTGTCGCTTGGCCAGGAGGCAGATCCGCACCTGTCCGTCGGCGCACGCGAAGACCGGGTAGAAGTTGGAGGCGTTGGGCCGTCCGCGAGGAAAGTCCTCGGTTCGGCCCGCAGCGGCAGATCCCTGCGTCCCGAACCCCGGGTCGAACCCGTGGACGACAACTTCGTAGGCGGAGACGTCGATGATGTCGCCCCGGCCAGTGGTCAACCTGTTGTAGTAGGCCAGCAGCGCCGCCCAAGCGGCGTGCACGCTCACCGTTCCCTCGGCCAACCCCGCCGGCGGTAGCAGCGGCTCTCTGCCCGGCGCCCCGGATCGCGACAGCACACCGCTCATCGCATACAGGACCGGCTCGGTGACGGCCCAATCACGGTACGGGCCGGTGCGCCCGAACGGCGAGATGGACATCCACACGAGTTCGGGGTTATGCGCCGTCAATTCGGCTACGCCGATGCCTCGTTCGTCCAACCAACCCGGTCGCAGCGATTCGATCAAGATATCGGCCCCGGCCGCGAGAGCGCGCAGCTCGCCGCGGCCCGACTCCGATTCGACGTCGAGCACGATGCCGAGCTTGTTGGCATTGCGCAGAGCAAACGGAATGCTGACACCGCCGCGAATCGGCTCAGCCGTCCGTGATGCAGATCCACCGGGCAACTCGATGCGGATCACCTCGGCACCGAGATCGGCGAGATACCGGCTGCTGGACTCACCCAATCCGTCGGTGATATCCAGTACGCGTATCCCGGTCAGTGGTGTTGTCGGTGTTGTCGGTGTTGTCATCGGAATGCTCCAATCGTCTCGCCGCGCGCGTGCGGCTGGGACCCTTCGGGCGGGTCAGCGAGTCGCGAGATAGATCGACTTCGCGCTGTAATAGGGCCGCAGTCCTTCCGGCCCGAGTTCACGGCCGAGTCCGGATGCTTTGACGCCACCGAACGGGGCTGCCAGATCCAATTCGTAGTGGTTGACTCCGACAGTGCCACTGTGGATTTGTGATGCCAGGGCCAAACCGTGCTCTTCGTCGGAGGTCCACACCGTGCCGCCGAGCCCGTATTCGGAATCGTTGGCGATGGCAACGGCCTCCGCCTCGTCGCCGTACGGAGTGATCGTCAGGACGGGACCGAAGATTTCCTCCTGGGCGATACGCGCAGCGTTGTCGACACCCTCGAATACCGTCGGTTCGACGAACCACCCGATCGGCTGATCGGCAGGTACTGCTCCGCCGGTGGTGATGCGGTAGCCGGCACTCCGACCGTCCTCGACGTACCCGAGAACACGATCGCGTTGGGCCGCGCTGACCAATGGTCCGATCTGAGTGGACTTTTCGAGCGGATCACCGACCCGCAGAGCGCGAACGGTCTCGGTCACCGCCTCGACCACTGCGTCGTAACGTGATCGCGGTGCGAGGATCCTGGTGCTGGCGTGGCAAGTCTGGCCGTTGTTGACCAGCGAGACTCCCAGCAGACCCGCCGCGAAAACGGAGAGGTCTGCATCATCCGCCACGATCGCAGCGGATTTTCCACCGAGCTCGAGTGTGACCGGTCGCAACAATCGACCGCACACCTCGCCGATTGCACGCCCGGCCACAGTGGAGCCGGTGAACGCGACCTTGTCGACACCGGGATGCTCGACGAGATAAGCACCCGCTTCCCGCCCTGCCGGTACGACATTGAGGACGCCGGCCGGCAAACCGGCTTCCTCTGCCGCCTCGGCAAACGCATACGCGTCGAGTGCTGTCTCCGGTGCGGGCTTGAGCACGACGGTGCAGCCCGCAGCCAGTGCCGGAGCAATCTTCATGGCGGCCAGGGGTTGTGGATAGTTCCACGGAGTGATCGCAGCGACAACACCAACAGGTTCGTTGCGGACGACGGTCCGACCGCCGAACGCGCTGGGGCGCACGTCCTCGGTGGGGGCGTTGCGAATCAACGACGCGTAGTAGCTGACCATGACGGATGGTCCGAAACCGTTGACGCTGCCGGACAACGAGATAGGCATACCGTTCTCACGGCTCACCAGTGCCGCGGTCTCGCGGCCTCGGGACTTGAGAGCCGCCGCGAACCGGTCCAGCAGGTCGGCACGCTCGGAGTTGCCGAGCGCTGCCCACGGGCCTCGCAATGCTTCCCGCGCCGCTGCCACCGCGGCGTCGATGTCACCGACGCCGGCCATCGCAGCGGTGCCGAGAACCTTCTCCGTCGCGGCCTCCACGACGTCGAAGCTTGCGCCCTGCAGCGGCGCGACCCATCGGCCGCCGATGAACAGCGATTCCCTGTTCACGCTCGTGTTGTCCGCGTTTCCCATGCCGGTCCTTTCGGGTGGTTCGATGAGCTCAGAGCGCGTCGGCGTGCGCAAACAGCGTCGAGCTGACGATCGGAGCCATCGGACCACCGATGAACAACGACGTCTTTGCATCTGCAACTTGATTGGTGGATGTGCCTCGAAGCTGCCGCACGGCCTCGACTGCAAGTCCCATGCCGTTGACAAAGGAATCGGCGATGTTGCCGCCGCTGGTGTTGATCGGCAGCTTGCCAGTCGGTGCCGTCAGGTTTTCGACGGTCAGCACGTCGCCGGCCGCAGGGCCGGACGGCGCCAGCCCGTGATCGATCAGTGCCGAGACCGCTGGCCCGGAGAAGTTCTCGTAGACCTGGACGACGTCGACGTCGGACGGGCCGATCCCGGCTGCCGCCCACAGTCGATCTGCGACGCCGGGCCGGCCGTCTACCCCAGCGAAACCTGCACTCGTGTACTGGTTGTCGTTGTCGATGATCGACGAGTATCCGCCAGGCGCACCCTGCGCGCCGGCCAGAACGTAGGCCGGGGTCTGTCGAAGATCGCGGGCACGTTCCGCGGACACGAGAATCAAGGCAACTGCCCCGTCGCTCTCACGCGAGCAGTCGAACAGATGGAACGGCTCGGTGATGAGGCGCGAGTTCTCGTAGGTGTCGATATCGAGCGGTCGGCCGTATCCCTGTGCGGTGGGGTTGTTCTGGGCGTGCTGGTACGCGGCGAGCACGAGTGATCGCATCGCCTCGCGCGGCACTCCGTCATGTTCGAGCAGTCGTTGCGTGCGCAGGGCGCAGACCTGAGCCGGTGAGCCGACTCCGTGAGCGAGAAAGTGTGGGCCGTAGTGGTACTTGGCGTAGCCGAGGCGCCCGGTGTCCTCCTGCGACATCGCGCGATAGACCGCGACGACGTCAGCTTGCCCCGACGCGATCGCGACGACGGCATTGTTGACGGCCGCAGCGACGGTCCCGCCGCCGCCGCCCCACATCATGTTCGACCATTTCACGTCGTTCACCATGAGCGCGCCGCCGATGACCGCACCGTCGTTCGAACCGCCTGCGTAGGAGACGAATCCGTCGATCTCACGCGGCGAGATGCCGGCGTCGGCGCAGGCCGCGACTATTGCTTCCAGCGTCATCCGCTGCTCACCGTGCGGGCCTTCGCCCCGGCGGTAATGGTGTTCGGCGACTCCGACGACGGCAGCAGCTCCGCGCAATGCAATCGAGCTCATACCCGTCCTTCCTTACGGCTCCAACGCAGCATCGGCCACGTCGCGCCCTGATCAGTTTCGAAGTGTCCGACAACCGTGTCGCCGATCTGGACGGCATCTGCGTCGGCACCCGTGAGAATGCCGAGGACCCTTCGATTTCCGGCATCGGGAAGTTCCACGAGAACCGTCAAGTACGGAACCTTGGCAGCTAGTTCCGTCACGAACGGGTACCAACTTCGGGACCACGAGTACACGGTGCCAACCGGTTCGACCGCCTCCCAGGCGGGATCGAAGGTGTGGCATGAACCGCACATCCACTGTGGGCCCCAGATCCAGGTCCGGCACTGTGTGCACCGCTGCAATCGCAGCTCACCCGCGCGCAGTCCGTCCCAGTACGGCTGATCGAGTCCGTCCGCGGTCGGTCCCCACGGCTCTTCGCCGCTCACTTCGATTCACCTGCTGCGGCGAAGTTCTCGAGCCTGGCGGCCTTCCAGGATCCGTCGTGTAGCTCCCAGATCGAGCGCAATCCGATAACACCCGTCGGGGTGTTGTACACGGTCTCCCCGATGCGCAGATCGCCCTCGGCACGCACATCCTTGATCTCGTGGCTGTCCACGGCGCCACGTGGCACGACAACACCGTCGAATACGGTTGGGAGGTTCTCGGCGACCATGTCCGCGATCGCGGATTTCATGTCGCCGGACACCACGTAGCCCACATGGCGCTCGTACAGTGCGCGGAAGTCTTCGATCGACATTGCCGAACCTTTCTCCGATTATCGGATCCGTGTGCTCCTGCACCGAATCCCGCAATAGTTTTACCTTAAGCCTTTAGATAAATGTGGTCAATCTACCGAAACCGAAAAGATCCGTCCGCGGATACCGAAACCTTTGCCTCGGCCACATCCGACTCCGTCATGCGGGCAAGCTCGTCAGCCTCGTCGGTCACCGCAAGCGTGCGTTCACCAGTAGCAATGCGGGCGGCAACAAAACCCTTCTCGGGCTTGCCCTCCCGGTCATACACAACGGTGAAGGACTCGATGCTCGCGGCACCTTCGTACGACGTCAACGCTGTTGTTGTCGGTTCGGAATCAACTCGCGCCTGCACGTCTTCACAGCGGAATCCCGTCGCCGCCGGCTCGGTACGGTAAACGCCGAACGCATGCTTGCTCAAGTACCCACTGTTCGCGGTCAGCAGACCCCACGCCCCCGGATCGGCTCGCAGTTTCGTGGTCAGTGTCGCGATCGCGTGAGTGCTGTAGTTGTTCCAGGGTCCGCCGGCAAATGTGAGTCCACCGGTCTGCGTCAGCGGCCGAGACGGATCGCCCAGCGCCAACCCCAACTCTTTTGCCGCAACCTGCACCGCAGACGGGAAGCACGAATACACGTCCACCAGGGAAACGTCGGCGATACCGATCCCGGCCAGTTCGAGCGCGCGAGCACCGGCGATCCGAATCGCGGGCGAACGATCGAGCGCTGCGCGTTCCGCGACAGCATAGGTGTCGTGCGCTTCGGTTCCGGACTGCGGAAACACCCAGTTCTCGCGCGGAATACCCAACTGCTGAGCGGTCCCGACAGAGCACATCAACAGGGCCGCAGCCTGTTCCACCATATTGTTGGAGTTGAGAAGCTTTGTATACGGCCAGGCGATCGGACGATTCTCCGGCGACGGCGTCGTGATCTCGGAAGGTGAGTACTCGCGCTGCGTCCAGGCGTGCGGGTTTGTGGCAGCAACTCGAGAAAATTCGGACCACAGCGCGCCGATATGATCGCGATGCTCGGAATCCGCACGGCCCGAAGAGATTCGCAGCGCCTGCTCGAACAGCGGGTACAGATACGCCGGGCGATCGAGCCCGATGCGTCGTTCACTCTCCGCCGTCATCGGCACCTCGGGAACGAGGATCGGCGCCGACGGGACCGAATCGCCTTGCACCGTCCACTCCGGGCGCTCCCCCTTGGCGCGCAACTTCATTCGGGTACGCCACGACTCCGCACCACCGATCAACACGACATCAGCGCGTCCGGCTGCGATGTCCAGGGCTGCGCCGTTGACCAGAACCTGTGGCGAACTACCACCGCTACCGGTGTATCCGGTTGTGCGCGGCACCGCACCGATTCGCTCCCCGACAAGGGCGCCAGGATCGCGATACTTCCACGACAACATGCCGACGATGCGCACGGAGTCCACGAGCTCGAGCAGCCTTGCCGAGCCCGCTTCTGCTGCAGCCTCGCGAGCTGCCGAGACAATCAGATCTACCGGTTCGATGCCTCCGGAGCGCTCGTTGATCTGTCCGCCGCCGACCAGAATCGGGGTTCTCGGGTCCAGCGTCATGACATCACCGCGTCGAGGATCCGTTCGCGGTTCTCCGGTTTCGGCCAGCCGCCCAGAATCAACGTCGTCAGACAGGTCTTCTTCCACTTGCCGACAATTTCGTCGATGATCTTGTCAGCGGGTCCGACCAGAGCGACATCTTCCACCATCTCAGTGGGCACTGCTTGCGCCGCGAGCTCCGGACGGCCGCTGAGGTACAGCTCCTGAATCTCGGAACACACCTCGCCCCAACCCATTCGGGTAAAGACGTCGTTGTGGAAGTTCGCACCCTTTGCACCCATCCCGCCGGCGTACAGAGCAACAGTCGGTTTGAGCCTTGCGGCTGCCTTCTCGACGTCGTCGTGCTCGACGAGCCAGCATGTGTTGGCGATTTCGAAATCCGATTCGCTCCGGCGGGCACCATCACGGGCAAATCCCTCGGCCAGCGCCGCGCGGTAGAACTCGTCGCTCTTGGGCGAGAACCACAGCGGTGTCCATCCGTCGGCGATCTCCGCGGCCAACGCGACGTTCTTGGGCCCCTCAGCGCCAAGGTAAACCGGAATGTCGCTACGCAGGGGGTGGACGATCGACTTGAGCGGCTTACCGAGCCCGGTTCCGCCGTCGAACGGCAGTTGGTAGTGCCGGCCCTGGTACGCGACGGGCTTCTCACGGGCCCACACCGCACGCATGATCTCGACGTATTCGCGGGTGCGCTCGAGCGGCCTGGGATACGGCTGGCCGTACCAACCCTCGACGACCTGTGGTCCGGATGCACCGATCCCGACGATCATCCGTCCACCGGACAGATGATCAACGGTCTGTGCCGCCATCGCGAGTGCGGTCGGAGTGCGGGCGGACATCTGGCACACCGCAGTGCCCAGTTTGATCGACGTTGTCCGCGCGCCCCACCACGCAAGGGGCGTCAGCGCATCGGACCCGTACGTCTCCGCTGTCCAGAAACTGTCGACGCCAAGCGCTTCTGCCTCGTCCACCATCCGCTCGACGTGACGCGGCGGACCCGAGCCCCAGTAGCCTGCGGCAATTCCAACCTTCATGTGTGCCTACTTCAATCGTCAGGGGGTCAGGTACTAGTTGTTCCGGTACTCGGCTGGCCGCTTCTCGAGGAAAGATTGAACGGCTTCTCGGTGATCTTTTGTCAGGGCACTGAGAATCTGCGTGCGATTCTCCAAATCGATTGCGGCCCGCAGCGACGGCGCTTCGAGGTTCGACCACATGACCTCCTTGGTCATCCACACCCCGAACGGACTGTTCCTGGCGATGGCCTCGGCGGTATCGAGCGCAACATCGACGAGCTTGTCCGCGGGTTCGACCGACGAGGCGAGGCCGATCCGCTCGGCTTCGAGCGCATCGATGGAACGGCCGGTGAGCATGATCTGCGCCGCCCGGGAAAATCCGATCATGCGGGGAAGCAAGTAGCTCATGCCGATATCGCAGTTGGACAGACCCCGGCGAATGAATGCGGCGTGCAGCACCGCATCCTCTGACAAAATCCGGATGTCCGCCATGAGCGCAAGCGAGAGTCCCCCGCCCGCTGCGGCACCGTTGACCGCTGCAATGATCGGTGCCCGAACACTGCGGCACAGGTCGACAAGGCTCGCGATGTGCTGCTGAACCCGCAACCCGGCTTGCGCCCGCCCCTCCCCTTCAGCGGCACCAGGCGGTGTTCCATAGCCACGCAGATCCAGACCTGCGCAGAATGCCCGTCCAACTCCGGTGAGGACGATCGCGCGGACCGTGGAATCGCGGCGAACCTCGTCCAACGTCTGATACAGCGCCTCTACGAGGTCGGCGTTCATCGAGTTGAGAGTTTCCGGGCTGTTCAGTCGGATCACCAGAACGCCGGGACGAGGCTGCTCGGTAAGGATCAGGTCGGACATTGTGTTCTCCGTCTACTCGGCCCGTCGACCGGGGCATGGAACCGTCGTACGACGGAAGTGACTGTGAAGTCTCGACATCCACAGACTAAAGACATTAGATTAAAACCTCAAGACGTTAGATAAAGAAACAATCGAAGGGGTTCTGCCACCATGACTGATCTCGCCGGAAAATCCGCCATCGTCACCGGAGCCGCAAGTGGCATCGGAGCTGCCACTGCCAGAGAGTTGGTGGCGCGCGGAGCCAAGGTTCTGATCGCCGATATCGACGATGTCCGCGGCGCATCCGTTGCCTCCTCGCTCGGCGATTCGGCAATCTACCTCCACACCGATGTGACAAGCGAAAACGACATCGCCGCAGCGGTTTCCATTGCAGTCGACCGATTCGGACGCCTTGATTGCATGGTCAACAACGCCGGACGCGTCGGATCGTGGACGTTCCTCGAAGACACGTCGGCAGATGAATGGGACAACTCATTTGCCGTGCTGGCTCGCAGTGTGTTCTTGGGCTGCAAGCATGCCTCCCGGGTCATGCGTGATCAGGGCAGCGGCAGCATCGTCAACGTCTCCTCCGTCGCCGGAGTCCGAACGGGCTTCGGCCCGCATCCCTACAGCGCCGCAAAAGCGGCAGTACTGCAGTTGACCAACACCGCCGCCATGGAACTCGCCCCCTTTCGCATCCGCGTCAACGCTCTGATCCCCGGCGGCGTCGCGACCAGGATCGTCGGGCACGGCTCCGGCTTGGAAGCGGACGCACTCGACAACAGTGTCGAATCCGTCCGCCGTGGCCTTCACAAATTCCAACCGATCCCGCGCGCCGGCGAGCCCGAAGACCTCGCGCAAGCAGTGGCATACCTGGCCTCCGACGGCGCGTCCTTCGTGACCGGACAACACATCGCCGTCGACGGCGGTCTCATGCTCGGCAAGAAGTGGCCGGCCAACTACCTCGAAGAGGCGCGTGCCGCCTCAACCCGGGTTTTCGAGGCCTGACCCGCAACGCGGTCCGGTTTCGCTACGTGAGTGTTCACGCAGCGAAACCGGAGGCGGCGGGCGTTCAGTGTGGCGGATGCTCAGGCAGAGCGTTGCTCGGCCGCTCCGCCCAGATACGACGATTCGAGCTCGGCTCGCCGCAACAGCAAATCGTCCCGAGTTCCGGACATCACGACGGACCCGTGCCGCAGCACATAGCCACGATCTGCCGCTTCGAGCGCAAGCTCCAGGTGCTGCTCGACCAACACGACTGCGATGCCGGTTGTGTCGGCAAGTCCCCGAAGGATGCTCACCAGTCGAGCACAGATCAGCGGTGCAAGACCCAGGCTCATCTCGTCGACCATGAGTACCTTCGGGCGTTGGCGCAGTGCGCGGGCCAGCGCCAACATCTGCTGTTCGCCGCCCGAGAGAAGACCGGCCCGTCGGTCGATCAATCGCTCCAGTTCCGGAAAGAGCTCGTAGACCTGCGCCAGTTCCGACTTTCCGCGCGAACCGGCGATGATCAAATTCTCACGAACAGTCAACCCCGAGAACAACGCTCGTTCCTCAGGCACATGAGCGATTCCGGCCTTGGTCGCCGCATACGGACGCCCCGGCGCAACAACTCGCCCGCCGACGCTCACCGTTCCACCACGCGCTTTGAGAATCCCGGAGAGTGTGAGCAACGTGGACGTTTTTCCCGCACCGTTGCGTCCCAGTAGCGCAACCACTTCGCCTTCCTCGACCTCGAAGGAAACGTCTCGCACCGCGAGGGCCCGCCCGTAGCCTGCGGACAGATTGTCGACCGACAACACAGTGCTCATGCGCTTGCTCCCAGGTATGCAGTGCGGACAACTTCGGAGGACCCCACCTCGGCAGGCGTTCCGGAACCGATGACCTTCCCGAAATCGAGGACGTACACGCGATCGCAGACCGCAAAGACCAGATCGACGTCGTGGTCGATGAGCAGAATCCCGATGCCTTCGTCCGCGAGCGCTCGGATCGGCTCCACCAAGCCGATCGACTCGGACGAATCGAGTCCAGCCGCCGGTTCGTCGAGAAGAAGCAGATGTGGCTCCGAAGCCAGCGCTCGCGCGATTCCCACGAGTCGCTGATGGCCGTGCGAGAGATCCTCGGGATACGCCTGGGCAAGACCTTCGAGCCCGAATCGTTCCAGCAGAGCAACACTCGGGTCTGGCGCTGTGGATTTTGCCGCCACTCTGATGTTGTCGGCCACCGACAGATCCTGGTAGAGCTCGAGTTGCTGGAAGGTTCGCACCACTCCGGTCCTGGCCCGTCGGTGCGGAGCAAGATGTGCAATATCGTTGCCGTCGAACATGACTCGTCCTGTGGACGGAACAAATCCGGTCACAGCGTCGATGAACGTCGTCTTGCCAGCACCGTTCGGCCCGATCAAACCGACAACCTCACCGGCCGCCACCGACAGATGTGCACCGTCGAGGGCTTTGACACCGCCGAAGGCTACCGACAGTTCTTCCGTCTCGAGCAACATCACGCCTCCTTCATTCCGGCGAGCACGGGAGCCTGGTCGGATATGCCCTCGAGTTCCGAATCATGCTCGGCGCCCGTCTTGGTACCGCTGGTTCGATGCAGTTTGAGTCGATGCACCATGCCTGCCACACCCTCGGGATTCATCACTGCGCCCGCTACGAGAGCAATGGCAAGGATCAGCGATTCGTAATCACCGAGACCCAACCACTCGTCGAGTGCTATCGACACCAATCCACCGGAGAACATCAGTGCCGCAACAAGTCCACCGGACACGCTGGAGATTCCACCGATGTAGACAACCGCCACGAGCAGCAATGACGTCATCACACTGAAAGTCTCGAATGACAACTGTCCCTGCTGGTACGCCATCAGAGATCCACCGATTCCCGCGAGGAACGACGCAATCGTCGCGCCGATCAACTTGATGCGCGCAGCATCGATACCCGAAGCGGCAGCGGCGCGTTCACTGCTGCGGACAGCGAGCATCTGACGGCCGAGCGAACTACGACGCAGCAACGCGACCCCGATCGCAACAACCGATGCAACAGCCAGAACGAGATACCCGAACACCGGTTGCGGGAACTCCCCACCCCCGCGGATACCCAATTCAATGCCGAACAAGGAAGGCTGCGCCACCGGAGACCCAGTGAGGCCGCCGGTGAATTTCGGATTCTTGAAGATCAACTCCTCGATGGCAACCGCCGCGGCAATTGTCACGACTGCGAGGTGCAAGCCGCGAACCCGCAACGCCGGAATGGACACGATCACACCAAGAATCGTCGCAACACCGGCCGACAGAATCATCGCGACGGGGAACGGCATCCAACTGTTGCCCCCGATCTTCGCGAGGGTGAATCCGGCGACTCCTGCCAGCGACATCTGGGCCAGTGATATCTGCCCGACGTATCCGGTGAGCACTACGAGCGACAGACACAGAATCGAGGCCGTCATCGTCGTGATGAGTCCAAGCCTCCATTGAGAACTCAGGAGCGGTATGGCCACCGCGAGCACAGCGATCCCCACTGCAATGAGCCACGGCCTCATCGGCCCGGCCGGTGCGGGAGGAAGCTTCTCCTCAGCGGCGCCGCGACCGGGCAGTTTGTTGCCCATCACGATCAAAGCGATGATGATCACGAGGAAGGGCAGGCCTTGTTTGAGGCCGTTCTGCGGCAACCACGGCACGGTCTGGGTGATGTAGAGCAACATCGACTGAGTGGCACCGAGAATGAAACCACCTGCGACCGCCCACGGCACGGAGGACAGACGCCCGATAAGCGCCGCGCCGAGAGCCGGAACGATCAGCATCGTGTAGGTACCAGCCTCGAGTGAGGTTGTCGGGGCAATGAGGATTCCCATCGCGGTACCGCCGACGCCGGCGATCAACCAGTTGATCGCAGCCAAACGCTGCGGGCGGTAGCCGAGCAGCACAGCAGCCTTCTCATTCTCCGCCGCACCTCTCGATGCCATACCGAAACGTGTTCTGCTGATGACAAAACCGAGTATCACCGCGAGAACAATCACGATCCCCGCGAGATAGAGCCGATCTGCCGGCATCTTTGCACCAAGGACCGTCACGGCGTCATTGGGCAGGATCGGAGCAACGGACCGAGGAACCGACCCGAACCGCACCAGTACCAACGCCTGGACCGCGAGCATCACACCAACCGAGACGACGACGCGGGCCAGCGGAGGCGCCGCATGAACCGGACGGAAGCACAGGGCGTAGATCACCAGCGTCAGCAGCGCCGAATGGAGAAGAACGACGGCAAAAGCCACCAGAACTGAAGGCCTGCTGCCAAAATCGATCGAACCGATCGGTAGCACCAACACTCCCGTGGTGCGAAGGTCGGCGAACTGATAGACACCGAACAAGATCATTGCGCCGTATCCGAAATTGATGATTCCGGACGCGCGGTACGTCAAGATGAGACCGAGAGCGAAGATCGCATAGATAGCGCCGGTACCGAGACCGAGCAAACCGAAGGAGAACAATTCCACAGCACACCTCCTTTGTGGCAAAGGGACATTCGAAGGAGACAACGCGCGGCGCGGATCAGATCGAGATACCCCGCCGCACAGGTTGTTTCCGGATTAGGGGACGATCCAACCGTCGGAGGCTTCAACCTGCTTGCCATTGTCAACGGTCACCATGCGCACCGTCGCGTTGCAGATCGTGGAGAAGCCTGCCAGCGCCGTACCGTCGCACACGACCGGGGAGTCCATGAAGCCTTCAACTCCGTCCGCGGACCGCAGTGCCGAACTGACCGTCGCGGTTGTCGGGTTATCACCGGCT
Source organism: Rhodococcus sp. IEGM 1366 (assembly GCF_033142425.1). Classification (NCBI taxonomy): domain Bacteria; kingdom Bacillati; phylum Actinomycetota; class Actinomycetes; order Mycobacteriales; family Nocardiaceae; genus Rhodococcus; species Rhodococcus sp. IEGM 1366. The sequence goes on from NZ_JAWLRZ010000003.1 coordinate 381,498, forward strand.
TTTGCCAGGAACGCGGCCAAGGTCATGACCGAGCTGAAGCCGACCGGAGAACGACCACCGGCCTGATCGGAACTGATCCCCGCGTAACGATCCAACGCATCGAGGTAGAGCTGTACCTGCGGGTCATCACCATGCACCGCCGGGGTCAACAATTCCTGCGCGAAGTAGGCTCCTTCGGCAGCATTACCGGCGCTGGCAAGAACATTGGGGTCAAGGCATCCCGAACTGAACGCCAGCTTGCCCTCGTAACTGAGCGACCGAGCCGCCTGCATGATCTGTCCACACGTCGGAGCGACGAACAGCACTGAAAGAGCATCAGGATTGTTACGCGTTGCAGCGGTGACCACACTGGTGAAATCGGTGGCCGTCGGCGACTCCGGAACTACTGTGACGTCGGTGATTCCGTTCTTCGTCAGCGCGGCCTTGAACAGATTTGCACCCTGTTGTCCCGACGGCGTGTCGTTCACGACAACAGATACCGACTTCACGCCGTCCCGCGCCAGGAAAGCGGCCTGTGCCGCGTACTGCCCCGCCGAAGAACCGACAAAGGCAAAGACGTTCTCCCCGTTGTAATCGGTGCCCTGAATCGGGTTGGAAGCGACGTAGGGAATTCCGGCGGCATTGAGTACCTCGTACGCAGCCGGCCCGGAGAAGTCGAGTCCGGCCATCGCTACGACCACTCCGGCACGGACCAACTCGTTTGCACAGCCCTGGGATGCTTCGGGCGATCCGTTGGTGATACAGGTGTGGAGTTCGATCGGTCGGCCGTTGACACCCCCACCGTCGCGATTGACGTATTCGACCGCAGCCTCAGCTGCAATCCGAAGATCAGGGAATGAACCCGACGGCGCCTGCTCCTGGTTGATGTAGCCGACCTTGATCGGATCACCGCTGGCCGGGTTCGAACCGGGTCCGTCGTCGGCGCTACTGGAGCTACCGCAGGCGGTTGCCAGCAGCGCGGCAACGGCAAGGATCGATAGAGATGCAAGTGTCCGTGTGGATTTGGCCATCGAAGGCTCACTTTCGAGTTCGGAAGTCAGTGAACTGAACGCAGGGGTGCCGTACTGGGCCCAATGCGTACGACGGCATCTCGGGTGCATCCAGCGGCACCCCGTAACCTACACGCATTAGGTGGCATATGTCACATCAGGACCCGGACGTGTCCGGATTCTCGCAATCACTTAACACTCGAAAGATATTTCTACACAATATGTCTCGGCCAACCTACTTCTTTTGCAAAACAAAGGGCACCGTCACGCAAGCGCGCAACGGTGCCCTTCTCGAATCTACGGTCAGAACCCGACGGGCCCGCCCTTCCACACCCCGATCTCCTCACCGGAAACATGGCGTCCGTCCGCACTGACAAGGAAGGCAATAGTCGACGCAATGGACTCGGCAGGAATCTTAGGCCATTGCGAGGCAAGCGTTTCCACAGCATTATCTCCACCGGAGGCAATGATGTCGGTTTCGACGAACCCTGGAATCACTGTGTTCACCGTGATGCCGCGCCGGGCAACCTCCTGAGCCAAGGTACGAGTCATTCCGACGAGGCCGGCCTTCGCCGCCGAATAGGCACTCATCCCCGGTGACGGACGACGCCCACCCGACGCCGACCCCAGGAAGATGACCCTCCCCCAATTCTGTTCGTACATAGCCGGTAGCGCGGCATGGGTGCAGTAGAAAGGGCCGGAGAGGTTGACGCCGATCACACGATCCCAGTCGGCCGGACTCTGCTTGCGGGCCGAGCCGGCCAGATTCATGCCCGCGTTGTTCACGAGCACCGTAGGCGCTCCCAACTGCGCGGTCGTCTGCGAAATCAGTTGTGCGGCTTGCTCCGGATCAGAGATGTCGGCGCGAATCGATGCTGCCACACCACCTGCTGCGACGATTTTCGCAACCACGCCGTCCGCGTCCTGCGCACTGCGCGAATAGTTAACTGCAACAGCCATTCCCTCGGATGCAAGTCGTTCACAGATAGCGGCACCGATGCCCCGGCCACCACCGGTGACAACGGCGACTCGACGTTCACTCGACATGATTGTCACCGAACCTTCGCGTAGGTGTCGGGGACGTCCGCATAGGAATCGCGCAGATCTCGTTTGGCGATCTTCCCGCTGGCCATCCGGGGAAGCGGTTCATCCACGAAAACCACGTAGCGCGGAACCTTGTAGTCCGCCAGGTTCTGATTGCAGAAGTCAATGATGTCCGACTCTGTCAGGGGTACTGCAGTTTTGACAATCGCGGCGGGCGTCTCGCCGAACTTCGCGTCGGGCACACTGATGACAGCAACCTCCTCGACACCCGGAATTCGGTTGACAACCGTCTCGATTTCGGCGGGCGAGATGTTCAAACCGCCGGAGATGATCATGTCCTTGAGTCGATCGACGTAGGTGAGGTAGCCGTTCTCGTCGAGTTTGCCGAGATCGCCGGTCTGCAGCCAACCATCGATAATGGTTGCCTTGGTGGCATCTTCGTTGCGCCAGTAGCCCGGCATCATGCCGGGTCCGCGAAGCAGAATCTGGCCCGTCTCGTGCGGTACACAGTCGTTGCCCTCTGCATCGACGACACGGATCTTGGTGAAGATTCCACCCCAACCACACTTGTCGGGGTATTGCGCGGCTTCCTCACGCGGCATGGCTGTTGCGGATCCACCGATCTCCGTCTGCCCGTAAATCTGCCGAAGCTGCACCCCCTGTGCCTGCCAGGCATGCAACAGATCGACCGGAACTCTAGCGCCGCCGACGTGGGCCGTGGTCAGGTGACTCAGGTCCGCGTCCGTGAACCCCGGGACCTTGGAGATCTGATCGAAGAGGATCGGCGGCCCCGTGAGCGTGGTTGCCTTGTCCTCGGACAACACCCGAAGTGCTTTCTCCGGATCGAATTTGGGCTGCAGGAAAAGTGTTCCGCCCTGCAGCGTCACCCGAGAGATGCCCCAGATGATTCCGGCAGCACTGAACAGCGGTAGCACCAAGAGCGGACGCAGGCCGTTCGGCAGAATCGGTTCCATCAACGACCACTCGTGCATTTCACCGGAAATCGATGCGTGCGTGAAGATCACGCCCTTCGGGCGGCCCGTTGTACCGGAGGTGAACACGATGGCGGTCGGATCTTTCAGATCGACAACAGGCGTGCGGTACCCAGCGTGCGCGGCGGTACGCAACGGCCGCACATCCTGCTCGAACACTGCCAGCGAGAATCCTTCGCGAGCAGTTCGGACCTCTTCGAGCCTTGACCGCAGGTCTTCATCGCAGTACACGACGGCCGGTTCGCAGTCTTCGACAAGGGCCGTCAACTCACCGGCAAGCATGCGCTGATTGAACGGTGCCACTATCGCGCCGACTTTCAGCGCGCCGAGGGCGGCGGCACACCATTCGAGCGTATTGGCACCCACCAAGCCGACGCGGTCGCCAGGCTTCACTCCGCGGGCCGCCAGATCGTGCGCGACCCCGTCAGCCCATCGAGCCAGTTCCGCATACGTGATGACATCGCCGTCGAAGTTGATCGCGGGTAGATCGGGTTTGGTGCGTGACCAATAGGTCAGTGCATCGATAACAGTGCCGCTCATGAAGGGCCTCCCGCGTTCTCACTGGGCCGCACGAATGCGACCGATAGGTCCGAAAGATGATGTGCGCACGACAAACAGAATCATCAGTGGTTCACATCACAGTAAACTTAATCTAAAGGTCATCGGTTAATTGAGCAAGCCCTGGGACGGTGAACTTTCCATGACGGCGTGTGCAATGGCCGCAGCCTCCCGCCGATCTACCAACTTCACCCTGGGACGTTCCTGGCGGCGCCCACTCTCGAGCTCATGACGGTCGATCGCCCGCCAACCGTTGCCATCGATCAGGCTCGGGCGTCGCTGCAGGATCAACGCATGCAGAGCGCGCACATCAGCCATCGGCGTTCCCAGTCGCCCAGCGCGGTGGTCTTCGACGATCGACCTCACCGTTTCACCGGCGCAGTATCGATTGGTGCCGATCACACCGGTTGGCCCCCGCTTGATCCACCCCGCAACATACAGGCCGCGGCTTACAGTACCGGCGTCTGGATCCTGCACTCGCCCTGCCGAGTTCGGCACTGTCCCGGACCTCATGTCATACGGCAGCCCGTCAACCGGGCGCCCCCGATATCCGATCGAGCGCAGCACGAAGCCGGCGTCGAACTCCGAAACCTCCCCCGTACTTGTTGCCGCAACCCGTACCTTCTCCACTCGACGCGATCCAAGCAACTCGAGGGGTGTCGTGTCGAACCGAAGGATGATGCGCTTTTTCTCCGGATCAGTTTGTCGGGCAGCATATTCGGCAAGAAGGCGAGTTTTGGTCGTAGACGACGCGTCGACGTTCACGTGCCCTTCCACCACAACGTCGATACCCGGCAAGGAATCGAGCGCGAGCAACTCCGGCGTCGTGGCGGCCGTGAACTCCGGACCACGGCGTCCGAGAACCACAACCTCCTCGATGTCACTACCCTCGAACGCCGCCAATGCGTGGTCGGCGATGTCGGTGCGTCGCAGTACGTCCGGATCGGAGACAAGAATTCGGGCCACGTCGAGAGCGACGTTACCGTTACCGATCACCACTGCACGCGGAGACGACAGATCGAACGTCGCATCCGCGTGATCCGGGTGCCCGTTGTACCAGGCCACGAATTCACGCGCTGCGTAGCTTCCCGGGAGGTCCTCTCCCTCAATCCCGAGTCGGCGGTCGTCGGATGCACCTGACGCATACAGGACCGCGTGATGGTGGTTGAGCAGTTCCTCGGTCGTCACATCCCGACCTACCTCAACGTCGAGAAGGAATGTAAAACCGTCGCGTCGTGCAGTCCGGTCGAACACCCTCGCTACTGACTTGGTGTTCGCATGGTCCGGTGCGACTCCGAATCGGACCAGCCCACCGGCAACCGGCAGTCTCTCGAACATCGTCACCTCCACGTCGAGTCCGGACGTGGTGAACAATTCTTCGGCCGCATAAAAGGCGGAGGGTCCGGAGCCGACTATCGCCACACGCAGTGGCGCAAGCGGGGTTTCATCATCACGCGTCACTCGTGGGCCAGGTTGCACGTGCGCACCCGGCGGTTCGTTTCGCGGATGCGCGGCAAAGTACTCGGCATTGATCTCGAGGTAGCGTGCCGTGCGCTCGGTCAACGCGTCCTCCGGGACTATCGCGTCGACGGGGCACACATCGGCGCACGCACCGCAGTCGATACAGGAGCCCGCATCGATGTACAGCATCTCGGTGCTCTGGTACTCGCGTTCCTCCGGCGTCGGATGGATGCAATTGACGGGGCACACCGCAACGCAGGTCGCATCGTTGCAACAGTTCTGAGTGACAACATAGGCCATGTCGGCAATTCCTAACGCGTGCGCGTCACAGTGACAGGCACGCCGTTGAAGATGGGGGAAGCAGTGAGTGGTTCGACAATCACGTCGTCTACGAGAGCATTGACGTTGGCGCCTGGCGCGGCCGCCGAAGCAGACGTACGCAATCCACTACCGTCGTGACCCCAGCCGTGCGGCAGACTCACCACACCAGGTCGCATCTCGGCGGTCACCCGAACTTCGGCGACAACGCTCGACACCGCCGAGGTCACGTCGACTCGATCCCCGGTGTGTACGGACAAAACTGCTGCATCATCCGGATTCACGAAGAGTGCGCATTGTCCGTCGTCCGGTTGCGCCAATGCATTGTGCAGCCACGAGTTCATTCCCCGCCGCTGCCTTCGGTTGATCAGCAACAGCCCGTCGGTCGAGCGTTCCATACTTGCCCTCAAGCGCGGAATATCGTCGACGATCATCTTCGGTACCACATTTACGCGCCCGTTCGGCGTTCGCAGCACCTCAGGCAATCGGGGCTGCAGCGGCCCGAAGTCGATGCCGTTCGGAGTCGACTCGAGCATTGCCAACGTAAGTCCTCCGGGATTGCTCCCGAACCGGTCACCGAACGGCCCACTGCGCAGCCGAAGGTCCAGCAGTCTGGCGGGTCCTGTGCGCCCGGCACTCTCGCGTTCGACGTCCTCGACGCCGCAACCGGCAAGCTTTGCTGCGCGGCGCATCGCCACGGCCGCTACCTCCTCGTCGATCTCGCCGACAGCACGGTTCGGGGTGCCACTCGCGATCGCAGCAAGGCGTAGGAGGATGTGCCATTCCGACATCTCGTCAGTCGAGGTATCGAGCAATGGCGGCGTGTAGCGCGCAACGTTGCGGACTTGAAAGTGTGTGAGGGCGATGTCGTAGTGGCCGCGCGTAGCAAGCGGAGGTGGGGGCAGGATGATATCGGCATATCGAGTTGTCTCGTTGACGTAGCAGTCGATACTGACCATGAATTCGAGTTGCCCCAGGGCCTTTTCGATCGCGGTGCTGTTGGGTAGCGAGCGCGCGGGGTTGCCGGCGATGGTGACCAGCGCTCGGGTGCGGCCAGGACCGGGAGTCAGAATCTCCTCGGCAAAACACACTGCCGGCAGTTCCCCCATTGCCTCGGGTAGAGACCGCACGCGAGAATGCCAGCGAGCGAAGGTAAACGGTGGAGTCTTGGTCACCGGCCAGGTGTTCTGCCCACCGGCAGGCGGCATCGGGAACATTGCACCACCCGGACGGTCGAGATTGCCGGTCGCGATCGTGAGCACCTCGACGAGCCAATTGGCCAGCGTCCCGAATTCCTGCATACAGGAACCGATCCGAGAGTTTGCCACTGCCCGCGGTGCGCCGGCAAAACCACGTGCAACAGTGAAGATGACAGCCGGATCGATACCGCACACCGGCGCCACCACAGCGGGGGGAAATTGCGCCGCGATCGATAGCGCGTCATCGAGACCGTCCACGTGCGGAGCAGCATCACCGAGACTCGCGAGTCCCTCTGCGGCAATGACCGAGAGCAGGCCGAGCAGGAACAGCGCATCGGTGCCGGGCCTGATCGCCACGTGCAGATCACTGACCTCTGCGGTTCGAGTACGCGCCGGATCGACCACAACGAGTGTGCCACCGCGCTCGCGCAGCGCACTCAGTCGGCGAGCAATACCGGGCGCGGTAATCGTGCTTCCGTTGGAGACCAGTGGATTGCTCCCGAGGAGCAGAAGATAGTCGGTGCGGTCGATGTCCGGAATCGACAAGCCGAGACCGGTGCCGTAGAGCAGCATGTGTGCGAGGTTCTTCGGCAACGTGTCGACACTCGCGGGCGAGTACAGGTTTCGGGTGCGCAGGGCCGCAACCATCGTCCCGAGATAGAGCGACGGATCCAGATGATGGGCAGCGGGGTTGCCGGTGTACACGGCGCAGCTACCGGGATCGTTGCTCACGTACTCGGGTAGGCGTCGACCGATCTCGGCAAACGCTTCGTCCCACGTTGCCTCCCGGAACTCACCCCTGGCGCCATCGCGGATCAGTGGGGTCCGCAAGCGGTCGGGATCATTCTCCAGCCGCCCCAAACCGAGACCCTTCGCGCAACTGTGACCAGCACTGAAGACATCGTCGACGTTTGGTGACACCCCGACAACTGTGCGACCGTCGAGTTCGAAGAGGAGTCCGCACGTAGCTTCACACAGCGGGCAGATCCGAGCCCCTACGTGCGTACCGCTCGAATGGTCGGTGACAGTCGACGTCATGGGTGATCCTCTCTCCCGGCAGTCGGGATGACCTGATTCATAAACCTAATGGTCGAAGTTTTACTTGGCAAGTGCCGACGGCAGTGGATACACGGCCACGGGTACCGCCGTCATCGTCGGCATCGCGTTGATCGCCTGGGCGCCCTCGGACCGGCCGGTGAGAAGATTGACATTGCTGCCACTACTACGAGGGTCGGCATCAGGATCCAAGTCGCCGAAACAATGGGTCATCGACACCACACCGGATGGAACGGTGCGGTCGGAACGTGCGACCGCTTTCAGCTGTCCCGACTTCGAGCGCACCATGACAAGATCACCGTCGTTCACACCCAGACGAGCCAGGTCTTCAGGATTCAGATGAGCGGGATTGTGTCCACCGGGTACAAGTCCGTCCAGCGCCGTACCAACCGAGTTCATCGCCTCACGGATACGACGCACGGTCAGGCGCATCGTGAAGGCGGGATCTTCAGCCGAGATAATCGACTCCGACAGCGCCGAAACCAGTTCTGCGTAAACATCATCCGGCAAAAGCCGCAATCTGTGACCACGACCTTCCGCACGTGCCGGCCCTACCACCGAACCGCTGTGCCCCGCCACATAGCCGTGCTGTGCGGTACGGAGCCGCTCGAAGGGCACCCGACCGCGCTCGGCCAGCATCGCGAGTGCTTCGGGTGACGTCGGAGGCTTGTCCGGATCAAGAACTCGACCGGCGAATTTCAACGGCTGCCCGGAAGCGGCGGCAAGATCGAAGAAGAACCGCCAGTCGTCGACAGCACCTGGTGGCGCCTCGACAACTGGAGAGGTGTACTGCGCGAACGGTATCGGAAAGAATGCTTCCATGAGCATCGTGTGATCATCGCGCTCGTACATCATGGTTGGCGCAATGACGTAGTCGGCAAGCCTCGCCGTATCCGACATCAACGGGTCGATGCAGACCAGCAGATCCAGCGATTCGAGTGCTCGTACCGCCTTGGCCCGGTCAGGAAGTGCCGCAGCCGGATTGCCACCCGAGACGACAAGCGCTCGAATTCGATCCGGCCCGTCTTCGAGTATCTCGTCGGCAAGAATTCCCGACGGTAATTCTCCTCGCATAGCGCGGATACCACCGATGCGACTGCGGAATCCGGTCTCGAATCCCCTTTCCGGAGGTGAGACTTCGGCCCGGGCCGGCACGGATCGGCCGAGAGCCGAACGATCGTCGACAGGCTCTCCCTCACGTAGGTATCGGCCGCACACGACGTTGAGCGCCGCCACAAGATGTTCGGCCAGGTTGGAGTGCGGACCCATGCACACTCCCGTGCCCGTTGTTGCCATCCCGCGAGACGCGGACGCAAACATTCGCGCGGCTGTGCGCACGTGATCCTCCGGAACGCGGCAGACCCGTTCCACCATCTGCGGGGTCGCACCAGCAACCGCGGCGGCAAGCTCGGGCAAGTCGCCAGCATACTGTCGACAGAAATCGTGGTCGTACAATTCTTCGGAGAGAACAAGATTCAACATGCCTGCAAACAGCACAGCATCTGTGCCAGGACGCGGCGCGAGGTGCAGATCTGCGCGCGCTGCCGTCTCCGTCCGACGAGGATCCACAACGATCAACCGCAACCCGCGCTCACGTGCTTCTCGCAGTGTCACGGATGGATTCTGGACGACCGCACCGTCGCCGTCTCCGCCATTCGCGGAGACGAGAGTATTTGTCCCCGCAAGCAACCACACATCGGCAGTCTCGAAGCGCTGACGTCCGCCGAGATAGGTTCCCATCCGCTCTTGGACAACCCATTTGGCGGATTGATCGATCGTCATGGTCGAGAACAGCTTGTGCGAACCCGTCCCACGGAACCAGGCACGCGCCATCGGCGGGGTCAACGCCGCAAAGTTCTGTTGTGTCCCCATGAACATGGCAACAGACTCCGGTCCGTGTTCGTCGACGACGGCCTTCAAGCGCGCCGCGATGTCGGTTACCGCTTCCGGCACCGATACCGGCACGTGTGTGCCGGTATCGGTGCGCCGAAGCGAAGACGTCAACCTATCCGGACCGCGCGCGAGATCAGCGCCTCGGCGCCCCTTCGCGCACGTATACCCGCCAGAAATCGGATGGTGGGCATCACCGAGCACCCGAACGATCTGGTTGTCCTCGAGATCGAGCAGGACACCACACGATGCGGGACACAGACGGCAATAGGACGTCTTGCGCGACCGGGAAGTCTTCATGATTACGAACTCTCAGCTAGCTCTCGACCGGAGTAAACACCGAGGTGGTGGACGATTGCTCGAGCCGACGCTCACGACGACTCCGTAGTTGCAACACTGCCAGCGTCAGTACCGCGACCATCGTCGGCACGATCATCAACATGAAGATCGTGCGGGCATCCATGCCGGCGGCGATGAGCACTGCGCCCAGACTCGGGCCGACGATCGATCCGATTCGCCCGACGCCCAAGGCCCAACCAACACCTGTTGCTCGTGACGAGACCGGGTAGATCGATGATGCAATCGCAATGATGCCGGCTGAGCTGCCGGACATACCGAAACCCACCACGAAAATCGTCACCAGGAGCAGAAGCGAATTGCCGAGCAACATTGCCACTGCCCCGATGAAGATGGCACCAAGAGTGTATCCGGCCATGACTACGGCAAATCCATTGCCGATGCGGTCTGTGATCCGGCCGAACGTCAAAGCACCGGTCATACCACCAAGATTGAACAGGGCGGCCGCAAGTAGCGCGGTCGACGCACTCTGACCGGCGTTACTGAACAGCGAGGGCATCCAACTCAGCAGGAAATAGATCACCAGGAAGTTGATGACGAATACTACCCACAGCAGCACGGTGTCGATGGCGCGGTTGCCCGAGAAAAGCTCCCGTACAGGTGATTTCGCCTGGACCGACACATCCTGCACGAACCTGTCCGCAGCAGTGATGTTTGCCGTAGGCGCAATCGACGCAAAGATCTTCGAAGCTCCTGCGTGGTCACCGCGAGCAGCCAAGAATCGACCGGACTCCGGCAGCCAGAACCATGCCACCGCGGCTGCGACCAACGGAAGTACACCACCGATGACGAAGATCGATTGCCACCCGAACGAGGGAATCAGAAAGGCTGCCGCAAAACCTCCGACAAACCCACCCAGTGACATACCTGCGATAACCACGGTTACTGCCGTCGCACGGATTCTCGTGGGGCTGTATTCACTGGTCAGAGCAACAAGATTCGGGGTGACACCACCCAAACCCAGGCCGGCCAGGATGCGCAGCACGATGAGCATCGACATCGATGTCGCCAGCGCAGACGCCAGCGTGAAGACCGCGAAGATCACCGTACAGACAAGGATGACTCTCCGCCGTCCGTAGCGGTCGGACAACGGCCCGAACACCATGCTGCCGACAACCATAGCGCCGGCGCTCAACGCAAGAAGCAAGCCGAACGAAGCCTTCGAAACTCCCCAGGCTTCGGACAGGGCTGGAATTGCGAAACCAATCAACTGCGCATCGAGCCCATCAAGAATTGCCAGGATCAAACACACCGCGATTGTTCTCTTCTGCAAGAGAGACAGCGGCGCCTTGTCGATCAAATCCGAGATATCCACGTCTCTAGTCGTTGTCATGTCATGCGTTCCTTTCAGAGATTCGATGCATCCCGCCCACTGCAAGCGCAGATTCCGGCGCTTGCGGGAACTTGGTCCGCAGAACTGCTTTTGCCAACTTTCCGGAGAACGTGCGAGGTAGCGGCTCATCCAGAGCGACGGCGTGGCGCGGCCGTTTGAAACTTGCGAGGCTCGCACCCGCAACAACGCTGATATCTGCGACGACATCGGCCGCAGCACGGTCGCTGTGGAACACGACCATCGGAACTTCACCCCAGCGGTCGTCCGCAACCCCGATCACCGCAAGATCGACCAACCCGTCGATCACGTGCAGGGCTTTCTCGATTTCCGCCGGGTAGACGTTGAGACCCCCGGAAATCACCATGTCCTTACTGCGGTCCACCACTTTGAGGAACCCCAGGTCGTCTTGAAGGCCGAGATCACCGGTTCGCAGCCAGCCACCGACCAGGGCGCCGGCAGTAGCATCAGGTTTGTTCCAGTACCCCGCCATGACGTGCTCACCGCGGACCAGGATCTCTCCGATCTCGTTCGGCGCAGCAAACCCGCCGTCCGCAGCGCCGATCCGGATCTCGGTGCCTACCAATGCAAGACCGGCAAAACCCGGCCGCGTCCTGGCGTCTTCGTACTCGAGAGTCGATACCAGTCCGGAGGCTTCGGTCAAGCCGTAGGCCTGCGTAAGTGGTACACCGCGGTCGTTGTAGAAATCGAGGAGGTCGAGACTGACCGGCGCTCCGCCGGCGGTAGCAAAGGTGAACTTGGCCAGCTTGCGAACGCCGAAATCCGGAAGAGCAGTCATACGCTCCCAAATCACCGGCACCGTTTGCGCAGCCGTCACCTGTTCCCTCGCAAAGGTATCGAGTGCAATCTCCGGGTCGAATTCACGCAGAAGCACCATGGTCGAGCCAGGCACCAAGACCATCTGGACAAAAATCGAGATAACCGAACCGGTATAGACGAGAGGTGCCGAACACATGACACGATCACGCGCCGACAGCCCGGCACCGATCACCAAGGACAGACCGGAAGACAGTGCATTGCGATGGGTCAGCGTCGCGCCCTTCTGCACACCCGTCGTCCCCGACGTGTAGCAAATGAAGGCGGGATCGTCAGCCGAGATGTCCACAACCGGAGCCGTACCCACATCCAACAACGACTCGTACCGGCGATGAGCACTACCACCGATGGCAAAGATCTCGAAATCTACTGCTGCAGAGCTCTCTTCGAGAAGAGAAGCCAACTCGTCCTCCACGATCACCACCCGCGGCGCCGAATCGACCAGCATCGGCGCAAGCTCCTTGCCGATCAACCGGAAATTCAGCGGGACACTGATCGCACCCAACTTGAGCGTCGCCAAAATGACATGGGCCAACTCAGGCCGATTGAGCATCATGACCCCAACCCGATCCCCCTTGCCCACACCACGGGCTGCCAAACCCCGCGCCAACGCGTCGGTGATCGCATCCACCTGCGCCCACGTCTGCGACGTGTCACCAAAAACAATGGCCTGCTGCTGCGGCCGCGTTTTCCCCCAGTACCGGGTCAGGTCCGCCAAATTCATGAGCTCTCCTCGTTATCGACCTGGTTGCAATGCAATCCGAACAATTCCCAACAGCCGCCGGCGCGACACGTCCGATTCGAAATTTGGTGAGCTGAAGAGTTATGCGACCGACGGCGACAACACGATCGTGTGATGGCCATCACAGGCACCGTAGAGAACATAGCACCAACAGGTAAGTTACGCAACGCTTTTCGACCCAGACTCACAGATTCACGAAGTTGCCGGAAATGCGAAAGCTCCTCCCGCCACAGGGTTTTCAAGGCAGGAGGAGCCGGCACAAGCAATCGGACCTGGAAGTCAGTCGGCAGCTGTAACTGCCGATGCCCGAACTACTGGAACAGCCGCCGTCGGAGCCATGGGAAAACGCTCCCGGAGAACAGCTTTAGCAAGTTTGCCGGAGAACGTGCGCGGCAATGGTTCATCCAAGGCAAGTGCGTGACGCGGCCATTTGTATTTCGAGAGGTTCCGGCCGGCCACGTCGGTAATGTCCGCGACGACATCGGCAGCGGCACGGTCGCTGTGAAACACCACCATCGGAACTTCGCCCCAGCGATCGTCCACCACCCCGATCACCGCAAGATCGACCAACCCGTCGATACCGTGCAAGGCTTTCTCGATCTCCGCCGGGTAGACGTTGAGACCCCCGGAAATCACCATGTCCTTACTGCGGTCCACCACCTTGAGGAACCCACCCTCGTCCTGCGCGCCCAGATCGCCCGTGTGTAGCCAACCGTCGACCAGCGTGGCCGTCGTAGCTTCCGGCTTGTTCCAGTACTCACGCATGACGTGCTCACCGCGCACCAGAATTTCACCAACCTCGCCGGGAGCGACCGAACCGTCACCGATCCGTATCCTGGTTCCTGCCAGCGGCAGCCCTGCGAATCCCGGGCGAGTGCGGGCATCGGCGTACGTCAAGGACGACGCCATACCGGACGATTCCGTCAGCCCGTAGACCTGAGTGAGTGGAACACCCCGATCGTTGTAGAAATCGAGCAGATCGAGACTGACCGGAGCACCACCGGCACCGGCGAAGGTGAACTTTGCAAGCTTTCGAACGCCGAAATCGGGGAGCATCGTCATGCGCTCCCAGATCACGGGCACCGTGGTCGTCGCCGTGACCTGTTCGCGTTCGAAAGTATCGAGGGCGATCTCCGGATCGAACTCGCGCAAAAGCACCATCGTTGCGCCCGGTACCACCACCAACTGCATGAAGATCGACAGCACGGAACCGGTATAGACCAGGGGTGCCGAACACATCGCTCGATCACGTCCCGAAATACCATGTGCCACAACCTGTGCCAGGCCAGGTGCGATTGCACTGCGATGTGTGATTACAGCGCCCTTCTGCGCTCCCGTCGTCCCCGACGTGTAGCAAATGAAGGCGGGATCGTCAGCCGAGATGTCCACAACCGGAGCCGTACCCACATCCAACAACGACTCGTACCGGCGATGAGCACTACCACCGACGGCAAAGATCTCGAAATCTACTGCTGCAGAGCCCTCTTCGAGAAGAGAAGCCAACTCGTCCTCCACGATCACCACCCGCGGCGCCGAATCGACCAGCATCGGCGCAAGCTCCTTGCCGATCAACCGGAAATTCAGCGGGACACTGATCGCACCCAACTTGAGCGTCGCCAAAATGACATGGGCCAACTCAGGCCGATTGAGCATCATGACCCCAACCCGATCCCCCTTGCCCACACCACGGGCTGCCAAACCCCGCGCCAACGCGTCGGTGATCGCATCCACCTGCGCCCACGTCTGCGACGTGTCACCAAAAACAATGGCCTGCTGCTGCGGCCGCGTTTTCCCCCAGTACCGGGTCAGGTCCGCCAAATTCATGAGCTCTCCTCGAGATCGACTCGGTCGCGGCGGGAAGCATCCTCACTCGCGACCTGTTCGACAGGTGTGATCCGGATCGAATCGCACCATCTTGTTTGTTTTCCCTGCACTGCTGCGTCGGCCACATCGACGCGGATGTGATCGCGCTCACCGCATCCCTCAGTAAATCTAACATCAATAGATATCAATTACCAGGCAATTCGCAACTATTCTGCCGACGGATCGAATCGTATCGAAGACATGAAAAAGCCACTCGTGCATATGATTTCATGCACGAGTGGCGCGGCCAGGCCGGCGAACGACTATGAAGTTGTCGGAGCGCGCAGCCTACAATCCGGTTCCAACGGGAGCGGCAGCAGCGGGATCGACCACCGATCGTGCACGCTCCGGTGAGTAACCGGCGACCTCACACAAGACGTCGATCGTGTCCACACCGAGCCGAGGCGGAAGATCCGGAGCGAATCTCTCGCCCGCAATCCGGACAGGACTGGTCACGAACTCGAGTTCACCGACCCCGTCGTAGTCGACTCGATACGTATTGGCGCGAGCACGAAAGTGGGGATCGGCGATCATGTCGGCAACGCTGTTGACCGGACCACCGGCAATCTCGTGTTCGAGGAACAGAGCAACCCATTCGGCTCTGGTCCGTTGCAGAAATACTTCTCGCAGGGCGCGCCACACCAGATCTGCACGAGCCGGCGCACCGTCATCGGCACTGCTCAAGTCGATGGACAGCAGATCCTCTCGACCTACCGCAACACAGAAATTGCGCCAGAATTTGTCCACGTGAGAACCGAAGAGCATCGCCTCGCCGTCACTGGTCCGGTACGCCTCCAGTCGTGGCCAGTCCGGCAATCTACCGTCCTGCATCCATGACGGCCTAGGAATCGACCGCTCCTGGTTGAGTTCCGCATCGATCATGTCCGGCACCCATGCCGCTGCAATATCGATACCGGCTACCTCGAGTTGCACCGCTTCGCCGGTCGTACGTGCGCGATGCAGCGCGGCCAACAACCCCATCGCTCCATACGCGCCGAGCGCGTACATCGCGATGGGTGGTGTGGTCGATCCCGCCATCCCGACGGTAGGCGGGTCGGTTGGCGTCGTCACTTCCCGTAGGCCTGCATATGCGTCGAAAACCGGCCCGCCGGTTCCCATCTGCCGATAAGGTCCGTCCGATCCCATCCCCGATACCGAGCAGAAGACGATACGCGGATTCACCTGCCGCAGTTGCTCGTAACCGATTTCCAGCCAGTCCAGATAGCCCCCGCGCATGCCCTCGATCACGGCGTCGCACGAACCCGCCAAGTCGAGGAACGCCTGCTTTCCGGCTGGACTACGCAGGTCAAGCGCCACACTCTTCTTGCCGCGATTCCAACGTAAATGCATGAACGCCGGGCCGTCCTCGTCCCCGATCGCCCGACTTCCTCCGACTCGAACCGGATCGCCGAGTGGCCCGGACTCGATCTTGACGACTTCGGCGCCCAAGTCGGCTAGATGTCCGCCGAGCGAGGACGGGGCGAGTTGGGCGACCTCGAGTATCCGCACACCACTGAGCAACGAGTATCCACTCATGCCTTCTCCTTCTTCTATTCGCGCGTAGGACTTCTGAAAGCGTTATCTCTGTTCGGGTTTCAGCTCTACCCACAAACCTTCGACGTCAGCGACAAGGATGTCTCCGTCGTACATCGCTCCCCGCATGAACCGTTTCCGCCCGTCCTGACCGACGAACTCCGCCTCCACTCGCAGCACCGCGTCGAGTGGAGCCAATGCGCGATAGTTGACGTTGAGATAGGCGGTGCGGCCCCAAGCACGCCCAGCGCTATTGGCGAGCCTCGCGAGAATCTCGTCGAAGATCAGTGGCGTGACACCGCCGTTCATCGCATACCGTCCGGAATGGAATCGGCCGACGCTCACATGACCCCGAGCAGTGGTATCGGTAACTTCGTCGATATGTAGCGCCGGGGCCATGGACTGCGCTCGTCCGGCAAGTTCCCAGCGCCGGCCGGCAATCTGCTCGTCTTCGGAGACTTCGAATTTTGCCATCTGCAGTGCGAGATCACGCAGTCTCTGGGCGGCAGCGGCCGCTCCGGCGGGAGTCGGTCTACTACGAGCAACCGATTCTTGAACCGCTCGCAACGCGTCGATCAATTCGGAGAATTCGTCCTCGCACTCGACCGTCGGCTCGAACGGGTCGATCCAACTCGGATTCCAGAGATCGGACTGCTCAGCTAAATCCGGAATGGCATCCATGTGTCTCCTCAGGGTTGTGCGAGCAGCTCCTGTGCATCACGCGTGATCATCTTGTGGAACACCTGTCCCGGCAATTCGTTACGGCCGTATATCAATTCGTCCACCTGACCGTGCGCCGCATTGTCGGTGATCGTTTTCGTGACGAACCAGTCCTCGTTGTGCAGAGTCTCCATGAGCAGTTCCCAGTTCTTCTCGAGCACCCGCTTCTCACGCGGGGTTTCCGGTTCTTTGGGAGAAAGAAGACGAATCGTGCAGTACGAAACGTTCGGATCTTCGGTATCGGGGACGATGGTCCACACCTCGAAGTGATTGGGTTCCGTGACAAGCATGGTCCCGGGGTAGATCGTGTAATTCGCGAGCGAGTAATCGCGGACGTCGAACGAGTCCGGGTCTGCATCGCGCACCTCGGTAATCGACTTGCGCGCCACGACGATTCGCCATGATCGATCGACGAGATCGAATGCGGTGATGTTGCCTTCGAGGTAGTTGCACACCGTCTTGGTGTGAAGTTGGCACAGGTGATACGAGTCTTGCACTCCGTCGACGGCGATCTTCCAGTTCATGCCGAGTTTCCACGATTCCTTGCGAACCTGGAACGAGTCGGCCATGCCCGTCGCGATCACCTCGGCGTCGTGCTTGGAGCCCAGGGTGTGCTCGATGTCCAAGTCGGCACCAACCGTCGGCACCACCCACACGAGACCGTGGCGCACCTCGCACGGGAACTCGACCAGTCCGTATTGCTGGCGGTCCATTCCCTCGAAACCCTCCGCGTGCGGCATCCCGCGCAGTTCACCGCCGCGTCCGTACGCCCAATTGTGATACGGGCAACTGAAGATTCGCTTGCATCCGGATTCGGCGAACTCGACCTTGGCACCACGGTGGCGGCACACGTTCGAGAACGCCTTGACGCTTCCGTCGGACTGCTTGACCACCAGCAGCGGGGTTCCGATGAGATCCGTAGTGACAAAGTCACCCGTCTTCTTCAACTCGTCCACGTGAGCGACGATGTGCGGGAAGCGCCGAACCACTTCCCGTTCACGCGCTGCGAGCTCGGGGTCGTCGAACGCCGAAAACGGAACGCGCATCAAATCTTCCGCATAATCGGTGGTGTCGTTGTCCACGTGCGAGATAAGGCGCCTGGTGAGTTCGATCTTGTCTTCACGCTCCATACGTGAAGCCTGGCACATGAGACAAAGATTGTCTAGTGCCTCACGGTCCTGGGTGGCGGTATTCTTCACCCATGACCTCAAAGACGGAACCCGATGCGTCGACAGACGTGACGATCGCAATCCTGAATGCGGCAGAGTCGTGCTTCGAGCGATTCGGCATGACTAAAACGACTATGGCCGACGTGGCCAGAGCCGCAAATATCTCCCGAGCAACGGTGTATCGGTATTTCACCGATCGCGAAGCTCTGATCACAGCGTCGATCGTGCGACGCGCGCAGGTGAACATGGGACCGGCGCGTGCTTTCATCGCCAGCTTGCCCACGATCGAGGACCAGATCGTCGAGGGTATCTGCAAAGACGTGCAAAGCGGTCGCCAGGATCCTGTGGTCAACATGCTGGTCTCACCTGAGGAAATGGAGTTGTCGACCAAACTTCTCAACGAATCGGGCAAGGCAATCGAACTGACCTACGAATTGTGGGGACCGATTCTGTCCGACGCTCAGGAGAGCGGCAAGATACGCGCCGACATCGACCTGCGCCTGCTGTGCGAATGGATCTCCGAGATCGAAATCATGTACATCAGCGCGCTCACCGACGACGATGGCGCCTTGGATCGATTCAAGTACAAGATGCGCCACTTCTTCGTGCCATCGCTTCTCCCCCGCTGATCCGGGTCATGGCTTCAGATGAGCGCTGACGCGATGAGGGCGAACGACCACAGGTCGTTCGCCCTCATCGCTAAAGGTAGTTCGATCACGAGGTGAACCCGGCCGCGATGTCGCGGCCGATGATCTCCTTCATGATTTCGGTGGTACCGCCGTAGATGGTCTGAATGCGCGTATCCACGTAGGAACGTCCGATCGGATACTCCATCATGTAGCCGTACCCACCGTGCAACTGCACACAACGATCCACCACCCGCTTCTGCAACTCCGTGGCCCACCACTTCGCTTTCGACGCGTCGACAGCAGACAGTTCCCCCGCATTGAGGGCCAGAACGCACCGGTCGACGTGAGTCTCGGTCACCTCGATCTCGGTCAACATCTCCGCGAGAGCAAATCGAGTGTTCTGCAAATCCCCGATCCGCTTTCCGAACGCCTTGCGCTCGAACACATACCGGCTAGTCCAGCCGAAAGCCGATCGAGCCGCGGCAATCGCGTTGACCGCGATGGACAGCCGTTCGAGAGGCAGACGCTCCATCAGGTGCACAAAGCCACACCCTTCGGTGCCCAGCAGGTTTGTGGCGGGCACCCGGACGCTCTCGAAGACCAGTTCCGCGGTGTCCTGACTGGCAAGGCCGACCTTGTGCAGCTTTCGCCCGCGACTGAATCCCTCCATCCCCCGCTCGACCACAAGTAACGAGAACCCTCTCGATCCGGCACTGGGGTCGGTGCGGGCCACGACGATCACCAGATCGGAATGAATACCGTTGGTGATAAACGTCTTCTGGCCATTCAGGATCCAATGATCACCATCGCGAACGGCAGTACTCTTGACGCCCTGCAGATCGCTCCCGGCGCCAGGCTCCGTCATGGCAATTGCCCCGATCAGTTCACCGGCCGCCATTCCAGGCAACCATCGCCGCTTCTGTTCCTCGGTGCCCAGATCCTTGATGTACGGGATCGCAATATCGTCCTGCAAGGTCACGCTCTGCCCGAACGACGTGGTAGCCGCACGCGCGATTTCCTCGGAGACCACACACCGGAAGCGATAGTCTCCGACTCCGGAACCCCCGAACTCCTCCGGTATCGAGAGACCGATGATGCCGGACTTGCCTGCCGCGAGCCACGCAGATCGGTCGATGAGCCGATCGGCTTCCCACTGCTCGTAGTACGGTTCGACCTCACGGGCCAGGAACTCACGAACCGTGTCCCGATACGCGTCGTGGTCCGTCTCGAAGAGACTGCGTTGCATGGCTATTCTCCTCAACCGTTGATCTGCTCAGGGTCAGGCGTTGATCGGATCGAGGACACCGACAAGGCGCTCGGCAATCAGAGCTTCGGCCTCGGCGACCATGCGATTAACCAGGTCACCGACAGTGGGAATGTCGTGGATCAAACCCTGCGCAGTTCCGACGGTCCAGATGCCGGCTTCAGGATCACCGTTCTCGTACACGGTTCGTCCCCGCGCACCCGCGACAAGATCACGCACGTCCTCGAATTGACCACCGTTGGAGAGAATTTCGACGACCTCTCGACTCACGCTGTTACGCGCCACACGGGCGGTATTGCGTAGTGACCGGAAAATCAGTTCGGTGTCGACCTCGGTGGCCGCAACGATCGCTTCCTTGATGTTGCGGTGAATCGGCGATTCTTCGGTGCACATGAACCGCGTACCCATGTTGATACCGTCGGCGCCAAGTGCCAAGGCAGCGACCAACCCTCGCGCATCGGCAAATCCGCCGGACGCGATCATCGGAATGCTGATCTTCTCCGCTGCTGCGGCGATGAGCACCAGGCCGGGTACGTCGTCTTCGCCCGGATGACCGGCACATTCGAACCCGTCGATACTGATTCCGTCAACGCCGAGATCCTGGGCCTTTACCGCATGCCGGACGCTGGTGCACTTGTGGAGAACCTTCACCCCGGCCGCGTGGAATTGAGGCAGATGCGGTCCGGGGTTCGAGCCGGCAGTCTCGACGATCTTGATCCCGGAGTCGATGATCACCTGGCGATATTCGTCGTAGGGCGGCGGTGTGATCGCGGGGAGAATCGTGAGGTTGACTCCGAATGGTTGATCGGTGAGCTCGCGGGTTCGCGCAATCTCCTTGGCAAGATCGTCGGGTGTCGGCTGAGTCAGCGCTGTGATCATGCCGAGTGCGCCGGAGTTCGCAACGGCCGCAACCAATTCGGCTCTCCCGACCCACTGCATGCCGCCCTGCACGATGGGATGACGAACTCCGAAGGTCTTGGTGAAAGCAGTGGTCAGCACAGAAGAGCTCCTCGCGAATCGGGTGATTGTCAGTCTGATCAGATGTGTTGGTACAGAGTCAGATACGTTCGATGATGGTCGCGTTTGCCATTCCGGCACCCTCACACATCGTCTGCAGTCCGTACCGGCCACCGGTGGCCTCCAAGTGGCACACCAGCGTGCTCAGCAAGCGAGTACCCGACGATCCCAAGGCATGTCCAAGTGAGATCGCACCACCCCACGGGTTGAGCTTGGCCGGATCGGCACCGAACTCGTGTGCCCAGGCCAACGGCACCGGCGCAAACGCCTCGTTGACTTCGTAGGCGTCGATGTCGTCGATGCTCAGCCCCGAGCGGGCGAGGACCTTGTGGGTTGCGGGGATCGGCGCGGTGAGCATGAATACCGGATCGTCGCCCGCCACCGAAAACGCGCGGAATCGCGCCCTCGGCGTCAGTCCGAGCTTGGCTGCCATCTCCTCGCTCATGATCAGCACCGCTGATGCACCGTCCGTCAACGGCGAGGAGTTACCCGGCGTGATCTGCCACGGCGCCTCGGGAAACCGCGTCGCATACTCCTCGGTGTAGAACGACGGCCGCAGCCCCGCCAGACCGTCAGCGGTGGTCGAGGCGCGCACGGTCTCGTCAACCGTGTGCAGCACTGTTTCTCCAGCCGCGTTGGCCACCTCGATAGGCAGGATTTCCTTGTCGAAGTATCCGGCGGCCGCGGCAGCAGCAGCGCGCTGATGTGACTGGGCAGAAAACGCATCAAGGGTCTCGCGGTCCAGTTTCCATTTCGCCGAGATCAGTTCCGCCGAAATACCTTGATTTACCAGCCCTTCCGGGTAGCGAGCCACGATCCCAGGTCCTGACGCGTCTTGTCCCATCGACGCCGTCCCCATGGGAATCCTGCTCATCGACTCGACACCGGCCGCGATCACCATGTCGTAAGCGCCGGCGATCACACCCTGCGCAGCAAAATGAGCGGCTTGCTGGCTCGATCCACACTGGCGGTCAATCGTGGTCGCGGGCACCGAATCCGGGAATCCGGCCGAGAGCAACGCCGTGCGGGTGATGTTGAGTGACTGCTCGCCTACCTGCTGCACGCAGCCGCCGATCACGTCGTCGACCTGCGCCGGGTCGATCCCGTTGCGTTCGACGATGCTGCGCAACACATGTGCCAGGAGTTCCACCGGATGCGTTCCCGACAGCGCACCGCCTGGTTTGCCCTTGCCTGAAGCCAGACGAACTACGTCGACGATTACTGCGTTGGTCATGTTGTTTCCTTTGATCGAAGGATGTCGGTGGTGCAGGTCAGCGCGGCGTCAGCGCCCTTGCCACACGGGTGCGCGTTTCTGCGCAAACGCCGCAGGCCCCTCGGCTGCATCGGCACTCGTGAACACAATTTTCATGGACTTCGCATTTGCGGCCCACACATCCGGTTCCCAATCCGCACCCGACGCGGTCTGATGGATCACCGACTTCGATTCACGCACCGCCAGTGGCGCATTCGCGGCGATCTGTTCAGCCAACTCGAGTGCAACCTCGAGGGCTGTGCCTGCGGGTGCAACACGATTGACCAAACCCAATTCCTTACCCTGCGCAGCGGTGATCGGTTCGCCCGTCAACGCCATCTCGAGGGCCACTTTCCGCGGGATCTGTTGCGCCAACCGAATCACCCCGCCGGCTGCGGCGAACAACCCCCGCTTCACCTCGGGAAGCCCCAACGACGCGGTCTCGTCGACAACTGCGAGGTCGCTGGCCAGCACCAGTTCGGTACCGCCTCCGAGGGCAAACCCATTAACCGCCGCAATGGTCGGCTTACTGATCCAATGCTCGACGAACCCGGCAAAACCCCACTCGCGATGTCCTCGGGCGGATAGATCTTCTCCCCCGCCGAGCGCCTTCAGATCTGCGCCGGCACAGAATGCCCGACCGGCGCCCGTGATGACGACGACCCGCACCTGCGGGTCGGAATCCGCCTGTTCGAGGAAGGAACCGACTGCCGTCGACAGCGCCTGATTGACAGCATTCAATGCCCGTGGGCGATTGAGAGTGATGATTGCAATCCCACCGCGGCGCTCATACAGCGCCGCCGACTCGATCACGGTCGACTGGTCGGCCATGTGTGCCCTCCGTAATTGTCGAAAACTGCAGATCGCCCAAACCTACAGTAGTTAGGTAATATCGATCAACAACAGATCGGAACATTCACAGCGAAGACGCATCGTCGAGTCCGTTCCGCCGGCCAGGTTGCGGCAGCGGGGGCGAAAGCTATTCCGCTGCAGGAACGACCACCTTGCCAATAAGACACCCGATTGGAAACACATGAGTAATGATCTCGCCGGCATCGACGTCACCGTCGACGGCAACGTTCTCCGCATCACCGTCAACCGCCCGTCTCGAATGAACGCCGTCACCACGGAATCACTCGACGCGATCGCCTCAACGCTGAACCACTACCGCGATGACTCTGCGATCCGGGTTGCGGTGCTGACAGGATCGGGACGAACGTTCTGCACTGGTGCCGATCTGTCGAGCATCGAGGAGATCTCCGACCCACCGTCCCCCGCCACCATCGACGCGGCAAACCGCTCCGTCACCGAAATCATCACGTTTCCCCATCCGGTCATCGGTGCGATCAACGGACCGGCCGCAGGAGTTGGCGTATCCCTGGCGCTCGCATGTGACCTCACCGTCGCAACCGAATCCAGCTACCTGTTGCTCGCATTCACCAAGATCGGGTTGATGCCGGACGGCGGCGCCACTGCACTCGTCGCGGCATCGATCGGACGTGCAAGAGCCCTCAGGATGGCTTTGCTCGCAGAACGTCTCCCCGCGGCGACTGCCGCCGACATCGGGTTGATTGCCGCAACATATCCGGACGACAACTTCGCCGAGTCCGTCGAAGCACTGACTCGGCAGATTGCCGACGGCCCTGCTCACGCACTTGGCACCACGAAATCCGCGATCAATGCGGCGACTCTCACCGAAATACACAACGCACTGGAGCGTGAGCGATCAGGGCAGCTCGAATTGATCAGCGAACCCGACTTCAGCGAGGGCGTTCAGGCCTTCCTCGAAAAGCGTCCCGCCGCATTCGGGCGAGCGACTATCGCCTGACCAGACACTCCAGGGACGCCTTCGCCAAACCGATGCTTGACGCACCAAGACTAATGGCGATAGTTTATTAGTCGAGAGGGTCGCCGACGAGCGATGCACCACGGTGCAACGCGGTTTCGAAACCGAATGCAACGCAACATATTCGGTGGCATGTACCCCGAGCACTGCGCATGGACGAAGAAGGAGATCCCCATCATGAACGTCGACCTCGACTTGCAGGGCATCCGCGATCAAGCCCTTCGGAACTTGCTCAACCACCTCAACGACTCCGTCACCGACCAGTGGAACGAGATCGCCCCGTTCGAGGCCACTGACTACACGGATCCGGCACGTGCCGAACTCGAACGAGACAAAATCTTCGGCGAAGTTCCGTTCATCGTTGCGCACACCTCGGAACTTGCAGGCAAGAACGACTTCATCTCAGTCGAACTCCCGCGCAACAAGGTTGTAGTGGTCAGACAAAAGGACGGAAGCGTCAAGGCATTCGTCAACGCGTGCCGACATCGCGGCGCCCAACTCGTGTCGGAAGAATCCGGAAAATGCCGCATCTTCTCATGCGTCTATCACCGGTGGTCCTACGATCCCAACGGCGAACTTCGCACGGTCACGCTCGACACGACATTCGGCGACTTCGACCGCTCGAAATTCGGACTGGTCGAAATACCCGTCGAAGAACGTCACGGATTCATCTGGGTAATCGACAATGCTCAACGAGAAATCGACGTAGCAGCCTGGTTGGGTCCCGAGATGGACGCAATTCTCGCCGACTTCAATGTCGAGAAGCTCGTAAGCATAGATCCCCACACTTACCGCCGTCCTACGAACTGGAAGATCCTGCAGGACGGTTTTCTCGACAACTACCACGTGAAGTACGCGCACCCGAATACCGCCGGAAAGATGTTGCACACCAACGCCGTAACGCTGCAGGACTACGGACGACACTTCTGGTTTCTCACCGGCCGAAAGAGCGTCGACCAGTTCATCGGTCACGACGTCACGTGGGACGAGTCAATGGAGAAGCACACGATCGAGAGTTGCTACCTCGCACCGAATACCATGCTGCTCAAACACGCCACTCACATTGAGATCCTGACATTCCGTCCGGTAGAGGCAAACCCCAACGAGTCGATCATGCAGATGCGGATCCTCGCTCCTACCGTCGAGGACAGTGGATTAGCCCAGGAACACTGGGAGAAACGCTGGAAGAAGAACTGGGATTTTCTGGTCTCGATACTCCACGATGAAGATTTCCCCATCCTCGACGGTTCACAACGAGTGCTGTCCAGCATGGATGCCGGAACGATGTTGCTCGGCCGAAACGAGTTGTCCAGCCACCTCTTTCGCCGCGAAGTCGATCGGCTCATCTACGGGCCTTCGGAGGCCTGACCATGCCGGAGAAATCCAGTGTCGAGGATCCCTCCGTCATGTCACTGAACTGGTACCGGGGCCTCCCCACCGGTGCCGCCGTCGGCTTGCTGGATCGCGCCCGAGCAGCCGACGCCGAGATGGACTTCTCCGCCCCGCACCGGCAATCCACACCGGCATCCGCGCACTGCGTCACCGCCGAAGTTCGCACGCTCCTGCATCGTTGGAACGCGCCCGTATCGAGCGAACCCCAGTTGGCAGCAGTACTGACCGTGATCACAACACCAGAACAGATCACCACGATCGACTTCACAGTCGATCCGGACTTCCGCTCGACTGGCGTCGCTACCGCTGTGTTCGAGGAACTCGGCAACGAAGAATCGGAATCCAGACAATGGATCGACAGCGACACCACAGCGTTCCTCGGTTGTGCATACGGTTCACATCCTGCCGCCCTGCGCCTCGGAATGCGCTTCGATGCGGTCGTGATCGGCCAACGACATCATCTGCTGCTTCCCTCCCACCGCGACTACGGCAATTCCCGGGCGGTATCGGATTCAGCCCGCACCCCCGCCGTGCACATCGATGAATGCCGCGAAGAGCAGCGTACGGATACCGTCTGGGACCAACTAAGAGACAAGCGAACTAGTCCTGCTACACGGATCGTCAGCAACACCGCGACGGTGGATGTGGACGTGCACAACGGGGTGGGAACGATCCGGAGCCTGACGATCACGGAACCACGTTCCGCGCCAACAGGTTCGCCCCTGATTGCCGCAGTCCGTTCTGCGGTGGATTTCCTCTGGGAATTTGGCGCCGAATCCATCGAAACCACTGTCGACGCCTTGGACGACGAGCTATTCGGCGCGTTTCGATCGGCAGCATTCCAACATGACCGAACCGACATTCTGTTCTCTCGATCATCGAATTGCATTGAAAGTCAACCGAAGTAGATCTTCGACTCCCACCGAGACGGCTCTCTACGAAGTAGATACTTACTGTTGACTTTTTGCCTAATGACATTAGTCTATTGAGAGACCTGGATCACACTCCTGCACACAGCTAAGGATGTCTTAGATGCCCAGTAACATTCTCCGACCACTCAATGCGTGGGCCACACGCCAGCCTGACGCTGCGGCAATCGAATGTGGCGGGGCACAACTGTCCTGGCAAGAACTCGACAGCGCCGCCGCACGCGCAGCTGCCGAACTCATGGCGCACGGCGTCTCACACGGTGACCGTGTCGCGATCATCGGCCGTAGTTCCACCACGTGGGCCGCCACAGCACTCGGGGTACTCAAACTCGGTGCGATCATTTGTCCGCTCAACGAACGAAATGGTCCCGCCGAGATCGGGCCGGCCGTCGAACAACTCGAACCTCGAGTGGTGATCTCCGCGGCACACGCAAGGACCGCCGTAGAAACAGCACTCTCCGAGACGTCGGTACAGTTCCCCGTCCTGGATCTGGAGCAGATCGGCAACTCTTCCACCGCGATCGTGACTCTGCCGAAGCTACAGAGCGCCGGTACCGATCCGGTGTGCATTCTCTCCACGTCGGGGTCGACCGGACACCCCAAAGGTGTTGTTTACACCCATGAATCACTGCTGAGCGCCTTCTTCGAGTGGTGCCTGCAAGAACCGTCTTTCATGCGAGCGCGGTCACTCAACGTCAGTTCGATGTCGTTTGCGGCCGGACTCCTCAACGGCTTCCTCGGGCCGTTGACGCTCGGCGGCAGTTCAGTCTTCCTCCCCGACTGGGATCCCAGCATTGCTCTGGCGCTGATCCGCGACTGCAAAATCACACACTTGGGTGCCACCACGATCTTCTACGAACAAATGGCCGCGATCCCGGAGTTTGCGAGCGCGGACCTCTCGTCCCTGACAGTAGCTTTCACCGGAGGTAATCCTGTGACGGTGGAACTGATCCGGGCCTGGTCGGACAAGGGCGTCGGATTGCGCCAGGTATACGGGCTGACCGAATCACAGTCCAACGCAACGATTCCCTCGGTGGACATGGCACTCAATCAGCCCGACAGCGTTGGGCTCGGAGGCGTTCTCAACGAGTTCATGATCGCCGATGCGAATGGAACACCCTGCGCCCCTGACACTCCGGGAGAAATCCTGATCTCCGGTCCGGGCGTAGCCGCTGGATACTGGCGCAACGACGAACTCACCAAGGCAAACTTCGAGGGCGGCTGGTTGCATACCGGTGACATCGGAACGCGGGACGCCAGCGGCGCGATTCGAATTGTTGGCCGAATCAAGGACGTCATCATCTCCGGTGGTATGAACATCTACGCCGCGGAAATCGAACGCGTGATCATGGAGATCCCGGGAATCCTCGAAGTAGCCGTCATCGGAGTGCCCGACGACAGTTTCGGAGAGACACCCGCGGTGCTCCTCCGAGCCGCTGGATCCCTGACGGCAGAAGCCGTCGTCGAGCACTGTCGTGCCCGGCTGGCGCGGTACAAGAGCCCGCGGTACGTGGAGTTCCTCACCGATCCCTTGCCGCGGACTGCGGGAATGAAGATCAACAAGGCCCCTCTTCGTGTGCAATTCAATGATCTACCCCAGCGGGCCGCACAGGTTTCGCCACGGCACCTGGAAACCTCCGACCGACTTTCCTGAGCGGGAGCGTTCATGCCGGGCAGGTTGCCGGCCGCGACGTCACCCACGCCATAATGATGTGAGCACTTGCCGCACACGTGGGTGACGGCATGATCGGAGTAAGGGTCGGTATGGGCCGGAAACCATTGATACAACGTGAAACGGTGATCCGCGCGGCAATCGAAATTGCCGACGCGGACGGTCCAGGATCGCTGAGTCTCGAACGAATCGCGGCGGCCCTGGGAGTGAAGGCTCCATCGCTCTACAATCACTTCTCCGACAAGGCCGAAATCCTCGCAGGAGTGGCGCGATCCATTGTCATGGAAACTCCGCGAACACCCGCTCCCGTCGGAGGCGACTGGAAACAATGGCTGATCGAGGCCTCGGTCAGATTCCGGGAGACACTCCTGAAGCATTCTCGGGCCGCACCGCTCGTCGTCGAGTACTTCCCACGCGGTTTGCTCGAAAAGCTCTACGCCGAGCACTGCCTGGTACTGGCCGCTGCGAATGTCCCCACCAACTATCAGATGTTCATTCTCGAAGCGACCCATCGGATGACCATCGGGGCGGCTATGTGCGTCGCCACCGGACGCCCCGCAATGGCCCCCTTCGCCAATCCTGACCAGTTCGACGACCAACTGAACGAGTCTATGCAGCAGGGTAACTGGTCGGACGCGAAGCTCTTCACCGAGATGCTGCGGGTCTTCATGGACGGTGCCGAAGCAGACTACTCACGCCGCGAGCTCCAGCTCGATCAACCGTCGTAGGGACGGATGGCACGTCGCAAGCCACTGGCCCGGAGCACTTGGCGTTCGACGCCGGCGCGCACGGACTCCTCCGTTCCGATCACGCGAACATGAGTTCGCGCGCGAGTAATCGCGGTGTACAACAACTCCCGAGTGAGCAGCGACGACGCCTCGGCCGGCAACATGACGGAGACGGTGTCGTATTGACTGCCCTGGCTTCGGTGGATGGTCATCGCATAGACCGTCTGCACGGACGACAATGAGCTCGGGTGCAACTGGAAATTGTTGTCGCCGCGCTGGAAGGCTGCCATGAGCACTCCGCCCTCGCCCTCGACAATCACTCCGGTATCTCCGTTGTAGATGCCGACCTCGTAGTCGTTGGCTGTGACCAACAGCGGCTGGCCGGGATACCACTGTTCAGGATTCAGGAACTCCCCTGCCGCAGCCCCCACCCAGTCCATGGCCTGTTTTGCCCACCGGCTGACGCCGTACGGGCCGTCGCGGTGTGCGCACAGAAGCCGATGCGATTCCATCGCTTTCAGCGCTCTCATCGCGTCACCCTGCTTCGCGAATCCAGTCGCGGACTCAGCGCTCGTGACGATATCGGAACGCAGCGCGTCGAGGTCTTCGGGCGCGTGAAACGACACGGCGGGATCACCGCTACGAAGAAGGCCGATAACCTCCTCTGCCTTGCCCTCCCGAACCGCGCTTGCCAACTGCGCAATGATTCCGCCGAATCGTCGGCCACGGGAAAGTTGAACTATGCCGCCGCGGAGACGTTCACGATCGTGCGCGGTGAGTGATTCGGCAGTACCTCCAGGTTCCAAGTCCGCACCGACAATGTCGGCCAGCGCCTCGTTTCCCTCCGCATTCGACGGTCGTGCAACAAGATCCGCGAGGACCGCGCCAGCATCCACCGACGTCAGCTGATCCGGATCGCCGACCAACAGCAGTCGCGCGTCTGGACGCACGGCCTCGAGTAATCGAGCCATCAACGTCAACGACACCATCGACGTCTCGTCCACCACGATCACATCGAACGGCAGGCGGTTGGACGCGTTGTACTTGAACCTGCTGGCGCTGCCCCGTTGCCAGCCCAACAAACGGTGCAGCGTCATCGCCGTGAGGTCTGCCGGAAGTTTCAACTGCTCCGCCTGCTCGCGCACCGACTCCTGCAATCGCGCAGCCGCTTTGCCGGTGGGCGCAGCCAGACCGATTCGTAACTCGCTGCCGTGCTCTTCGAGAAGCAGCGCAAGAATACGTGCCACCGTGTGAGTTTTGCCGGTACCCGGGCCACCCGCGATAACCGTCGTCCAGTGTGTGAGCGACAGGGCTGCCGCAATGCGCTGTCGGTCAGGGCCACTGGTATGGCCTGAATCCCCCTGAAAAGTTGTCTGCAATCGGGTGCGCGACTGTTCGGTGTCGACTGTCGGATGCGTCTCGGCTCGCTCGTCGAGCACCCGCCGAATTGTCTGCTCCTGCAGGAAGTACCGATCCAGGTATAGCAACTCTCCGTCATCGCTATCCACCAGTCGCAGCGGTCGCAACGGCCCGGCAGTTCCGCCGATCACCAAGGGGCTCAACCGCAACGCGCTGATCACCGCTTCAGGTTCCGGCCAGGGTAACGCGGCAAGTTCGGCTTCGGTGGCCCCGTCGACGCTGACATCCTGCATGCGTCGTAGATCCAGGCAAACCGATCCCGAGCGCACCGCCCGAACCGCCAACGCGGCCACCAACATCACGCCTGGCGACGGTTCCCCGCCCAGCGTGCACAATCTGACAGCAACGTGGACGTCGGCGGCCAGAAGGACCCCGGCCTCATTGAACGTGCGCACGATCCCACGCGCTCGCTGGGCCAACTGCGCTTCGGTCATGAGAACTCCAGTACGTCAGGCGAAGATCGACCCGCGAGCAGATCCGACAACTCGACGATGAGCGCGGCCGGTGGTTTCCACTCGAATACACCGCATTCCGGCGGACTTTCCGGTCCGAGCATCCCCCGGACAAACTGATACTGCGCTCCGCCCAGATGCCGCCCCGGATCGTAATCCGCAAGTCGCCACCGCAGATAGCGATGCAATGCAACCGAGTACAACAGAGCCTGAAGCGGGTAATGCGAGCGAATCATCTCAGCTGCCATCAGGTCCCGGGTGTAATGCGCAGCCGTGAGATCACCGCGCCCCAACCTGTTGGTCTTGTAGTCGACGATCACGAACGACGGCCCCGGAATGCGCAGTACTGCATCGATACTGCCGGTCAGGAATCCCCGCATCGGTATGGCGTCGACCCGGCCCAGGTGATCGGCATAACCCGCCAGAATGTCGTCGTGCGGCAGATGCTTTCGGAGAAGTTCGGCCACCTGACGCAGCGTGACCATCAATGACACCGGATCGTCACCACCGGCCAGCGGCAATTCGAAGTCCAACTCCGGCAGTCGATCCGAAGGATCGATTGTCGCCAGCGTTCCGAAGCCCAGTGGCGTGTGCATGACTGCAAAGAGCGCGTTCGCCAGCGCCACCGGGTCCAGGTCCGCAGCCCGCGCAGAAACCGCCTGTGCACATCGCATCTCGAGTTCGCTGCGTAAGTCCACAGCGGAGGTATCGACAACTTCGAGAATTTCGTGAACCAACGTGCCGAACGCGGCGCCCGCGGGAAGTCCGTTCATCGGCGACGGCAATGCCTCCGGTGAGGCTTCCACGGGTCCGACGTCCACGAAGTCCGCCGGTTCGTCGTCCTTCCCCGGATCCTCGACCTCACTGCCGGTGGTGGGCGCATGATGAGCGCCCGCCGTCAACGCCGAATACGACGTCCGGCGCCACAGCGTATCCAGGTCACGATCGAAGCGAGCTGCCTCCAACTCGTAGGTCTCCGAGACGGATTCGGACCAACGATCGACCGACGGTGGGTGCGGCCCGACCGACTCGACGGAAATCACGTCCGAGCGGTCCGCCGGCCACGATTCCAATCGCGTGGCAATGGCGCCGTCATCAAGTACTTTCACCACTCGGGCGGGCTCCACGATTCCGGGTGTACGCCCGAGTAGTAACCTGTGCAACGCAGACCGCGACGTGCCGTATGCCGGTGCCCACCAAAGAACAAGCTGACACTGCGCCCGGGTGAGCGCCACGTACAGCAGACGCAACTCTTCGCCCGCTCCCTCCGTTTCAGCAGTCAGCTTCCGAGTGTTGTAACCCGGCCCTTCAGCCCCACCGACGTCGAGAATCCGGCGTCCGTCGCCGTCGTGGAGCATCTGGGTCGCAGCGGCGAATCCGCCGACGCTGTCCCAACCGAAGGGCACGTACACAATCGGGAACTCGAGGCCCTTGCTGGCGTGAACCGTGGCGATCTGCACTGCCGCTGCGTCGCTGTCCAGACGTCTGCTGCGATCACTCACGCTTCCCGACGCCGGGTCCTTGATCCGATCCCCCAACCACCGTACGAGGGCGCTCAGGCCGAACGATTCTTCGGCCGCGACTCGGCCCAGCAATTGCGCCACGTGACGCAGATCGGTGAAATCACGTTCGCCGGACGGCGACGACAGGATTCTTCGCTCCAAACCTGTTTCACCCGATATTTTTTCGAACACTGCCGCAAACCCGATTCGCTGGAACAGCTCGGCAAACACTCGCAACTGCCCGGACACGGCAGCCACGACGGCGTCGCCATCGGAATCCATCGCCTCGGGCGTATGGCCCAGAATCGGCGACAGCGCAGCCAGCCGCACCCGATCTGCACGGTGAGGCTGCTCGACGGCCTGCAACAGCCACAGCCAGTGTTTTGCGCTCGCCGTCGCGAAGACGCTGGAGCCGCCGGTCAATACAGACGGAACACCGACGAGTTCCAACGTGCCACGAATCATCTCGGCTTGCTTGTGATTACGCACCAGGACTGCAATGTCGCCGGGTACAACAGGCCGGCTCACACCACCGAGACTCAGCTCGGAACCACTCGAGAGCACGCGCACGACGTCGGCGGCCAGGTCGTCGGCGATTCGGCTCCGCAATCTGCCGACCGCGGGAAATTGCGACCGATTGAGCGGACCTGCGCCGGTGCGCGGCAGATAACGCAAACGCATCGCCGGCTGCCCGGAAAGCCGGGAAACCTTGTGCGACGACGCAACCGGATGAGCGACGATGCTGTCGTTACCCAGCGCTGCACCGCCGTACAGATGCTCGAGCGCAGCCAGCAGACCGGGGTCACTGCGCCAATTGGTAGTGAGTTCCTGATGCGAATCGGCCTGGTGTACGGCGTCGAGGTAGCTCAGCACCTCGGCTCCACGGAACGCGTAGATAGCCTGCTTGGGGTCACCGACAAGAACCAGCGTGGTGTGCCCGTGAAATGCGAGGCGCAAGATATCCCATTGCAGTGGGTCGGTGTCCTGGAATTCGTCGATCAGGACCACACGAAACTTCTCGCGCACGCGGCGACAGGCTTCCTGTCCGTAGTCGGGGTCGGCGAGCACCCCGTGCAGCAACGTCAGGAGGTCGTTGAAGTCGCGAATCCCCCTGGCACGTTTGCGTCGTTCGACTTCGTCCCGCGCTGCCGCCGCGAACAACACCCGCTGCCCCGGGATGGTGTCTTCGTCGGCATCGGGTTCGAGTACAGCTTGCCCGTCTGCGACCGCACTCCGCGCGATCGCCAGTGCGTCCTTCACAGAAAACGGTGGGGACGTATCCAGGGCGCTGTAGCGGACGAGGTAGAGATCGGACACAACCTCGTCGATCAGATCGTCGACCGACTCGACAAACGTCGCATCCGGTTCCCGCTCACCCGCGATACCCAGACCGTCGAGCATCCGCTGGCAGAAGCTGTGCGTTGTGGTCATGGTGCCGGAATC
The DNA here is from genome assembly GCF_033142425.1 of Rhodococcus sp. IEGM 1366. NCBI lineage: Bacteria > Bacillati > Actinomycetota > Actinomycetes > Mycobacteriales > Nocardiaceae > Rhodococcus > Rhodococcus sp. IEGM 1366. The sequence goes on from NZ_JAWLRZ010000003.1 coordinate 415,101, forward strand.
GAACTCCGCGAGTGCCTGCAGAAGTCGGCGGCGGCGACGTGCCACCTCTTCGTCGCCGGCAGATGCCAGATGACGAACCAACACGTCTTCCGAGTGACGAGCACCGTCCGGGTCTGCCAGCGCAGCCGATACACCAGCGAACCGCTCACGCGTCCGCTCCCGAAGCTCCTGTGTTGCAGCCCTACTGAACGTAACCAGCAGTACCTGCGAAATATCCGCCACACCTTCGGCGACACACCGAGTTGCCAGACCCACAATCGCGTAGGTCTTACCCGTGCCCGCGCTTGCTTCCAATACCGTTGTGCCGGAAGGAAGGGGGCCAAGCAGGTCGAAGTCCATGACTACTCCGCACTTTCGTTGAGCAACACGGGCAACCACAACCGGTTGGCAAGGACGCCGAACCGGGTTGGCTCCTCGGCCCAGACACATTCGTCCTCGAGTGGCGCCGTAGCGGCGAGGTCGGCAAAGGAACTGGATTCACCGAAGACGTAGACATTGCTGGGATCGTCACCGTCGCTGAATTGCCGCCCCCATGTGGCCTCGGCACTGCTCATGGCATTGTCGATCGACTGTCCGGCAAAACGCCTTTTCGCGTATTCGGCGGTGGTATTGACCCACATCGGAATCGGACCGCGCAAACCCCGATCGAGCAGATCGACCAACTGAAGTAGGACATCGAGCGGGTTCTCGGGAGCGGACAGAACGGAACGTGTTGCCGCGCGCTGGTTTCCACCGCGCCCCACCGTGATCGCGTTGACCTGCCCGTGATCGCCGGCAGCGGCAAGCGCCAGCAAATTGACCCACGCGCTCACCCGATGCTTGGGGGCCAACGACGAATACTGCGCCCGCACAACCGAATTTCCGTACACCCCCGTCACGGTTCCGCTCAGCCGTCTACCTCCACCAAGATCGACTGCAACATCGACGGAAGCGGCATCTCCGGCCATGTGTGGCAGTGCGAGTGACGCCAACTGATCCACTACCCACTCGATGTTGCCCAACACGGCGCTGCCCAGTTTGTACGGCGGCAACGTGCCTCGCCGCCATTCGGCAGCCCGGAAGTCCGCCGAACTGCGTCCGGTCAAGCGAGAGAGGAGCATTCGATCTCCCAGCTCCCAGGTCGCAAGCCCGTCGAGTTCCGCGTCGAGTGAATCGGCGATGTCGTCGCCGAGTTCCGGTACCCGCACACCGAGTCGCTGGCGCAGGAATCCCCGCGCTGGGTGGGTGAGGAACGATGACAGGTCCGCGAGGTTGACGTCGCGTGGCGGTATCGACGGCAGCGACGCCGAGCGGATCGACGGCGGCGGGACCGGCGCCTGGGTGATGGCACGGGCACCTGCCAACGCTGCGGCGTCGAAGCTGAACGGTCTTTCCACCTCGAAATTCCGTTTGTCGAATGACTGCAACGGGTGCCGGGTCACAACCTGGTCCAGGTCGTTCGGTCCCACCGCCAACTTCAGGACATCGAGCAACCCGCTGAGCGGAATAGCCGGTGGGCGGGATGCGCCGGTCACGGGATCTGCACCGGTGTACAGCAGCAGCAGGTGTTCACCGGCCGACATCACCGCGTCGAGCAGCAGTTGTCTGTCTTCGCTACGCAGATCCCGCTCCCCGACAACAGGATCGCGAGCCAGGATGTCGTCTCCGTCGACGCCGCCGGAGCGCGGAAACACCTCGTCGTCAAGTCCGAGCAGTACAACAACCCGGTGCGGTACAGACCGCATCGGCACCATGGTGCACACGGTTAATTCACCAGTACGGAAATTGGCCCGAGTCGGCCGCCCCGCCAGACTCTTCGAAAGAAGTGCACGGATGTCGGAGAGTTGAAGTGTGGTGTCCGAACCGAACTCGACCGCACTCGCAAGAATGCGCTGGGCCGACGCGCTCTGCCAGGCGTCGTCCGGTGCCGCATCGGTGAGAAGGTCCAACGCTCTGAGCAACACCCGAAGCCACTCCGACGGCGAATGCGGGCCCGCCAGGTCACGCAACGAGACCGCCAGCCTGTCGATGTACTCGGCAAAGCGCCCGCTGAGGTCGATGTCTGTGCTTTCGACGTCGTCAAGGGGCAATGCGAGGTCCAGCCACGCATTTTCCGACTCGTCTGCGCTGGCTCCCAACAGAATACGGTCAACGGCAGTGTTGAACGTGTTCTGCTTGAAACCGGCCAGACCGAACGTTGCCCGCTGCCTGATGTCGATGCCCCATCGCGCCCCGGCCGCTCCGGTCCACTCGCGCAGACGCTCCAATTCATCGTCGGAGAACGCGAATCGGGTACGTACCGGCACACTGGTGGCAAGATCGAGAACCTGGCTGGCCGTGGCGCGGCCGTCTGCCAGTTCGAGCAGAGTGCCCAGCACAGCCAGCATCGGATTTGTCTGACGCAGACCACGATCAGCAAGGCGGACGCGAAGGCGGTGACCGGGGTGTCCGTGAACACCCTGCCCGAACGCGCCACGCACCAGCGGCGCATATGTTTCGACATCCGGGCACATCACCAGGACATCGCGGGGTTCGAGCGTCGGATCGTCTTCGAACAACCGCAACAGGCACTCTCGCAGGACCTCGACCTGACGAGCCGCGCCATGGCACGCGTGAACCTGTACGCTCCCATCGGGTTTCACTCCACCCGAAGGGGCACGATCGGCCACGATGTCCGCCTGTATTGCCGCCAGAAGGGTCGGTGCGCCTGATGTGGCAGGCAGATATTCCGAAGTGAGATCGGTGTTTGCCAGACTCCATTGCATTTCACGAACATCACGGGCAAGGCTGGACAACAGTGGGTTCGGCGAGATCAACGCAGAGTTGTCGTCCGAACGGCGGGTGGTGACCGCCCCCGACGACAACTGGGAGCTCATCTCGTCCCACAGCGCGGGGCTTGGATGCGGCAGCCAGATGTGCACGTCTCGATGAGTCGCCAAGGCCTCGAGAATCATTCGCTGATCAACTGGCAGTCGGGTGGGACCGAACACCGAAATACGTTCCGGTAGAGAAATAACAGTAGCGTCATCACTCAGCCTGCTGCACGCCGACATGAGTCGCTCGGCCGGACCTGCCACGTCGATTCGATCCGCGACAACCGTCCACAACTTGGCTTGCCATTCGAAGTCCTCGGCAAGCGGTAACCCGTGGCCGTCGGTGAACCGACCGGCCGCCCACTCGATCAGCATCTGGGGACGCTGCGCCGCGTAGCTGGAGAACAGATCGGTGACATGCGACGCCGACGCAAAGCGTCGCCCCACCCCGAGCCCACGGAGATGCTTGGCAAGCACGCCGCACCACGGTTCGGAAATGGAATCATCGATGGCACCCAGAACCGTCCACACCAAGCGCGTCGGCGCCCACGGATCATTGTCCGCGCCGACACCACTCACCGTAGCGAGGACGTCGTCGACCAGTCGAACCGGAGAGGGAAAACTGATGTTCGCGGAGATGCCGTCCTGCGAGGATTCCGTCGCAGTGCCCAATCGTGAGGAAAGCTGCTGATTGAGCCAGCGTTCCACCCCTTTTGCCGGCACAGCGACTATCTCCCGGGCAAACGGATCCGACAACGGCGAGCGGAGAAGAGTGGACAGAGCGCAGACCAATGTGTCGGCGCGCTCGGCACGATACAACTTCAGCAACCCTCGCCCCTTTCGATCCCGCGATGTCCTGAACTCGGATGCGTCCATCTCACCACGCGAGTGCGACACGAACTCGCACCCGCGGCCGCAAGCCCCTCACACAGCAGTGACGAGCAGGCAACATGCCTGCAATCGAACCTTCGTACTGTGCGGAAATGACCAGTCCCATCACCACACCTCGTCCTCTCGGAACAGGTCTCGACATATCGGGCCTCGGTAAGACCTTCACGATGGGACGGCGGTCGGTGACCGCATTGACCGACGTCTCATTGCAGACGAGCGAGGGAACTTTCCTGTCCCTGCTCGGGCCGTCCGGCTGCGGTAAGTCCACTGTCCTGCGCATCCTCGCCGGACTCGACACTCCGAGCGCGGGAACTGCGCTGGTCAACGGGCAAACGCCCGCCGAACTGACAAAACGCCGGGAACTCGGAATCGCCTTTCAGGATTCTGCTCTCCTCCCGTGGCGGACCGTGACTTCCAACATCAAGCTGCCACTCCAGGTCGCCGGAATCGATCCGGACCCGGAGTTGATAGCCGATCTGATCGCTCTTGTCGGCCTCGAAGGATTCGAGAAGGCAAAACCCGCTCAACTCTCGGGCGGTATGCGTCAGCGCGTCTCGATCGCTCGCTCGCTTGTCGTCAAGCCGAGTGTCCTCCTCCTCGACGAACCATTCGGTGCGCTCGACGACATGACCCGCCAACGTCTCAACATGGAACTACTTCGAATCTGGACCGAGAAACCGGCGACAACGTTGATGGTGACTCACGGCATCTCGGAGGCGGTGTTCCTCTCGGATGTTGTTGCCGTCATGAGTCCTCGGCCCGGACGTGTCCTCGAAGTTGTTCCCATCGATCTCCCTCGTCCGCGCACCCCCGAGATGATGCGTACGCCCGAATTCCACGCGATCCACGACTACCTGTCGGGTCTCCTGTTCGGAAAAGCAGGCGTTGCATGACAATTACCGATATCGAAAATGTTGCCACCGCAGCTGCAGAACCCATTCCGACGAGGCGGCGGGGCTTCACACGTCCCACCTGGCTCGGCGGCGCCATCGGAATCTGTGGGCTGATAGCAATCTGGTGGATTCTCGCGGCTGCCGGCGTTGCGGGCGGCACGATCCCCACACCGTGGGTTGTGATCTCGACGATGTTCGACGACGGTTGGGCGCTCTACGGCCCCAATTTCACTGTCACCGCTTACGGCGCCTTACAAGGCTTCCTGTGGGGAAACCTGCTGGCGATCACCCTGGCAGTCTTGGTTGTTCTCATCCCGCCGATCGAGAGTCTCGCCACTCAACTTGCGATCCTCAGCTACTGCACACCACTGCTCGCCCTCGGCCCGATCATCCTGGTGGTCTTCGGTGGACGGACCCCGACGATCTTCCTGGCGGCGATGTACTGCTTCTTCACAACCATGGTCGGAACTCTCGCCGGCCTACGATCCGCCGACAAAGCGAGCCTCGACCTGGTCGCCGCGTACGGCGGTGGGCGCTGGCAGAAGTTCACCAAAGTACAACTGGTGAGCGCACTTCCGAGCACATTTGCCGCTCTCAAGATTGCCGCGCCGTCGGCTGTCCTCGGCGCCATCCTCGGTGAGTACCTCGGCGGTGTCGACAGCGGAATCGGAGTTGCCTTGACGGCCGCACAATCGTCGTACAACGTCCCTCGGACGTGGGGAATGGCTATCGCCGCAGCTCTGCTCGCCGGCCTGGGATACGCCCTCGTTGCCGCGGTCGCAAAGATCGTGACACCGTGGACGTCGGCTCCGGGAGCACAGAAATGACCGCGGTACGAGGAACATTCAGATTCCTCGCTCCGATCGCCATTGCGTCCGCACTGCTGCTCGTCATCTGGGTCGTCTTTCTCAACGCCTTTCCCCAAGTCGGACCGCGCGTGGGAAAAACACCGGCCGATGTATGGGAATACCTGTTCTCCGGACCTAAATCCGCTGACGCGAGGGCCGGAATCCTCGACAATCTGCTCATCACCCTGCGCGATGCGGGTGTCGGATTTGCCGTCGGAATGACGGCCGCGATTGTCGTAGCCTCGATCTTTGTCGTATCCCGCACCGTAGAACAGACATTCATGCCGGTAGCGATGCTGCTGCGGTCCGTGCCGCTCGTCGCGATGACCCCGATCATCGTGTTGATCTTCGGACGCGGAATCGTCGGCGTCACAGTAATGGTCGCCATCGTCGTATTCTTCCCCGCACTGGTCATGATCATGGTCGGATTGCGGGCAGCGCCAACGCAAGCTCAGGACCTCATTGCCGCATACGGCGGGAGTCGTTGGACTGCACTGCGAATGGTGTCGGTTCCCTCGGCACTTTCCGCGGTGTTCGCCGCCGCGCGCGTCTCCGTACCCGGAGCACTGATCGGAGCGCTGATCGGCGAGTGGCTCGGTAGCGGTCAAGGCCTGGGATCGAGCATGATCAAGGCGATTCCGCGCTACCAGTACAACGAGTTGTGGGCGTCCATCGTGGTGATCACGGTCGTGTCGATCATCCTTTACGCCATTGTCGGAATCTTCGAGAACCTCGCTCTGTCCCATTTCGGTCCTTCGGCAGGCAAAGCGTGAGAACTGTTAACACAACCTCAACAAATATTGTCCGCCAAGCAAACTCGACGAAATCGACTGCCCCTAGTGTTCCGGTTCATGACGCCTTTCAAGCCCGTCCGCCAGGTGGACCGCCGAGCTTTCTTCCGTTACTCCGCACTGACCGGCATCGCTGTGGCAGGCAGCGCGTCATTGCTCGCCTGCAGTAGTGATTCCACAGCCTCGAGCGGTGGCACCTCCGACGACGGATCCGAATTCGGAACTGTTGCAGTGCAATTGTCCTGGATCAAGAACATCGAATTTGCCGGTGAATACTTCGCCCTCGACAAGGGCTACTACAAGGACGCCGGATTCGGGAACGTCGAACTTGTTGCGGGCGGCGCCGCCGGCACCGGTGTCGAAGCCGGATTGGACACCGGCAAGGTGTGGATCGGCATGTCAGCTCCGCAGCTCACCGCTCCCGCTGTTCTCGACGGACTCGAGGCGAAGATCGTCGGCGCAACCTTCCAGAAGAATCCGTTTGCGATAGTCAGTTCCGCTGCAGCACCGATCAATTCGCCGCAGGATATGATCGGCAAGAAGATCGGTGTCCAGGATTCCAATCAGCTGGTCTTCGGCGCTCTCCTGGCCGCGAACGGGCTCACCGAAAGTCAGATGACCATAGTGCCCGCTCAATTCGACCCCAGCCCACTGGCAAACGGCGAGGTAGACGGTTGGGTCTCCTACGTCACCAACGAGCCGATCACCCTGGCGGCAAAAGGTTTTCCCAACGCCCACTTCCTGTTCGCGGACTACAATCTGCCACTCGTAGCCGAATCGTTCACCGTCCTGCAATCGACCATCGACAACGAGCGAGACAAGCTCAAAGCCTTCCTGAAGGCCGAAATTCAGGGCTGGCGCGACGCTGTCGCCGATCCCGCAGAATCCGCCCGCCTCGCAGTCGAGGTGTACGGCAAGGACCAGAACCTCGAACTCGAGGAACAGACCAAGGAAGCGACCGCACAGAACGATCTTGTGGTCTCGGCCGACACCAAGGCAAACGGATTATTCACGATGACCCCGGCATTGATCGAACAGAACATCGCGGCATTGGCCAAAGCCGGACTGGAGATCTCAGCAGATCAACTGTTCGACCTGTCGATCCTCGAGGAGGTGTACGCCGAGAACCCGGATCTCATCTGACGCTACTGACCGAAGGTGAACCGCAAGTTCGCGTTGATCAGTGTGTTGATCCGTTTGCGCAAGCGGACAACCTCGGACTCTGTCGGGACCCGATCCTCCACGAACAACGTCCAACACAGTGTCGTACTGTTGCCGACCGCCTCGATGTCGAAACGGATTATCGCATCGGGGCGGTCGGGCCAGATCGAAGACCAGACCACCAACTCCGGTTCAACCGCCTCGATAATCCTCGGCTCAATCTCGTTGTCCCGCAAATCGAGCCAGTGCCGAACGGGCTCCCGATGCGGATCGATCAGAGCTTCGAACAAGAACCGCGCGGGCGGCGGCTGACTCCGGCGTCGACTCGCAACTTTGTGCATCACGCAATCCTACTGACGCCCGGAGCCGACGTGAGGCGTGTCAATCAGGGATCAGCGCGAACCGAGGTCGCCGGCTCTGTCCCAGACTTGACCGACTATCGGTGTGCGATCCGGTATGTAGCAAAGTGCATCCCGGAGTCAGTGGCCGGTGGATTCCTTTGCCGGCGAAGCGGGAACCGGAGCACCGTATTCGCTGGCAGCCCATGAGGCGAGCAGTCGCAGCGCTTGTTCGGATCCGGAGCCCGGCTCTGCGGAGTAGATGGTCAGTGTCAGGCCGGGTTCGGCCGCCATCTTGAGGCCCTCGTACGCCAGGGTGAGTTCACCGACAACTGGGTGGTGGAAGGTCTTTGACCCGGTGCCGTGGTGTCGGACATTGTGTGCACTCCACCGACGACGAAAGTCTTCACAACGGGTGCTGAGCTCGCCGATAAGGTCGTGAAGTTCCTTGTTGTGTGGGTCGCGGGCGGCTTCGGTGCGCAAGATGGCAACCGTCACCTCGGCAAAGAGGTCCCAGTCGGGGTAGAAGTCTCGTGCCCGCTCGTCGAGGAAGGTGTACCGGGCGATGTTCGGCGGCTGGCCCGGCATGTCGTAGACGTCCCCGTAGAACGCTCGGGCAAGCATGTTGCCGGCAAGGATGTCCATGCGTCCGTTGCGGACAAATGCCGGGCCGGCGGTGATCGCGTCGAGGGCCCACTGCAGACTCTGGTGCGGCAGCCACGTCTTCGAATTGCGGCGCCGCGGGGGCCTGGCCACGGGACTTGCTGCATGGGCGAGATCGAACAAATGCGCCCGCTCGGCATCATCAAGGCACAGTGCCTTGGCGAGACTGTCGAGCACCTCGGGTGAGGCGCCGCTGATTGCGCCGCGTTCTATCCGTGTGTAGTACTCGATGCTCACACCGGCCAGGGTCGCGACCTCACTGCGGCGAAGCCCCTCGACCCGCCGGTTGGTTCCCGCTGGGAGTCCGACCTGTTCCGGAGTGACCAGGGCGCGACGTGAGGTCAGGAATTCCCGGACTTCCGCTCGATTGTCCATACGTCGACGCTAGTCGAGGTCCCGGTGTCGAGGGAGTCCCTTGTAGTACCCCCACCAACCGGGACTCCCTGCTATGCGCAATGAGTGGTGTGCTGGTGATCGAGAGACGAAGGTCTCGCCTGCGACTTTCAGCGGCCGTCCACAAGGAAGAAACGAACCCACCTTGAATTCAGACACCGAGTCGATCGAAACCGTAAGCGTACTAATGCAATCCACTTCCAACGACGGTATCGTCGAGCCAACCACATCGATGCCGGCCAGACTCGTGGACTCGTCGTATCCACACGGCCGCCTACCGTTGCATGCACTGCTCGTCATGGCGCTCATGGGGTTCATCCTCATCACCACCGAAACGATGCCCGCCGGGCTCCTGCCGCAAATCGCGGGCGGCCTCAACATCGCCGAAGGGACCGCGGGACAGCTGGTCAGCGCCTACGCTCTGGGTACCGTGGTACTCACCATCCCGGCCATAGCATTCACCCGCGGCATGCGACGCAAACCTGTGTTCCTCGTCGGCATCCTGGGATTCCTGATCGCCAACACCATCGCCGTGTTCTCCCCGGATATCGCGGCGACGTTGACGGCGAGGTTCGCAGCCGGTGCTTTCTCCGGTCTGGTGTGGGGAATGCTCGCAGGATATGCACGCCGCATCACCGCCCCGGAACTTGCCGGGCGAGCCCTCACCATTGCCTCGATCGGCACACCCCTCGGCTTGGCCATAGGAACGCCTTTCGGATCGTGGCTCGGCACAACATTCGACTGGCGCTGGTCTTTCGGAGTCATCTCCGTATTGACTATTGTCACCGCCGTCCTCGCCCTGACGATCGTTCCCGACGCCCCAGGGCAACCTGCGGAATCACGCGTCCCCCTCGTGCGGGTGTTTGCCATTCCCGGCGTCACCGTCATACTCGTCGTCATTTTTGCATGGATGCTCGCGCACAACACGCTCTACACCTACATCGCGACCTATCTACGGACCGCGAATGTGCCGATCTCCGTAGACGTGGCTCTGATGGTGTTCGGGGTTTCCGCACTGATCGGCATCGCGATCACCGGCGCCCTCATCGACCGTGTCCCTCGGCCACTGATTTTAGGCAGCCTCTTCCTCTTCCTCACCGCGGGTGTAGTTTTCGTTGCCGGAAGCCACTCGCCCGCTGCGGTGCTCGTCGCCGTTGTTCTCTGGGGAGTCGCCTTCGGCGGCGCGGCGCCACAGCTGCAAACAGCCATCAGCGCAGCAAGCGGCGAGAACGCAGACATCGCCAACTCCATGCTCGGGGTCGCGTTCAATGTCGCCATCTTCGCGGCCGGAGTCCTGGGTGCCGTACTCGTGAGCACCTTCGACGGAATGGCCCTGCCTTTCCTCATGATCGGGCTCACCGCAATTGCCGTCTCCATCGCATTCACTGCCCGCCGCACAGCATTCCCCGCCCGATAGCCCACCGTCACACTCATCCGACTGACCACACACCAGGAAATAGAACATGCACACCGTCACCGCCTACGCCGCCCCGTCTGCAACCGAACCCTTACGCCGCACACACATCGAACGCCGCGACGTCGGCCCGAGTGACGTGCTCATCGAAATCAAGTACGCCGGAATCTGCCACTCGGACATCCACACCGTCCGCGGAGACTGGGGCCCCCAGAACTACCCCCTCGCCCCCGGCCACGAAATCGTCGGCATCGTCACCGAAGTGGGCTGCGCCGTCACCAAGCACGCCGTCGGTGATCGTGTGGGTGTCGGCTGCATGGTCAACTCGTGCCGCGAATGCGTCAACTGCCGTGGCGGCGATGAGCAGTACTGCCGCGAAGGCAACATCGCGACCTACGGCAGCGTGGACCGCGACGGCACGATCACCCAGGGCGGGTACTCCACCCACGTCGTCGTCGACGAAGACTTCGTCCTTCGCGTTCCGGTGAGCATCGACCTCGCAGCGGCCGCCCCACTGCTGTGCGCCGGCATCACCACCTACTCACCACTCGAACATTGGGGCGCCGGCCCCGGCAAGAAAGTTGCCATCGTGGGGATGGGTGGACTCGGCCACATGGCCGTCCAGATCGCACACGCGCTGGGGGCCGATGTCACCGTCCTGTCCCAGACGCTGAGCAAGAAGGACGACGGCTTGCGTCTAGGTGCAGATCACTACTACGCCACCAGTGACCCGGCAACGTTCCTCGATCTCGCAGACACCTTCGATCTGATCGTGAACACCGTCAGCGCACAAATCGATATCAGCTCCTACCTGAAGTTGCTGACGCTCGACGGTTCCCTTGTCAACGTCGGCGCACCGCCGGAACCGCTTCCGGTGAACGTATTTTCGCTGATCCTGGGGCGACGCTCCTTCGCCGGGTCTGCGATCGGCGGCATCCGCGAGACCCAGGAAATGCTCGACTTCTGCGCCGAGCACGGCATCGCTCCCGAAACCGAACTCATCGCCGCCGATCAGATCAACGATGCCTACGAACGCGTCCTTGCCTCCGATGTTCGGTACCGGTTCGTCATCGATACTGCGACCCTCGTCTAGACCCCACGTTTCCGGTGTGGCCGGAGGGCAGAACTTCGGCCACACCTAGGCGATGGTCCCGTTCACTGCGGGCCGAACCTGTGAACTGCAACCGAGAAGAAGGAAAACGATGCGACGAAAGCTCCTCATCACAGGATCAGCGGCAATCGTGTTCGCCGCCGCCGGATGCACGACCCCTGCGGGGCCCGCCTCCTCGACGTCGGCAATTTCCGCCACCTTCCCACCTGGCATCGCTTCTGCTAGCAGTTCTGCCGAAGGAACCGTAGTGCGCTTCACCTCGGGTGAAACTGCAGTCGACGTCACGATCGAATCGGACAATCCCACAACCCGTGATTTCCTCTCGATGCTTCCACTCACATTGTCAGTCGAAGAATTCGCGGGAAGGGAAAAGATCAGCCAACTGCCCCGAAAACTGGAGACAGACCGCTCGCCTGGATCCGACCCCGAGGACGGTGATCTCATCTATTACGCACCGTGGGGGAATATCGGCTTCTACTACGACACCGACGGCATCGGCTACTCGGATCAGACCATTCACCTGGGCACCTACGACGGATCCGTCGAGCAGCTGAGCCGCCTCGAGGGCGGAGACGTCACCGCCGAAGTGGTCCACCAGCAGTAGATACCGAGCCAACAAACTTCTGCCCACGGGCACAGGCTGCCAGATGTGCTGAACCCCGAGAGATACTTCGCCACTATTGATTTCGAAAACGAATCCGAACAACTCTGCCGCACACAACGGCCCCCGCCTCGCGGCGACAACGTGACGGCGACACCCATCCTGACCATCCACACCGACCGCGAATCCGCGGCAAACATGGAGAGCTATGACCCGCACATCATCCCGGTACACATTTATCGCCGCAGGACTCACTGTGGGCGCTCTCCTTGCCTCGTGCACCGCGCAGCCCATACCCTCCGCGACGACCTCTACTTCCTCTCACTCAACGGCGCACCCGTCTCTCGGGACATCCGTGCCCTCCCACGTCACGACAAACCTGCAAGCCCCGTGTTCGGTGGTGTTCCTCGACGGCACACCCCTGGTCAGCGAACGCGACAGCGCACGCATCCTCGAAATCGCAGAAGACGGCACCGCACGCGAAATCGGAACGGTCACAGGCGTCACCGGCAGCGGCGAAGGTGGTCTCCTGGGTATGGCGGTCGACGATCAGAGTCGGCTGTACGCGTACTCCACAGCATCGAGTGGAAACCGCATCCAGCGGTATTCCGTGACTGGAACAGCCGGATCACTCTCGCTCGGCGAACCACAGACCATCATCGATCAGATCCCGGCCGCCGGATGGCACGACGGCGGACGGATCGCGTTCGGCCCCGACGGAATGCTGTACGCCGCAACAGGTGATGCCGGACAGCGCGGCACCGCGCAGGACCCAGCCTCCCTTGCCGGGAAGATTTTACGGATGACCCCCGACGGTGATGTCCCCGAAGACAACCCGTTCCCGGACTCACTCACCTACAGCTACGGGCACCGCAACCCTCAGGGTCTGGCCTGGTCTGACGACGGAACGATGTTCGCCACCGAATTCGGACAAGACACCTGGGACGAACTGAACATCATCACCCCCGGCAGCAACTACGGGTGGCCTACTGTCGAAGGCATCGCCGACACCGACGGTTTCACCGACCCCGTACAGCAGTGGGAGCCCAGCGAGGCCAGCCCCAGTGGCATGGTCAACATTGAAGGGACACTGTTCATCGCCAATCTCCGCGGTCAGGTCCTGCGAGCTGTCCCGAGCGCCCACCCTGCCACTTCGACCGACTATTTCAGCGGCGAGTACGGCCGCATCCGCGATGTCGCCGAGTCCCCGGACGGGGACCTGTGGCTCATCACCAACAACACCGATGGCCGCGGCGAACCGGGTCCCGAGGACGACCGCATCCTCCGTGTGCATCCAAGCATGCGGTAAGAGGCATCGTCAGCCGGCAACCTGACCCCACCCGCAACCGGTTCGAGAATGATTCCGTAGCAACAGATCTGGATTGAAATCTTGAGCATCAGCACTGTCGTACGGCGCAATCGCTTCGTGGTTCATACGACTTGTCGCCGCGAATCAGAAGCATCCCCAACCATCTGCGCCGTCACCGTCCCGATCAACGTAGAAAACGTGTTCCTGGCGCTCTGGTGGCACCGAAGAAGGTGAGACGGGTTTCTGAGACACATTACGATTCCAAAACTGTTGCAGTCGATTTCGCTCCACTCCGGCGTCGACTAGCAACTTTGTGCATCTCGCAATCCTACTTTTAGCGATTGTTTCTCCAGATTGCAGCAGAGAGGACTGTGGCGAACGAGCACCACAGCGGATACGGAACCAGTGCAAGGCCCGCAGAGCGGTCGACGCGCCCAACTCGCATCGCCAGATCAGAACGACTGACAGCTAGGGCTGCCGCGATGACGGGTGCAGCAGCGAGTCGATGTGAGCGAAAGAAGACCCAACTCCAGCCTGCATTGACGGCGAGGTTAGCCAGTAGTGCCAGTGCCAACCTTCGTTCATCGGCACGGTCTCCCTCCTCTTGGAGTCGATCAAGTGCAATGGCGGAACTGACAGCAATATCGGCATACAAGGCGGTCCATACGACCGGAAAAACAACGGCCGGCGGTTGAAATGCCGGCTTGCGCAAGTTCCTGAACCACGATGTTTTTTCGGGGCTACGGCCGGCCGCAGACCCGACGAGAGCCGTGAGGGTGGTAAACGCTCCGGTCCTCGCCAAATTCTTCGGAAGCCGGTTCAGTAGCTGTTCGCTCATCAATCTATCCCTACCGTCGTCGGTGTGGTCGCGGTGAAGCCGAAGTCAGACCGGATTCTCATGTGCGAGTGCGCGGTAGCCTTTTGCACCCATGCGATCCACTGCCGCTTTGACCACTGCAAAAATTGCTCCCTGCAGTGCTGCGGAAATGAGAACCTCCTTGCTTGACCTGGTCAGATCGTGCGGGTCAGGCGCTTCGCCCTCGTGCGCGACACGCTTCCAAACTTGTTGAAACACAGCACCGGCGGCGATTCCGCCGAGAACACTCGTTGCGAGCGAAAGTGGAGTGGCAGCAATTCGCTGAGCGTGCTCCATGGCGGGATGATCGAGCCACTTCCACTGATGACTATGTTCGACAAGCAGATTCAGCTTCGCCTGGGACAGGCAAACGGCAAGAAATGGGTGGACGGCATCATGCCTTCATGATGCCGTCGAAGTTTGCCGTCATGGGGCTGGTGTATCTGCAACGTGCGTATCTGCGAGTCGCTGCGCGCGTCGCACGTCTCGATGACTTCGCAGGGAAAGACGCCCGACAGCGACCGCGCCGAAAAACAGGATCACCGCACCGAGGCCTTCGAAGAACGCCAGCTGTTGCAATGCCTGAAATCCGGGCCGGGTTGCTGTCGGGCTTCCAGGGTCTCCGATGTGCAGCACGGGCGCCAGCACCGGTCCGACGATGAACCATGCGCCGCCGACAACACCGAGCCACGCGCCGAAGCCGGCGACGGCGCGGTTGGCGCTGAACAAGAGCAGGATCCCGCCAACCACGGTCACTGCACCCGGCAACACTTCGAGCCAACCCCGGGCGGAAGTCCAGGTCCACGCCTCATCTGGCGTGAAAGAAAACGAGAAGTACGGACCCACAAACGGTATCAACGCTCCCCAGAGTCCAAGCAGAATCAGGGCCAGGCCACTGACAGCACCACGGGTGCGAGGCACCCACATCCGACCAGGCGTTGTTTCTCGAACCGGCACCGCCGCGCGATCAGAGGCTGCGTAGTCATTTGCCGGGGCTGCATCGCCTGCAGACGATTCATGCCTCTCGTGCCGAGATGCATTCTGACGAAACATGATTCCACTCCTTGTCGTGCGCGAACCAGGGGCCGCTCGATCAAGTCCCGACAAGTCGCGCGCGACTGTAGTATCGACGGATACACACGGCTAGTTGCTCTACCGCGATGACCACTCTCGGAATACCCTGAAGCCACTGTCGGCAAACGAAGAATCAGCAAGCACAATCCCACATATGCCGTGCTCCACGCATAAATCGGCGCCACCGCGTTCAGCTGATCGCGAGCATCTCGCGAAGGAAAACACTGCACACAGCATCAAGGAAGGGCGAACATGTTCGGAAATCGATCTCGATCATCCGAGGAACACATCGCCACGGCCTACCTGGTCACACACCTCTGTGGTGCAATGTTGGGTCTACAGCTCGCGAGATCGCTCGTCGACTCCTACGGATCGTGGGCGGAGGGACGGCTGGATTCGCTGCCGAACGAATTGGAGTACGAAATCGGACAGTTATTGCAACTGATCGAAGACACTCAGGAAATTTCGCTACCTCGCTATCCGGTGATCGATGCGGGATTGAATCGGCTGAGAAAACTGGTTCACATCGATGCACTGTGGCAGTCCCGTCTCGTCAAACTAGCTGCCCTGGAAGTCATGCGAACCGCGCTCTGCGGAAAAAGCGCAATGTGGGAAGTTCTGCGCGATATCCCGGCCGGCGAGACCGAGGACCAGCATCGCGAACTCAATGCACTGGTATCCAAGCAGATTTCCACGGTGACGGATCTGCACCACCGTGCCGCAACTGATGCGTTCAATCGTCCCGACTCGGGAAAACCCAACACCGAGCACGGGTGACACCACGGACATCACCTCGGAGGCAACGTTCCGGACGAGGAACGGGTTGGCCGAAACAGAACTTCACGTACCAACTGCGTTGTCCGCGTATTACTCCTGACTGTTTACAACCACAGTCCCTAATATCCGACAATTCAAGCATTGCCGGGGGACACTCATGAGCACACCCATTCGAGAGGCCTGCTCATGCGTATACGACATCGAGTTCTACTTGCTCTGACTGCAGCTTGCGGTCTTGCGGTGACTCCCACCGTCGCGTCGGCGACACCGAGCACCGGGGTGCACGGCGAAATCCTCGGGCAGGTGACGTTCGGCGACAAGGACTATGTGCTGCGCAAAATCACTGTCGACCCGGGTGGATCCACCGGCTGGCACTTTCACGACGGTGTTCTGTACGCCGCCGTTGCCGGCGGCACCTTGAGCCACTACCGATCCGATTGCTCGGTCGACGGCATCTATCAGACCGGTAACACCCTCATCGAACCGAGCGGATCGGATCACGTTCACATCGGCAACAATTCGCAGACCACTCCCCTGGTTCTCCTTGTCGTTTACGTCAACCCCACGGGCAGTCCCTTGTCCGAGGACGCGGCAGCGCCCAACTGCCAACTACCCGGGTAGCGGATTGGCGAGCGGGAATCGTATCGGCATCGATTCGATGCCGGACACGAAGTTGGCGGCGCGACGCGGTAGTGGTGCGTCCGTCGCCAGTTCCATCCCCGGTAAACGCTGGAAAAGCTGCTCGAACATGATCGTTCCTTCCAGCCTCGCCAGCTGATTACCCAAGCAGAAATGCGTGCCGAACCCGAACGCGACGTGTGGGTTCGGTGTCCGACCGATATCGAACTGCGGCGCATCCACGAACACAGCGTCGTCGAAGTTCGCCGACTCGAAGAGCAGCAGCATCTTCTCTCCCGCTTTCAGACGCGCACCGAAGAAATCCGTGTCGCGGGTAAGTGTGCGGGCCATGTTCTTGATCGGCGACGACCATCGCAGCATCTCTTCCATCGCCAACGGAATCATCTCCGGGTCGGCGGCCAGCGTTCGGTACTGATCGGGGTGGCGCAGTAGTTGTTCCATCCCTCCGCTGAGCACGTGGCGCGTTGTTTCGTCGCCGCCGATCAGAATCAACAACGACTCGTTGACAATTTCCTGGTCCGACAGCGCCTCTCCGTCGATCTCGCTGTGAATCAACGTGCTGATCAAGTCGTCTGCTGGGGCTGACCGACGCTCCCTGATCGTCCGGGTCATGTGCTCGGTGAAATCGACGTACGCCGCCATCATCGCCTGAAGTTGCTCTGGGGAAGCGTTACTACCCAGCGCTTTCACCAAATCGTCCGACCACCGCAGGAACACCGCGCGTTCTTGCGGACGCACACCGAGCATGTCGCCGATGACCGCCATCGGCAACGGCGCGGCAAGATCGGCCACGAAGTCCGCTTCCCCGCTCTCACAGACAGCATCGATCAACTGGTCACAGATCTGTCGAATCCGATCGCGTTTTGCTTCGACCTTCCTTTTGGTGAATCCGGCATTGACGAGGCGTCGACGCGTGAGGTGCTCTGGATCGTCCATGTCGATCATCTGCGGAAGCGGACCGGTTTCGGGTCTGATGCCGCCGGCATTGGAGAACAACGCAGGGTCTCGCTCGGCCGCGATGACGGCGGCGTAGCTTGCAGCGGCGGTGATGCCGTTCGCGCTATCTCGGTACACGGGTTCGTGCTCACGCATCCACGCGTATGCGTCGCGCACATCGCCGAGGTCACCGGAATAGAAGCGCCCGTCGATCAGGTCGAAGTTCGGCCGATTCGCCATCTCGCCGTCCTCTCTCGAGAAACCCTTGCCTCAACAAGTAGAACCTGTTCCTATAGAGCTCGGGGCGTTATTGCCGAAGTTCTTCGACGCACCTCGATCCGTGTACACCGCGCAGACGACAACCGGGAGATGGACATGGGCGACAACACCGCCTTTGCAGGCAGATCGGTACTTGTGACCGGCGGCGGAAGCGGCATCGGATTCGGCATTGCCGGTGCGCTCGCCGGAGCCGGTGCCCACGTCACGATCTGCGGACGAAACAAGGACAAACTCGATGTTGCGGCCAACTCGATTCGTGCCCGCTACGGGTCCGGCTCCGTCACTGCTGTACCCACCGACATAACCGTCGAAGCCGAGGTCATCGCTGCAGTCGCATCCGCGGTCGAGGCAACGGGAACACTCGACGGCGTTGTTGCCTGCGCCGGTGGCAACGAAACCATCGCCCCGGTGACCCAACTCGACGTCGATGCGTGGCGCCGCACGGTAGACCTCAACGTAACCGGCACGATGCTGACGATCAAGCACGGCGCACGTGCCCTCGTCTCCGGAGGCGGTGGTTCCATCGTGGCGATCTCGTCGATCGCGAGCAGCAACACACATCGATGGTTCGGAGCGTACGGAGTGTCGAAATCCGGCGTCGACCATCTCGTACAGTTGGCGGCAGATGAACTGGGTGCCAGCAATATTCGAGTCAATGCGATTCGTCCCGGCCTCACCCGGACCGATCTGGTCGCGCTCATCACCGACGGTGGACCGATTCTCGACGACTACATGGCCAACACTCCCCTCGCACGTGTCGGCGAAGTGGAGGACATCGCAGCACTCGCGACATTCCTCCTCGGACCGGACTCCACGTGGATCACCGGACAGATCATCAACGTCGACGGCGGTCAAATGCTGCGTCGCGGACCGGATTTCCGCTCGATGCTCGAATCCGTGTACGGCGCCGACGGACTCCGCGGGGTGGTCGCATGAGCTATACCATCCTGGGCAAGACCGTCGAGATGCCCGTAGAAGTCCGTACCGCCTCCGCGTTCATGGCGATGTTCTCCGTTCCGAGTGTTACTGCCCAGTCGATCATCAACCACACCGGACTGACCGTTCTGCAATTCCGCCCGGGGCGCGCACTGTGCGGACTGGTATTTGTCGACTACGTGGACGGAGATCTGGGACCGTACAACGAATTCGGCGTGACATACATGGTGCGTAGCCATACCGCTCCACCGGAAATTTCGGTGCTGGGCGACCTTCGCGCGCTCACGTCCGGCACAGCGGGCGCCCTCATCCATGAACTGCCCGTCGACGGCGAGTTCACCAAGGCCGCCGGCCGTGAGATCTGGGGATTCCCGAAGGTGATGGCGGAGTTCGATACCGAGCATGTCGGATCCGTCAAACGCGGTTCGGTATCTCACGACGGCAAACTCATCGCGCAGTTGAGCGTGAAGCCCGGAGTGAGCGTTCCCGGTTCGGGAGCAAACATGTCACTTGCCGCATATTCACATCTCGACGGCATCACCCGCTGTACGTCCTGGGACATGGCTCCCACCGGCGTCAAATCTCGCCCTGGTGGTGCGGAGCTCCAGCTTGGCACCCACCCGATGGCCGCCGAACTACGACGGCTCGGCCTGCCGAAACGAGCTTTGATGACAACCACGATCACCAACCTCTCCATGACATTCGGTGAGGCGACAACCATCTGACGGCGTCTGCCTCATTGCGCGAACGCGTTTGAATGCCCTCCTGCGGTGCCACCTTTGTCGGGGCTCCGCAGGAGGGCTCATCCCCGGGCGCAGACTGCGACCCTCAGGGTGCGACACAGATCCCTCACAAGGGTTGCGCCAATCGATCACTGGGAGCGCAAGGCGTGTCGCAAGTTTTCTATTGTGGAACAGCTTCGGGTGAATCCGTGTGCTCCACTCTGGCATCCGGCGTTTCTCCTCACACGGGTCGAATGACCCATTCGGGTACCTGTTTTCGGGTCATCGCGCGTCACTACCTTCGCAATCAATGCCGAGGGTCCAACCTGTTTGACGTGTAGCTTTGCCGTAGACCTACCCCGCCAAAGCGACGCCGCTCGCACTACGAAAATGATTTCTCACCCGCCCCTGAACTGGCCGAAGACAATAATGCCGCGTGAGAGATCAATAGTTTCTGCGCCGTGAACCAGTGGCAACTCGGTCAGTCCGTTTCCTCAGCCCGCTCGCGCCAGACCCGCTGCTAACTTTCCCAGGACATGATGGTCCACCCAGAATCCTTCTGGCACAGTTGAATACCCGGCAATACCAGCAAGGCCACCCATTCGGCCAACGCGGAGTTCATCGACCAGTTGCCCTGAAAAACGTGGTACCGGTCGGCTTGGTTCGACTTGTCAAAAATTGGCGTAATCCGCGAAACAGGTATGCCACCAGGTAATTGGGCCGTTGTACGCATGTGGGCGAGGCAACAACCTAGGCGTGACTCACAAATCGTGACCATGAAACCGGAAGGAACTATCGGCACGCTCTCTCTTCACTCGAGAGGCGCTCTGTAACAAAGAAATTGGCCTGACCAATTCGGTCAATGCAAATAATTGTCCACGGATAGCGAGAACTGTTGGCGCACTTGTTGTCAACTCATCTTCAATCGCCTTCCAGCATGGGCGATCTCGTACACCACGCTGCTCAGCAGTTGATCACCGCTGCGTGCCGCGAGATTGCCGACACCGATCAAGGAAAAGATCATGGGAAAACACAGGAAACACCACCGTTCTCACGCCACACGATTCATCACACTCGCTGCCGGAGCAGGCGCTCTGACAGCCATCGGCACCTTCGCCAACACGGGCATAGCCAGCGCACACGACTGGTCGCAAGTGGCCATGTGCGAGAGTTCCGGAAACTGGAGCATCAACACGGGCAACGGGTTCTACGGCGGACTGCAGTTCACGCAGTCGACGTGGGATGCCTACAAGCCAGCCGATGCACCGGCCCGTGCTGACATGGCGTCGGTCGCGGATCAAGTCGCAGCAGCGGAGGCAACACTCGACGCTCAGGGCATCGGTGCGTGGCCGGTGTGTGGCACACACCTCGGCTGGGGTGGAGTCACCCCTGGTTCGGACAACGTGATCTCATCGACACCGCCTTCTGCCGAAGAAGCCATCCACGTAGCCCCTCTTCATGCTGGTAACAGCTGCAGTTGGGAGTGGCCGGTAGATGGGGTGCTCTCGCAGGGGTTCCACGCCGGACACGATGGAGCGGACTTCGCGGTCAACGTCGGAACGGTCCTCCATGCCCCGACGTCGGGCACGATCTCGGTTGCCGGACCATATGACCCCGGCGGATACGGAACCTACATCCAGCTCGAAGCCGATACCGGCGAGCAGATCCAGATGGGCCACCTCTCCGAAACGTGGGTCGGTGAAGGCGCTCACGTCGAGGCCGGCGACGAAATCGGTGCCACGGGTAATACCGGCAGCTCGACCGGCCCGCATCTGCATCTGCGCATTCACAGCGGCGGCGCCGTCGATCCCGTCGCCTTCCTGAAGTCGACAGGCGCGTGCGATACCGGGGCTAGCGCCAATCCCGGACCGACATTCGCACCCGCGTTGAATGCTCCGGCACCAGAGCCTGCCACATCGGCAGTCGACGACACGGTGACCGTGTCCGAAGGCGATACGCTGTTCGACCTCGCTTCGGCAAGAGGGAAGAATTGGCAAGAGGTGTGGGCCATGAATGCGTGGATCACCGATCCCGACCAGATCTTCGTGGGCGATCTGATCAAGTTCTGATGCTGGAAGTCAGCTGCTGCGGGCTCATGCCCGACTGAGCGAACGTACCTTTCGCCGCCTTGGATGCGCTGAAAGGTACGTTCGCTCAGGTGAAGTGGTGGTACAGACCCGGACAACCCGGCACTACCCGACCAGTATGCCGTCCCGCTCGGGAGCCTTCTCCGACCTGTCCATCGACGACGCGAGGAGCAGCACCACCAAACCGACCACGGTGACAACGGCTCCCATCCAGATCGGGGAGGTGAAGCCGAGCCCCGCGGCAATGGTGAGACCACCGAGCCACGCGCCCAATGCATTTCCGACATTGAACGCGGCGATATTGGCGCCCGACGCCATAGTCGGTGCCTCCGATGCGTAGTTCATGATCCGCATCTGCAACCCGGGTACCGTCGCAAAACCGAAGGCGCCCATGAAGAACAGTGAGATCACGGTCATGACCTTGCTCTCTGCAGTCGCCGCGAACACGATCAGAACGACGGTCAAGATCGCGAGAATCCAGACCAGCGCCTTCGTCAGCGAACGGTCGGCAGCCTTCCCACCGAGGACGTTGCCGACAAACAGACCGGAACCGAAAAGGATCAGCAACCACGGAACACTGGACGCTGCAAAGCCACTCACCTCGGTGAGAGTGAACGCGATGTACGTGAACGCGCCGAACATTCCGCCGTAGCCGAGAATCGTGATCGCGATCGAGAGCCACACCTGTTTGTTGCGGAAGGCTCCGAGTTCGCCGCGCAGGCCGCCGCCCGCCGTTGGTGCCGGCGTCGTAGGCACCAGAGCCGCGATCCCGATCAGCGCGACAATGCCGATGACGGTGATCGCCCAGAATGTCGAGCGCCATCCGAACTGTTGGCCGAGCATCGTGCCGAACGGAACGCCGAGAACATTGGCAATGGTCAACCCGGAGAACATCATTGCGATGGCACCTGCACGCTTGTCCGGTGCGACCATTCCGGCGGCGACCACCGATCCGATGCCGAAGAACGCGCCGTGGCACAGGGCCGCAACGATGCGCCCACCCATCATCACCTCGTACGAGGGGGCCAGCGCGGACATCAGGTTGCCGATGATGAACAGCACCATCAGCGAGAGTAGGACCTTCTTGCGCTCGAACCGGATGACGGCCGCGGTCACCAGAATTGCACCGATCGCGACGGACAGTGCGTAGCCGGAGATCAGGTAGCCCGCTACGGCTTCGGTGACCTCGAAATCGGCGGAGACCTCGGGCAGCAGGCCCATGATGACAAATTCGGTGAGGCCGATCCCGAACCCGCCCATAGCGAGGGCAATGAGACCCAATGGCATCTCGATGTTCCTTTCACAGATTTACGCGTAAGCCGTTAGCGGGCGTGTGCAGTAGTTGCACGCGCGCTATAAATAGTTGCACGCGCGCGCTACATGCGCAAGCTGGTAACCTGGAGCGGCAGGAATCGGACAAGGAGAATCACATGGGGATCGCCGACGACGCCGTCGAAATCCGTTCGCAAGGGTGGCGCACGCTCGCAGCGCTGCACGGCGCCCTCGACACCGAATTGGAACGCGCTCTCCAGCGTGAGCACAAACTGTCCGTCGTCGAATACACAGTCCTCGACGCGTTGAGCCGCCAAGACGGCTGGCACATGCGCATGGCCCAGCTGGCTCGCGCTGCCGCGCTGAGCAGCAGTGCCACGACGCGATTGGTCAACCGTCTCGAAGATCGTGGACTACTGACCCGAATCCTGTGCGCCGACGACCGTCGAGGCATCTACACCGAGTTGACGCCGTCCGGCCGCGAGCTTCTCGAAAGCGCACGGCCGACGCACGACGCCACCCTCGAAGCCGCACTCGACGAGGCATGCAAGACACCCGAACTCGCGCCGTTGGTGCGGGCGCTCCACGAACTTCCCGTCGGCTAGAACCCTGCCGGAAGCAGGGCACGCTCGTTGATGTCCGCGACCACCTGATCGACAAACACTCCCGCGTCGACGACGGCCCGCTCATCCCGCGCCGGGATCAGAGTGTCGACGGTGCCGCCCCGCACTTCGTTGTCCCCGATCACGGCGACGTACGAATCCCGGTGAGTACGAGCCTCGCGGATGCGGCGTCCCAACGACCCTTCGGACGCAACGGCCACGCGGACATCGCGAGCCTCGAGATCTGCCCGTAGACGCTCGGCCGCATCCTGATGCCGGTCGCCGACGGGCAGGATCGAGACCTGGTTGGGCGCCAGCCACGGCGGCATCCGACCTTCGAACCTTTCGATCAAGAGCGCGGTCATACGTTCCATCGAACCCAGCAGGCCTCGATGGATCATCACCGGACGATCCTTGGTTCCGTCCTCCGCTGTGTACTCGAGCCCGAACCGCTCCGGTTGGTTGAAGTCGAGTTGGACGGTCGAGAGTGTTTCTTCGCGGAAGTTCGCATCTCGCACTTGGACGTCGATCTTGGGCCCGTAGAACGCAGCCTCTCCCTTGGCTTCCACGTAGTCGATCGAGCGCGCATTCAGTGCGCTGCGAAGTTGATCCTCGGCGGTGGCCCACTGTTCGTCGGTGCCGAGGTACTGCCCCGCTGCCCCTCCGCTCACTGCCCCTCTGATCGAAAGCCGATATTCCCGTTCGGCAATCCCGAGAGTCGAGTAGCAGTGCTCGATCGCGTCGATCGCAACGATCACTTCGGCTCGAACTTGGTCACGAGTGCAGAAGACGTGTGCGTCGTCGAGATTGATCTGCCTGACGCGGCTCAGTCCGCTGAGAACACCGGAGAGTTCGCTACGGAACATCGAGCCGAGTTCGCGAAGGCGGAAAGGGAGTTCGCGATAACTACGGCCGCGCGCGGCGAATACCTGTGCGTGATGAGGACAGTTAGCAGGACGAAGAAGAAATGATTCCCCACCTATCTGCATTTCGGGGAACATGTCTTCCGAGAACTTGGACCAATGCCCAGATCTCTCGTACAACTCCTTCTTCGCCATCACCGGGGTGTAGACACCGCGGCATCCGGACCGAGCAGCTTGCTCGGCCGCGAACTTCTCGAGTTCGCTCCTGATGATCGCGCCGTCCGGCAACCAGAGCGGAAGGCCCGCTCCGACGATGGGGGTGGTGGTGAAAAATTCCAGCTCGCGTCCGAGTTCGCGATGGTCAACGCTCATGAGAGCTCTCCAGTTAGTTCAAGGGGAGTCGCGCATCGGAGCGAAGAAACAGAACAACCCCGGGGCGATAACTCCCGGGGCGGAAAGGGTTCGGTCAGCAGGTGCTAAACGATGCGCCGGAAGGAAACCGGCGTCGTCGTGTTGTGCGCAAAGCTGACCATGTACGTCAGGTTACATTAACTTCCGACCCATCGACGGCCCGGATTACCGGGGATCTATGCTGACGCAACTGGGAAGGCGCAGTAGTAGCGAAGGAAACACCCACGAAGAGCGAAGTTTCGGCAATCATGTCCGAACGTGAGGTTCTCGGATATGAGGAGGATGGGCGACGGTGCCGGACCACTTGCTCGAACAGTTGATCACCATTCCTTTGTTCACGGGAATCATCGGGTACATCACCAATTGGTCGGGCGTTCTGATGCTCTTCGCCCCACTCGAATTCCACGGAGTCAGAATTCCGGGCCTCAAGATCCTGTTCCCACTGCTCCCGCGCCGGGTCCAGGTAATCCCGGCGATCACCAGCGACGGCCGCTTCGGTTGGCAAGGAATTGTGCCCTCCCGGGCCGAGAAAATGGCGTCGATCGCAGTGGACAAATCGTTGGCAAAAGTGGGCAGCATCGCCGACTTCTACCGTGAACTCGATCCGGACAGCATCGCCGAACATCTGGTCACCATCTCGCGAAGCGAAGTCCGCGGCGTGGTCACCAGAATCATGACCGCTGAGAATCCTCAGCTCTGGCACAACCTTCCGAACCCGGTGAAAGAAGCCGTTTTCCGGAAGGTCGAGGAAGATCTGCCAGCCAGTGTCCGCACCATCACGGACCGCATCGAAGAGAACATCGACGAATTCATCGACGCCAAACTCATGGTGATCCGGTACCTGTCGTCGCACCCGAAACTACTCAACGACATTTTCCGGACCATGGGAAACAAAGAACTGCGATTCATGCAGAACTTCGGTTTCTACTTCGGGTTTCCGATGGGGTTTGTCCTGGTGGCCGTACTGCACTTCCTGCCGTACTGGTGGATCCTGCCCATCGGCGGCGTCATCATCGGCTACATCGTCAACTACCTCGGAATCACAATGATCTTCGAGCCCATCGCGCCCAGCCGATGGGTGCCGTGGCGGCAAGGTCTTTTCCTCAAACGACGCACCGAGATCATCGAGGGGTACGCAAAAACGCTCGCCGATCACGTCATCACACTCGAGAACATCGGCACAGAACTTCTCGAAGGACCACGCTCGGACCGAACCCGCCGAATGCTCGATCAGGTACTTCGTGAATCCGTCGACGACGCCGTCGGATGGGCACGATCCGTCGTGAAAATGACGGTCGGCTCGCAAAGCTACAAGCGTCTGCCGAGCCTCGCGACAACCGAAGTGCTCGACCTCGTTCCACGAGTATTCGAGGACGCGGCTTTTGCCGAAAGTCAGTCCGAGAAAATCCGGATATTCGTCACGGCGCAAATGAACAAACTGTCACCGGAAGACTTCAGCGAACTGCTGAGATCTGCCGTCAAACAAGATGAATGGTTGTTGTTCGTCCACGGAGCGGTACTCGGCTCGTTGGCCGGTTTCCTGCACCTCGCGATATTCGGAGTATGAGAATGAGTGAGCAGCGCGAAGAACCCACGTATGACTGGGATATCGACACGGCCACCGAAGAATCCGTCGAAAAGCGGTTGATCCGTAGCCTGGTCGGCTTGACCGCCACCACCACACTCACTTCCCTGAAAATAACGGGGTGGGCGTTGGGCACAGCGCGCGAGGCGACGCGGCAGATCGTTGCAGCCGCCGCAGACGCGGCAGCAGAGGCCGCCGAAGCCGCCAACGTTCAACCTTCGACAAAGCGACCGGCAAGTGCCGGGCCCTCCCGATCCGAGAACCTGCGATCGGCCATGCGCGCTCGCCCCACCGGTAAACAGAGCACCGAGGCCATGCTCGCGGCCCTTCGCCAGCGCGGCGACAACCTGCTCGACCGTTCCGCCGACGTCACCGACCGCGACGATCTTCACCCCGCCTACGACCGAATCCTCGACGAGATTGCACCGGACGAAGCACGCATCCTGCGCCTGCTCGCATTGTCGGGCGCGCAACCGAGCGTCGACGTCCGGACAGCCCGGCCCTTCGGCGTCGGGTCGGAAATGATCGACGAAGGCCTGTCGATGATCGGCGATCTCGCCGGGTGCCGGCACCTGGATCGCACGAATGCCTACCTCAACAACCTGCACCGACTCGGGCTGGTGTCATTCTCTCGAGAACCTGTCGAAGCGGATCGATATCAGGTCGTCGAAGTCCAGCCCGCGGTGATCGACGCCGTGCGCCGCGCGGGCCGGTCCAACAAGATAGTGCGTCGTAGCATCCTGCTCACGCCGTTCGGTGAGGACTTCTGCCAGACGTGTTTTTCCTTGTAGGGGCTCCGCCCCTGTGCGCCTTTCCGGCAGTCCCCACTACCAAAAAGGCGCAGAGAGGCCGCAGGCCCCTACAGCCAGGTGTCTTCCGTCGTTGTTGTCAGGAACGCCTCGAGGTCGTCCCGCCAATGCGCGGGGACGGTCTTGTCCGGTTCGATCCCGGTGTACTGCCCGCGATAGAACAGCAGTGGACGCTCGGTCTTGACCTCACTCATCGACGAGACCCGACCGAAGACCACGAAGTGATCGCCGCCGTCATGGACGGTTTCGACGGTGCAGTCGATGTGCGCGAGCGATTTGTCGATGATCGGTGAACCCAACGGCGACGGTGTCCAGTCGATACCGGCGAACTTGTCCGGCTCACGCGAACCGAAGCGCGCGCATACCGACTGTTGTTCCTCCGCCAACACGTTGACGGCAAACTTTCCGGTCTTCTCGATTGCCGCCCACGACCGAGAACCCTTGGTGGGGCAGAACAACACCAGCGGCGGGTCGAGGGAGAGCGCGGCAAACGACTGACACGCAAAACCCACCGGCACGCCGTCGTCGACGGTCGTGATGATGGTGACACCGGTACAGAACTGGCCCAGGACGGTACGGAACTGCCGCGGGTCGAGTGCAGGGGCACTCACGGCTTCAGTCCGACCGTGAAGTCGTGACCCCACAGACTCACTGCCGTACTTTCCCGCGCGATCCAACTCTCGTCTTCGACCTCGCGTCCCTCACAACCGAATTCGATGTCGAAGCCGCCGGGAGTCTTCATGTAGAACGAGAGCATTTCGTCGTTGACGTGGCGCCCGAGGGTCGCCGACATCTTGACCTTCTTGCGCAGCGCACGGTCAAGGCACAGTCCGACGTCGTCTGAGTTCTCCACCTCGAGCATCAGGTGCACGATGCCCGTCGGGTTGGGGAACGGCAGGAACGCCAGGCTGTGATGACGCGGGTTGCAGCCGAGGAACCTCAGCCACGCCGGATCGCCGTCTGCGGGTCGGCCGACCATCTGCGGTGGCAGACGCATCGAGTCTCGCAGTTTGAATCCGAGGACGTCGCGGTAGAAGCGCAACGACGCGTCGTCGTCATCGGTGGTGAGCACGACGTGTCCGAGCCCCTGCTCCCCCGTGACGAACTTGTGTCCATACGGGCTCACGACGCGTCGATGTTCGAGCGCTACACCGTGAAACACCTCGAGCAAGTTCCCCGAGGTGTCCTCGAACGCAATCAGCTCGACCACGCGACGGTCCTTCAACTGCTCCGACGTGCCCTCCTTGAAGGGAACCCCGGCTGCCGACAACCTGTCACGGATATCCTGCAGCTCAGCCGCATTCGCTGTCTCCCACCCGGAGACGAGCAGACGATCCGACTCGTTCGGAACGATGACCAGACGTGCCGGGAAATCGTCCATGCGAAGGTACAGCGAATCGGGGTCGACGCCCTTGCCCTCGCTCATGCCGAGAACCTTGAGCCCGTACTCGCGCCATGCGCCCATATCGGTGGCCCCGATACGCATGTATGCCAGAGATCGAATACCCATCACTTACCTCCGTCGAGCAAGAAGTCGGTTGCGAGCCGGTTGAATTCGTCGAACTTCTCGAGTTGCGCCCAGTGCCCACAACCACCGAAGACATGCAGTTGCGCGCGCGGAATCATCTTGAGCGCCACCAGTGCGCCGTCGAGCGGGTTGACGCGGTCTTCACGGCCCCAGATCAACAGCACCCGTTGGCGCAGTTTGTACGCCTCGCGCCAGAGCATGCCGAGCTCGAAGTCACCGCTGGAGAAGGACTTACCCATCGCCTTGGCCGCAGCCAGGGACTCGGGAGTACTGGCTGCGGCAAAACGTTCGTCGACGAGTTCCGGCGTGATCAGCTTCTGATCGAAGACCATGATCCGCAGGAATGCTTCGAGGTTCTCACGTGTGGGCTGGTAGCTGAACTTCCCGAGGTTCTTGACGCCTTCGGTGGGGTCGGGTGCAAAGAGATTGACACTCAGACCGCCTGGCCCCATGAGGACCAGCCGGCCGGCACGGTCCGGGTAGTCGAGCGCAAAGCGAACAGCAGCGCCACCACCGAGCGAATTGCCCAGAAGATCAACGCGACCGGCGATCTCGAGCGTGTCCAGGAGGTCGTTGAGCGCCGACGCACTGTGCACGAAGTACTGCGGATGCTCGGTCGGCTTGTCCGACTGTCCGTAGCCGGGCTGATCGACCGCGATGACGTGAAAGTTCTTCGCCAACACCGGAATGTTGCGGGCAAAGTTCGACCACGACGACGCTCCCGGACCGCCGCCGTGCAGCAGCACGATGGTGCGATCGTTCCCTACCCCGGCTTCGTGGAAATGCAGTTTCAGGTCGGGGCGCACCTGCGCAAAACGCGACGTGGATTCGTAGGTGAACACTTCTTCGGTGGTTGTCACGGACGTTTCCCCTAGACCATCGTGTCGGTGATCGGCAGACCGAACTCGCCTGTTCCGAACATGACGTATGCGCGTTCGGGATCGTTGGCCGCGTGGACGCGTCCGGCGTGAGCGTCGCGCCAGAATCGCTGAATCGGCGTGCCGTTCTGCAGTGCTGTTGCTCCGGAGTTCTCGAAGAGCTTGTCGATGGACGCGATCGCGCGGCCGGTGGCCCGGACCTGATCGCGTCGCGCTCGCAGACGCAGTTCCATCGGAACCTCTTCGCCCGCAAGGATCAACGCGTACTCGTCGGCGACATTGCCGGACAGTTGACGCCAGGCTGCATCGATGTCGCTGGATGCCTCGGCGATACGTACCTTCGCAAACGGATCGTCCTTGGACTTCTCGCCGGCAAAGGCTGCGCGAACACGCTTGCCCTGATGCTCGACGTGCGCTTCGTAAGCACCGTAGGCCATTCCGACGATCGGTGCGGAGATCGTGGTGGGATGAATGGTGCCCCACGGCATCCGGTAGACGGGAGCGGTGTTGTTCTCGAGTCCGGGCGCAGTCAGTTCGCTCATCGCCCGGAAGCTCAGCACGCGATGGGTCGGAACAAATACATCCTTGACCACAACGGTATTGGAGCCGGTTCCGCGCAGTCCGACCACATTCCAGACGTCGTCGATCTGGTAGTCCTCGCGGGGAATCAGGTAGCTGACAAAATCGACGGCGCGACCGTCCTTGAAGACCGGCCCGCCCAGAACTGCCCACGTTGCATGGTCGCAACCCGACGACCACGCCCACGCGCCGTTTACCTTGTATCCGCCCTCGACTACCTCACCCATACCCATGGGCGCGTAGGAGGACGAGATGCGAACGTCAGAGTCCTTGCCCCACACGTCTTCCTGCGCCTGCTGAGAGAACAGCGCCAGGTGCCAATTGTGAACACCGATGATCGAGGAGACCCACCCCGTCGATCCGCAGGCGCTCGCGATCTTTTTGACCGCCGAGTAGAACAGGACCGGATCGGCTTCGTATCCGCCCCACTGCTTCGGCTGCAGTAGACGGAAGAAACCGGTCTCCTGCAATGCCTTGACGGACTCGTCAGGGATACGACGAAGATCCTCGGTCTCCTGCGCCCGCTCACGTAGTGCCGGCAACAATGCGTCGAGCTTCTGCATCACCTCGTGGCTGTCATGGTTACCCACTTCGACGCTCCCGTCTGTCTCGCTCGGATAGTTCACTTACCTTTGAGACTAGAACACGTTCTCTTTTCTGTCGAGATGTCGCAAATCGCGTCATTGAGGGCCGCAATGCTGTAACAAGTGCTTCCGAAATCTAGCGAAATCAGAGTTCATTCTATAACGTGTTCTATTAACAGCTAGAAGGGATGTGAGGTCACTATGGCGCAGATTCGCGAGATCGACGTGGGAACGGTGCAGACACGGTTCGCGCGTGGATGGCATTGCCTGGGTCTTCTGAAGACCTTCAAGGACGGCAAACCGCACGCGATCGAGGCTTTCGGTACCAAGCTCGTGGTGTTCGCCGACAGCAAGGGCGATATCAAAGTTCTCGACGGGTACTGCCGACACATGGGCGGTGACCTCACCCAAGGCGAGGTCAAAGGCGATTCCATCGCGTGCCCGTTCCATGACTGGCGCTGGGGTGGAAACGGAAAGTGCACCGGCATTCCCTACGCCCGCCGCGTGCCCCCGCTCGCCCGCACCCGGGCGTGGCACACACTCGAACAGAACGCTCAGCTCTTCGTCTGGAACGACCCGGAGGGCAATCCTCCGCCCGAGGAAATCGTGATCCCTCGTATCGAGGGCGCGTACAGCGACGAGTGGACAGACTGGACCTGGAACTCCATGGTCATCGAGGGTTCCAACTGCCGCGAGATCATCGACAACGTCGTGGACATGGCGCACTTCTACTACATCCACTACGCCTTCCCGACGTACTTCAAGAACGTCTTCGAAGGTGAGATCGCCACTCAGTACCTCAACACCACGGGCCGTCCCGACATCGGAATGGCGTCCCAGTACGGCGGCGATACGCTACTTCGCTCAGAGGCTGCGTATTACGGACCGTCGTACATGGTCAATCCCCTGTGGAACAGCTACAGCGGATACGAGGTCGAAAGCGTCCTGATCAACTGCCACTACCCGATCAGCCCGGATTCATTCGTGCTGCAGTGGGGCGTGACGGTCAAGAAGCCGACGGGCGTCTCCGACGAAATGGCCGACAAGTTGGCCGGCAAGTTCACCGAGGGCATCAGCGAAGGATTCCTTCAGGACGTCGCGATCTGGAAGAACAAGACCAAGATCGAAAATCCACTCCTCTGCGAGGAGGACGGCCCCGTCTACCAGCTACGACGCTGGTACGAGCAGTTCTACGTCGACAAGGCCGACGTCACCGAGAAGATGACGCAGCGCTTCGAGTTCGAAGTGGACACCACCAAGGCCAACGAAGCCTGGCACGCTGAGGTCGAGGAAAACCTCGCCCGTCAGAAGGCCGAGAAGGAAGCCGCTGCAAAGAAGGAAGCAGAGGTCTAGTCGTGAGCGCCTCGATCCGTGACCTCCGTTGGGCCAAGGCTCCGGACTTTGCCGGGCAACCGGAACGGCGGGGCGCAATCGAAGCCCAGACCGTCGAGGACAAACAGGAATACCTCGACTCGGGGATGCAGGAAGTCGATTGCAAGACATGCGGCGCGTGCGTACTGGTTCGCAAGAACACGTACAAGCACACCAGCATTCAGTGGACCTCCGACCCGGCACGTCGGTGTCACACGTTCAAGGACGCCATCGCGTCGGGGCAGAAATCTGCACTCAAGGACGGCTGCCCGATGCTCCATGAGAGCATCGCCGACGCCGTCAGGGACGGCACAATTACGGTTCGCGACGCCGAAAACAGCTGAGCACCGCGAACAGTTGCACGAGAACTGAATGAGGGCCGACCCCAACGGGTCGGCCCTCATTTGTCAGGTGTGGTCACAGTTCCTAGGTAACTGCTCCCGCGATCTTGAAAGCGATGACACGTTCCCAGTCAAATCCCAACTCTGTCAGAATTTCGTCTGTGTGAGCGGCGAATTCCGGTCCTGCACGCAGCTCGGGCGCAGTGACGTCGAACTGCACCGGGTTTGCGGCCAGTTCGAGTTCCCCTGCCTTGAGCAGATATTCGTTGGCCAGAACCTGCGCGTCGCTCGACACTTGCAACGAGTCCTGCACAGGCGCCCACGGACCGGCAAGAGTGGCAAACTTCTCCGACCATTCCGCGAGTGTGCGGCTGCCCAGTACCTCACGCAGAATAGCCACTGCGGCTTCGGTATTGGCGGCAATCTGCTTGGAATCGGCAAAACGAGGGTCGTCGATGAGGTCGAGGCGATCGATGTGGCGACACACATCGGCCCAGTACTTGCCGGCCTGGAGCATCACGAACGAAAGGAAGCGCCCGTCCGATGTGCGGTACAACCCGGACAACGGATTGGTCAGTGCACCATGACCACCCGGCACCGGCGCCACCATGGCCTGGTCGAGATGCGCCGACAACGCAATCCCGTGTCCCATGGCCCACACGCCGCTGCCCAGGAGGGAGACGTCGACTACCGAGGTCTCGCCCGTACGTTCTCTCTTGAGCAGCGCTGCCGCAACACCGCCGGCAAGGTTCGTGCCGGAGATAGTGTCACCGAACGCCGGCCCCGGCGGGGTGATCATTCCGTCGACCCCGGGAGGAGTGAGGGTAGCGGCGATTCCGGCCCTGGCCCAGAAGGCCGTCATGTCGTACCCACCCTTGTCGGACTCGACACCGCGCGGCCCGAGTGCACTGCCGCGGGCGTAGACGATCTTCGGGTTCACGGCGCGGACGTCGTCCACGTCGATTCCGAACTTGGTCCGAGCCTGGGGCAGGAAGCTTGTGAGGAACACGTCCGCTGTGCGGATCAGTGCATCCAACACCTCTTTACCCTCGGCGGTTCCCATGTCGAGGCCGATACTGCGCTTGCCTCGGTTGGCGTGCTCGACGTTGGGGTTGGGATCCCCCTCGACCTTCAACGCACCGACCTGACGAAGGCCGCGCTGTGGGTCACCGGTGACGGCGTGTTCCACCTTGACGACCTCGGCGCCCCAGTCGGCGAGCACTGCGCCCGCCGACGGAACGAAGCCGTACATCGCGACCTCGAGAACGCGGATCCCCTCGAGTGGCTTCACTTGACCACCGTCGCAAAAGCCTTGGTCTGCAGGAACTCCTCCAGTCCGGCAGTACCCATCTCACGGCCGATGCCCGACTGCTTGTAGCCACCGAACGGAACATCGGGGGTGAAGTAGTTGCCACCGTTGACGCTGAAGGTTCCGGTGCGGATACGGCGGCCGATGGCGATCGCGCGATCGTCGTCGGCACCAAGCACGCCACCGGAGAGTCCGTACTTGGAGTTGTTGGCGATCTCCACGGCATGATCGTCGTCATCGAACGGGATGACTGCGAGCACGGGTCCGAAGACCTCTTCCTGCGCAATTTCGCTGTCCGGGTGGACATTTGCCAGCAGGGTCGGCGCGTAGAAGTAGCCGGGATCGATCCGCGTGCCACCGGTCACGAGCGTCGCGCCCGCCTCGACGGCCCGCTGAACCAAACCGTCGACCTTGTCTCGCTGCTTCTCGCTGATGAGCGGGCCCATGTAGATCTTCGGGTTGGTCGGGTCTCCGACTGGCACGTGCGCCATCATTCCGGCCACCTTCGCGACGATCTCGTCGTGATGTTCCCGCGGCACGAGCAACCGGGTGGTGAGCGCACAACCCTGACCCGTGTTGGAGCAGATGGAGAATGCCGCGAACTGTGCAACCGTGCCGAAGTCCGCGTCCTCGAGCACAATCAATGCCGACTTCCCGCCGAGCTCGAGGAAGACCTTCTTCAGGCTCGCGCTTGCCGCAGCCATGATCGACGCGCCGACGGGTGTGGATCCGGTAAAGGTGACCACGTCCACGTCGGGGTGGGTGGTCATGATCTTGCCGGTCTCCACGTCGGACGAGGACAGTACGTTGACCACACCGGCCGGAATGTCGGTGTGATTGGCGATCAGTTCACCCAGCGCCAACGTGATGAGTGGTGTGTCCGGAGCGCCCTTGAGGACGATCGTGCAACCCGCGGCGAGCGACGGAATCAGCTTGGCAAACGCCAGCTGATTCGGGTAGTTGTACGCAATGATCGCGGAGACAACTCCGGCGGCTTCCTTCTCGATCCAGCGATTGTGCTTCTGCCCCTTGATGTCTACCTCGCCGAGCTGCTCGGTCAGCGGGTAGGTGCGCAGGAGATCAGCGTAGTAGCGAATGATGCCGATGGGCGCCTCGAGCTGGTTGCCTTGCGTATTGAGGTAGGTAGCTCCGACCTCGGCGATCGTCAGCGCACGAAACTCTTCGAGGTTGTCGAGCATTGCCTGATGCAGCTGGTCGAGGCACTTGATGCGGAATTCCACATCGGTTGCCCAGCTGGTGGTGTCGAAGGCCTTGCGCGCAGCTGCGATAGCGGCTTCTGCCTCCGCGACACCCGCATTCGGTGCGTAACCGAGGATCTCACCGGTAGCGGGGTTGATCGACGCAAACGTCTGCTCCGTTGTCACGAGCTTTCCGTCGATGAGCAAGCGCCGATCGACATCCAGCACGGCGGTGCCCTCGTTGGCCGACACCGTTTCCTGAGATGACATCCGTTCTCCTCACTAAAGTATGAAAATAGAGTTCTCATATTCGAGAATATTGCATCCTGGTGGTGTGAATGTAGCAACTGTGAAGTCGTACGCATACCCCCCACCGAAAGGTTGCATTGCACCTGAGCAGTCTCTACTCGGGATCTTGCGGCCACGTCAGAGCGAGAGTAGGATTCTCCAAAATTGAATTGGAGATTCTTGTGAACCAGAATGCGACACTCGAACGCTCATCTGTAACGACGGCAGCCCCGTCGCCGGTGAGTCACGCACTCAGGCCCGAGCCATTTCCCAGCCCAGCCCATCTCGCGGCAAGGACACGTTCTGTGCCCACCTTCCGCCCGTCGACGACGCAAGTTCGATCAACATCGTCATTGCCGGCCGCCCCCTATCAGCTAGTCGAAACAGCCTGAATAACAAAAAGATTCACGTGCAAACAGGAGGAATATTGTGAAGGTGAAGGTCGACCCAGAACTGTGCCAAGGGCACACACTGTGCGCTATGGCTGCACCGGATGTGTTCGAACTGAGCGACATCGACGGCCACGCTACGGCCATCGAAGGCGATGTTCCTGCCGATCTCGAGGACAAGGTGCGGGAAGCTGCCCATTCCTGCCCGGAGCAGGCCATCACCATCTTTGCGAGCAACTCCGCCTCCGAGAACGCCGACGCCAAGACGCCAGAGAGGACAGCTCCATGAGCATCGACAATGCGCCAGCGCAAGACAACCACGAGAAGCCCGTATTCCAGTTCGACCGGCATGCAGCGGACTATCGAGACAACTTCCTGGACATCACCCAAGAGATGCACTCGAAGTGTCCGATGGCCTGGTCCGATACCCACGGCGGGCACTGGGTTGCGTCGGGCGGCGACGAGGTCTTCGCTCTCGCTCGGTCCGCTGACATCTCGAATGATCACGACCTCAAGGGAGTTCGTCGTGGTTACAAGGGAATCATGATTCCGACCGCGGAACGCGCGTCCGGTGTCCGCGGCGGCATCCTGGAAATGGACGACCCCGAGCATCGCGAGTTCCGTGCGGTTCTCAACCCCTACCTGTCTCCTGCTGCCATCAAGAAGTGGGTTCCGCTGATCGACGAGGTGATCCGCGCCAGCCTCGACGAGAAGATCGAGTCCGGCAAGATCGACTTCATCGACGATCTGGCAAACATCGTCCCGGCCGTCATCACGCTGGCAATGCTCGGTATCCCCGTCGTCAAATGGTCCGTCTACTGCGAGCCGGTACACGCGGCTATGTACACCCCGCCGGATTCACCTGACATCGCCCGGATCGGTGAACTCCACCGCGCCATGGGATTGGACCTCCTCACCAATCTCCACCAGATCCGCGAGAACCCCAGGCCCGGCATGGTCGACGCGATCGCCCGAGCCACCGTCAACGGCGAGAAGCCGGATGATCTCGAACTTCTCGGAGTCCTCAGCCTGCTCATCGGCGGCGGGTTCGACACGACAACGGCGCTCACGTCACACGCACTCGAGTGGCTGTCACAGAACCCCGATCAGCGCGAGATCCTCAGCCGGGAACGCGACACCATGCTGGACTCGGCAACGGAAGAATTTCTCCGCTTCTTCTGCCCGACCCCGGGCGACGGCCGCACCTTCTCCGCCGACGGCGAATTGGGCGGCGTGCAGTTCAAAGAGGGCGATCGACTCTGGCTCTCCTGGGCAATGGCCAACCGCGACCCCGAACTCTTCGAGGACCCGAATACCGTCGACCTCGAACGAACGGCCAACCGACACTTCAGTTTCGGTCTGGGAGTACACCGATGCATCGGCTCGAACCTGGCCCGAACGGTCTTCAAGCGCATGCTCGTCGCAGTGTTCGACCGGATGCCGGACTTCACGTGCGACCCCGAAGGCACCGTGCATTACGACTCCATCGGCGTCATCCAGGGCATGCGTCACCTCCCGGCGACCTTCACCCCCGGCCCGCGTCTCGGTGCCGGCCTCGACGAGACCCTCGAGAAAATCCAACTGATCGTCGACGAGCAGGGACTCGCCGCACCGATCACTGCGCAGAAGTAAGGAAACTGAAGTAAGTGACTGATTCCGCGGTAGTCGATCCGGTAAACGAGAACAAGGTAGCCGAGTCGGGGCGCCCTCTTCCCCTTGTGACCCGGCAAAACCGGTTCTACTGGACGTCCGGCGCGGATGGCCGGCTGCGAGTACAGGAGTGCGAGTCCTGTTCGGCTCTCATCCATCCGCCGCAGCCGGTCTGCAGGTACTGCCGTTCACATCAGATGGGCGTGCGCGTGGTTTCCGGCTACGCCACACTCATCGGATTCACGGTCAACGAACGCTTCAGCATGCCCGGGCTTCCGGCACCCTACGTGGTGGCTCAGGTCGCGATCGAAGACGATCCTCGGGTTCGGCTGACTACCAACGTCATCGAGTGCGATCCCGCGCAGCTGCACTTGGGCATGCGCATGGAAGTTGTCTTCCACCAGGACGGGGATGTGTGGCTCCCGTTGTTCCGGCCGACGGCCGAGCAACCAGAACCTGCGCCGCTGCCACAGGCCGAGGGTGATCCGGAAGAGATCCGGCGACGCGTGCGACCGATGTCCACCACCGTGAAGTTCGAGGACAAGGCGGCGCTCACCGGCATCGGCATGTCCGAGATCGGCCGACGCTTGATGCTCTCCCCCATGGAGCTGACGGTGCAGGCGTGCGAACGCGCTGTCGCCGATGCCGGCCTCACGATGGACGACATCGACGGTCTCGCAAGCTATCCCGGCGCCGGACCGGTAGGGGGGTTCGGCGAGGGCGGCGGGGTGACCGGCGTCGAGGCGGCTCTCGGCATCCGGCCGACCTGGCATAACGGCGGCATTGAAACCTTCGGCCCCAGCGGCTCCGTGATCGCGGCGATGATCGCCGTCGCCAGCGGCCTTGCCCGCCACGTGCTGTGCTACCGAACCGTCTGGGAAGCCACCCACAACGAATTGATGCGTCTGGGCGAAATCAGCCCACCTGCGCCGAGTCGCACCCCGAGCTGGATGTTCCCGTTCGGGGCGACCTCCGCAGCACACACTCTCGCGCAGAATGCGCAGCGCCACTTCCACAAGTACGGCACAACTCGCGAAAGCTTGGGCTGGATTGCGCTGAACCAACGAGCCAATGCCGCACTCAATCCGAGCGCGATCTATCGCGACCCGATGACGATGGACGACTACCTCTCGGCCCGCACCATCACCACGCCATTCGGTCTCTACGACTGCGACGTACCGTGCGACGCTTCGGTCGCAGTAATCGTGTCCGCCATCGATGCAGCACACGATCTTGCCAAGCCGCCGGTACTCGTCGAAGCTGTCGGAACGCAGATTGTCGAACGTATCGAATGGGATCAGAGCACACTGACACACGAGCCTCAGGTTCTCGGCCCAGCTGCTCACCTGTGGACACGAACCACGATGCGCCCCAGTGATGTCGACGTCGCGCAACTCTACGACGGATTCTCGTTCAACTGCCTGTCCTGGATCGAAGCGCTGGGCTTCTGCGGCATCGGCGAAGCAAAGGACTTCCTCGACGGCGGCCACAACATCGCCCGCGACGGCGTGATCCCACTCAACACGCACGGTGGACAACTCTCACACGGCCGCACCCACGGCATGGGGCTGATTCACGAAGCGGTCACACAGTTGCGCGGCGAGGCCGGTGAACGTCAGGTCGTCGGCGCCAAGGTCGCTGTCGCGGCTACGGGTGGCCTGTCCCCCGGCGGCGCAATGCTCCTTCGAACGGATCGATAGTGGAGGCGCGTCAATGACGACCGCGACGATGACACCCAGCTACCACGCTCGTCGGAGCCCGGACACCCCGGCCATCGTGATGGCGTCGAGTGGCGAGGTCACCACATACGCCCAACTCGACGAACGCTCGACGCGATTTGCGCGGGCATTGCGGGCACGCGGGTTGGGCGTCGGCGACCACATCGCGATCCTGATGGAGAACAACCGCCCCTTTCTCGAAATTGCCTGGGCAGCGCAGCGATCCGGCATTCACTACACCGCGATCAACCGCCACTTACGCCCGCTCGAGGTGCAGTACGTTCTCGACGATTGTGGTGCCCGCGCGTTGATCTCGAGCGAAGCACTTGCCGACGTCGTGGCCGGCCTCGACGTCTCGCGTATTTCCATCCGGGTATCGGCACTCGGTGACATCTCCGGATTCGATCGGTACGACGACGTGCTGGCCGGCGAGACGGCCACACCACTCGACGACGAGTGCGAGGGCCGCGAAATGCTCTACTCGTCCGGGACCACCGGACGCCCCAAAGGTGTGCGTAAGCCGTTGCCAGGAACGGCGTTCGGAGATCCGAGTGCCGCCCCCGTCCTGATCGCCAGGGGACTGATGGCCGGAAACACCGTCACCGATGCGGTGTACCTGTCGCCCGCACCGCTGTATCATGCTTCGCCCCTGGTCTTTTCGATGTCATGGCACCGTCTCGGCGCCACGGTCGTGGTGATGGAGAACTTCGACCCACTCCAATGCCTTGAACTGATCGAGCGTCACCGAGTGACAAGCGCGCAGTTCGTGCCGACCATGTTCGTGCGCATGCTTCGGTTGTCACCGCAGGAGCGAGCGCGATACGACCTGTCGAGCCTGCGCAACGCAATACACGGAGCGGCGCCGTGCCCGATCCTCGTGAAGCAGCAGATGCTCGACTGGTGGGGGCCGATAATCCACGAATACTATTCGGGCACCGAGGATGTCGGCGCTTCGACCATCACACCCGAGGAGTGGCTGACGCACCCCGGATCCGTCGGGCGACCGATGCAGCAATGCCACATCGTCGGCGAGGACGGGGCGGAACTTCCTGTCGGACAGGTCGGCTCGGTGTATTTCTCCGGCGGCAGGCCGTTCGAATATCACAACGATCCCGAGAAGACCGCGTCCGTCACCAACGACCGCGGGTGGCGCACACTCGGCGACATCGGGCGTCTGGACGAGGACGGATACCTCTATCTGACCGACCGCGAGGCGCACACGATCATCTCGGGTGGAGTGAACATCTATCCGCAAGAAGCGGAGAACGAACTCGCCGGGCATCCTGCCGTCGCCGATGTCGCAGTCATCGGCGTACCCGACGACGAGATGGGCGAGTCGGTGAAGGCTGTTGTGCAACTGGTCGATCCAGCGGCAGGCCACGCTACCCTCGCCGCCGAGCTCATCGAGCACTGCCACAAAGCGCTCGCGTCGTACAAATGCCCCCGAAGTATCGATTTTGTCGACGCCCTCCCCCGAGATCCCAACGGCAAGTTGTACAAGCGCCTGTTGCGGGACCGTTATCGGGCGAGCAACGTCACCCCTATCGCTTGACGACAGAACAGGAGACCCTCGTGCAGGGTTTGACAGACAAGGTCATTCTGATTGCCGGCGGCGCCACCGGCCTCGGCGCCGCCTCCGCGCAGCGACTGGCAAACGAGGGCGCACAGATCGTGATCGGTGATCTCAACCTCGAAGGTGCCGAAAAGACCGCTGCGGCAATAAACGAAGCCGGTGGGCGTTCCGTTGCAGCACAATTCGACATTTCCGACGACACGTCAGTCGAGAAATTGGTGGCATTCAGCGTCCGGACCTACGGCGGCCTTGACGCCATCCATATCAATGCCGGAGATATGGGTTCGGTGTCCAAGGACACCGATATCGTCGACATCGACCTCGAGGTCTGGGACCGCACCATCGCCGTCAACCTTCGCGGCCACATGCTCGTGACCCGGCACGCCATTCCCGAACTCCTCGCACGCGGTGGCGGCACGATCGTCTATACATCGTCGATCGCCTCGTTCACGGGTGATCCGCAGCGTCCTGCCTATTCGGCAACCAAAGCCGCTATCAACTCCCTGGCCCGCCACGTCGCGTCGCGCTGGGGCCGCGACGGCATCCGCGCCAACGCCATCACTCCCGGCCTGATCCTCACCAAAGAGATCGAGGAGGGCGCGTCGCCCGAACTGCTGCAGTCGTTGATCGCGCGTTCTCGCAGTACACGGGGAGGCAGACCCAGCGACATCTCGAGCATGGTCGCCTACCTGATGTCGGATGACGGCGAGTGGATCAACGGGCAGGTCGTCAACGTCGACGGCGGCACGGTGTTGCGGTGACCGGACACAGCGAATATGTGATTCTCCGCTCGTCCAGCTATTGATTCTCAATAGCGAAAACAATATTCTCATTGCAGTAGGCGCCGCTGCCGGGCATCTCTGCGCAGCGCAGGAGAGGATTCTCAATGAACATTGACGACATGGTGATGGTCAGCATCGACGACCACGTGGTCGAACCGGCTGACATCTTCGAAAAGCACTTCCCGAAAAGCCTCATGGACCAGGCCCCCAAGCTGACGGCCCACCCCCGCAACCCCAACGTGCAGGCCTGGCTTTTCCAGGACACGGTGGTCGGCAGTTCCGGCCTGAACGCCGTCGTCTCCTGGCCCAAGGAAGAATGGGGCATGGATCCCACGGGCTACGCCGAGATGCGTCCCGGCGTCTACGACATGGACCTGCGTGTACGCGACATGGATGCCAACGGCACCTTGGCCGCAACACTTTTTGCCACCTTCCCCGGATTCGCCGGAACCCACCTTGCGAGCCTGCCGGACAAGAAGTTGTCCCTAGCGGCATCTCGGGCCTTCAACGACTGGGTCGTCGGTGAGGTACCGAATGCTCACCCCGGGCGCTTCATCCCCCTCGGCATCATCCCGTTCTTCGACGTGGAGGAATCCGTCAAGGAGATCCACCGTCTCGCCGCGATGGGTTGCCGATCCATCAGCATCCCTGAGACTCCGTACGGAGTGGGTGAGGGCTACCCCGACTTCAAGTCCGGCTACTGGGATCCGATCTTCAAGGCATGCGTCGAGACCAACATCGTCCTGAGCCTGCACATCGGTGGCGGCTTCAGTTTGGTCAAGCGCCCCGAGGGCTTCAACATCGACGACATGATGGTTCTGACACCGCTCATTTCGACTATCGCGGCAAACGACATGATGCTCAGCGGAGCCTTCCAGAAGTTCCCGGATCTCAAGGTCGCCATGAGCGAGGGTGGCGTCGGCTGGGTTGCACCGTGGCTCGACCGCGTCGAACGCCACGTCGTCAACCAGTCCTGGACCGGAACCAGCTTCCTACCCAAGGGAATGACGGCAACCGACGTGTGGCGCAAGAACTTCCTGGCGTGCTACATCACCGAGCCGAGCGGACTGAACAACCGTGACCGCCTCGGCATCGACACCATCGCCTGGGAATGCGACTACCCCCATTCCGACTCCACTTGGCCGATTTCGCCGGAGATGTTGATGGAAGAACTCGTCGACGCCAAGCTCACCGACGAGGAAATCGACAAGATCACCTTCGGAAACGTTGCCCGGTTCTTCGACTGGGATCCCTTCAAGCACATCAAGCGCGAGGACGCCACCGTGGGCGCCCTGCGTGCACGGGCAACCGATGTCGATATCAGCGAGACATCCAAGGCCGAATACCGTCGACGCTACGAGCTCGCCAACTCGTAGCCTCCACGCTTGGACAAATGCCGCCGACACCCGTGTCGGCGGCATTTGTCGTACCCACACGCGGGCGGTGCGCCTGCTGGAGAACCTCACCAGCCCAACAGGTTTGACTGGATCACACACCGACCGTCGGGGCGATCAAGAATTAGAATTTTGCCCGAAAAGAATTGCATTTTTATCAATAAGAACGCTATTCTCCAAGTAACCAAGGAGGCGCACATGGCGTGGGATTTCGAGACCGACCCCGAGTACCAAGCGAAACTGGACTGGGCGGACAAGTTCGTACGTGAAGAGGTCGAGCCGCTCGACCTGGTCTGGCCGCACGAGCAGTTCGTGCCGTTGGACGGAGCCAGGCGTAAAGCGATCGACCCGCTCAAGGAGCAGGTTCGGAAGCAAGGACTGTGGGCCACGCATCTCGGACCCGACATGGGCGGCCAGGGATACGGCGCACTCAAGCTGGCTCTGCTGAACGAGATTCTCGGTCGATCATCCTGGGCACCAATCGTATTCGGATGCCAGGCACCGGATACCGGCAATGCCGAGATCATTGCCCACTACGGCACCGAAGAGCAGAAGCGGCGCTACCTGCAGCCACTACTCGACGGCGAGATGTTCTCGACCTACTCCATGACCGAACCACAGGCCGGTGCCGACCCCGCGCAGTTCACGACGCGCGCAGTCAAGGACGGCGACCACTGGGTCATCGACGGAATGAAGTACTTCTCCTCCAACGCGAGAACCGCGTCGTTCCTGATCGTCATGGCTGTCACGAACTCCGATGTCAGTGTGTACAAGGGCATGTCGATGTTCCTCGTACCGTCGGACACACCGGGAATCAACATCGTCCGCAACGTGGGTCTGTACGGTGAGCCCCTCAACGACGGCACCCACGCCCTCATCCACTACGAGGGTGTCCGGGTACACGAGGATGCACTCCTCGGCGGCGAAGGTCAGGCATTTGCCGTGGCACAGACGCGCCTCGGCGGCGGACGAATCCACCACGCCATGAGGACGATCGGCCTTGCACAGAAGGCAATCGACATGATGTGCGAGCGCGCACTGAGCCGCGAAACCGCGGGCAGCCGGCTCGCCGACAAGCAGTTCGTGCAGGGCTACATCGCGGACTCCTACGCCCAACTGGCTCAGTTCAGGCTCTTCGTATTGCACACGGCATGGAAGATCGACAAGTACAACGACTACAAGAAGGTCCGCAAGGACATCGCCGCCGCCAAGGTCATCATGCCGACTGTGCTGCACGACATCGCTTGGCGGGCAATGCAAATACACGGTGCGCTCGGTGTGACCAA
Source organism: Rhodococcus sp. IEGM 1366 (assembly GCF_033142425.1). Lineage (NCBI taxonomy): Bacteria > Bacillati > Actinomycetota > Actinomycetes > Mycobacteriales > Nocardiaceae > Rhodococcus > Rhodococcus sp. IEGM 1366. The sequence continues at coordinate 459,023 of NZ_JAWLRZ010000003.1, forward strand.
CGAGCTTCCGCTGTTCCAGATGATTCACGGGGCCGCAGTGATGGGCCTCGCCGACGGCCCGACCGAGGTACACAAGACCACCGTCGCCAAGCAGGTACTGCGGGATTACAGCCCCAGTGACGACCTCTGGCCTACGGAATGGATCCCGCGCAAGCAAGAAGCCGCTAAGGCAAAGTACGCCGACTACATCGAACTGGAAGTGGGGAACCTGTGATCGATTTTCAACGGCTTTCGGACTGGATGGACGGCGAGGGCCTCGGCAAGGGCGCGCCGCTCGAGCACCGATACCTCTCCGGCGGTACCCAGAACGAAATCTACGAACTCACCCGTGACGACTTTCGCTGCGTGATCCGGATACCACCGCCGGAGGCTCCCGCAAACCGCGACAAGGGAATCCTCCGCGAGTGGCAGATCATCTCGGCACTCGACGGCACCGATGTGCCCCACACCGAGGCAATCGCCGTGTGCGAGGACGCATCCGTACTCGGCCGACCGTTTTATCTCATGGGATTTGTCGACGGTTGGTCCCCCATGGACGACCGGAATTGGCCGGAGCCCTTCAAGAGCGACCTCGAAGCACGGAGCGGACTGGGCTACCAGCTGGCCGAAGGCATCGCACTTCTGTCGAAGGTCGATTGGAAAGCCAAGGGCCTCCAGGATCTTGGTCGACCCGACGGTTTCCACGAGCGTCAGGTCGATCGCTGGACCAGCTTGTTCGAGAAGATCAAGGGCCGCGAACTCGAAGGAATCGAAGTCGCCACCGAGTGGCTGCGGAACCACAAGCCGCTCGACTTCATCCCCGGAATCATGCACGGCGACTACCAGTTCGCGAACGTGATGTTCGAAAACGGCGCACCGGCCCGGCTTTCCGCCATCGTCGATTGGGAGATGGGAACGGTCGGCGACCCCAAACTGGACCTCGCCTGGATGCTAGAGGGCTGGCCCAAGGACACCAGCGCTCCAGAGGCAGCAACCAGCAGCTACGTCAACCTGCAGGGCATGCCGTCGATGGAACAGTTGGCCGGGCACTACTCCGAGATCTCGGGTCGCCAGGTCGACGACCTGGACTACTACCGAATCCTCGCCAAGTGGAAACTCGCGATCATCCTCGAACAGGGGTTCCAGCGCGCCGGCGAGAACGAGAAGCTCCTTGCCTTCGGTCCCATTGTCGCCCAATCGATGATCGCTGCTGCCGAACTCGCCGAGACAACGGAGTACAAGTCATGACCGACACAACCCCCGAACTGATCCAGGAACGCCGCGGACAGATCCTGATCCTGCGTCTCAACCGCCCGGACGCACGAAATGCGCTCACCGGCAGCCTGTATCGCGAACTCGGCGACACAGTACTGGCCGCCGACACCGATCCGGACGTCCGCGCAATCGTCATCACCGCCACCGGTGACCGCGCTTTCTGCTCAGGCATGGACCTGAAGGCCTTTGCCACGGAAGGCGAAGGAGCCTTCACCTCCGAAGGTTTCGCTCGACTCGCAACAGGCAAACTCTCGACCCCGGTGATCGGTGCCGCCAACGGCACCGCCATCGGCGGCGGGCTTGAACTCCTCCTCGGTTCCGACATCATCATCGCGTCGTCGGCCGCGAAATTCGGCTTCCCCGAAGTGAAACGGGGATTGTTCCCCGGCGGCGGCGGCACCGACATCGGAACCCGAATCCCGATGCACGTCGCCCTGGAGTTAACCCTCACCGGCGATCTCATCACGGCTGACCGGGGCTACCAACTCGGACTGATCAACGCGGTCGTAGATCCGGACCAGGTCCTGGAGGCCGCAGTGGGATATGCCGAGCGCGTCGCCGCCAACGCTCCACTCGGCTTGGCTGCATGCAAGGAACTCGTCCGCCTCGCGGTAACCGATTCAACCAGCGCTGCACAGAAACTCGGGCAATGGCAGTCAACGGTGTTCAGCAGTGGTGACGCCAAGGAGGGCGCTGCTGCTTTCATCGAGAAGCGCACCCCGATCTGGCAGGGTAGGTAACCTGCGATGCGCGCTGCTGTGTGCGGGGCGTACGGATCTCCCGAGGTTGTCACCGTCGAAACACTCCCCTCGGCTCCGCTCGAGGCCGGGCAGATTCGGATCCGTATCGAATCCGCAGCCGTCAACTTCTCCGATGTGTTGTTGATTGCCAACAAGTATCAGGTCAGTGTCCCACCGCCATTCACGCCCGGCAGTGAGTTCGCCGGAGTCGTGTCCGAGATTGCCGAAGGCGTCACAGCTGTCTCCGTGGGTGACCGCGTCACCGGCACCGGTTTTGTCGGTGCGTTTGCGGAAGAAATTGTCATAGCTTCCGACAAACTAACGCTGGGCCGCATCCCGGACGGTGTCGAGACACGCATTGCCGCCGCTTTCGGTGTGGCTCACCGCACGGCGTACCACACGCTCCGATCCGTGGCTCACATCAAACCCGGAGACGAGTTGATCGTTCTCGGCGCCGGTGGCGGCGTCGGCCTTGCCGCCGTTCAGCTCGGTGTTGCGCTCGGGGCGTCGGTCACTGCGGTCGCGTCGAGCACGAACAAGCTTGACGTCGCGGCGTCGTACGGCGCCGGGCACCTCGTCAACCACCGCACCGAGGACCTGCGCACGGCACTGAAAAAGGCACTCCCCCATGGAGCAGACGTTGTTGCCGATCCAGTCGGCGGCGACCTCTCCGAACCCGCACTTCGTGCTTTGCGTCCGGGCGGCCGCTTTGTCACCATCGGGTACGCATCCGGTGTCATCCCCAAGATTCCGCTCAATCTGATCTTGGTAAAGGGCGTGCAGGTCAACGGATTCCAGTTCAAGGACATTCCGCCGGAAGAATACCGTCGAAATGAAGCCGAACTCACCGATCTACTGGTCGCCGGCCGCACAGTTCCCCACATCGGTGCCGAGTTCCCGCTGGACAAGGCAGCTGATGCTCTTCGGATGGTCGCCGACGGCCAGGCGGTCGGGAAGGTCCTCATCGACCTGACGTCCTGACAGGCAGAAGTCATCAGTGGGGTCCGGGAACAGCAGTGTTCCTGGGCCCTACTTTTTGACGAGATTATGATTCTTACATCAGAGAATGACGTATGCTCTTCGTATGGGAGACGACTTGGGAGCAGACGGTTTACGGTTCGAGCGCGAAGGCGCGATCGGGTGGTGCACCATCGACCGACCAACGGCGAGAAACGCATTCACCCCCGCAATGTATTACGGACTGAAACGAGCAGTTCGCCTCGTGAACTCCGATCCTGATCTGGGAGCACTGATCATCACCGGCGTCGACGACGTATTTGCGCCCGGCGGCGATCTCGGTGGACGCTCCGATCCGGGAGACAATATGCCGGAGGGGCTTTCGGGCAACGACGTCGTCCCGTTCATGACCATCCGTGACAGCCGCGCGCCTGTGATTTCCGCGGTCAACGGAATCTGTCAGGCCGGCGGCCTCCTTGTTGCGATGATGTCCGACATCGCCGTCGCCAGCGATCGGGCCACATTCCGCGTTCCCGAACTTCTGCGAGGAATCCCTGACGCGACCTATGCCGCCGTACTGCCCGCTCACGTCGGCATTGCAGCTGCGCGCGATCTGATGCTCTCCGCACGTAAATTCGATGCCGCAGAGGCACTTCGGCTCGGAGTGATCTCCCGCGTCGTGCCGCACGAGGATCTCCGAACTGCCGCGCTCCAGGCCGCACGCGAGGTATTGCAGAGCGCGCCACTGGCCCGTGCCCAGGTCAAGCGAATGCTCAACGAGCGTTACGGACTGTTCGACTACGAAACCATGTTCGGCGCGCTCGAAACGTCACCGGAGCCCCGTGAGGGAATGCGCGCTTTCATGGAAAAGCGTGACCCCAACTGGATCCCGGCAAATCTGCCGAGCTGACCGCCCGCACCATCCGAGGCCGCCGTCGCAGTGCGACGGCGGCCTCGGACCCTTTTCTGTGCCTTGCACGATCAACGCGGCTTGGAATACTCCGATTGCACGGCCATGATCCGCATTTTCGGAATCGGGCCATAGCTCAGCGAGTCCGACATATTCAACTTCTTTGCCGCAGCGGCGATATGAACGTTTCGCTTTGCCTCATGGGGATCACCCTCGAGCTCGTAGAGCGTCACGGAAGGACCGCCATCTGCGTCAGCAGCCGCCAGTCTGGTGCCGCCGACAAATCCGTCAAGAGCCACTACTTCAGGTATGTGGATCTCGTCGTACCACCGATTGAACTCGTCCAGCCGATCCGGATGAGAGGGATGCGATTCGACAACCAGATAATGCTTCAATGTGGATCCTCACTGTGAGAAGTACTGGTGGCAGTGCAGATTCAGACTCGGACAACCCAACCGCCATCGATGTTGAGCGTGTGGCCGGTCACCCAGTCACTACCCGACGAGACGAGGTACAACAGACCGGGAATCAGCTCTTCCGGCTCGCCGAACGGAAACGGAATGGCGTGCTTGACCATTTCCTTGAGTTCCGGCGGTGACGCGATCGAACCCGCTTCGGTGTTGACCATTCCCGGAGCGATCGCATTGACACGAATACCGAACGGCGCCAACTCTCGCGCCAACGACACAGTCATGCTCACCAGGCCGAGTTTCGTGATGCCGTACGCCTGCGCAGCCATGAATGCACCGCTCGACGACTGATTCACGATCTTGCCGTATCCGCGTTCCTTCATATAGGGCACTACCGCGCGGGCGCACAAGAGCGGACCGGTGAGATTGACTGCCAGCGTGTGGTTCCAGAGTTCGAGATCCATAGTGGTCAGGGATCCCTCGCCCACCACTTCGGCCATCAATCCGGCGTTGTTCACGAGAATGTCGACGGACCCGAAGTGCCGGGCCGCGGTAGCCGCCATCTCGGTCGTACTCGATTCGTCCCGGACATCGACATGCACCGCAAGGGCGCGGTGACCGGCCGCCGTTAGTTCGCCTGCTGCTGCAGCGGCGGCCTCGAGGTTGACGTCAGCGAGCACCACGGCGGCGCCGGCCTCGGCGAGTCCCTGAGAGTAGGTGCGGCCGATCCCGCCGCCGGCACCGGTAACGATGGCCACCTTGCCCTCGAGTAGGAGGTTGTCGGTCATGTTTCCCTTTCGTCAGACCTTGCGGGTAACTCCACCGTCGACGCGGATGATCGCCCCGGTGGTGTAACTGGAAGCCGCACTTGCGAGATGGAGTGCAAGTGGACCGATCTCCTCGGGACGGCCCATCCGACGGAGCGGCACGAATGGTGCATCTTCGCCCTCGGCCGGAGCCCAGGACTTGGAGATATCCGTCAGGAAGGGCCCGGGAAGAATTGCGTTGACGCGCACCGTCGGCGCAAAGGCCTCAGCCAGTCCGACAGTGAGGGCATTGAGGCCCGCCTTGGCGCACGCGTATGGCAACTCTCGAACGCTGGCGACGAGGGAGCCCGCGGTGCCGACGTTGATGATCGAACCGCCGTCGTTCTCGGCCATGTACGTTCCGGCGCGCACGGCAAGACGAAAGGGCCCCTTGAGATTAACGCCGAGAGTCTTGTCATACAGGTCCTCGGTAATATCGTCGAGGTTCTTGTACGGGGGTGACATACCCGCGTTGTTCACCAGCACGTCGAGTCGGCCGAAGTGTTCGAGCGTCCGGTCGATCAACTGCTCACAATCGTCCCAACGTCCGACATGACACGCAACCGGCAGAACCTTTCGCCCGGTCGACGCCATGACCTCGTCGGCGGCGCGTTCACACGAGTCGAGTTTGCGGGACGCGATGACAACGTCAGCTCCCGCCTCGGCAAGAATCTGGACAATCGCTCGGCCGATCCCGCGGGATCCACCCGTGACTATCGCAACTTTGCCGGTCAGGTCGTGGAGATGTTCCAAGGTACTCATAGGTGAATCATGCCTGATTCGACCACACTTTGAAAAGGCCATTCTCTATCTCAAGAATATCCTTCTGGTTGCAACACCGAACACATTCACCAAGTGCGGCTACGCCGAAATGAGCAGCGTAGAGTACTGGAAGACAACGCTGTTCGACAGTCGAATCGATACATCCAATCGCAATTCGCACGAGGTCACATAGGTCGACAGAAGCCGCAACCCGTCACCAGATCCGGCGGCGATGGATTTTTCACACTTCATGTTCTACTTTATGAGAATTGCGTTCTCATGAACGTGACGCCTCGCCGAGAGTTCATCGAGCAAACGAGGGCCAGGAACCCACCGTCAGCAAAGGAACTTCGTGGATCTGCAGACTGTTCAGGACAAGATCGAGATCGCCGAACTGATCTACCGATACGCCCGCGCCGTGGACACCAAGAATTGGGAATTGCTGACTACCGTGTTCACCGAGGATGCGCATCTCGACTACAGCGCCGTCGGCTACCCGGCCGGATCCCGGGACCAAGTGCTGACGCTGCTCACACAAGCACTCGGCCGGGTGCCGATGACTCAGCATTTTGTCACCAACGTCGAGGTCGAACTCGACGGTGACACCGCCAACGTACGGGCGATGTTCTACAACCCGATGCAACTCCCGGGCGCTGCGGAGATGACCTACTGCGGCGGCAACTACCACCATGAGGTCGTTCGCACCGCCGACGGCTGGAAGAGCGCTCGGGTGACCGAGGAGAACCTGTGGTTCTCGAACCACCCCGCCAAGTCGCCGGCCTGAAAGGTAAACCTATGACCGAGCGCGTAAACGGGCGTGTATCCGGCAAAGTCGCCCTGATCACCGGTGCCGCCCGCGGACAAGGACGAGCGCACGCCGTTCGCTTGGCGGCCGAGGGCGCAGACGTCATTGTCGTCGATCTGTGCGCACCCATCCGAGGCGTCCCGTATGCACCGGCCACCCCCGAGGATCTACAGGAGACCGTTCGGCTGGTGGAAAAGACTGGACAGCAGGCAATTTCAGCGATTGTCGACGTGCGGGACCTCGAGAAGCTTCGTGGGATCGTCGACGATGCCGTCATTCGTCTCGGCCGTCTGGATGTCGTCGTCGCGAACGCGGCGATCTGCTCTGCCGCTCCCTGGCATGAGGTAACCCCCGAATCCTTCGAGGACACAATAGGTACCAACGTGACCGGTGTCTGGAACACCGTCATGGTCTCGGCCCCACATCTCGTCGAGCGCGGTAGCGGATCGATCATCTTGATCAGTTCCGCAGCGGGATTGAAGGCCCAACCGTTCACGATGCCGTACACCACGAGCAAGTGGGCAGTGCGCGGAATGGCAAAAGCGTTCGCCGCGGAACTCGCTCAGCACAGCATTCGGGTGAACAGCGTCCATCCCACCGGAGTGAACACGCCCATGGTCAACGACGGTGGCCTCGGCGGGCAGCTCGACAAGGCGATTGCCGGCAACAGTCGTATCGGCGCGATGATGATCAACATGCTACCCGTCGACATCATCGCCCCCGAAGATGTGTCAGACACGGTGTTGTTCTTGGCATCCGACGAATCGAAGTACATCACCGCACACGAATTGGCACCCGACGCGGGTGTCACCGAGTTCTGATCGAACAGTATTCACTGGAGGAAAAGCATGGAGTTGTCCTCGGCGCGGCACGCATTCATTACCGGCGGCGCGAGCGGTATCGGCCTCGGCATCGCCGACGCGCTGGCAGAGCGCGGGTTATCCGTCACGGTCGCCGATATCAATCGGCAGTCGCTGGATTCGGTGATCGCTTCCCGAGGTGTCGGGTTTAGTGCCGTCTCACTCGACGTCCGTGATCGCGAGGCCTGGGCAGTGGCCAAGGCAACGGCCGAAAGCACCTTCGGCCCGGTGGATATCCTCGTCAACAACGCGGGCATCGGTTTCAACGGGCGCGATGTGGCCGACATGGACCCGGAGACCTTCGACAATCTTGTCGCGATCGACCTGACCGGAGTCTTCAACGGCGTGTCCGCCTTCGGCGGGGATATGCGAGCACGTGGATATGGGCATATCGTCAACACCGCTTCCGTCATGGGATTGACCGCAGGCGCTCCCGGGCGGGGCGCATACAGTGCCGCAAAGAGCGCAGTCATTGCTCTGTCCGAAGCACTGCGCAGCGAGATGGCGCCACACGGTGTCGGCGTTTCCGTGCTGTGCCCTGGATTGGTCATGTCGAATCTCGATCGCAGCACCACCGAATTGGGTGGTCAGGTCGAGGATGTCAGCCACATCAAAGGAACGGGAAACATCGGAATGGAGCCCGCGACCGCAGGCGCATACGTTGTTCGAGGGATAGCGCAGAATCTCCCGTACATCGTCACACACCCGCAGTATCTCGACTACGTCGAGAAGCGAATGGAGAGCATTCGAGCCAGTGTGGACGCGTCGACCCCGATTCCCTGAGTTCTGCCTCGACGCGTTTTCACTCGAATGGCATGATGCCGGATTTGCGAGATTTCCCACGCCTCAAAATTTCGCTCGCCATACTGGAATGGATGCTTCCCCCTACCCAGTAGGTGCACATGGATATCGATGTACTCGTCGCAGGCGCCGGCCCGATCGGGCTGACCGCCGCCATCGAACTGCGCCGTCGCGGGATGAACGTTCGGATCGTCGACCCGCTCGGCGAACCTCCGCAGTACGCCAAAGCAGTTGGCATCCAACCCCGCACCCTCGAAGTATTCGAGAACATGGGCGTACTGCGACAGGTTCTCGATGCCGCCACCATCTTGCGCGGGCAGATCAGCTACACCAACGGTTCCGAAGTGGGGCGGATGGATCTCACACTCCCCGGCGACGTGCCGTACACCTTTTGCGGACTCCCCCAGTACGAGACCGAAAGAATCCTGACGGCCAGGCTGCGAGAACTCGGAACCTCGATCGAACGCGGGCTCTCACTCGACAGTTTCGAGGACAGCGACGACGGAGTCAGTTGCATACTCAACGATGGAAGTACCGTGCGGGCCAAGTATCTGGTGGGATGCGACGGTGCGCACAGTGTTGTCCGTAAGGGCTTGGGATTGACCTTCGAGGGTGGAGCTTTTGCCGAAAGCTACATGCTCGGCGACGTCGAAGTTGACTGGTCGATGCCCAGCGGATACGCGATTCGCGCCAGTCATGTCGACGACGCTGGAACTACCGACGATCTCCTGGTGTGCATCCCGCTCCCCGGTCACAAACGATATCGGATGTCGATGCTGGTTCCCGACGAGCTTCTCCCGGATCCTGCCGGACTTGACGGAATTGCACACGGCTTTTCGTCCGGAAAGGCGCCCGAACTCCACCACATTCAGGCTGTGCTCGACCGATTGTCGCCCGAACCTACGACAGCGTCGGCGATGCGGTGGTCGTCGGTCTTTCGGATCAGCCACCGCATTGTCGATGCCTACAGTCGCGGAAGGGTTTTCATCGCCGGTGACGCCGCGCATATTCATCCGCCCACCGGCGCACAAGGTATGAACACCGGAATCCAGGATGCGCACAACCTCGCGTGGAAACTGGCACTGGCAACCCAGAACTTCGCCGCCCCTGGCCTTCTCGACACCTACGACGCCGAAAGACGGCCGGTTGGTGAAGAAGTTGTCGGAATGACGGTCCGCAACGCTCGCGAAGGGATCGGCGCCGGAGAGTCCTCGATCGATACCGCGATGCGTCGGCAGGCACAACTACTGGTTGCCTATCCCGACAGCCCGCTCAACAGCGGAGAAGCCGGTAACGCCTCGAACGTCCACCCCGGCGAACGGGCACCGGACGCACGTGGGCTCACCCGCGACTGCGTGCAGTTCCCCATCCGGTTGTTCGAATTGCTGGCCGGTGTCAACCACACACTTCTTCTCTGCTCGGACGGATCCGAAGACAGCATCGGTGACTGCGAAAAGCAGTCTGCCGCTGCTGTTCACGCGGCACACGGACAGCTCGACGTGTACGTGATCGCACCACCGTCGTCTGATTCCGTCTATTCGACACTGCCGATCATTCGAGATTCCGATTCCCAGCTGTGTGCCGCCTACGGCGTGGAAGAGAACTGTGCGTTGGTAATCCGACCGGACGGGTACCTCGGATACCGAGGTGACTGCGCCGGTATCTCCGGCTACTTATCGAAAGTCTTTGCGTTCAATACGTGATGAGCGAATCGAACATCAAGCGGATCTCGGGCGAGAGCTTCATGAGTTCCACGTAGCCGCCCATCGGGCCTGCGTCGACGTAGGCAAATTCCATTCCCACGTCTTCGATGCACCCCTGCTGCAACACCGACATTCCCCGACGCTCTACCTCCGCCAAGGTTTCGTCGTAATCGTCCGGAACAAATGCCACGTGATGAACGCCAACACCGTGGGTGTCGAGGAACTCCGAATAAAGACTGCGCCCCGAAACCGGTTGGATCAGTTCAATTTGCTGAGTTCCCGCATAACCAAGGGAAATGTGGGCTGTGTAATCGGCGGGCTGGCCCCGATAAGTCGTGGTCTCCGGACCGAAGTGAAGGTCGGGCATCTGTAGCCATCGCTGAACGCCCCAATTCTCGGAGAACTCCTCTTCCGCTGCGGTGATGTCGGCTACTACCCAACAGATCTGAAAGATCGGTCCCGAAACCAGCGGGGTCATGCCATTTTTCCGTTGTCCACCGAATACACCGCGCCGTGAATCGCAGAGGCATCATCGGAAGCAAGAAAGGCCACCATCTTCGCCACGTCCTCCGGCTCCATCAGTCCGCGCGGTGACGCGACCTTCATGATCAGATCGAAATCGACGCCGTCCGGGAAGGTGAATCCAGTGACCTGCGGAGTCATCATGCCGCCAGGGCAGATTGCGTTGACGCGCAGAGATTTTCCGGTGAACTCCATAGCCATCGCTCGGGTGAGCCCGATCAGCCCGTGCTTGGCAGCGCAGTACCCTGCCGAGTATGCCTGCCCTTCGAGTCCAGCGATCGAGGAAACGTTGACGATGTTGCCGCCCCGCGCGAGAAGATGGGGCAGCGCAGCTCGTGACAGGAAGAACGGCCCGTTCAGGTTGACCGCGAGGTCATGTGCCCAGTCGTCATCGGCAATGTCTGCGGTATGGCGGATGGTATGTGAACCAGCCACATTGACGAGGATGTCGATTCCGCCGAAGGCGTCGACGCACGCCTGCACAGCGGCGTCGCACTGAGCGGAGTCGGAAACGTCGGAAGCCGAATAACGGCCCGCACCGTCGCTTCCCGCCAGTTCGGTCATTGCCTGGTGCAATGTGTCCTTGCTCCGGGCAACTCCGAAAACCTTGGCGCCTCTGCCGGTCAGGATCTCGGCGACGGCGCGCCCCAACCCCGAGGACGCGCCGGTCACCAGTGCAATTTTTCCGTCCAGTACGTCAGCCACACACCGAGTCTACGACGCGGCGGCCTCCCGCTGAAGCTCCAACGCGATATCTATCAGCTGATCTTCCTGTCCGCCAACCAACTTGCGCTTCCCCGCGCGCACCAGTAGCTCGGCAGAGGACACGCCGTACCGCTCGGCTTGACGTTCAGCATGCTTGAGGAAGCTGGAGTACACGCCGGCGTAGCCCATCATCAGCGCCTGGCGGTCGAGTAGACATTCCTGCGGCATAGCCGGTCGCACAACATCTTCGGCGGCGTCGGCTATCGCGAAGAAGTCGATACCGGTCTTGACGCCGATCTTGTCGCAGACTCCGACGAACGCCTCCACCGGCGCGTTACCAGCACCGGCACCGAAACGGCGGGTGCTGCCGTCGATCTGCTTGGCCCCAGCGCGAACGGCGGCAATCGAATTCGCGACACCTAAACCGAGGTTCTCGTGTCCGTGGAAACCGACCTGAGCGTCGCTGCCGAGTTCCTGGACCAGCGCCTCGACCCGTTCGGACACCTGCTCGAGAACAAGAGCACCCGCAGAATCGACCACGTATACACACTGGCAACCGGCGTCGGCCATGATGCGAGCCTGTTTGGCGAGCGTTTCCGGCGGAATCGAATGAGCCATCATGAGAAATCCGACGGTCTCGAGTCCACGCTCACGAGCAAGGCCGAAGTGCTGAATGGAGACGTCCGCCTCGGTGCAGTGAGTAGCGATACGGCAGATGGACGCGCCGTTGTCCTGAGCGATGACGATGTCGTCCTTGATACCCAGCCCCGGCAGCATCAGGAAGGCGATCTTTGCGTTTTTTGCCGTCTCCACAGCAGCTTTGATGAGTTCTTGCTCCGGCGTTTTCGAGAAGCCGTAGTTGAAGGAGGACCCGCCGAGACCGTCACCGTGGGTGACCTCGATGACCGGCACACCGGCTCCGTCGAGGGCACCGACGATCGCCCGGACTTCCTCGAGGGTGAACTGATGACGCTTGTGATGGGAACCGTCGCGCAGCGAGGTGTCGGTGACGCGGATGTCCCAGCTCGAATCGAAGTGAATCATGTCGCTCATGCCTTCACGCTCAGAAGCTTCTGGGCGATCTCCTCGCCCACTTTGGTGGCTGCCGCCGTCATGATGTCGAGGTTTCCGGCGTACGGCGGCAGGAAGTCGCCTGCACCTTCGACCTCGACAAACGTTGTGACCGTTGCATATCCACCGGACACGACGCTCGGCTTGTCGAACTGCGGCTCGTTGAGCAACCGATAGCCCGGCACGTACTGCTGGATGTCCTTGACGACGCGATGAATGGAGTCGGTGATCGCGGCGTGGTCTGCATCTTCGGGGATGGCGCAGAAGATGGTGTCTCGCATGATCATCGGCGGGTCGGCGGGATTGAGAATGATGATCGCCTTGCCTCGCTGGGCGCCCCCGATCGTCTCGATACCGCGACTGGTGGTCTTGGTGAACTCGTCGATGTTCGCGCGGGTTCCCGGTCCGGCGGACAGTGATGCAACGGAGGCGACGATCTCGGCGTAAGCCACTTCCACCACACGAGATACCGCGTACACGATCGGGATAGTTGCCTGCCCGCCGCAGGTGATCATGTTGACGTTCGGCGCGTCGAGGTGCTCGCGGAGGTTGGCCGGAGGAACTACTGCCGGGCCGACAGCAGCCGGGGTGAGGTCGACAGCGCGGATTCCCGCGGCCTCGTAGCGCGGAGCAGCGTCACGGTGAACGTAGGCCGACGTCGCCTCGAACACCAGGTCCGGTTTCTCCGCCTGATTCAACAGCCAGTCGACCCCCTCGGCGGAGGTCTCGAGCCCCATCGCGGCGGCGCGCGCCAATCCTTCGCTCTCCGGATCGATTCCGATCATCCACCGCGGCTCCAGCCACTGCGAACGTTGCAGTTTGTACAGCAGATCGGTACTGATGTTTCCCGACCCGACAATCGCCACACTTGCCTTGGTCATGACTACTCCCTCGATGAGCTGAAGCTGGGGGGTGAACTGAAACGGGCCATCGCGGTGACCGTGGCCGCATGAAGTCCGGCGCGACGGCCGGAGAACACACAGTCAGCGAGCGACAAGCCACTCACATACGAATTGGAACAAATACCGACAGCTGTGCGTCCGGCTGCATAGAGTCCCAGTATCGGTTCCCCGGCTTCATTTTTCACCAGGCCGGTCGATTCGTCGACCACCAATCCACCAAGTGTGAGCATGGGACACGGATTCATCATGTTGGGCTTGATCGAGACGTCGTACAGCGTGAACGGGGCGTTGAGTATCGGTCTGATGAAGTCGGACGGCTTGCCCATCGGATCGGATTGACCGTTCGCCGCAGCAGTATTGTGCGCATCGACCGTTTCATACAGGCCGGCTGCATCGATTCCCGCCTTGTGCGCCACTTCGGCAATCGTGTTGCCGTGTACTGCGGTACGCATCATGCCGGCGGTCTGCACCCGCTGAAACCACATGGACTGATCGGGGATTTGCGCTTTCGCTTCACGAACGAGGTCGGAATCCGCCAGCAGCCAACCGATTCCGTTGCTCTTCTCGACCATTGCTTGCCCCAGCGCCGCACCGTAACGCGATTCGTCGACGATTCGCGTTCCGGATTCGCCCACCAGTATCGAACCGAGAAAAGCGCTGGGCGGGACGATGAACCGCCACGCGGAAACGTTACCGAGTTTGTCGGTCGCACCGCCCGCCTCGATTCCGAGGTTGATTCCCTTGCCGTCGTCGCCCGACGTGCCGAGCGGGATTCCGCCCTTATACGCGGGTGCGTGAGTGCGCATCATCTCGCGGTTGGATACAAATCCACCCGCGCTGAGGATCACGCCACCACGCGCCTTTATGCGGATCTTCTTGGCGTACTTCTTCTCGATCTTGCTGATTTGGGCGTCGACAATCGAACGCAGTTGGGGCGCATACACACCCGGTTTGGCGGAAATCGAACTGAGCGCAGCGTGACGCCGCCGGACCCCGGCGGGTGCATCCCGAAGCGTCAGCGCCTCGACGCCGATCACCCGGCCGTCCTCGATGATCAACCGATCTGCGCGGGTCTGACCGAGAAACCGCACGCCGTTGGCCTGGGCCGACTTCGCAAGCGGGCCGTAGAGCATCTTCCCCGACGTTCCTCGGCCTTTGGCACGGTGCCCACGCGGAGCAGGTTTGGCGATGTCCCGGAACCCGCCGGCCGATTCACTTCCCGAGAAGTACAGGTAGTGCTTGTTGCTCGGATACGAGGTCTTGTACGGGCACAGCGACGCCTCGAACGGCACACCGTGACCGCGCAGCCAGTCGATTGTCGCCGGACTCTCCTCCACGAACCGACGCAAGGTCTGGGGCGTCACCGCATCACCGACCTCGCGGTTCAGGTACGCGAGCATGGCTTCCGGAGTGTCCTCGATACCGGCTTCTTTCTGAATCGCGGTGCCGCCACCGGCATAGAAGATTCCACCGGAAATGGTGCTGGCGCCACCTCCCAATGCCCGGTCGATCGCCATCACCGATGAACCGGCCGCCACCGCTTCGAGTGCGGCGCTTGCCCCCGCCACGCCGAATCCGACAACGAGGACATCAACCGAAGTATCCCAGGTCACACTGCACCATCCTCAATTTTACTGCAACGCGTTTCGTTATCGAAGGCAACGTTCGTAAATACTTCCTGGCAGAAAGCATGGACTGACACCCCCATCATTCTATAACGTGTTCTACATGAGCAAGCAGGAATACGACATCGTCGTCGTCGGCAGTGGTGCCGCAGGTATGACAGCGGCCTTGACCGCAGCCCATCAAGGCTTGAGTGTGGTCATCGTGGAGAAAGCCGCCCACTACGGCGGATCGACCGCCCGTTCCGGTGGCGGAGTCTGGATCCCCAACAACGAGGCACTTCAGGCAGACGGTGTCACCGACACACCCGATGCCGCACGTTCCTACCTGCACAGCATCATCGGTGACGTCGTCGCTCCCGAGCGCATCGACACCTACCTCGAGCGTGGGCCCGAGATGCTCTCGTTCGTTCTGAAGAACACTCCGCTCCAACTGCAGTGGGTACCCGGCTACTCCGACTACTACCCGGAAGCTCCCGGCGGACGCCTCGGTGGACGCAGTGTCGAGCCCACCCCTTTCGACGGCAACAAGTTGGGTGCCGATCGCAAGAATCTCGAACCCGACTACGTCAAGGCACCCAAGAACTTTGTCATCACCCAGGCCGACTACAAGTGGCTCAACCTGCTTATGCGCAATCCTCGCGGACCTCTGCGCGCCATGAAGGTCGGCATGCGATTCCTCGTAGCCAAGGCCACCAAGAAGGATCTGCTGGTTCGCGGCCAGGCACTCGTCGCCGGCATTCGACTCGGCCTTCAGTCCGCCGGCGTTCCCATCTTGCTGAACACACCCCTGACGTCCCTCTACACCGAAGACGGCGTGGTTCGCGGCGTCAATGTTCTCGTCGACGGCGAAGATCAGGTCATCCGTGCTCGACACGGAGTCGTGCTGGGCTCCGGCGGATTCGAGCACAACAAGGAAATGCGTGAGAAGTACCAGCGCGGGCCCATCGGCACCGAATGGACCGTCGGCGCTAAGGCAAACACCGGCGACGGCATCCGAGCGGGCCAAGAGATCGGCGCCGCAGTCGATTTCATGGACGACGCCTGGTGGGGCCCGTCCATCCCACTCACCGGTGGACCGTGGTTCGCCCTGTCCGAGCGCACTCTTCCCGGCTGCATGATGGTGAACCTGTCGGGCAAGCGCTTCGGCAACGAGGCGGCGCCGTACGTCGAGGCTACGCATGCGATGTACGGCGGCGAGTACGGCCAGGGCAAAGGCCCCGGCGAGAACATCCCGACCTGGATGATCCTCGATCAGCGCTACCGCAACCGCTACACGTTTGCCGGCATTACTCCCCGGTCCCCCTTCCCCAGCCGCTGGCTCAAGGCCGGCATCGTGGTCAAGGCGGGAACGATCGCCGAATTGGCCGAGAAGACAGGACTTCCCGTCGCTTCCCTGACCGAAACGGTGGAGCGGTTCAACGGCTTCGCGCGCAACGGCAAGGACGAGGACTTCGGGCGCGGCGACAGTGGCTACGACGCGTACTACGGCGATCCGAGACTGAAGAACCCCAGCCTCGCCGAAATCAGCAAGGCCCCGTTCTACGCCATCAAGATGGTTCCGGGCGACCTCGGCACCAAGGGCGGAATCTGCACCGACGTCAACGGCCGAGCACTGCGTGAAGACGGCAGCGTCATCGAAGGTCTCTACGCCGCAGGCAATGCCAGCGCACCGGTCATGGGTCACACGTACGCCGGACCAGGCGCGACCATCGGTCCCGCAATGACTTTCGGCTACCTGGCAGTGCTGGACATCGCAGAGCGCATGAAGACCGCTGAGGTCACAGAAACCGCAACGGCCGCCGAGACCCCGGAGACTCGTGAGGCCTCCGAGGCTGCAAACACGGCGGTCGATCATGCCAATTGATCCTTCTGTCGCACTCGGCGCAGAGCTTGCGCCACAGGAGTTCTCGTGGACGCCGTCGGACGTGCAGCACTACCACCTGGCGCTCGGCGCTGGGGCTCGTCCGCTCGATCCGAACGAACTGCGATACCTCGACGACGAGAAGCCACAGGTGCTGCCCACCTTCGCCACCGTCGCGGCCAACTTTCACGCCACCCAAGCACCGAAGGTCTCGTTCCCCGGTGTCGAGATCGATCTCGCGAAAGTTGTTCACGGAAGCCAGGAAGTCACGGTCCATCAGCCGATTCCGGCCAGCGGCACCGGACGAACCACAACTCGGATCGCCGAGATCTGGGACAAGGGCAAAGCTGCAGTCATCGTGCAGGAATCAGTCACCGTCGACGTGGAGGGCAACCCGTTGTGGACTGCCCGTTCGTCGATCTTCGCGCGCGGCGAAGGAGGATTCGGTGGGCAGCGCGGGCCGTCGGAGTCGATTCCGTTGCCTGATCACAGGCCCGACGGTGAGGTCGTGATACCGGTACTTCCGCAGCAGGCCTTGCTGTATCGCATGTGCGGCGATCGCAATCCATTGCACTCGGATCCGCAATTCGCCTCCGCTGCAGGCTTTCCAGCGCCTATCCTGCATGGACTGTGTACTTACGGAATGGTCTGCAAGGCCGCAGTGGACACAATGCTCGACGGCGACAGCACGCAGGTGGCCGGGTTCCGTGCACGCTTTGCCGGGGTGGTATTCCCGGGTGAGAACCTGAGCATCCGAATCTGGAAAGGCGAAGGGCAACTCTTGATCTCCGCATCTGTCGCAGAGCGCGACGCCCCCGCCCTAGCTGACGTAGTTCTCACTCTTGCCTGAGATTCACCTGTCGAACTCATTGCAGTTCCCAACCCCCGATGGAGCAGCCCGAAGATGACGGCCCAAGACGAAACAACCCGACTGTCCCGACGAGGATTCCTCGCCGCCGGAGCCGGCGCAGTCGCCGCCACCGCCCTTGCCGGCAGCTGGACCCCCGCCTACGCAATTCCGTTCGGATCCAGTGGCGGACAAGTACCCACACTCGCTGCACCCCCGGCCTTCCCGGAAGGCATCGCGCTCTACCAGCAGGCATACCAGAACTGGTCCAAAGAGATCATGCTCGACACCATCTGGACCTGCGCTCCCAAGACACCCGAAGACGTAGTACGCCTGGCCAACTGGGGACATGCCAACGGTTACGCCATCCGGCCCCGCGGAGCCATGCACGGCTGGACACCCCTGACCGTGGTGAACGGCGCTTCCATCGACAAGGTCATTCTCGCCGACACCATGGTTCATCTGAACTGGGTCAACGTCGACGCCGGCGGGTCACCGGCGACGGTCACCGCGGGACCAGGTGCCACCCTCGACGCCATCACCACAGCACTTCAGGCCCAGGGCCTTGGCTTCGCTAATCTCCCCGCGCCCGGCGTCCTGTCCATCGCCGGCTGCCTCGCCGTCGACGCCCACGGCGCAGCCCTTCCCGCGGAAGGCGAAGCACACGTTCCCGGACAAACTTTCGGTTCACTCTCCAACCTCGTCACCTCCCTGACCGCAGTGGTCTGGAACGGCAACGAATACGCGCTGAAGACGTACTCGCGGGCCGATACCGCCATCAAGCCACTCCTGACTCACCTCGGCCGCACCTTCCTCACCTCAGTCACACTGCAGGCTGCGCCCAACTACCGCATGCGCTGCGTCAGCCACACGGACATCGGTTGGCAGGAACTCTTCGGCGCTCGCGGGGCTTCCGGACGTACCTTCGAGAAGTTCGTCCGCGAAAACGGTCGCGCAGAGGCAATTTGGTACCCCTTCACCGAACGCCCGTGGATGAAGGTGTGGTCCCTCGCTCCTGAAAAGCCTCGCTTCTCCCGCGAAGTCACCGGACCGTACAACTACATCTTCTCCGACAACCTCCCCGAACCGATCACCGACATGATCGGACAGATCAACTCCGGAAACCCGGGCATCGCACCCGCATTCGGGCAGATTATGTACGCCACCACCGTCGCCGGCCTTGCCGCGACCTTCGCCAACGACCTATGGGGATGGTCCAAGGACGTTCAGTTCTACATCCGGGCCACCACCCTGCGTCTGACCGAAGGCGGTGGCGCCGTCATCACATCCCGCGCCAACATCGGCCAGGTCATCCACGACTTCACGCAGTGGTTCAACGGCCGCATGGAGTACTACCGCTCCATCGGGCAGTTCCCTCTCAACGGACCCGTCGAAATCCGATGCTGCGGCCTCGACGAGTCATCCGACGTCGAAGTCGCATCCGCCGGCGCCCCCACGATCTCCGCTATGCGTCCGCGACCGGACCACCCCGAATGGGACACCGCCATCTGGCTCAACGTCCTCGGAGTCCCCGGAACACCCGGCATGTTCGCGTTCTACCGCGAAATGGAGCAATGGATGCGCGGCCACTACAACAACAACGACGCCACCTTCCGCCCTGAATGGTCCAAGGGCTGGGCATTCAGCTCCGACAAGCCGTACACCGACACGCAGATCATCGAAAACGCCCTCCCCCAGACCTACCGCGACGGCGTCCCCACCAGCGACAACTGGGACACTGCCAACGCCGCCTTCAACGCACTGGACCCGCACAAGGTCTTCAGCAACACCTTCCTCGACCAACTACTTCCGTAATTTTCGGCCGACAAGCCCTCGATCAGCACTGCCCGGCACCTTCTACGAAGGTGCCGGGCTTTTCTGTTGACTCCACCCGTTTAATTCAGCGACGAGCACTGTTCGGTCGCGGTAGATTCAGTCAATTGCGACATCCTTTTCCGCTGAGGACACGAAGGGATCGCCACCGATGAAGTCCATCTCGCGACAGCGACGAACTCGATTGGCCGTGATTGCACTCGCCGTGACAGCTCTTGCCTCCTGCGGATCCAACGAGGACACCACCACTGGCACGAGTAGTCCCGCGTCCAGCACCGTCAGCCCCGAATCACAGAAGATCGATGACATTGTCCGCACCCAGGTCACCGAACTCGGCCTCAGCGGCGCGGTGTACGGGGTGTGGCGCGGTGACACCAACGTGGTCACCGGCGCTGTCGGCGAATCCCCACTCGGCGTGCCAGCAACAACCGATATGCAACTACGCGTCGGACAGCCCATGGAACCGATGCTGTCGACCGTCCTCCTCCAACTCGACGAGTCCGGCACTCTCCCACTCGACGAACCGATTGCCAAGTGGGAACCGAGCTTTCCGCGTTCCGACCAGATCACACCGCGAATGCTCGCCAACAGCACCACCGGAATCTCCGACTACGTGACCAACCCCGAATTCGAGAAGCGTTTCTACGCCAACCCGATCCTGGGGTGGACCGCACAGGAAATCCTCGATCTCGCCAACACCCGTCCACCGCTGTTCGCGCCCGGAACGAGTTTTGCCTACTCACACAGCGACCTGACCCTGCTCGGTGAAGTTGTCCAGAAGGCGGCCGGGCAATCTTTGAGTGACCTACTGCAACAGCGTATTTTCGACCCACTCGGCATGACCGACAGTCGGGTTGCGCTCAACCCGCAAATCCCGGATCCCGTCCTGCACGGCTACACCACTGAACGCGGTGTCTTCGAGGACTCGACGTTCTGGAATCCCACAGCCTTCCTACACAGCGGCAATATGAATTCGACAGTCACCGACGTCGGGAAATGGGTTCGCGCCCTCGGAACCGGCGAGCTGCTCTCCGACACAGTCTTCGACGAACAGATGGCCCCGACAACCGCAGGTCTCGGACCTCTGACCGACGACAAGTTCTTCACGTTCGGAACGGCGCACCTCGACGGGTGGCTTGTCATGAACCCGTCGTACGGCGGATACAACGGTGTTGCGCTCTACGAACCGAAGTCCGAAACCACCATTGTCATCTATGCCACTCTCGGCCCCACAGCCAACGCCAACGGCAACAACGCTGTCCCCATCAGCAACGCCATCGGTGCTGTCATGGTTCCGGACAACCCGCCGCAGGTGCCAGGGCCGTAAGATCGAGTTTTCTCTGTCACTGCCATTCTTGTGACTGGCAACGTCGTATTTACCTGAGGAATACCTCCAGGACTCATCACACCGTCACCATTGCGCTCAGTACCGAACAACCCGCGTCGGACCGCGAGCTTCCCAGTGGAGCTACGAGAGCAAAAGATGGATTGGGACGGCCCGATGAGGAAATACTCGCTGTCAGTGGTGTGCACATTCGCCCTGGGGACCGCGCTGCTGTCCGCCAATGCTGCGACGGCATCACCGAACTCATGCCCGACCGGCGCGGTATTCGCAGTTGGTGGAACCTGGGACCCGACCGGCCAGACCACACAACCCGTCACCGATCGCTATGCCGCCCAGGGATACGTCGCAAAACCCGTGAGCTACCCCGCTAGTTTCTGGCCTCTCGGCGACCAGACCTACGACGCCAGCGTGGCTGTGGGCGTCCAAGCACTTCATGCTGAAGTTGATACCTTTCACAACCAGTGCCCCGGGAGCGACGTTGTCATCACCGGGTACTCCCAAGGTGCACGGATTGCAGGCGACGTTCTCGGTGACATCGCCCGCGACGGGTCCATTCCCCAATCCCAGGTGACCGGCGTCCTGTATTCAGACCCGCGAAAC
Source organism: Rhodococcus sp. IEGM 1366 (assembly GCF_033142425.1). Lineage (NCBI taxonomy): Bacteria > Bacillati > Actinomycetota > Actinomycetes > Mycobacteriales > Nocardiaceae > Rhodococcus > Rhodococcus sp. IEGM 1366. The sequence goes on from NZ_JAWLRZ010000003.1 coordinate 480,342, forward strand.
TCTCACGGCGGGATCGAAACCGTGATCCCGAATGTTGTTCCCGGTGCAACGATGTCCGGGACGCGCGCCGGCTTCGGCGACATACCCGTCCAGGAGGTATGTATCGAAGGAGACGGCATCTGCAACATGCCCAAACCACGCGATGCACCGGAAGAGTTTGTGGACTCGGTTTTCGGCTACTTCACGAAACACGGTACGTATCAACCGATGATGACCAACAGCACTCCGCCGCCGCAGCCTGGCCTTCCCGAATCACCGACTGTTCCGCTACAGCCGGCGGAGGTAGCCACCGCGATCGCGTCGCGGCTCGTCGAGAACCTCACGCCATACGTGAAGGCAGCACTGTCGAGCGCGCTGACTACTGTTCTGACCGCACCATGACGCCCATCGACTGAAGCAGCGACAACCTACTGAACAGCCGGGCAAGCCCCGCGGCGTCACGAAGGTGGCCGGCTACGTCCTCGAGGCCTCCTTCGGCGAACAATGTCAACCGCACGTCGGCGTCATAGAGAACATCGACGACGTTCCCGAAACGCCGCACTGCGAATTCCGTTGCGGTGCTGAGGATCGGCACACCGTGGATCACCCATTCATCGAAGCGGGTGACAAGATCGAGGTAGTCGGCCGCCGACGTCGAACCACCGCACAGCACATCGAAATCGAACCAGACAGCTCCGTCGCGAAGCGCAGAGCACATCAATGTGCGTGACCCCACTGTTAATTCGACCGGTTCACCGTCAACGGCGCCTGCACTCGAGTGGAAAACTCCCGACGCGAACCGTCGATCCCGCTGACGCGGTTCCCCCAGCATTCGGTAGTCAACCGCTCCACCCAACTCGATCACCTCCCACACCCTCTCGATCAACTCGATGGACGGCACGAACTGATCGTGAAAAAGTGGATTGGGAAGGAGATCGCACGGCGGAACATTGGACGTGACAACAACAGTCACATCTTTCGCAACAATGTTCTCCAGAACTCTCGCCATGAACTGTGCGTCAGCGATGTCGTCGATGTGGAACTCGTCGAAGCACAGCAGCCGAATCCCGGCGACCACCTGATCCAGCGCCTCGCCCATCGACCCGAGACTGTGCGCACGGGTGTGCAGATCGGCAAAGAACTGGTGAAAGTGAATGCGCCGCTTCGCCACTGGAACACTGTCGTAGAACTCGTCCATCAGCATGGTCTTTCCACGTCCGACACCACCCCAGAGGTAGATCCCACCCCCGATGCCGCCGATCGCAATCCGGGCCCGCAGGGCGTCGAGTGATGCACGTGCCGACAACTGCTCTTCGTCCAGTCGCATGACTCTCCTCTACATCTGTAGAGTTGAGGCTAGAGACCGGCTCGGAGCCAAGTCAACGTGATCCGCACTACGCAGAACGGGATAGGCATGACTGGAGATCGCAGACAACTCATCGGAGCGTGCGCTGTCACGATCATCGCTGAACACGGCCCGCGGGCATTGACTCATCGCGCCGTCGATGCCGCCCTGGGTATCCCGCAAGGTTCGACCTCGTACTACTTTCGAACCCGAGAAGCGCTGCTGACAGCGGCAGTGCAACACATCGTCGAACGGTCACAATCGACATTCGACGAACTGCTGGAGACGAATTCCGATCCGGCAACTCTGATCGCCCGATATCTCGGCGATCTCCTGTCCCGTCGCCGCAACGAGTTGATCGCCCGGTACGCACTCCTCCCCGAGACGCGAAGCAATCGCGAATTGCATGACGCCCTGGCGCAAAGCTTGTTCTCCACAGCCAAAGCGCAAGAGATCTTCGTACGTCACGGCGTGAAGAATCCGGAGAGTGCGGCAGCCGATCTTGTCAGCTTGCTGGAAGGCCTGATATTCGATCGATGCATCGGAGCGAGATCAACCCATACCCATCACACCGAATCATCGGAATCCATTCTTCAACTGAGGATCCCGATCGATGCGTATCTGCGCGGCGCCCGCTAGCGAAGGGGCCTTCAGTCGACCGGGCGTAACAATCGCACCATCATCTCGACCGTGCGCTCAATGGGACGCTGCCTCGACGTCGGCGTGAATACCACTGTGCGAGTGAGAATTGCACCGAGAAGCATGTCGAAGGCGTCGTCGGGATCGACTGCGGGATCAACACTTCCGGGAGCTGCGGCGCGCAGAATGTCCTCGAACAGCGGCCGCACCGACATCCTCGGATACACCTCTGATGACGCATCGCGATCCGGCTTCTGGTGATGAGCAAGTAGCCCCGCAGCGGCCGCTCGCGCCGCCGGCGCACTGAAGGCCGCGACGTACGCACGGATGAACCTGCGAAGGTCGCGTCGAAGATCCCCACTCGGCACGATGCCGGCAAAGGTGAATCGAGGGAACGCCGCTTCCTCGATCAACTCGATCCGCGACGACCATCGGCGGTAGATCGCCGACGAATGCACGCCCGAATGACTGGCAACGGCTTGAATCGTCGTCGCCTCGAAGCCTCGTTCGATCAAGAGTGCGCGCGTCGCCTCGAGAGCTCGCTCGTCAATGCTGATGTCGCGGGGTCGCCCCAGACGGCGATGAGGTTCTGACATGCCAGTGAGTGTAGTGACCGCCGGCAAGTGCGCAGCGCCTTTACAGGAGATATTGCTCTATTAGATTTACAGGAGAGAGTCTTCCGTAAGTGCCAATCCATGGATACAGTTCACCCACAGAATGAGAACTACATATTCACGGAGGAGAATCGAATGCGCGCTGCAGTACTGCGAGAAGGCACCGTAGACGTCGGAGTGGTCGACGATCCGGTTCCCGGCCCCGGCCAATTACTTGTTCGTTCGCTGGCCTGCGGAATCTGTGCGTCGGACCTTCACTTCATGGACAACCCGGACGCCGGCATCCACGACAACAGCGGAATGTCCACGTACGATCAGAACGTCGACATCGTCATGGGCCACGAATACTGCGCCGAAGTCGTCGACTACGGACCCGGCACCGACCGGCGAATCCCCGTCGGCACCCGAGTAAGTTCCCTCCCGGTGCTCGCCACACCCCTGGGCCGCAAGATCATCGGGCAGAATCCCGAATCGCCCGGCGGTTTCGGTGAGTTCTTACTCCTCGACGAATCGATTACACGCGTGGTGCGCTCGGACCTTCCGAGCGAGGTGATCTGCGTTGCCGACGCACTCTCGGTCGGATGGTCCGCAGCAGCACGTGCACAGATGGGTACCCGCGAGGTTCCGCTGGTCATCGGCTGCGGCGCCATCGGCCTTTCTACGATTGCGAACCTCAAACGTCTCGGAATCGGCCCGATCATTGCCGTGGATTTCATTGCCTCTCGCCGCGAGACCGCGATGGCAATGGGGGCCGACGCTGTCATAGATCCCGCCGAAATCTCCCCGTACCAAGCCTGGCGAGATGTGGCACACGGATCGCCGGATACAACGAAGGACATGATGGCGATAGCCGCACTACCAGGCTGCGTCATCTTCGAATGTGTCGGAATACCAGGTGTTCTCGATTCAATCATCAAAGGATGTGAGCGTGGAACCAGGATATTCTCCTCCGGTGGACCGCCGGAGGGCGATCACCTCCACACGCTCACCGCTAAGCGCAAGGGCCTCAACATCCAATTCGGCGGAGGCCCACTTCCGGCCCACTGGGACGAAGCATTCCACGCAGTGTGCTCCGGCGAGGTCGACATCAGCCCGATGCTCGGACGGACGGTCGGGCTCCACGAAGTCGCGGAGGCACTCGATGCGTCGCGCGACGCCAACGGTCCGGCACGCATAGTCGTCATTCCTGGAAAGGTGTGAAAATGGTTGAGAACGAAGACCTTCGGACCGCGGTGACGAATCTGACGAACCGAGTTCGCGCTCTTGAAGACCAGGTCGAGATCATGCAACTCGTCGCGCAGTACGGTCCGGCCGTCGACAGTGGTTCCGGTGCGGCTGCTGCGGCACTCTGGACCGAAGACGGCACCTTCGACGCCGTCCCCCAACGTCACATGAAGGGGCGAGAAGAAATCGCCGAGATGGTGCTCGGCGACGGTCACCAGAGCCTGATCCGCAACGGGTGCGGTCATGTATTGACCGCACCGCACATCGAGATCGACGGCGACAACGCGACGGGACGCAACTACGCACTCAACATCCGTTGGGACAGTGACGCGGACCGCTTCTGGGTGGCTCGCGTCTCGGCCAACACCTGGCGGTGGGTGCGCACCGCTGAGGGTTGGCGAACCGTCGAGCGAATCAATGCCAACCTGGACGGGACACCCGAGCACCGCAACATGCTGGCGCCCTCGACGTGAGCGATGCACCAGCACGACAATTCGCGCTTTGACCACACACGTCGAACAGAGTCAACATTGAAAGGAATCACACAATGCCAACACATCTCGCGCAGAAGTACGGACCATGGGCAATCATTGCCGGCGGATCCGACGGGGTTGGTGCCGCATTCGCTCACGAACTGGCCACTCGCGGCGTGAACATCGTTCTTGTCGCCCGGCGAGCGCCCGTCTTGGAATCTTTCGCCGACGACATCCGCGCACAGCACGATGTCGAAGTACGCACGGTTGCACTAGATCTCAGCGCTCCGGCCGCAATCTCCGAACTGGAACGGATAACAGCCGATCTCGAGGTCGGACTCTTTGTGTACAACGCCGGTAGCGACGATTACAGCGCCGAATTCCTCGACAAGGATCTGAACAACCATCTGTCTCTCGTTCATCGGAACTGCACCAGCGTGCTCGAGGCCACCTACCGCTTCGGCGCGCCGATGGTCGCCCGAGGACGGGGCGCCGTGGTGTTACTGACCTCCGGAGCAGCCTGGGCCGGGGGCGCAACACACGCCACGTACGGCGCCACCAAGGCATTCGATCTCATTCTCGCCGAAAGTCTCTGGGCGGAATGGCATCCGAAGGGCGTCGACGTTCTGTCCCTCGTGCTTGGCGCAACAGACACCCCATCTCTCCATCGTGCACTCGGCGCGCGGGCCACATCGCGTGCCGACCTTGCCGATCCCGCCGACGTTGCCCGGGAAGCTCTCGACCATCTGGCCGACGGACCCACCTGGCTGTTCGGAAGTGAGAACCCGACCGGCGGGTCACCGTTCGGAAGCATCGACCGCCGTGACGCGGTTCTGGCCATGAGTCGAGGGACCGCCGGAACGGACACCGCAACCGCTCGGCACTGAGTCGTCGAACTTCCGGGCCGTCGAACTTCCGGGCCGTCGAACTTCCGGGCCGTCGAACCTCCGCCCCTTTCACCATATCGCGTACCCCGGGGCTTGCGGCAAGGCCCGGGTGATGGTGCAGACTCGCCGCTGCGAGCAAGCGCATGCCTTGCCCGCAGGAGGGGTCTACATGAGTGACGTCATCGTTGTCGGTGCCGGACCAACCGGATTGATGCTCGCGGGTGAGCTCCGGCTTCAGGGTGTCGACGTCGTGGTGCTGGACAAGGCCGAGGAGCCGACTCCGTTTGTCCGCGCCCTCGGCATCCATGTGCGCAGTATCGAGATCATGGAGCAGCGCGGCCTGCTGGACAGATTCCTCGCGCACGGCCGAAAGTATCCACTCGGCGGATTCTTCGCGGGCATTTCCAAACCCGCACCTACCTACTTGGATACCGAGCACGGTTACGTACTGGGCATACCCCAGCCCGAGATCGACAGGATTCTTGCCGAACACGCCATCGAAGTCGGCGCGGACATTCGGCGTGGGAAGCGCGTCGTCGCGGTCCGGCAAGACGATAACGGCGCAACTACCGAATTAGACGACGGCACAACACTTCAGGCGCGCTACCTAGTGGGCTGTGACGGTGGGCGCAGCACCGTGCGCAAGCTGATCGACGTCGGGTTCCCCGGCGAGCCGTCGACGGCAGACACGTTGATCGGCGAAATGGACGTAGCCATGCCGGCGGACGAACTGGCCGCCGTCGTCGCCAAGATCCGCGAAACTCACAAGCGATTCGGAATCGGTCCCGCCGGAAATGGTGCTCATCGCGTCGTGGTGCCCGCAGCCGATGTTGCCAACGGTCGTGCCGTCCCGACCACCCTCGACGACATTAAACAACAGCTACGTGTCATCGCCGGCACGGACTTCGGGGTGCACTCGCCGCGATGGCTCTCGCGCTTCGGTGACGCCACACGTTTGGCCGATCACTACCGCCGTGGCCGGGTATTTCTCGCAGGCGACGCCGCCCATATCCACCCGCCGATGGGCGGGCAGGGTCTGAACCTGGGCGTCCAGGACGCGTTCAACCTCGGCTGGAAGCTCGCCGCAGAGATCAACGGATGGGCACCGGAAAGCCTGCTCGACACCTACGAATCCGAACGGCGTCCGGTGGCCTCCGACGTACTGGACAACACGCGCGCACAGGCGGAGTTGATCTCCACCGCAGCGGGCCCACAAGCTGTGCGGCGCTTGATCTCCGAGCTGATGAATTTCGACGACGTCAACCGCTACCTGACCGAGAAGATCACGGCGATCTCGATTCGCTACGACTTCGGCGACGACCATGACCTACTAGGCCGGCGGCTGAAGAACATCGCGTTGACCCGCGGCAACCTCTACGACCTGATGCACTCCGGCCGCGGGTTGCTGATCGACCAGGGTGGTCAACTGTCGGTCGATGGATGGAACGATCGCGTCGACCACATCGTCGACACCAGTACCGAATTGGATGCTCCCGCCGTGTTGCTTCGTCCCGACGGCCATGTGGCCTGGGTTGGAGACGAACAGTCAGAGTTGAATACCCGTCTGACCAGATGGTTCGGCCGCTCGACAACCCGGAAATCGCCGCCGAATTCAGAGTGAATGCGCTTAATGGCGCGCGCAGACGACAATGATTCGATAGAGTATCGACGTTCAATACGCGCAGGTCGACATGCAGACAGTCGACATGCAGACACAGTCGATACGCAGACACTCAGGAGGTGAGTCCCATTACCGCTAGGTCAGTAGTGGCGCCGCCTCCTCCGTTCAGCTTCCGGTAGCGGTCGAGAGCGCCCATACGGTAATTCCCGAAAGGCACTCTCCTATGTCCGCACCGATGCACTCTCGTCCTCGGCAAAAATCCACCACCGACGTCCTGCGCCGCGCAGGATGTGTTTTTGCCGAGGACGAAGCGCGAATTCTACTGAATGCCGCACAATCCCCCGCCGAGCTTGACGTCATGATCGCTCGGCGGGTGGCCGGCGAACCACTCGAGATCATTGTCGGCTGGGCAGGATTCTGCGGTTTGCGAATAGTGCTGGAACCCGGGGTATTCGTGCCACGCCGACGCACTGAGTTCTTGGCCAGGCAGGCATGTTCGTTGACTGCCCCTGGCGGTGTTGCCGTTGATCTCTGTTGCGGCTCGGGTGCAGTCGGGGCGGTACTCCAGGCGAACGTCCCGGCGATCGAGTTGTACGCCATCGACATCGAACCCGCTGCGGTTCATTGCGCACGGCGCAACATCGCCGAGCCTGGCCAGGTTCTCGCTGGCGATCTCTACGATCCGCTGCCCACCCAACTCCGCGGACGGATCGACGTCATAGCGGCAAACGCACCGTATGTCCCCACCGATTCGATCCGTCTCATGCCACCCGAAGCGCGACTCCACGAACCCCGTGTCTCCCTCGACGGCGGTGTCGACGGACTCGATATCCAACGAAGGATTGCCGACGAGGCAGCGACGTGGCTCAAACCCGGCGGGCACCTGCTTGTCGAAACAAGCAACGAACAGGTGGACCGCACCGTGGAATCATTCACTCACGGAGGACTTCTCGTGAAAATTTCCGCACACGATGCCACCTCGTCGACAGTGGTGACCGGCACCAAACCCGCAGCACGAGTCACCTACTGACGGCTTTCTGATATCGACGGATTGCAAACGGCACGAAGACAATCAGCAAGCCGGCCGTCCACAACAGCGACGCGAGAATCGGATTCTGCAGTGGCCATGCATCGGGAACGGTCATGGCGGGGTTGGTGTTGCCGAAAAGCTCGCGCACCGCCTGAGTCACGGCCGACACCGGATTCCACTCCGCGATCACCTTCAAAGGCCCTGGCAGGTTGGTGGTTTCGACAAATGTATTCGCGATGAACGAGAGCGGGAAAATGACGACGAAGCTGGCGTTGTTGAACACTTCCGGCGTCCTGATCCACAGGCCGACCACTGCCATGACCCAGGACAACGCGTACGCGAACAACAAGAGAAGTAGGTATCCGGCCAGCGCTTCGAAGAAACTGGAGTGAATGCGCCACCCCACGAGCAGACCGGTGATCGACATGACCACCAGGCTGATCACGTTGATCAGGACATCGCTGGACGTGCGGCCGATCAGCACCGCTGAAGGAGCCATGGGCAGGGAACGGAAGCGGTCGATGATCCCCTTCTGCAGATCCTCGACCATACCCAGACCAGTCCAGGTGGAACCGAATATAACTGTCTGCGTGAAGATTCCGGCGATCAGAAACTCGCGGTACGACGTCCCCGGAACGGAGATCGCACTGCCGAACACGTACGCGAACAACAACACGAACATGATCGGCGAGAGTGTCGTGAACACCAGAAGGTCGGGAACCCGCTTGATCTTGATCAGGTTTCGTTTGGCAATGGTCAGGCCGTCTTCGAGTGCCATCTGCACCGTCATTTCTGGTCCTCCAATTCAGCCTGGTGCCCGGTCAGCGTGAGGAAAACGTCGTCGAGTGTCGGCCGACGCAACCCGACATCGAATACCTTGATTCCGCGAGCCGACAGCAGATTGAGGGCGGTGACCAATGCATCGGTTCCGTCGTCGACCGGCACGGTGATGCGTCGGACGTTCTCCTGAATCTGGATCTCCCCGACGGCCAGTGCCCTCAATTCCTCCCGGACGATGTCGAGATGTTCGTTCTCGTGCACGCTCAGTTCGATACGTTCGCCACCAACCCGTGCCTTGAGTTGATCGGACGTTCCACGCGCGATCACCACACCGCGGTCGATCACCGCAATCTGGTCGGCCAACCTTTCGGCTTCCTCCATGTATTGCGTCGTGAGCAGCAGTGTCGTGCCTTGTGCCACCAGTCCTTCGATGACATCCCAGAGGCCGAGCCTCGCTCGCGGATCGAGTCCTGTTGTCGGTTCGTCGAGAAAAAGAACCTGCGGCCGGGCCACCAAGGCACCGGCCAGGTCGAGGCGTCGGCGCATACCGCCGGAATAGCCCTTGACCGGGCGATCACCGGCTTCGACCAGGTCGAACTGGTCAAGTAGCTCGCGCGCCCTCGCCTTACTCTTCTTTGCTCCCAGGTGATACAGCCGTCCGACCATCTCGAGGTTCTCGTACCCGGTGAGGTATTCGTCGACTGCGGCGTACTGACCTGAGGCCCCGATCTTGGATCGCAGGGCCCGCGCATCCTGGACGACGTCCAGCCCGGCGACTTCGGCGCGGCCGGCGTCAGGAGTGAGCAGCGTGGTGAATATGCGAACCGCTGTAGTCTTTCCCGCGCCATTGGGTCCAAGAAGTGCCATCACCGAGCCTTCGCGCACTTCCAGATCTACGCCGCCCAACGCCGTCAGCTCGCCGTACTTCTTGACCAGTCCCTCGGCCACAATCGCTCCGGTCATGCGTCCTCCCGCGTCAGCACAAATCCAACCCGAGACCCCAGTGTGACGCAGAGCCCCGACAGATTTCTACGGAATTACTCGCGGACAGCTTCTCCGGACTGAACGTTCTCTGCGGAGCGATCCCGCTGAACATCGCCTTTCCGTTCGACACGAACCGCGACTGTCACTATCGCAGCCAGTAACGCAGCTCCCGCCCCGATCGAGTAGAGAACCTCGAACGAATGCAGCGTCGGCACAACCGCGGCGCCGATCAACACGGTCGAACTGGCCAATACCGCAGCAGCGACTGCACTTCCGGTCGAAGTACCCACGGAACGGAGCAGGCTGTTGACGCTGTTCGCGGAAGCAGTCTGGTCGAGCGGAGCCGACTCGGTGATCAACGTGGGCATCGCCGCCAAGGCAAATGCGACGCCTGCAGACACAATCGCTGTGCCGAGAATGATGGTGAACAGCGTCGGAGCGAGGAATACACGCAGGGCATAGCCGAAAGCGATGACGATGGCACCGGTCGCCAGTGTTGTCTTGGCTCCCCAGCGGCGAGTGACCTTAGGTGAAACCGTCGCGAGGAGGACCATCAAGAGCCCACCCGGCGACATTGCCAGTCCCGCTGCTGACGCAGACAACCCGAGTCCGAATCCGGATTCCGCGGGAAGCTGCAGTTCCTGCGTAGCAGCCAGGGAACTGATGAACATGGCAAATCCGAGCAGCAGCGCGCAGATATTCGATACCAGGATCGGGGCGCGGACCGATGTTCGTAAATCCACGAGCGGCGCCGACGCGCGCAGTTCCCACGGAACCCACGAACTCAGCAACACAATTCCCGCCGCAATGAGCACGAGAATGACCGGGCTTCCCCAACCCCATTCCGTACCCTTGGAGATGGCAAGAAGCAGGCTGGTCATAGCCGCCGTGAAGACTATTGCGCCGAGGAAGTCGAAGCGTCCGCGGCTTTTCACCGCCGATTCCGGTACGACAAAGGGCAGTACAACTGCGACAGCAATTCCGACAGCACCGGTCACCCAGAAGAGCGAGGACAGGCCCCAATGCGCCGAGAGCACCCCTGCCATCGGCATGCCGACCATTCCGCCGATACCCACGGTCGCGCTCATGAGAGCAACTGCACCACTGAGCTTTTCGGGCGGCAGTGCGTCGCGCATGATGCTGATTCCCACGGGCAACAACGCCGAGGCAAATCCTTGCATCGATCGACCGAGTACAAGAACGAGGAAGCTCTGACTGGTCGCGGCAATCAAGCAGCCCACGACCATGACGCCGAGACACAGCAACATCATGGCCCGCTTGCCGTACATATCGGCAAGCCGGCCGATAAGTGGAGTTGCGACGGCACCGGTCAACAAAGTTGATGTCACCAACCACGACGCAGTCGAGTTGGAGACTCCCAATGCCGTCGCGAACTCAGGGAGAAGCGGAACAACCAAAGTCTGTTGCAGTGCGACCACCACACCGCTCAGACTCAAGACTCCGACAACCCACGACGCCCGCACATGTCGGCGGGACGACACTGTGGTCAAGCGTTCGAACGAGCAGCGACTCCGGCGTCGACAGGAACAACGATGCCACTCATGTGGGCACTGGCATCAGCCGCGAGGAACAGAATGACGCGGGTAATCTCGAACGGATCAAGCCACCCGACGGGCTGCGCGTGCAATGTCGCGAATACCGGTTCGACGTCAGCCATGGTCGGTTCTTCGAGATCCGGACGCATCATGTGGTACATCATGTCGTTGTGGATCATCGGCGTCGAAATATTGCCCGGCGCAATCGCATTGACTGTGACGCCGGAATTCGCGAGCTCGAGGGACACGCTCTTGGTCAGTCCGATGACACCCCACTTGGAGGCGCCGTATGCGGCCATCTGAGTGCCACCGGATCGACCCATCATCGAGGAGATCGTGATGATACGGCCGTAACCACGCTTTGCCATTCCGCCGGACACGGCGGCGACGGTGTTGAAAACACCCGTGAGGTTCGAGGAAATGACTTCGTTCCACTGCGCCGACGTCATCGACGTAATGGGGGCTGGAACGGATACACCGGCATTGGCGACAGCGATATCGACCTTGCCGAACTCGGCTTCCGCGCGGGCCACCAGGGCGTCCATTGCCTCACGGTCGGCGGTATCTGCCTTGACTGCGATGCAACGACGCCCGGTGGCCTCGACGAGACGCACTGTTTCGGCGAGATCAGCTTCGGTCGCAAGAGGGTAGGCGACGGCGTCACTGTTCTCGCAGCGATCACAGATCACGATGTCGGCCCCGCGCTCGGCAAACGCAACTGCGTGAGCTCGTCCCTGCCCGCGAGCGGCACCGGTGATCAGTGCAACCTTGCCTTCGAAACTACCCTCGAGGCTGTTCATGCCATCTCCTAGTTCGTTGTACACATTCGCTTACTGCATGAGTACTCCGAACTCCAAGCGTTCCCGTCTCCGATCCCGAACAGCGGGAGCTGTTGCCGTCAGCGATACACGGCCGACTCGAAATCCAAGTACCCGCCAACCGAACCCGCATCTGCAAACGGCAGGATCTGCGTGGCCCAGAATCCACCAACGCCACTTTGGCGATCAATCCAGTAGAAGAGGTTGGCCAGTCCCGCCCAGGCGAGTGAACCCGCTGGTCGCCCGGTGGGAGCCACTTCCTCGTTTGTCATGAACGAGTACGCCCATCCCTTGGGCACTCCGGGGAAGAACTCGGCGTCGTTGGACAATGTCGGGATGACGCCAGGCAGAAGACCGACATGTTGGCCTTCGAGGCCGTTCTTGGTTGCTGCTGCCACCGTTTCCTGCGACAACACCCGCCCCTGATTGCCGGCACCGTCGTTCAGCCACATCCGGATGAACTTCATGTAGTCACCGACGGTGCCGTGCAACCCGTGTCCACCCATGTGTACCTCGGGCTCTGCGGGCAGTTCGAATCCTACGAGCGGAGTGAGCGTTCCGTCGGATTCTCGCTGATGAATGGTTGCAAGGCGGTCCTTCATCGACGGAGTCATCGAAAATGCGGTGTCCGCCATCTCCAACGGTTCGAAGATCCGCTCTCGCATGACGTCGCCGAGTCGTTGTCCACGAATGGATTCCACGACCTGACCGGCCCAGTCCATGTTGGTTCCGTACTCCCACTTCTCGCCCGGATCAAACAGCAGCGGAGTGGTGAGCGCAGCTTTGGTGCAGGTGATCACGCTGGGCTGACCATGTTCCTGCGAGAGGCGGTTGTACGACTCGTTGAAGAAGTCGTAGCCGAATCCGGCTGTGTGAAGCATCAACATGCGAGTTGTGATCTCTCGCTTCGGTTCCCGCAAAATCGGCTCACCCTGATCGCCGAATCCGTCGAGAACCTTCAGCTCACCGATATCCGGAACGTACATGGCCGCCGGCGCGTCGAGATCGAGCAAACCTTCCTCGACGCACTGCAGTACCGCAGTTCCGGTGATGGCCTTGGTTGTCGAGAACAGGGCGAAGACCGAATCCGTGGACATCGGGTCTCCGAAGCCTGCAGCGCGCTCGCCTGCGGAACCCTCGTAGACGTTGCCGTCACGATCGGTGATCATGGCAACTACACCGGGGACGCCAGCGGGTCCGCGCACGGCATCTGCCAACAGACCGTCGAAACGCTCCTTCGAAAAAGCCTTTCCTGCAACATCTTCGATCGTCATCACACTTCTCCATCCGACTGAAAACTCTTCTGTCAGAGAGAATGTAACGACGATCACATGCCCGGCTCTGCCTCGAAACGGCAGAAGTTCCGTCTGATTTCGGCAGAACCGGACCGGATCACTCAGCTCTGCGGAGTGCCGATATTGACGACCCAGTTAATTCCGAACTTGTCGACGCAGGCTCCGAACTCGTCGCCCCACATCTGCTTTTCGAGCGGCATCGACACGTTTCCGCTGGAAGACAGCTTCTCCCAGTAGCCGCGCAGTACATCGCCGTTGTCACCGCTGAGGCTGACGGTGATGTTGTCACCCGGGTTGTACGGCATGCCGGGAGGAGTATCCGAGCCCATCACGGTGTAACCCTCGTCGGTTTCGAGCATTGCGTGCATGATCTTGTCCGAGCCGGCGCCCTCTTGGCCGAATTCACCGAAGGTGTTCAGCGCGAGCGTGCCACCGAAAACGCTCTTGTAGAACTCCATCGCTTCACGGGCGTCGCCGTTGAAACTGATGTACGGATTGAGTCGAGATGCCATGACTGAGCTCCTAATGCGAGGTCTGATTGATGTTCCGGGCCCTGCTGTCACTCTCACCGTCAATCCTTGCAGAAGGTTCCGACAAGAAACAACGGATCGACCTGGATCCTCGAAGATGCAAACGGGGTGTCACGACTTCCCCAAGACCACACGTTCAGGCTCGCGACCTGGTCTGCGACGGCAATTCCCCAAATCGTTTCCGGTATCCGGCGGCAAAAATGCCGAGGTTGACGTATCCCCAGGCGTTGGCGATATCGGAAATTGTTCTTCCGTCCGAGAACAGGAGTTCACTGCGCACTCCGGTAAGCCGACGCTCTCGCAACAACTGGCCGGGTGTTGTGTCACGGTATCGGCGAAAGCCCGCGGTGAGTGCCCGAACGCTGACTCCGACCGCAGCCGCGATCTCCGAGGCAGTCGGAACCGAACGAGCGAATGTGTCGATGTACTCCTCGGCCGCTCGTACGTACACGGGCTCCGCAGAATCGATACCGGCACCGAGTGCGATACCGGCCTGCGCGGCCCACTCCTCGAGCAGTTGCGCAGTGATCAGTTCCTGCACCCGCGCCCCCAACCGCTCGCGCGACAGTGCTTCGGGCGACTCTGCGACTGCCCGCACTACGTAATCCATCAGTGCCAGCCAGCTCGATCCGCGCCCACCGATCGAGCACTTGTGTTGCCACAGTCGATCATCCGGCGCCCGTCCGTACCACTGTTGGGCATGATCGGCGACAAGTTGATGCGGCACAGTCAGATTCAACTGCAGATGATCCTCGTCGAACTCTACGAAGTAGTCCGTCCGACTGCAGTCCGCCACAAACGTTTCTCCGACAGCGGTATTCACGGACGACCCGCCGCCAAGAGCATGCCGTCCGTTCCCGCGAATCGTCGTCAGAACCAGAATGTTCCCAGCTTCGGGCGAACACTCACCCACCGTGACGGGAATGCCGTAGCAGAAACGGGTGACGTCGATCCGACCGACTGTAGCCGAATACATGTCTGACGCCGGACGTAGTCGGCTACCGATGGGCGTGACCGTATATGGCATGTAGATGTTGTCGGACCACTGCTTGATACGGTCCCAGTCCTGAGAAAAGGCCTGGTGGTGCCGCTGGGTCGGCCGACCCGCCGCGTCGATCAGCAAGGCATTCTCGAACATGTTCCGAGTATCGCATCACAACCGGGCCGGGTCACCTGTCCCGATGGACAACGACACAGCAGAGACTTTGCCTACCGAGTGAGAACCAGTCCCGACGTCGGGACGCCGGTACCCGCAGTGACCAATACGTTCTGGGCAGCGTCAACCTGGTTCACGGAAGTCCCGCGGATCTGACGGACACCCTCGGCTATACCGTTCATCCCGTGAATGTATGCCTCGCCCAGTTGACCGCCGTGAGTGTTGATCGGAAGCTTCCCACCGAGTTCGATTGCGCCACCGGCGATGAAGTCCTTGGCTTCTCCCCTGCCGCAGAAGCCGAGCTCTTCGAGTTGCATCAGCACATAGGGCGTGAAGTGGTCGTACAGAACCGCTGTCTGCATATCCGCCGGCCGCAAACCGCTCTGCGACCAGAGTTGATCACCCACAAGCCCCATTTCCGGCAGTCCGGTCAGACCGTCACGGTAATAGCTGGTCATGATGTACTGATCGGCCCCGCTGCCCTGAGCTGCGGCCGCGATGACGGCCGGGGTGTTCTTCAGATCTTTGGCCCGTTCGGCTGAGGTGACCACGATGGCAACACCGCCGTCGGATTCCTGACAGCAGTCCAGTAGATGTAGAGGTTCGGCAATGAAGCGGGAATTCTGGTGATCCTCGAGTGTGATCGGCTTTCCGTAGAAGAAGGCATTGGGGTTTGTGGCAGCGTGCCTGCGATCGGCAACGGCAACGCGGCCGAAGTCCTCACTCGACGCACCGTAGACGTGCATGTACCGCTGCGCCACCATCGCGACAAACGAAGCGGGAGTTCCCAATCCGTGCGGGTACGAGAAGGCGTTGTCCGTTCCCGATGAATTGACCTGTGCCACAAGACCGGAGTTCACCTGGCCGAACCGGGCACCGGAGCGTTCGTTGAAAGCACGGTAGGCAACAACGACGTCAGCGACTCCGGTCGCGACAGCCATGGCAGCCTGCTGGATCGTAGCCGCAGCAGCCCCGCCGCCGTAGTGGATGCGACTGAAGAACTTCAGGTTCGGGATTCCGACCGAACGTGCCACGGCTACTTCGGTATTGGTATCCATCGTGAACGAGGTGAGCCCGTCCACGTCGGCAGGGGTCAGGCCCGCGTCGTCCAAAGCTGCTTGGACGGCCTCCGCCGCCAGGCGAAGTTCACTTCGGCCGGAGTCCTTCGAGAAATCCGTCGCGCCGATACCGACGATTGCGGCTTTCCCCGACAGTGCACTCATTCGATATCTCCGGCCGTCGTGGAAGTCAGCGGGGTAAATGTCAGCATGACCTGGGCGGTGATGTGATCACCCAGACTGTTCTTGCCCACCACGGCAACAGTCACCAGCGCCTCGTCGAAGCTGGTGACGGTTCCGCTGAGCGACAAAGTGTCGTACGCGTACCACGGCACCCCGAGGCGGAGCTTGATCGAGGTGATGACGGCACGGTGCCCCGCCCAATCGGTGACAAATCGCTGCACCAACCCGGTGTCGGTGAGGATATTGACAAAGATGTCCTTCGAGCCGCGCTGTTGCGCCAGGTCGCGATCGTGATGCACGTCTTGGAAATCGCGCGTTGCCAAAGCCGTGGACACGACAAACGTCGGGTCGCCGTAGATCTCCAACGCCGGAAGCTGCTCTCCCACGGTGATGTCCGAAACCGAAGTCATCGAGCATCCTCCTGCTGCGAAACCGGTACCCACGCATACAGAGTCCACGGAGTTCCGCCAGTCTCTTCATCTCCCGGAAAATCGAGATACGTTGCTTCGACGGACATCCCGATCGAGACATCGACAGGCGCGACACCTCGAAGTTCGCCGAGCATACGCACGCCTTCCGGTAGTTCGACGAGTGCAACCACAAACGGCAGAGAGCGACCGGGCACTGCGGGCGCATGGTGGACGACAAAGCTGAATACGGTTCCCCGCCCGGAAGCCACGAGGTAGTCGGTCTGCGCCGACTTGTCCTTCCAGATCGCGGGCACCGGTGGATGCTGCACGCTACCGTCGGGACGCAGTTGAATCCGAAGCTCGTGCGCGGCAACTCCGTCCCAGAAGAACTGTGTGTCCAGAGACGGCGTGGGGCGCAGCATTCGAGAAGAATCCAGATCCTCGGGCACATCCGATGGAACCGTCTCACCGGCCGCCGGAGCAAACTTCAGGATCCGGAACATCATCTCGGACACCAATTCGTCACCGACGTGCCACAGGCTTCGAGTTGTGAAGAACCAGCCCTCACCGAGGCCCGTCTTCTTGGGCCCCACAACGTCTTCCAAGACAGACGAGATCGTCACGTCCTCACCCGGTCGCAAGTAGCGGTGGTAGGTCTGATCACAGTTGGTTGCAACGACCGACGTGTAGCCGGCTTCGTCGAGGATCTCCGTCATACGGCCGAGTGGATCATCGGATTCGCGTACAGCGCCCAGTCCTCGCATCGTCCACACCTGCGCCATGGCCGGCGGAGCGACCAGCCCGCCATGCCCGGCGGCGAGTGCTGCGGATTCATCGACATAGATCGGGTTCTTGTCGCCGATCGCCTCGACCCAGTTGCGGACCATCGGCACGTTTACGGGATCTCGGCCGGTGCGTGGCGCGCTCGGTCCGGCGGCGCGAACCTGCTCTGCAGCAGTAAGAATGAGATCTGACACAGTCAATTCCTATCTCGGAACTCTTGGCAGCTTCAAGCCGGCGGTCGCGATCAGTTCACGCATCACCTCGTTGACCCCGCCGCCGAAGGTAATCACCAGATTGCGCTTGATCTGCATGTCCAACCACTCCATGAGATCAGCGGTCTCCGGATCGAGAGGGTTGCCGTATCGACCGACAATCTCCTCGGCCAGGCGGCCGACTCGCTGAATACGCTCGGTGGCGAAAACTTTGGTCGCGGAGGCGTCGGCAACATCAACCGAGTCCGAATCACTCGATGCCACCTGCCAATTGAGGAGTTCGTTCAGTCGGTAGGTTGCGTGGATCTCCCCCAGCGTGCGTCGCACGTCGGTGTGATCGAGAAGATTCTCGCGGCGAGCCCAGTCGAAGACATGATCGTAGATGCCACCGACGCGGCCTGCTGGTCCGAGCATGACTCTCTCGTGATTGAGCTGGGTGGTAATGAGGCGCCAGCCCTGATTCTCCTCGCCCACAAGCATGTTCACCGGAACGCGAACGTCCTCGTAGTAGGTGGCATTGACGTGATGGGCGCCGTCGCAGGTGATGATGGGCGTCCAGGTGTACCCAGGATCCTTCGTGTCCATGATCAGGATCGAGATACCCCGGTGACGCGAGTCTGCTGCTCCCGTTCGCACAGCCAGCCACACATAGTCCGCATCATGTCCACCGGTGGTGAAGATTTTCTGACCGTTGACTATGTACTCGTCACCCGCGCGGACGGCACCGGTACGCAAAGCCGCAAGGTCGGTTCCGGCCTCAGGTTCGGTGTATCCGATGGCAAAATGCACTTCGCCGGCCAGGATGGCGGGAAGAAACTTCTGCTTCTGCTCCTCGCTACCGTACTTCTGCAACGTCGGTCCGACCGTCTGCAACGTAACCGACGGCAGTGGAACATCTGCTCGCACAGCCTCGTTGACAAAGATCTGCTGCTCCACCTCGCCGAAGCCTCGCCCGCCGTATTCGACCGGCCAGCCGACACCGAGCCACCCGTCCTTGCCCATTCGGCGGATCACGTCGCGGTAGGTGGGTCCGTGCCGTTCGGTACGCATGATCTTCGCCTCGTCGGGCGAGATCAGAGTCGAGAAGTAACGACGAAGTTCAGCCTGCAACGCGCGCTGACTGTCGGTCAGATCGATGAACACCGGGCCCCCACGAGGTCGAGTCGATGCGAAGCGCCACCGAGCAGGCGCGCCAAGTCTTTTGCTGCGCCGTAATAGCGATGAAGCGGATAGGTGACATCCACTCCCAAACCGCCGTGCAGATGATGGAGAACCTGCATGGTCGCAGGAACTTCCTGAGCTATCCAGTACGCCATCACATCCAGATCGGACTGCGCGTCAAGCCCTTCCGACACGCGCCACGATGCCGACAGCGACACAACGTGCAGTGTCCGGGACGTGACGTAGGCGTCGGCGATCTGTTGTGCGACGGCCTGGAAGGTCGCGAGCGGCTTACCGAATTGCTCGCGGGATCCGATGTGGGCAGCAGTGAGATCCACGGCTCCGGAAACCAATCCGTCGACCACAGCTCCGATGCTCGCCAACGCGATGCGATAGAGCGTCTGCACGGCTTCCGTACCGGCGCCCAGCAGCTCACCTGTGGCGTCGTCGAGGACTATCGCAAACTCGGGGCTGCCGGACGAACTCGGCGTCGGCGTAAGCGTCACACCTGCCGAGTTCGGGTCGATCAACACAACACCGACGTCTGTCGGAACCAATACGCGGTGCGCACTCGCAGCGAAGGGGACCGCGAGCACAGTCCCGTTGACGCGGTACCGATCACCGGTCTTCTCACCGGTCTTCCTTGCCGTAACGGCTGGCTGCTCGGGAAACTGGCGGCCCGGCTCAGCCAAGGCAGCCGTGAACACCCGTCCCGCGGCAACACCGGCCAGAAGTTCGTCCTGCTGGGCGTCGCTGCCCAGCGCGACTATGGGCAGCACCCCGAATCCGAGTGTGGCCAGCGCTGGAATCGGCGCTGCCGCTCGGCCGACGTCGGTGAGCAAGGCGCCCACGTCGGTGACGGACAGACCCTCCCCTCCGAGTCGCTCCGGTAGCGCCAACGTGAGCAGATCCGCCTCGGCGAAGGCCGCCCACAAGGCATCCGGCTGTAGTTCGCGGGCCAGGAGTGCGGTAGCCACCTCGGCTACCGCATCCTGGGTTTCATCTCTGGTGAAGTCCACGCTGGCAAATTCCCGTCGTCGATATAGAACGTGTTCTAGTTGTATCACCAACGGGACCAAATTTGTAGACCTACTACTCCCGCGGTAGCCCCAGAATTCGCTCAGCCGCGACGGTCAGCAGGATCTGCGTCGTACCACCGGCGATGGACAGGCAACGCGTATTGAGGAACTCCCGGGACAACGGCCCCTCGACCCAACCAGCCGGACCGCCCAACTCCATCGCGAATTCCGCGACGGTCTGACGCTGCCGAACACCGACCAGTTTGCGGACGCTCGACGCCGGTCCTGGATCCTGGCCATCCAACTGCCGCAATGTGGTTCGCAACTCCAAGAGCGATCCCACCATCGCGGTGCCGATCAAACCGCCCAGCTTGTCCGCGACCACGGGATCCGGACTTCCTGCCAGAACAAGCAATTCCTCCATCGCACCACCAAGTGACGAGCCACCGCTCATCGCGACCCGCTCGTTGGCGAGTGTGGTTCTGGCCAGTTTCCAACCACCACCGAGCTCTCCGACGACACAGTCGTCCGGGACGAACACGTCGTCGAGGAACACCTCGTTGAACAGCGAATCGCCTGTGATCTCCCGCAGCGGCGAAATCCTGATCCCCGGCGTTCTCATATCGAGCAGAAAGTACGTTATGCCCTTGTGCTTGGGCACACCACGATCGGTACGCGCCAGACAGATCGCCCAATCAGCCTCACGCGCAAGCGAAGTCCACACCTTCTGCCCGTTGAGCTTCCATCCACCGTCTACCTTCTCGGCAGTGGTGCGCAGCGCGGCGAGGTCGGATCCAGCTCCCGGCTCGCTGAACAACTGACACCACGTGATGTCCCCCTTCAAAGTGGGGACGGCAAACCGTTCGATCTGTTCGACACTGCCGTGCTCGAGAATGGTTGGCACGGCCCACCATCCGATGACCAGGTCAGGTCGGCCGACGCCTGCCGCGGCCAACTCTTCCTCGATCAAAATCTGCTGAGCTGCCTTCGCCCCTTTGCCGTACGGCACCGGCCAATGCGGCGCGAGGTAACCCGATTCAGCCAAGGCAGTGCGCTGCTCGGACTCCGGCAGAGCGACCAGTTGTGCTACTTCACTGCGAATTTCGGCGCGATCGGACTCCAACGCACTGAGATCGATCTGCAGGTGACGACGCGATCCCGCGAGCGTCAACTCCGCCACCCTGGCGCGCCAACGAGACGAGCCGCCCATCATCTGGCGCAGCGACACGGCGCGACGAAGGTAGAAATGCGCCTCGTGCTCCCAGGTGAACCCGATGCCGCCGAGCACTTGGATGCAGTCCTTGGCCGTGTCGACTGCCGCGTCCAGGGAGACCGCGGCGGCTACTGCTGCGGCGATCGGAAGTTCGTCACCCGACTCTGCCGCCACGGCAGCGTCCCAGGCGACTGCACCGACGTTTTCAACCCGGCACAGCATCTCGGCACACAGATGCTTGATCGCTTGAAAGGAACCGATCGGTTTGCCGAACTGCTCACGAATCTTTGCGTACTCCACCGCAGTCCGCAGGCTCCACGCGGCAATTCCGGCAGCCTCTGCCGACGCGAGCATCGCAGCGAGATCAGCCACCGATCCCGTCGCTATGTCGCCGATGATCCGATCAGCATCCACGACCACACGATCAAAGGAGACCTTCGCCAACGGACGGGACTTGTCGATCGTGTCGAGCGCGTCATACGTGACTCCACTCGATTCACCGTCGACGAGCACCCACACGACGCCATTGCCGTTGTCGGCGGAAACCAGTACTGACACGCCGGCATCTGCGCCCCACGCGAAACCTCCGTCACCGTGAAGTTCGAGCCCTCCGGATTCGGTAGCCGTTGCAGCAACTGGTCTTTCGTCCAATACGACGGCGCAGGGAATCGCACCGTCTGCAAGCGCCTCGGACCAGCGCTTTGCCGCGGGAGTTGCACTGCGCCCGACCACCAACGCGGCCAGTGCCGTAGTGAGAACAGGACCCGGAACGAGTTCAATCGCAGCCTGCTCGATCATCGCCGCCAGATCGACGATCTCAGCTCCTGAGCCGCCCACCGACTCGGGCACAGCAACGGAAAAAAGCCCCAACGAGGCAAAATCCGGCCAACCCTGGCGCCACGAATTCGCTGGTCCACGGCGTACCATGTCCATCGGCGCTGCTGATCGCGCCCACGCCTCGATCGACTCCTGGACTGCCCGTTGTTCATCGGTCGTGGCGATAGTCACAACTGGTTCCCACCTCTCCATTAGTGACACAATTGTTTAGAACGTGTTCTAATATGACACCTGGCCATGAGTCAAGGCGCGAAGGAATTTGTCGATGACCGCAACATCTCGATCCCGCTCCACTGCCGTCGCATCCGCGACGCTCGGAGAGGACGATCTCAGCTCCAACGCGCAACGCGAACGTCGCAAGCGAATACTCGATGCCACATTGACATTGGCATCCAAGGGCGGATACGAAGCCGTTCAGATGCGCGCGGTGGCCGAGCGTGCGGATGTTGCCGTCGGAACGCTCTACCGATATTTTCCGTCGAAGGTGCACCTCCTGGTTTCCGCTCTGGCGCGTGAGTTCGAGAAGATCGACTCCAGAGGCAAGATTCCGCCCGGAACAAGCCCGCTCGAGCGCATGCAGCTGATCCTGAGTTTGATCACCCGAGCAATGCAACGCGATCCACTGCTCACCGAAGCAATGACCCGCGCATTCATGTTCGCCGACGCGTCTGCTGCTGCCGAGGTCGATCACGTGGGCCAACTGATGGACCGATTGTTTGCACGCGCGATGACCGAAGAGGAACCGAACGACGAACAGTTGGCTATCGCCCGCGTGATCTCCGATGTGTGGCTGTCCAACCTCGTGGCTTGGCTCACACGCCGATCATCGGCCACCGACGTCGCCAATCGACTCGAATTGACCGTTGAACTGTTGCTCGGCGACGGATCCCGCAGACCCGCATAGGGATAATCCGGATCGATAATCGGTTCTGGGCACCTGCCGAGCCGACGTACCGAGCCAGGACGCTCGCAATCACCTAGATTTGAAGAGGTGAGCGCACAGGATCTCCCCATCGAACTCCGTCGAGCCCTCTCAGCCGTGGCGCAGACGCCACGGTTGCTGGTTGCCTCCGATTACGACGGGACCATGGCGCCCATCGTCGCGGATCCGGAGAAGGCGTATCCACGCGCGGAATCGGTCCGCGCCCTTCGCTCGCTCGCCAGCCTGGCTTCCACGACAGCGGCCGTCATCTCGGGACGTGCCCTCAAAGACCTCGCCGCGCTCTCCCGACTCCCCGCCGAAGTACAGCTGGTCGGTAGTCACGGCTCCGAATTCGACATCGGATTTGTTCACGCCATCGACGCCGACGCCAAGAAACTGCTCGGCGAGATCAGCACCGAACTGACCCGGATCGCGTCCCGCACTCCCGGCGCGACCGTCGAGAAGAAACCTGCCAGCATCGCTCTACACGTTCGAAACTCCCCCGAAGACGACGCCGAAAAAGCCCTGATCGCGGTGCGAACGGAATCCGCGCTCTGGCCGGGAGTGCAGGTCACGGAAGGCAAGTCCGTCGTAGAACTGGCTGTCATCGCCACCGACAAAGGCCAAGCGCTTGATCTCATCCGGCACCAGGACGGCGCAACCGCCGCCGTGTTCATCGGCGACGACGTCACCGATGAAAAGGCGTTCGCCAGGCTGTCCGGCCCGGACATCGGCGTCAAGGTCGGCCCGGGCGACACCATGGCCGCCTTCCGCGTCGACAGCACCGAGGACGTCGCGGCCGCGTTGGCATTTCTGCTCGAAGAGCGCCGCACGTGGCTTTCGGGTGCGGACGCGCCGCCCATCGAGCGGCTGTCCATGCTTGCCAGCCCCCGCACTGTTGCGTTGGTTACGCCCGACGCCACCCTGACCTGGTTGTGTCACCCCGAACCCGACTCTGCAGCGGTATTCGCCCACCTGCTCGGCGGGACAGCAGCCGGGCACTTCAGCGTCGGGCCACGGCGGACTGCGCTGCCGCTGAGCCAGAAGTACCTCGACGGCACCATGACCGTTCAAACTCGGTGGGCCAGCCTGTCTGTCACCGACTATCTCCCCCACGACGTGCAACAGGGCCGAACCGACTTCACCCGCATCATCTCCGGTAGAGCCGACGCCGTGGTCTCGTTTGCACCGCGCCCGGAGTTCGGCCAAGCTCAAGTCACCCTCGAGATCGTGGAGGACGGCATCCGCGTCCTGGGCACCAACGAGCCGTACGTGCTGCGATCCCCCGGTGTGCAGTGGAATATTGCCACCGACGGCAATCAACAGACCGCCCATGCAATCGTCACGCCGTCAGCCGGCGATATCGTTCTCGAACTGCGCTGCGGCACAACAGATATGGACCCGTCACCGGCGCCCGAAGCGGATCGCCGCGCCAGGTCGGAAAGTTACTGGTCCGATTGGGCTAAAACCCTCGAGCTGCCGAAACTCAAGCCGGACTTGATGAAACGCTCCGCTCTCACACTGCGTGGACTCGTCCACGCCGACTCAGGCTCCATCATGGCTGCGGCGACCACGTCACTGCCTGAAGAGATCGGCGGCGTCCGAAACTGGGACTACCGCTACTGCTGGTTGCGTGACGCCGCGCTCACCGCAACAGCTCTCGTAAGTGTCGGGTCGACGCACGAAGCCGAGGAGTACCTCGACTGGGTCCACCGTGTCCTCGAAACATTGCCGGGCCCCGAGCGTCTACACCCGCTGTACACGCTGAACGGCACGTCACTGCCGCCTGAGGCCGTCATCGACTCCCTGCCCGGGTACGCCGGCTCCCGCCCGGTGCGGGTTGGCAACGCTGCCAATCAGCAAGTCCAACTCGACGTCTTCGGCCCCATCGTCGAACTGATCGTCCACCTTGCCGATGCCCGCGAAAAGGCCGGAGCTGCCGAGCCTTTGAGCGATCGCGACTGGGAACTAGTAGGCGCAATGGTCGAAGCCGTGCAACGACGGTGGTTCGAACCTGATCACGGCATCTGGGAGATCCGCGACAACCCGCGCCATCACGTCTACTCCAAGGTGATGGGGTGGGTGACCGTCGACCGCGCAGTGAAACTGGCCGACCGCTTCGGCCGAACGGCACTGCCCGAGTGGGCCGAATTGCGCGATCAGATTGCCGACGAGGTGCGCCACAAGGGATGGAAGGACGACGTCCAGTCGTACACCGCCGCATACGACGGCGTAGATCTCGACGCCGCAACCCTGCACATCGGACTGTCCGGGCTGATCGATCCGGAGGACCCGCGATTTGCCGCGACGGTAGTCGCCACCGAAGCCGAATTGCGTAGCGGTTCAACGGTGTACCGCTATCACCACGACGATGGCCTGCCCGGCATCGAGGGTGGATTCCACCTCTGCGCGGCCTGGTTGGTCGAGGCGTACCTGCTGATCGGACAACGCCTGCAAGCAGAGGCGCTGTTCGACCAACTGGTCGCAGCAGCAGGTCCTACCGGTCTTCTCGCGGAAGAGTACGACCCTGTTGCAGAACGCTCCCTCGGCAACCATCCCCAGGCTTACAGCCATCTCGGCCTACTGCGCTGCGCTCAGCTCTTGGACTTACCCGCTCAGATCTTGGCCTGACCCGACGTACGGCCGACCAGTAGTTCCGTCTCGAGCATCTCGATGATCGGCACACCGGAACCGGACGGTGACATCAGCAGTGCACCCGCGCGCCGGCCCTTCTCCTCCTGAGGCTGGCGCACGGTGGTCAGCGATTCACGAAGCGCCTCGCCCACGCCGTCGAATCCGGTGATCGACAATTGACCAGGCACGTCGATGCCCTGCCAGCGTGCCCAGTCCAAAGCGCCGAGGGCAAGTACGTCGGTGGTGCAGATCAGTGCCGTGATCTTCGGATTGGTCGCGAGCGCCTCCGCTGCCGCGGAGTGCCCGGACTGCGTGGTGTGGACGTACCGCTCGATCACAGTCAGAGAAAACGGATCAATCTGCGCCGTCGACATCGCGTCGCGCACTCCCTCGATCCGCTCACGCTGAACGTGGAAATGCGGCGACTTCAGGCGCTCCTGACTGACAACACCATCCATCCGGTCTCGCCCCAGCCGCATGCAAAGCACACCGATCTCGGTGTGGCCCAGACCGATGAGGTAATCGGCAACCTTGCGCATGGCAGCGCGGTCATCGATGCCCACGAGAGACGCTCCGGGAATCTCGCGCGGCTGATCGCACACCACGATCGGGATGTGACGTTCGAGGACGGCGGCAAGATACGGGTCGTCGTCGGCAACCGAATAGACGACAAAACCGTCGACGCCGGCTTGCTGCACGACCGCGGCGGCATCCACGTCGTCTCGCCCTGGTCCGGCAGGAATCAGGAGCAACCCCTGCCCAGCTTCCTCGCAGGATTCCGAGAGGCCTGCCAGGAAGCTCATGGCAGCCGGGTCACGGAAGCTGTAACTGAGCGCTTCGGTGAGGAGAAGTCCTACGGCACCGGCTTTGCGGGTACGTAGGGAACGGGCGACCGGATCGGGTCCGGGATATCCGCGTCGCTTGGCCGCTTGGAGCACTCGATCCCGAAGCTCGACGGAGAGCTGATCGGGTCGGTTGTACGCGTTCGAGACTGTTGTTCTCGACACATTGAGCTCGGCGGCGAGCGACGCCAAAGTGGCTTGACGGCGTGGCTGACGGGACCGGGGCATAGACGGACGTTATCGGTACCCGTCAAAGTCGGCACGACGGGGCTGAACCGAACATGACCTACCAGCGACTATGCGCTAATGTGTAACGGTAACGGTTTCCAATAGCATTTAGCCCACCCTTCGTTCAGGAGAAAATTCGTGCGCTCGTCGTCCAAAATCCGCATCGCCGCCCTCGCCACCATCTCGGTCGCAGCGGCCATGGCACTGACGGCCTGCGGCTCCGAAAAGACCGGGGACGATGGCATCTCCGTCGTCGCCTCCACAAACGTGTGGGGCAACGTTGCGCAGGCCGTCGCAGGTGACGTTCTCACCGTCACCTCCATCATCGACGAGCCGTCCGCGGATCCGCATTCCTTCGAAGCCACCCCGGCTCAGGCTGCCAAGATCACCGACGCATCGCTTGTCGTCTACAACGGTGGTGGCTACGACCAATTTGTCACCGACATCCTCGACGCAGGCAAGGGCGACCAGAAGACCGTCAACGCGTACGACCTGCTCGACGGTGGAATCCACGCAGGCGAGACCTCGGGAGAATCGCACGACGGTCACACGCACGGTGCCGTCAACGAGCACGTCTGGTTCGACATCCCCACCGTCGACGCAGTGGCCCACTCCGTCGCCGACCAACTCAGTGCCCTCGACCCCGACAATGCGTCGACGTACGAGGCAAACGCGCAGGCATACAGCCAGAAACTGGCCGGCGTCACCGCTGTCACCGATTCGATTGCCGCTGCCCACGGCGGCGAGTCGGTCGCGCAGACCGAACCCATCGCGCACTACCTGTTGGTTGCCGCCGAACTGAAGGACGCAACCCCCGAGGAATTCACCAGCGCAATCGAAGACGGCAACGATCCGTCACCGGCCGCGATCGCCGCAACGCGCCAATTGCTGTCGGACAAGGCTGCCAGGGCCCTCGTCTACAACACTCAGACGCAGGACAAAGTGACGCAGGACATGCGCTCCACCGCCGAGAAAGCAGGCGTGCCCGTCGTCGAGGTTACGGAGACTCTCCCCGAAGGCCTGGACTACATTCAGTGGCAGACGCAGACCGCGGAGTCGCTAGCCAACGCCCTCTCTGCCCAGTAATTTTTTCCCACTCAATTCCGAGAAGAACCGATCGGCTTGTGACAGAAACCTCCGCGAATACAACGGCGCCGGCAACAAACTCCGTGCCAGCAGTCGCCCTGAAAGACGCCCGATTGTCCTTCGGCGCCCGCACCCTCTGGGACGGCCTCGACCTCGAGGTTCAGCCCGGCGAGTTCATCGCCGTGCTCGGCCCTAACGGCTCCGGCAAGACCTCACTTCTGAAGATTCTGCTGGGGCAGCTACAACTCAGCGGCGGCAGCGCAGAAATCGCCGGAACCCCGGCCCGCGCCGGAAACTCGCACGTCGGGTACATCCCGCAGCAGAAATCCATCGACGACGGACTTCCGCTGCGCGGGCGCGACCTTGTCGGTCTCGGGGTCGACGGACATCAGTGGGGCACCGGCCTGCTTCGGCGGGGGCGTCGGCGCGCGATTGTCGACAACGCCATCGCGCAGGTCAGCGCCGAAGCGTTCGCGGACGCCCCCATCGGATCCATGTCCGGCGGTGAGCAACAGCGATTGCGTATTGCGCAGGCACTGGTCGGCGATCCGAAGATCCTGCTGTGCGACGAACCGCTGCTCAGCCTCGACCTCGCCAACCAGCATCTGGTGTCCACGTTGATCGACAAGCGTCGACGCACCCACAACACGGCCGTACTGTTCGTGACCCACGAGATCAATCCGATCCTTCCGCTGGTCGATCGGGTGCTGTATCTGGTCGACGGCAAGTTCCGCATCGGAACGCCGGCCGAGGTGATGACGTCCGAGGTTCTCTCTGATCTGTACAACACCGACGTCGAGGTACTGCAGGTTCGTGGCCGCCTGGTTGTCGTCGGCACCGGCGACGCCATCGACGCTCTCGGCAGCGCGGGCGGCCTGCGTCCGGGCGAAGGCGTCCACCACAGCGATGAGGATCACGCGTGAGCAACAAATTCACCGATGCGATGTCGCGGATGTTCGACGTGTCCGCCACTGTCGACCTTCTGCAGTACGACTTCGTCCAGCAGGCATTGATCGCCGGGGCGATTCTCGGATTGCTGGCCGGCATCATCGGCCCGCTGATCGTGAGCCGGCAGATGTCGTTCTCCGTTCACGGGACCAGTGAGCTGTCACTGACCGGCGCGTCGGCTGCCCTGCTGGTCGGAGTGAGTGTCGGCGCCGGAGCAATTGTGGGTTCGGTGGTCGCGGCAGTTCTCTTCGGACTACTGGGAGCCAAAGCGCGAGACCGCGATTCGGTGATCGGCGTGATCATGGCCTTCGGGCTCGGACTGTCGGTGCTGTTCCTCTGGGCGTACGACGGCCGCACCGGAACCAGCTTCTCGTTGTTGGTCGGTCAGATCGTGGCACCTGGCAACAGCGGACTCGAACTGCTTCTTCTGTGCGCAGTCATCGTGATCGGCACGCTGGGATTCATCTACCGCCCCTTGCTGTTCGCCAGCACCGATCCCGAAGTGGCTGCGGCCCGCGGTGTTCCGGTACGCGCGCTGTCCATCGTCTTTGCGGTTCTGGTCGGCATCACGGCCGCTCTGGGTGTGCAGATCGTGGGCGCGCTGCTGGTGATGTCGTTGCTCATCACGCCCGCCGCGGCGGCCGCGTACGTCACCGCAAGCCCGCTCAAGGCCACCATCTTGTCCGTGGTCTTCGCGGAACTCGCCGCTGTCGGCGGCATCCTGCTCTCCCTCGCACCCGGAGTTCCGGTGTCCAGCTTTGTCACCACGGTGTCGTTTGTCATCTACCTGGTGTGCCGCCTCACCGGTTCTGCGCGACGCAAGAATGCCGGACGGATTCCGGCGCACGCATGACGATCCGCGTCGACCTCAACAGCGACCTCGGCGAGGGATACGGCGCCTGGACGCTCGGTGACGACAACGCCATGCTGACCGTGGTCACCAGCGCCAATATCGCGTGCGGGTTTCACGCCGGTGACCCGACCACACTGTTGGTGACCTGCCGCTCCGCTGTGGCGCAGAACGTACGGATCGGCGCGCAGGTCGGATACAACGATCTTTCGGGATTCGGCCGACGCTTCATCGACGTCTCACCCACCGATCTCGCGGCCGACGTCATTTATCAACTAGGGGCACTCGACGGACTGGCCCGTGTCGCCGGCTCCCGCGTCACGTACGTCAAACCTCACGGCGCGCTCTACAACGCGATAGTGCATCACCGTGAACAAGCGCGCGCCGTTGTCGACGCCGTTCGTAGCTACGACGCGTCCCTCCCCGTTCTCGGGCTCCCGGGTTCGGTGTTCCTGGCCGAAGCGGAAGCGGCCGGTCTGACAGTTGTGACCGAGGCCTTTGCCGACCGCGCGTACACGCCGGAGGGGACGTTGGTGCCCCGAAACCAGCCAGGGGCAGTGCTTCACAACCCTCTTGCCATTGCCGAACGCGTGCGCCGGATAGTGCTCGAGGGCGTCGTAGACGCCATTGACGGCAGCCGCGTGACGGTCCGCGCCGACTCGGTGTGCGTCCACGGTGATACCCCGGCCGCCGTCGACATGGCCACCGAAATCCGGAGACTGCTCACCGCGTCCGACGTGACGATCACGCCCTTCACCTGATTCCTGCGCCCGCACTCCTCGCTGAGGGACAATGGCTTCATGGCATGGCTCGATGTCGTTCGCCCCGGCCCGTTGACCACCGTCCAGGACCATGGACGGGTAGGTTGCGCGGCCAGCGGCGTCGGCCGCTCCGGCGCGGTTGATCTGATCTCCCACGACGCGGCAAACAGGCTGGTAGGAAACGCACCTCATGCCGCCACGCTCGAAATCACGACAGGTGGATTCGCCGCACAGGCCGTCGGGCCGCTGACCGTTGCAGTCACCGGCGCGAGGGCACCGGTGACAGTCAACGCACGTCCCGTTGCCGACTACTCGACCCTCCGACTCGATGGCGGCGACCTCCTCGAAATCGGCTACAGCACAACCGGACTGCGCACCTATCTCGCTGTCCGCGGCGGCATCGACGTCCCGGAAACTCTCGGCTCTCGCTCCACCGACACACTCGCCGAACTCGGCCCAGCGCCCGTCCGCGCGGGCGATCACCTGCTCGTCGGAGTTGGCGAAGCCGAGTGGCCGATCGAGGATTTCATCCCACCGCCGGCGCCCACCCCATGCCCCGTTCCGCTCGGCATCACCCTCGGACCGCGCGACGACTGGTTCACACCCGCCTCCGTCCACGCATTGCTGCACCACGCCTGGACCGTCACCGAAGACACCGATCGAGTCGGCGTTCGGCTACGCGGCCCCGGACCGCTGCATCGCTCACGTACGTGCGAATTGCCCAGCGAAGGCGTCGTCTCCGGCTCGGTTCAAGTGCCCCCGAACGGTCACCCCGTGATATTCCTGGCTGATCATCCCGTAACCGGCGGGTATCCGGTGATCGCAGTGGTCACCGACCCCGGAATCGCCACGCTGGCGCAAATGAGACCGGGAAGTTCGGTTACCTTCCGGGTGGCGTAGGCGGCGCTGATAGTCTCAGCCACTGCTGGCGTCGGCGCACGGCCGTCGTGAATAAGCCGAAGGAAACTGACATATGAGTATGAAGAGCAGCACAATCGCTCTGAGCGCAGCCAGTTTGATCACCGCAGCACTTGTTCTCTCGGGATGCAGCAGCTCCGACGACGGCGAGGCTGTCTCGGAGGCCACCTCGGTAGCGACCTCCGCAACTACCTCGGCCGCCGCGGCAACAACGTCGGATGACAGCATCAGCTTCAGCGGCGAACGTGTCACCCTCAACTCCGGCACCGACGCCGACGCACCGGCCATCAGCGTCAGCCTTCCGGACGGATGGTCGCAGACCCAGAAAGTCACCACCGGAAGCGTCACGGACATCCTGTCCAGCAACCAGGCCGATGCAAACGGCTTCATGCCGAACACGACATTGACGGTGGAAAGCCAGGGCACCGCAAGCCCCGACGACGTTCTTGCCGGCGCCCAGGCGTCGCTCGGCATGCTCAACGGATGGACCGAGGTGAACAAGGTCGACCTCGACATCGACGGACAGAAGGCGATCCGCATCGCCGGAACCTGGTCGCCGCCGAACGTTGACGTTCCCCTGTTGGCGGTCATGACCGTCATCGCCTACCAGGCTGACGAATCGTCTCCCGTGTACCTGGTGAGCTTCGCGAATCAGTTCACCGATAAGGAAGACATGGCGCTCTCCGACCAGGTCGAGGAAATCAACACGTCAATCGAATTCGGCTAAGCCCCCCGTGCGCGTTTCTGGTCGTTCCCACTACCGGAAACGCGCACCGGGCCGAAGGCCCTAGCTGCTACGGCGACGACGCGCGATGTCGGCCAACACAACTCCGGCAGCAACCGAAGCGTTGAGCGACTCGACCGGTCCAGCCATGGGGATGGACAGAATCGCGTCACAGTTCTCGCGGACGAGACGTGAGAGTCCCTTGCCCTCCGAACCGACCACGATCACCACTGGACCGCTGCCGTCGAAATCGTCGAGAGTGGTGTCGCCACCGGCGTCGAGGCCCACAACCTGTACACCCTTGGACGCCCAGTCCTTGAGCGTGCGAGTGAGGTTGGTGGCGCGAGCAATCGGCAGACGAGCAGCAGCACCGGCACTGGTACGCCAAGCGACGGCACTGACACTGGCGCTACGACGCTCGGGAATCACGACGCCGTGTCCACCGAAAGCCGCGACCGAGCGCACGACGGCGCCCAGGTTGCGGGGGTCGGTGATGTTGTCCAGCGCGACGAGCAACGGCGGCTCGGCGTGCTTACGCGCCTCGGACAGGAGATCGTCCGGATGTGCGTAACGGTACGGCGGAACCTGCAGCGCGATGCCCTGGTGAAGACCGTTGGCACTCAGGCGATCCAGATCGGTACGCGGTACTTCGAGAATGGAGATTCCGGCATCAGCGGCAAGCTGAACGGATTCCTTCAGGCGGTCGTCGCTCTCGGTGCCGACGGCAACCCACAGCGCCGTCGCCGGAACGCCAGCGCGCAGGCACTCGACCACCGGGTTGCGTCCGAGCACTGTCTCGGGACCGTCGAGAACCTTGCGGCCCGGACCCGGACGGCCACCACGACCCTGCTTCTCGTCGGCCCGTGCGGCGCGCGCTGCACGCTTCGCCGCTGGATGCTTGGTGCGTGCCTCGGCGGGCGGCGTAGCGCCACGCCCTTCGAGACCGCGACGGTGCTTACCGCCGGAACCGGCAACCTGGCCCTTCTTGGTGCCGCCCTTACGGACTGCGCCGCGCCTGCTCGAGTTTCCAGCCATTGTTACTGCCCTGCCTTCAGGGACCATTCGGGTCCGTCGGGAGTATCGGTTACTTCGATACCCGCCTTGATGAGGCGATCACGGACTTCGTCCGCCACCGCCCAGTTCTTTTCCGTCCGTGCCTGCTGCCGCCGATCGAGATCGGCGCGCACCAACACGTCCAAAGCTTCCATTGCCGCCTCGGTGTCGCCACCGGACTGCGACCAATGCGCGTCGAGGGGGTCGACGCCCAGGATCGCGAGCATCGCTCGCACCTGACCTGCCGCCACGCGCGCCGCGCCCAGGTCTCCCGCTGCGAGCGCGGTATTGCCCGCACTCGCCTTGCCGTGAATCTCGGCCAACGCGATCGGGACCGACAAGTCGTTGTCGAGCGCTTCCGCGAAACCTTCTGTCCACGTCCCGAGTTCGACGCCACCTGCGCGCTTGTGCGTACGCAGGACAAACGCCTCGAGTCCTTGGTACGACTTGGCACTCTCTTCGAGGGCTTCGTCCGAGTACTCGAGATTCGAACGGTAGTGAGCACTACCGAGGTAGTACCTAAGTTCTTGCGGGCGAACCTTTTTCAAGACATTCGGCACCGACAGCACATTGCCGAGCGACTTGGACATCTTCTCGCCACTCATCGTGACCCAGCCGTTGTGCAGCCAGTACTGAGCAAAATCGTCGCCGACGCACTTTGCCTGGGCAATCTCGTTCTCGTGATGCGGGAAGACCAAATCCCTTCCACCGCAATGAATATCGAATGCGGCGCCGAGATAGAACTCCGCCATGGCCGAGCATTCGAGATGCCAGCCGGGACGGCCGGGTCCCCACGGAGTCGGCCACGAGGGTTCGCCAGGCTTGGCCGTCTTCCACAGCGTGAAGTCACGCGGGTCACGCTTGCCCTCGGCAGCACTCTCACCCTGATGGACGTCGTCGAGCTTGTGCCCGGAGAGTGCGCCGTATTCGGGGTAGCTCTGCACGTCGAAGTAGACGTCGCCGCCCGCGGCGTACGCATGACCGTTCGCGATGAGACGCTCCATCATCGTGACCATCTGCGTGACGTGACCGGTGGCCCGCGGTTCGATCGACGGCGGCAATACACCCAACTGGTCGTACGCCCACGTGAAGGAACGCTCGAACGTCGTGGCCCACTCCCACCAGGGACGGCCGGCGTCGGCAGCCTTGTTCAAGATCTTGTCGTCGATGTCCGTCACATTGCGCACGAATGCAACGTCGTTGTCGTGCGCCAGCAACCAGCGGCGCAGCACGTCGAATGCGACGCCGCTACGCACGTGTCCGATGTGAGGATCACCCTGGACTGTCGCCCCACACAGGTACACCGATGCATGTCCGGGGACCAACGGAACAAAATCCCGCAGGGCCCGCGTACCGGTGTCGTATAGGCGCAGGGTCACGACCAGCGATCTTACCTGTCGTTGCCGGTTGTCATGACCAACGCGGTGGCCATGGCGGCGATCCCCTCGCCGCGCCCGGTCAAACCGAGTCCATCGGTGGTGGTGGCGGAGACCGAAACCGGGGCACCGAGAACCTCGGAGAGGACCCGCTGCGCCTCATCGCGACGCGGACCGATCTTGGGGCGATTCCCGATGACCTGAACTGCGGCATTGCCGACCGTGAACTGGTTTTCCTCGAGCAACCGCCGAACCTCGGCGAGCATCCGGACGCCACTCACTCCGTCCCATTCCGGCCTCCCGGTACCGAAGACGGATCCGAGGTCGCCCAATCCCGCCGCGGAGAGAAGAGCGTCACACAACGCGTGAACGGCAACATCGCCGTCGGAATGCCCGGAGCAGCCGTCAGCATCCTCGAATAACAAACCGGCCATCCAACACGGCCGTCCTACCTCGATGGGATGAACATCCGTCCCCAGACCGACTCGCATCTAGTTTCCGTCCTTACGAATCCGCATCCAGAAGTGCTCGGGCAAGTACAAGGTCGAGTGGCGTCGTGATCTTGAAGGCATGAGCTTCACCGGCGATGGTCTGTACGGAAACGCCGAGTCGCTCGACCAACGACGCGTCGTCCGTTGCCGCCAGATCGCCGGCATCGTAGGCCTCGCGCAATACCTGCGTGGAAAAGCCCTGGGGAGTTTGTACCGCACGAAGTTCGCTGCGAAGCGGAGTACCGGTAACCATGCCGAGAACATCGACGGACTTGATGGTGTCCGTGACCGGCAGCACGGGAATGACCGCAGCGCTGCCCGCCTTCAGTTCTGCGACAACCCGCGCAATCATCGCCGGCGGAGTCAAAGCTCGCGCAGCATCGTGCACGAGTACGAACTCTGCGTCTCCGGCCACCTCGAGCCCGGCCCGCACGGAATCCGTGCGCTCTGCTCCACCTGCAACCACGTCGACGTCGTCGCTACGCCCGAGATCAGCCTTGACTGATCCGAGAAGTTCAGGCGGCACAATCACAACAACGCGGTCGACCGCTCCGGATTTCCGGAGCCCGTCAACCGCGCGTGCAAGCATGGTGCGCCCACCGAGTTCGACGAATGCCTTGGGTATTTGCTCACCCAAGCGCAATCCCCGACCTGCGGCAGGAACCAGTGCGACTACCGACACTGTCAGCTTTGTTGTGGTGTTGGTTCAGGACGCGGTCGCGAGGACCTCGTCGAGAATGATCTCAGCCTTTTCGTTGTCAGTGCCCTCGGCGAGCGCGAGCTCCCCGACGAGAATCTGACGAGCCTTGGCAAGCATGCGCTTCTCACCAGCAGAAAGCCCACGATCCTGCTCACGACGCCACAAGTCACGAACAACCTCGGCGACCTTGTTCACGTCACCTGAAGCAAGCTTCTCGAGGTTCGCCTTGTATCGACGAGACCAGTTGGTGGGCTCTTCGGTGTGCGGTGCACGCAGAACCTGGAAAACCTTGTCGAGGCCTTCCTGGCCGACGACGTCGCGAACTCCGACGTATTCTGCGTTGTCTGCGGGAACTCGAACTGTCAGATCGCCTTGAGCAACCTTCAGAACGAGATATTCCCTCTGCTCACCCTTGATGGTGCGGGTTTCGATAGCTTCGATCAGCGCCGCACCGTGATGGGGGTATACGACGGTGTCTCCGACCTTGAAAATCATGTGTCCCGTGCCCCTTTCGATTCCACTAGTTTAACACGTCGAAGAACCAGCCATGCATCAACGGCGCAGGTCAGGGGCATCCTTGCTCGAGCGTAGGGGTTGACAGTGCCTGTTGGACGTGCATTCAACCAGCGTCGACGGCCTGTTCACGGCGGCGTGAAAGCCCACGCGGACAACCGTTGTGGCTACCCAGCGACCGGCCCGCGAGAGCTGACTACTACTCTGCCTAGTGGAGTGCGAACCTGACGCCCTGGAGGACAAACCGTGACTGCTATCCGCAAGCCGACTCGCCGAGTCGCTACCGCCATTGCACTGGCTGCAGGCGCAGCCATCGCGCTGTCCGCATGCGGCTCGGGACAGGTGAGCCAGACTGCCGTCCAGCAGGCCGCCGTGAACGGCAACAGTGCCACCGTTGGTGACATCGCCCTGCGCAACGTGCATATTGCTTACCCCTCGTCCGAGGAATACAGCATCGAACCCGGCGGAAAGGCCGTGCTGGCCTTCACGATCGTGAACGAGAGCACGGAGACGACCGACAAGCTGGTGAGCATCACCACTGACTACGCTGCAAGCGTTGTCGCCGGTGAAGAGGTCGCCGGATTGGTGCTCAAGCCGCAGACATCCCTGCAGGCCGGAGAGCTTCCCGCGGGCGAGTCCGCCGAGGCCGAAGCCGAGAAGCAGATCGAGAACAAGGACCAGAACACAGACGCTCCCGCAGCGCTCGTGCTCGTGGTCCTCGAAGACATCAAGGCCGGCGTTCGCCCGGGCCTGACCATCCCGATCACCTTCACCTTCGAGAAGGCCGGCCCCGTCACGGTTCAGGTTCCTGTCGATGCGGGCCCACAACTCGAGCGTGACGTATCCGAGAAGTCACCGGTCGAGGGCTCAGGACACTGAGCTTGTAAACCTCAGGCGGACACTGCGTTTCGCCAAGGTCACGAATTGCCACACTAGAGGCGGGGTCCATGTCGGACCTCGCCTCTAGTCTGTTCCGGTGGCCAAAGCGAAATCGAACTACCGGTGCTCCGAATGCAAATCCGTCGTGCCCAAATGGGTCGGCCGCTGCCCCGAGTGCGACACGTGGGGCTCCATGTCCGAAGTGTCCGTCGTCGCTCCGGTCGCCAGTCGCGCGGGGGCATCGCTCGCCAAGGCCGGATCGGCCGCTGTCCTGCCCACCACACCCGCCACTCCGCTCACCCAGATCGACAGCCAGAGCACCAAGGCCAAGCCCACCGGGATCGGTGAACTCGATCGAGTTCTCGGCGGTGGT
Organism: Rhodococcus sp. IEGM 1366; assembly: GCF_033142425.1. Classification (NCBI taxonomy): domain Bacteria; kingdom Bacillati; phylum Actinomycetota; class Actinomycetes; order Mycobacteriales; family Nocardiaceae; genus Rhodococcus; species Rhodococcus sp. IEGM 1366. The sequence goes on from NZ_JAWLRZ010000003.1 coordinate 517,447, forward strand.
GTTGTTCCCGGGTCGGTCGTCCTGCTCGCCGGGGAACCTGGCGTCGGCAAATCCACGCTGCTGCTCGAGGTCGTCTACCGGTGGGCGATGCGGAGTCCGCAAGACCGCGCGCTGTACGTCACCGGAGAGGAGTCGGCCGGGCAGGTCAGGCTCCGGGCCGATCGCACCAATTCCGTCCACGAACGGATGTATCTGGCTGCGGAAAATGATCTCGCGACCATCCTCGGCCACGTCGAGCAGGTCAAACCCACCCTGGTGATCGTCGACTCCGTGCAGACCATGCTCGCGGCCGACGTCGACGGCGTTGTCGGTGGCGTCACACAGGTCAAAGCGGTCACCAGCGCACTCACGTCGTTGGCGAAGTCCAGCGGAATCCCCGTACTCCTTATCGGCCACGTCACCAAGGACGGAGCCGTGGCCGGCCCACGGTCGCTCGAGCATCTCGTCGACGTTGTCCTACATTTCGAAGGAGACAAACACTCCACGCTTCGCATGGTTCGCGGCGTGAAGAACCGATTCGGAGCAGCCGACGAGGTGGGTTGTTTCGAACTCACCGAACAAGGCATCAACGAAATCAGCGATCCGTCCGGATTGTTCCTCCACCATCGGGAAGAGATGGTGGAGGGCACTGCTGTCACCGTGATGATGGACGGCAAACGCCCGCTGCTCGGCGAAGTACAGGCGTTAGTGGCTCCTACCCCACTCCCCACTCCCCGCCGCGCTGTGAGCGGCCTGGACACCGCGCGCGTCGCCATGGTTCTGGCGGTACTCGAGCGACGCGCCGGAGTATCGATCGCCAAAGCCGACGTCTACGCGGCAACCGTGGGAGGCATGCGAATGACGGAACCAGGTGCCGATTTGGCCCTCGCCATTGCCGTCGCCTCCGCGGTGAAGGGAAAGCCAGTTCCCAAGGGAATGGTGATCCTCGGCGAAGTCGGACTCGCCGGTGAGGTTCGCCGAGTTGCCGGCGTCAACCGACGACTGATCGAAGCTGCCCGATTGGGATTCACGAGCGCAATAGTGCCGGTCGACTCCGGGCCGAACATTCCCGGCATGCGAGTCAACGAAGTGACGAACATCGCCGAAGCTTTGACCTACGCCGGTTTGCTCGGCGGCAAGCAGGGCGCGCCTCGACCCAAACTCACCCCCGTCAAATGACGGAGGTGAGCAGCGCAGGGCAATCAGACAGACGAGGTGCCGAACGGCGAGGTCGGAACGCCGTCCACAAATTCCTGGGTCTTGGCAAAATGCTCGGCCGTGATGGTCAGGAACAGTCCACGCGACGTTCCGACAATGACGTCCGGATCAGCCGCCGGACCTTCGACGATGACAGCTTCTGCGCTGGTGTAGACCTTGCGGCGAACGGTGCCCTCGACGCGAGCCCGGAACTCGAGAACCGAACCAAGCGGAATCGGCCGAGCAAAGTCGATCTCGAGGTGACCGGTCACCACCGGAGTGCCGAGGACCATGCATGCCACGCCCTGCACCTCGTCGAAAGCGGTGGAGAGAATTCCGCCGTGAATGACTCCGGGTCCACCCTGGTACTTCTTCGCGACTTCGAGGCGTCCGGTCACTTCGAGGCCCTCACCCGCCTTGAAACTCATCGCCATCCCGGCCGGCTGATCGTCGCCGCAACCGAAGCACTTCGACCAGTGCTGAGGCAACTTCTCACCCGCCGCCGGGAAGAATTCGACGGGCACGGGCACGGTCAGGTCGTCAGGCAAAGTCCAGGAGCTACTCACGGATAGGTAATCTAATCGAAGGATCTGCCAGTACCAGCTATCGGACCCGGACTTAGTGACATCGACCTCAGCAGGGAGTTTCTCAATGATCAGTGCGATGGCGGATCCCCAGTCGTCGCCGGCGTTGAGAGAAACCATCGCCAGATTGGCCCCAGGAACCGCGCTGCGCGACGGCCTCGAACGCATTCTTCGAGGTCGCACCGGCGCCCTGATCGTCCTCGGTTACGACGACGAGATCGAAGCGCTCTGCGACGGTGGTTTCAACCTCGACGTCGAGTTCGCGCCCACCCGCCTTCGGGAACTCTCGAAGATGGACGGTGCCGTGGTGCTGTCCACGGACGGCTCGCACATCGTCCGCGCAAATGTTCAACTCGTTCCGGACCACAAAATCCCGACCGTCGAATCCGGCACTCGGCACCGGGCAGCGGAACGCACGGCAATCCAGACCGGATACCCGGTCGTGTCGGTAAGCCAGTCGATGTCGATCGTGAGCGTCTACGTCGGCGGCATCAGACACGTCATCGAAGGTTCCGCCACGATCCTTTCCCGGGCAAATCAAGCCGTTGCGACACTCGAGCGATACAAGGCACGCCTCGACGAGGTCACCAGATCGCTGTCTGTCGTCGAGATCGAGGACTTCGTGACGCTGCGCGACGCACTGACAGTGGTGCAGAGACTCGAGATGGTTCGACGCGTATCGCTCGAAATCGAACAGGACGTCCTCGAACTCGGCACCGACGGTCGCCAGCTCGCCCTTCAGCTCGAAGAACTGGTCGGCGACAACGACATTGCGCGTCAGCTCATCGTTCGCGACTACCTTGCCGGCCCCGAGCCGGTCGGAACCGCCGCGATGGACAATGTGCTCGCTGCCCTGGACCGTGTCACCGATGCCGATCTCCTCGACCTGACAACACTCGCCCGAGTGCTCGGTTACCCGGGCACGATCGAAGCCCTCGATACCCCGATGACACCCCGCGGATACCGGGTTCTCATGCGGGTACCGCGGCTTCAGTTCCATCAGATCCACCGATTGGTCGGATCATTCGGCACCTTGCAAGCTCTGTTGGCTGCTACTGCGGCCGACCTTCAATCAGTCGAAGGTATCGGTGGGCTGTGGGCCCGTCACATCCGCGAAGGTCTGTCACGGCTCGCCGAATCTTCGATCACCGGTTCGTTCAACTAGGCGATATTGAACGGCTCCGCGCCGCTACTAGGCGATATTGAACGGCTCCGCGCCGCTACTAGGCGATATTGAACGGCTCCGCGCCACTACGTAGTGCACCGAGCTGGCCGACCACGGTGTACGCGCCGGGACCCACGGGATTGCGCTGCGGATTCTGCGAAGTGGCGCAGTCCGGAGTCGACGTCGTGGCGGACCAGGCAACCTTGAAGGCGGCCTGCTCACCCGGTTCGAGGTTGCGCACATCCGGAGCAGGCTGCGGGTAGCAGTCGACGTTGGACCACAGTCGGTTCTTACCGTCGATGCTGTAGACAAGCACCTGCTGGAGTCCACCGGCCAGGTCGCGATCACACGCGGCGGAACCGATGTTCGTGATGACAATCGTGAAGGTCGGTTCCTCACCACCGGCGAAGGTCGGCTTGTCTGCGGTTGCCTTGACTGCGAGGGACGAGTCGGCACACTGCCCAGCAGGCACCGGAGCCGCACTGGTCGCCGAGGTTGTCGAACTCGCAGCAGCGGACGTCGCAGAACCATTCGAACCGGAATCACCACTGCCGCCGCCACCGTTGCCGCCGGAGCTGTTGCTTCCTGACGGGTTCGGCGTGAACGACACCTCCGACGTCAGTGAGGAAGTCACGGCCGCGGCATCTGCTTCGGCAGGATCGTCTCCCCCACCGACCAGTGCGGAAATCGCCCAGATCAGCAACACCAGGGCGATAACGGCAGCACCGATGGCCAGAGCCCGGCGACGCCAGTAGATCTGAGGGGGCAGTGGTCCATTCGGTTCCAACACGGTCTCAACGGTAGTTGGCGAAAGGCTCACAAACGGTCAGCTGAGACGGCGTGTCGGCACCGTGTGACGAAGGACTGCGGGGATTATCCCGGCCTACTCGCCGATTTCACCTACTACGCCCTGCAGGCGCATGTGTCCGTCGGACAGCGTGTAGGTGACACCTGCGATCGCGCACTCTCCCTTGGCCACCTTGTCGGCAATGATTCGTGACCGCTGCATGATGAGCGAGCCCGTCTCGACAACGTGCCGGCCCTCGAGTTCGTCGACAGTCTTCAGGCCTTCGTTGCGTCCCATGAGAATGGAAGGCGCAACGCGTTCGATCACACTGCGAATGAAACCGTCTGGCACTGCGCCCTTGTCGAGAGCGTCGAGCGTGGCTTTGACGGCGCCACAGCCGTCGTGCCCGAGCACAACGATGAGAGGCACGTTGAGAACATGGACGGCGTACTCGATGGAACCGAGAACAGAATCGTCGAGCACGTGACCTGCAGTGCGGACGACGAACATGTCACCCAACCCCTGATCGAAGATGATCTCGGCGGCAACACGTGAATCACCACAACCGAACAGCACGGCGGTGGGGTGCTGTTCGTTGACCAGCTTCGCGCGATCCGCGATTCCCTGGCTGGGATGGATGGACTCGCCGCCCACAAATCGCTCGTTTCCCTCACGGAGGGACTTCCAGGCGGACTTAGGACTTGAATTCGGCATTTCAATATTGTGCACCCGCCGCGATTTTCCGACACATCGGGAAGGGCCTGGTCGCGGAAACCAACCGCCTTGTCCGTAGTCCGGCGCCCGAAGGAGCGCGGACCTCCGCAGCGTACGATCCCCCCAGGCCTTATCGAACGATAGCTAATGGAGAAGTCATGGTCACGAAGAATTCGGCGAAAACCGCCACCACCGAGGCCAGTTGGCGACTGATCGAGCCACTCGAACTGAGCCCCATCCTCCAAGCTGCCCTCGAAGGATTCTACGACAACGGCTTCCACGGCACCTCCGTGCGAGACATCGCGCGTCGCGTCGGTGTCACGATTCCTGCGCTGTACTACCACCATCAGAGCAAGGAAGGGATCCTCCTCGCGCTCTTGGAGATCTCGACCGGCGACGTGCTCGCGCGTGCACACACCGCATCGGCCGACGGCGGTGACGACCCGTGCGATCAGCTCACGAATGTCGTCGAAGCAATCGTGCTGCGCATGACAACCCGATCGCGCCTGGCGGCCCTCGAAGGTGAGGTGCGGTACCTCAGCCCCGAGAACCGGCAGCGATACCGCGTTGTCCGCAAGGGCATCGAGGAACTCGCCCTCGGCATCGTCAGCGATGGCGTCGAACGAGGAGTGTTCTCTGTCGCCGACACAGCCGAGACCACTCGCGCACTACTCGCCATGTGTCAGTCCATTCCGCGGTGGTACCACGCGGAAGGCGAACTCAGCCCGGAGGAAGTCGCCAAGAAATACGCAGAGATCGCCCTGAACACGGTGGGATACAAGCCTCGCCGCAAGCGGACTCGCTAGTTCTCACAGTGCTGCGTACTGCGCTCGAAGTTCGCGCTTGAGTATCTTTCCGGTAGCGCCAAGTGGAAGTTCAGCAACGACGTCGATCGATTTCGGGCACTTGTATCCGGCGAGACGTGCTCGCGTGAATGCGAGTATCGCGGTGGCATCGAGTTCGTGACCTGCAGCAGCGACCACCACCGCCTTGACTGCCTCACCCCAGACCGGATCCTCCACTCCGACAACGGCAACCTGTGAAACGCCGGGATATTCGGCGATCACAGATTCGACCTCGACGGGGTACACGTTCTCGCCACCGGAGATGATCATGTCTTTGATCCGATCGGTGATGTAGACGTATCCATCGTCGTCGATCCGTCCGACATCGCCGGTGTGAAACCAACCGTCTGCATCGATCGCAGCCGCCGTCTCAGTCGGACGTTCGTAGTAGCCCTGCGTAATCTGCTCGGATCTGATGCAGATCTCCCCCGACTCTCCAAGTGCTACTGACTCTCCAAGCATTCCTTCGGATGTTCCCGCGCCCACAACCTTCAACTCCACCCAGGGGTACGGCTTGCCCACCGACCGCAACAGCGAGACTCTCTCTCCGTCAACCGAATGGTCGGCCGCATCGAGTTGTGTTACAGCTCCGTGCGTTTCGGTCAAACCGTAGACCTGAAACAGCGGGGTGTCGAATGTGTCGAGAGCTCGCCTCAACACTGCCGGTGTGATCGGCGAGGACCCGTAGGCGATAGATCTGAGCGCTGCAAAATCTCGGTCTCGCGCGCCCGGTACTTCGACCATCATCCCGATCACGGAAGGCACCAGGAATGTATTCGTGATGCTCATGGTCTCCAACACGTCCAGCAGGTCAGGCGGCGTGAACTCCGACAGGATTACGTTGTGCGCGCCGTTCGCGAGACCGACGAGGACCCAACCCAATCCACCGATGTGGAACAGCGGCATCGCACACAAGCTGACGGATGATTCGTCGAATCCCCACGGGCCACCGGTCTGTGTGCACGCCCCGAGGTTCCGGTTCGACGTGAGAACACCTTTGGGCTTTGCCGTCGTACCGGACGTATAGAGTTGCAGAACAACGTCATCCGAGCCTCCACGCCAACCGGGATCCACCGCGCTCGCACCAGCCAATCGAGCTTCGTAGTCCAATGGGCCGGTGCCGTCGATCTGAACCAACCGCTGCATCGGCGCTCCGGATTCCCGGACTGCGGAGACCACCCCGTCGAATTCACTGTGAAAGAACAACACTTGCGCTTCCGAATCGGCGAGCACCTCGGCGGCCTCCACACCGGACAATCGCCAATTCACCGGGATGGTCACTGCCCCGATCTTCGCCGCGGCCAGCACTGCCTCGACCACCTGCGTGGAACTTCTGTCCACGACCGCCACCCGAGAGCCCGGACCACAACCGAGCGCGATCAGAACATTCGCAAGCCTGTTTGTTCGAATGTCCAACTCCGCGAAAGTGATCGAACCATCACGGCCAGTCAGAGCAAGGGCGTCGGGGCGAGCAAGAGCATGACGACGACTCTCGTCGGCGAGGCGGTACTCCGTAATCATGTGAGTAGATCTTTCTCAGTTCGAAGGAGCGGATTCATGTGCGGCAGGGCAGCCTCGAAGCTTGCCGCTACGACAGGGCCCCGAGGTGTTTCATGACATCGGGGTACCGACGCAAATGCGCACCGCCATTGACGTCGAGAACCTCCCCCGTTGTCCACGACGACGCGTCGGAGGCCAGGTAGAGCACAGCTTCCGCAACATCGCGCGGCGACCCGTTACGTCCGAGCGGGGTGTTCTCCGTGAAATCTGCCTGGATGACCGGGACAGATGTCAGCCCCTCGACAAGGGGTGTCTCGACCAGACCGGGTGAGACGGCGTTAACCCTGATTCCGCGCTCACCGAGCTCGAGCGCTGCAACCTCGGTGAGCATGGCGAGACCTGCTTTGGCGGAGCAGTATCCCGCAAACCCTGCGGCAGCCTGGCGTGCGTTCAGAGAGGTGATCGAGACGATCGCTCCCCCGGCCTCCATCGCTCGGGCAGCATGTTTGATGACGAAGAACCCACCGGTCAGGCAGATATCCACCGTGCGCCTCCACGTATCGGCGTCCAACTCGGTGATGAATCCGGGCAGATTCAAGCCGGCGCAGTTGACCGCAATGTCCACCCGACCGAGCCTCGCCCGAGTTTCTTCGAAGACCGTGCGAACCGATTCCTCGTCGACAACATCGACGCACACGGCTTCGGCTCCCCTGCCGAGTTCGACGGCGCGGGACCGTCCACCGTCGACATCGATGTCACCGATCACGACAGTTGCGCCTTCTGACGCCAGCAATTGCGCTGTTGCCCAACCGATGCCGGATGCTCCGCCGATGACAACCGCTACTTTCCCCGCAACACGTGTCGACATCAGCGAGGAATGTTCTCGTAGTAGGGGACCACGATTTCGTCCGTGCTGGTGACGTCGCCGAGCATCATTGCCGTAATGGGGTGGACGACGTGTGGATCCACCTCGACGTTGATGCACGCGGGCACCCCGGCATCGAATGCGCGCTTCATCGCGTCGGCGATGGATGCAACATCCTTCACTCGCTCGCCGTACCCGCCGAAGGCCTCGGCAACCTTCTCATATGCGCTGTCCGCGAGCTCTGAGACGACGATACCTTCATCCCCGTACACAGCTTCCTGACCATGGATCGACATCCCCCACACTGCGTTGTTGAATACCACTGTCACAACGGGTATTCCGTGACGGGCCATGGTGTCGAATTCCTGGATGTGGAATCCTGCAGCACCGTCGCCGGTGATCAGCACGACGGGCGATTCCGGGCGCGCACGATGTGCGCCGATGGCAAATCCCGGCCCGATTCCCAGACAACCGAGATATCCGAGGCGCAGAACGCCACCCACTTGTTCTGTCGTCGTGAAGAATTCACCCCATGACGGCGCCTCGGCACCGTCCATGACAAAGGTCGTGCCGGGAGGGCACGCCTCTACGATCGCGCGCGCCGCAAAGTACGGATGCGCCTTGCCGGTCTGCGTCTGCTCATCCGTGAATCCATGACGATGTGCGTGCTTCGCACTGGTGGCGGCCTCGACCCAGGTCCTCCAGTCAGGCCATTGACGTTGATCAGCAGCAGTTTTCAACGCAACGAGCGCCTCGCGGCAGTCGGCGAGGATCGGAACCTCGACATCCTGCATACGTCCGATTTCGGACGCGTCGACGTCGATCTGTATCAACCGCGCGCCAGGGAACAAACTGGTGCGCCCGCCGGTGAACATTCCGGCCCGGGCTCCGACTATCAGCACTACGTCGGGAGTGAGCTGTCCGAGCGCAGGGAAAGACCCGATCGCCAACAGTCCACCGCCGGCGAGACGATGACTTGCGGGTATCGCTCCATCCGACTTTCCCGGGTAGAACACAGGTACATCCACTGCTTCCGCGAACGCCACCAGAGCCTCGCCGGCGCGGGAGAACGTGACACCACCGCCGATGACTATCGCAGGATTGTTCGCTTCGCCAAGAACATCGAGTGCGGCTTCGACGGCCGAGGCAGTTGGACCGGGCCGGGCGTCGACTGTGTAGTTCGCGGGGAATCTCACGGCGTTTTCGTCGGCCTCGCCGAACATCACGTCGATCGGAACTTCGAGCAGTACCGGACCCGGAATTCCGGTCGTAGCCTTACGAATAGCCAGAGCAACGATTTCGGGCACGCGTGCGGGGTCGGTGATGCGATAGGCCCACTTGGTCACCGGTGTGGCCGCTGCTATCTGATCGAACCCACCTTGCAGCGGATTCGTCTCGGTCTCGCGCATCGGCGGAGCCCCCACAACGAAGATGGTCGGGGTGCGATCGAGGAGCGCATTTGTCAGCGCGGTGTAGACGTTGGTAAAGCCAGGACCGGACGTGACGACACAAACGCCGTACGTCCCGGTCACCCGCGCGTAGGCGTCGGCGGCATGTCCGGCAGTGGCTTCGTGACGGGTGTCGGTGAGGCGAATGCCGTTTCGCCGACAGGCAACGAGGAAAGCATCCAAATGCCCTCCGTGCAGGGTGAATACCTCGGTAGTTCCAGCTTCGGCCAGGGCTCTGGCAAGTAGTTCGCCACCATTGACAGTCATGTGTTGTCCTTCCGGAAATCATGGCGCTTGATTAACGATCGCTAAGTATCTGAACAGTAGCGTGGGTCACAGTGCGGCGCCAGAGTGGCATTATGCGAACACATGGCACGTAACTCACCGCAAACCGATCGCATCGTCATGCTCACCGAACTGTTGGCATCCGATCCCAAAACGGGGCGAAGCCTCGCCGACATTGCTCGGCACCTAGGGGTCGCAAAGGCAACCTGCTATCCCATGGTCGTCGCGCTGGCGGAGTCGGGCTGGCTCGTCCGCCATCCCGTTCGCAAGACGTACCAACTCGGCCCCGCCCTGGTCCCGATCGGTCAGGCCGCCTCTCGCGCAACCGATGTCGTCGATCTCGCCCGAACCGTCATGCATGAATTGGCCGACACGTCAGAACTGGCATGCCTGGGATTCATCCGGTCAGGCGCCGATCTGGTTGTCGCAGAAGTTGTTCAACCGATCTCCGGACGCAGCGGAACGCTCGGACTACGCGTCGGCGACAAGGTGTTGATGGCACCACCATTAGGCGCCGCACTGGCAGCTTGGTACGGGCAGGATCAACTCGACGAGTGGCTTCAACTCGGTACAAAAGCCCTGAGCACGGAGACCGACTTTTTACAGGCAGAGTACGAACCGATCCTCGACACTGTCCGGGAGCGCGGATTTGCCGTGGAATGCCTTTGGCAACAGGACCGTTCGATCTCCGATGCGGTCGCAGAGTTGCGCACACCGGGGGTTGGCGGACAGCGGGCCGCGCTCGCACTGAGAGAGGCACGTCGACTGCTGTCCGCGGACGTTGCCGTGGGAACAATCGACCCGAACGCGCACTACCAACTGCTGTCCGTGAACGCGACCGCATTCGATCAAGACACATCACCCGCACTGATTCTCTGCCTGGTCGACGCACCGTCATCCGTAACCGGGGAACGCATTACCGAACTCGGCGTACTTGTGCGCGAAGCCGCCGAACGGGTCACCACGCTGATGCATGGCCGTTCACCCAACCCATTGACATCTGAAGACCGTGCAACATAGCTTATATAGCGATCGCTAAGCTATGTTCAGAGCAATAACCGCGACCGAAGAGCAAGGAAGTATCCCGTGGGCATACGGTCCAGTGACCAGTACCGAAAAGGCCTCAACGACGACCGTCGGGTCTTCTACCGAGGGAAGAAGATATCCGACGTCTACGCGGAGCCTGAACTGACTCTTGCAGTGGATCATTCGGCACTGTGCTACGACATCGCCGACGACCGACCCGACCTCGCGATCACCGAAGTGGATGGCGAACCAGTCAGCGCGTTCTACGTCGCACCGAACTCCGCCGAAGACCTCGTGCGCCGCGGAGCACTCATCGAAGAGGTATCACGACGCGGCGGCGGAACCATCGTCCTCAAAGAGGTCGGCAGCGACGCATTGTTTGCACTCCTACGCGCCACCACCGGCGAAGGGCTCGACAACGCCCGCGCCTTCTACCAGCGGGTGTGCGAAGGCGACCTGTCCCTGGCCGTCGCCCAAACCGACGTCAAAGGCGACCGTTCACTCGCGCCGCGTCAACAGGCCGACCCCGACCTCTACCTGCACATCGTCGACGAAGACGCCGACTCCATCACCGTGCGCGGCGCCAAATGCCACACCTCGTTCTCCGCGAACGCCGACGAGCTCATCGTGCTACCCACCCGCGCCATGGGACCCGACGACGCCGACTACGCGGTCTCCTTCGCCATCCCGATCGACACGCCGGGCCTCGAACTGTACGTCTCCCCGTACGCTGCCGGGGAACGCAACTCGTTCGAGTTCCCGATCTCCACGAAGCACAAGCTGCTCGAATCGCTCACCGTCTTCAACGACGTACGCGTACCGAAGAATCGGGTCTTCCTCAACCGCCAACCCGAACTCGCCGGCCCGCTCGCACTGGCTTTCGTCGACTACCACCGCTTCACCGCCATCAACTACAAACTGCCACTGCTCGACATCATGGTCGGCGCGGCATCGCTGATCGCCGAAGCCAACGGCATCAGCAAAGCCGGCCACGTCAAAGGCAAGATCACGGAACTGATCACCTGGAGCGAAACCGTCCGTGGGCTGGCGCAACTGGCCGCCGTCCGGTCCAAGCCGGGTGCGCACGGCGTTCAGCAGCCCGATCCGCTCGCCGTCAACATGGCCAAATACCACTTCGCCCACGGATTTCACAACGCGGTCGCAATACTCACCGACCTCTCGGGTGGCCTGCTCGCCACCGGTCCCGGAGGCGAGGACTGGGACAACCCCGACATTCGCGCAGTACTCGAAAAGTATTACGCTGCAGCAGTTCCTGCCGAAAAGCGTTTGAGGCTACTCAACTTCATCGCCGACCTCACCGCCCGCGACTACGGCGGATACCAATCCGTACTCGCAACCCACGCAGAAGGCTCACTAGAAGCCGAGAAACTGCAGATCGCACGCTCCTTCGATTCCACGAAGGCACGAAACTACGTCAGCGACCTGGCCGGAATCAGCCACCTCTGACCGACTTCCACTCCGACGCAACAGCAAGGACCCTCATGATCTCAACAGCATTCACGGAAACGTTCGGTGTTCGCCATCCCATCGTGCAGGGCGGTATGCAGTGGGTAGGGCGAGCGGAACTCGTTGCTGCCGTAGCCAATGCCGGCGCACTCGGATTCATCACCGCATTGACACAACCGACACCCGCGGACCTGGCCAACGAAATCGCCCGCTGCCGTGACCTCACCGATCAGCCCTTCGGCGTCAACCTCACGATCCTGCCGTCCATCACACCGCCGCCATATGACGAGTACCGCCAGGTGATCGTCGATTCGGGCGTGAAGATCGTCGAGACCGCCGGCTCCAACCCCGGACCGCACCTGCCGATGTTCCACGACGCCGGAATCAAGGTGCTCCACAAGTGCACCACCGTGCGCCACGCGGTGAAGGCTCAGGACCTCGGTGTCGACGGCATCAGCATCGACGGCTTCGAATGCGCCGGTCACCCCGGCGAAGACGACGTAGCCGGGTTGGTTCTGATCCCCGCAGCGGCAGAGAAGATTTCGATTCCGATGATCGCCTCCGGCGGATTTGCCGACGCCCGCGGACTCGTCGCCGCCCTTGCTCTCGGCGCCGACGGCATCAACATGGGCACACGCTTCATGTGCACCGTCGAATCGCCGATTCATCAGAACATCAAAGAAGCCATCGTCGCCGCCGACGAGACCCAGACCGAACTCATCTTCCGGCCACTGCGCAACACCGCTCGCGTCGCCAGCAACACGGTCAGCCGCGAGGTGGTCGACATCCTCTCACGTGGAGGACAATTCGAAGACGTCCGCGAACTGGTCGCCGGCGCCCGCGGACGCACCGTCTACGAGAAGGGCGATCCCGACGCCGGCATCTGGACCGTCGGAACCTCGCAGGGACTGATCCACGACATCCCTACCGTCGACGACATGGTGCAGCGCATGGTCTCCGAAGCCGAGGACATCATCGGAGCGCGTCTGCGCTCGATGACCGAACGCGTTTCCGTCTAGGACAGGAGGGGAAGTATGCGTCGCACACTCTTCACCGAAGATCACGAAGCCTATCGAGATTCCGTCCGCGAGTTCATCGCCCGTGAGGTGAGCCCACACTACGACGACTGGGAAGAAAACCGTCTCGTGGACCGATCGGCATGGCTTGCCGCCGGTAAGATGGGCATCGTCGGCTTGGCCGTACCCGAACAGTACGGCGGGTCAGGAGAACTCGACTACCGCTACCGTTACATCGTTGCCGAAGAGATCGCCCGTAGCGCCACCACTTCGTTCGGCGCCGGGCTCGGACTCCAGGACGATATCGTCATCCCGTACATCGCCGATCTCGGTACCGACGAGCAGAAACAACGCTGGCTTCCGGGAATGGCTGCCGGAGAGATCATCTGCGCCATTGCGATGACCGAACCGGGAACCGGTAGCGATCTGCAGGGCATCAAGACGACTGCCGTTCGTGACGGAGACGACTGGATCTTGAACGGCCAGAAGACATTCATCACGAGCGGTATCCATGCCGACATCGTGATCGTCGCTGCCCGTACCGATCCCAGCGCAGGATCGCGCGGCTTCAGCCTCCTGGTCGTCGAACGTGGGATGGAAGGGTTCACCCGCGGTCGCAAGCTCCACAAAGTGGGTCTTGCAGGCCAGGACACAGCCGAATTGTCATTCGAGAACGTCCGTGTTCCGGCAAGCAACCTACTCGGCACAGAGGGCGGCGGACTCATCCATTTGATGGAACGACTTCCCCGCGAGCGACTCTCGATTGCGGTCAGCGCAATCTGCGTGGCACGTGCAGCCTACGAATGGACCAAGGCCTATGCCTTCGACCGCCGTGCCTTCGGAAAGCCCATCGGCGACTTCCAGAACACACGATTTGCGCTCGCCGAGATGCTCACCGAAATCGACGTGACACAGGCGTACGTCGACAATGCAGTCCTGGCGATCAACGACGGGGAACTCTCCGCCGTCGAAGCGGCGCAGGCAAAATGGTGGGCAAGTGAACTACAAAAGCGTGTCGTGGACCGATGCGTCCAATTGCACGGCGGGTACGGCTACATGATGGAATACCCGATTGGGCGAGCTTACGTCGACAGTCGAATTCAAACGATCTACGGTGGGACCACCGAGATCATGAAGGAGATCATCGGTCGGGACATCGCCAAGAACTGACAGGCGTTGAGACGATCGAAACCGTCGGACCCACACCACTGGTATGGGTCCGACGTGCACTCAACGGACAATCTTGCCCTGCCGGTACTCACAGCCGCCCCAGACCCCGGTCTGCGCAGTATCGGCCGCGTAGGCGCCGCACGCGATGGTGATGGGGCACCGGGCGCAGGTCTCGGCCGCGTAGTCGAACGCCTCACTCGGGTGGGGGAACCACCGGTCTGGGTGCCGATCACCTCGGCAGGCGGCGACGGCCCAGTCTCCGACCTCCTCCGAGACAGGCAGCAGGTCAGCCAAGGTCATCATCGTCGTCATGGGATGTGCCTCCTTCCAAGGCGATTCAGAGATGAGGAGTCAATTCACGCCAGATCGTGTGTTGGCGTTTGCGGTCGGTGCGAGGCGTTCGAGGTACCCAGAGGAGCGGCATGCCTGACTCTTCCGGGGTCTGATCGGACTTGGCGTTATTGCAGGTCAGGCAGCACGCTACGAGGTTCGACCAGCTGTTGTTTCCGCCTCGGCTACGTGGGTACACGTGGTCGACCGTCGTCGCCCCCGCCGCGCCGCAATACGCGCACCGATAGTGGTCTCGCGCCAGAACGCCGGCGAAACTCGCGCGGGTGTCGTCGTCGATCGTCGGACGTGGCGGGGTGTGCACGTACTCGAACAGTTGGATGGTCCGCGGCAGCGGGATTGCCACATGCTGGGAGCGCACGACGAAGCGCGGAGAGTGCTCGACCAGAGTGAGTGCAAGATCCTCGACGAGCAGCACGACCGCGCGAGCGGCTGGTACGAGGTCGAAGTCCTCGTAGGTGGCGTTGAGGACTCGCACGTGCGCGTTCATCCAGGTGCGGGTGGTGATGGCGATAGGTGGGCGAGGCATGACAATCGACAACCTTGTTCTCTCACAGAGGGAGTGGTGGTTCTCGAGGTGTGACGTCCGGGGTGGCCGAGGTCGGCCGTGAGGTCACCCGTTGGGTGAGCTGGTATCGGGACGCGCACGCCCCGAGTGGTGGGGCTTCAGCACATGCGGAATCCGGCGGCCGTGCCGGAGTTTTCCGCCAGCCGGTCCAGGAAATGAATCATCGACTGCGACTTGCGGTACGAGTACAAGCTGGCGTGCATTCGAGCGTCCTTCCTGATCGTGTGCGTCGGCTGTGAGTCACCCAGTGTGCCACGTCAAAGCTGAGATGTATTGCAAATATTCACGGACGGCAACCCGTCCCTCAGTTCACCCGGCCTACTGCTACCCGCCGAACACCGCCGCCCGCTTGCCTTGGAACGCCGCGACACCTTCCGCAAAATCAGCACCGGCGAGTAGTGAGATCTGTCCGGCACGCTCACGCTCGAAGGCAGAGTCCAGTTCGGTCAGGGTGGCGTCGTTGATCGCGTCCTTGGTCTGCTGGAATGCCTTGCCCGGCCCGCTACCCAGGCGACGAATCAGCTCCGCAAGCTCGTCGTCGAATGCGTCGTCCGGGCAGACCTGCGAGATCAGTCCACTGTCGAAAGCGTCTCGTGCCGAAAGTTTTTCCGCCAGGAGTGCCATTCGCATGGCCCGAGCCCGGCCGATCGAAGCCGCAACAAGAGCTGTTGCACCGCCGTCAGGCATCAAGCCCACCTTGGTGAAGGCGAGCAGGAGGTAACTGGACTCCGCAGCTAGGGTGAGATCACACGCCAATGCCAGTGAAACACCCACTCCTGCAGCGGGACCTCGCACCGCTGCGATCACGGGGGTGGGGAACGACCTGATGGCACGCGCCAGGTCGTTGGCGGCATCGATGGTGTCCGCGGAGGGCGGACCCGACAACACTGCATCAGCCAGGTCCGCCCCGGTGCAGAATGCTCTGCCTGCTCCCTCGAGTACCGCTACCCGTACGTCGCCGCGACGCGCGTGATCGTCGAAGATCGTAGAGAGATTCTGCAACGCTTCGGTGTTCACCGCATTCATTCGATGCGGGCGGTTGATCACAACACGAAGTACGCCGTTGTCATGGGTCGAGTAGACGTCTGGTCGTGTTGCAGTCATGTCGGGTCCTTGTCGTTCAGGCAGTCGTCCGGTCGCGGCAGGAAGCGGCGACGGAAGGGTCTTGCCGAAGTAAGCGATTCACTGATATTCATACCTTAGCGAGCGATAAGTAACAAGGAGAAACAGACTATGTCCGACCTACTCGAAATCAGTACACCGACGCCGGGCATTGCCCTGCTCACTCTCAATCGACCCGAACGACTCAACGCGCTCGACGTCCATCTGGTCGCGGCACTAACTGCAGCGCTGGACGACATCGCGTCGGATAGAACATGTCGTGTCGTGGTCATCACCGGTGCGGGACGAGCGTTCTGCGCTGGGCTCGACCTCAAGGGCTACGGCGACTCCGAGCGAGACGAGGCAGAAGGCAGAACCCTTGCGGCGTTCGGACGACAGCAGGACATTGCACATCTGACCGAGCGAATCAATTCACTCCCCCAGCCTGTGATCGCCGCGGTGAACGGGCCGGCGGCGGGTGGCGGACTAGCACTCGTCTGCGCCAGTGACATCCGGATATCCGCACCCGAGGCAGTATTTGCGGTCTCGTTCATTACCGCCGGATACTCGGCGTGCGATATCGGCGTCTCGTGGTTGTTGCCACGCATCGTCGGGGCCGGCAATGCACACGAACTGATGCTGACCGGGCGTCGATTCGACGCCGCGCATGCGCGATCCATCGGGCTCGTTTCCCAAGTTGTCGACTCGGAAAACCTTCTCACCGAAGCACTTCGAATCGCCGGTGAGATCCTGAACAATCCGCCGGTCTCGGTCGAGATGACAAAGAAGGGCATGTGGTTGGCACTGGAAACCCCGACCCTGCATGCGGCGATCGAGTTCGAGAACCGCCAGCAGGTCATTACCGCTCTCACCGAGGACGCTGCAGAAGCTACTGCGGCATTTCTCGAGAAGCGGGCTCCGACCTACCGGCGGCGTTGACGACCTGGGGGGAACCTGCCTTCAGGCCCCCATTTCAGGTGCCCACCACTTCAGGCCCCAAGCCAGTCGCTCAACACGGCTGCTGTATCCGCGCCGGGTTTGGGCGCCCCCGCGGGCTGAGTCGTTGCTGTCCGGGAGAATCGCGGTGCCGGCGCCGACTGCACTATTCCGTCGGCTTCGACCAAAGTTCCACGGTGCGCCAGGTGTGGGTGAGTTGCAGCTTCCGCCGGACTCAGCACCGGCGCAACGCACGCATCCGTCGATTCGAAGAGCGCCGTCCACTCGTCACGTGTACGTGCGGCAAACGCTTCTGTGAATCGCTCGCGCAGTTCAGGCCAGCCATCCTGATCCATCTGTTCGGGCAATGACGCGGGATCGAATCCCAGACCGTCGAGCAGCGCTCGGTAGAACTGCGGCTCGAGTGCACCGACAGCAACGAACTTGCCGTCCGAGCAGCGATACGTGTCGTAGAACGGAGTCGAACCGTCCAGCAGATTGGTTGCGCGAGAATCACTCCACTGCCCGCTGCCCCGCAGCGACCAGATCATCTGTGCCAGTACTGACGTTCCGTCGACTATGGCCGCGTCGATCACCTGGCCTTTACCGGACTTCTCGCGTTCGTACAGCGCGGAGACGATTCCCAGGATCAAGAACATCGAGCCACCACCGAAGTCGCCCACGAGATTCAACGGGACCACGGGCTTGTCGGCTGGGCCGATCGTATGGAGGACACCGGTCAGCGCAAGGTAGGTGATGTCGTGCCCCGCGCGCTGAGCGAGTGGGCCGTCCTGCCCCCAACCCGTCATGCGGGCGTAGATCAGTCGGTCGTTGATCTTCCTGCAGTCGTCCGGACCGAACCCCAGCCGTTCAGTAACGCCGGGGCGGAAACCTTCCACCAACACATCGGTTTTCGCAATGAGGGCCCTGACGAGTTCCCGTCCCGCGTCGGTCTTGAGATCAGCCTCGATCGAGCGGCGACCGCGCAACAATTGGTCCTGATCCTTGGGCGAGATTTCCAGCCCGCCCGACGGACGTTCGACGCGGACGACATCGGCTCCTAGATCGGCCAGCATCATCGCAGCGTGCGGTCCCGGCCCGAGGCCGGCGAACTCCAGTACGCGCACTCCATGCAACGGGCCGCTCATCGTGCGCCGGCATTGTCTGAATAACGAGCACGCAGTGTGCCTTTGACAAGTTTTCCGGTAGGGGTGCGCGGAAGATCGGTGCTGAACACGAGCCGCTTCGGCAGCTTGTACTTCGCAATCTGCCCCCGCAGATGATCGAGCAATTCGTCGCGAAGCGCATCATCTGCTTCCAGTCCGGGAACAGGCTCCACAACTGCCATCACGATCTCGCCCATCTCGTCGTCGGGAACACCGATCACTGCCGCATCCAACACCGACGGATGTTCGATCAGCGCGTTCTCGATTTCCTGCGGATAGATGTTCACACCACCGGAGATGATCATGAACGACTTACGATCAGTCAGGAACAGATAACCGTCCTCGTCGACATACCCGACATCACCCGTCGTTGTCCACGTCGGATGCGCGGGATGCTGTGCCTCCCGGGTCTTTTCAGGGGCATTGTGGTAATTGAAGGGAAGTGCATCACGTTCGAAGTACAGGGTGCCCACCTCCCCCGCAGGCAGATCCTCACCGTTCTCGCCGCAGATATGCAGAACACCCAAGGCCGCCTGGCCCACCGTTCCCGGTTTACGCAACCATTCGTCGGAATGGACGATAGTCATACCGTTCAACTCCGTCGACGAGTAGTACTCGTCGAGAATCGGGCCCCACCACTCGATCATCCGACGCTTCACGTCAACCGGGCACGGCGCCGCAGCATGCACCGCCAGACGCAACGACGAAATGTCGTAACGCTCTCGCGTTTCCTGTGGAAGTTTGAGCATCCGAACAAACATCGTCGGAACCCACTGGCTGTACGTCACGCGGTACTTCTCGATGTACTCGAGTGCCTTCTCTTCATTGAACCTGTTCATCACCACGACGGTTCCGCCCAACGCCTGTACCGATGCACAGGTACGAAGCGGCGCAGCGTGATACAGCGGAGCCGGCGAAAGATAGACATCGGAATCCGTAACGCCCCAAGCAGTCTGATTCATCACCGTCATCTGATCACCGGCATCCTGAATCTGACGATCAGGCAACGCAGGCTTGATCCCCTTGGGCCGACCGGTCGTTCCCGACGAGTACAACATGTCGGCACCACGAGGCTGATCCGGCAACGGCACATCGGACTCGAGCGCCGCCGCCGCGTCGAGCGAGGCATATCCCTCGAGCTCGCCGCCGAAGGACAACCGAATCACATTCGCCGGAATGAGATCGGCCAATGTTCCCGCCAATTCGGGTAGCGCTGAATCGACGATGACAATCTTGGCGTCACAATCCTCGACAATGTAGGCACCCTCGGGAGCGGTCAAATGCCAGTTCACCATCGTGAGATAAACACCCGACCGCATGGCGGCCCAGTAGATGTCGAACACTTGAATGTTGTTGGTCGCGAGTACCGCCAGATTGTCGCCGCGCCGCAAACCCAATTCGTGCAGAACACGCGCGATGCGAATCGAATTCGCTTCCAACTCCGCAAACGTCACCACCGCACCGGTCTCCGCGACGATGACAGCAGCTTTGTCCGGGGTTGTTGCGACATAGGCTCCGGGGTACATGGTTTTCACTCCAAGGTTTCGTTCACGAAAGATGAATGGTTCCAGCTCATTCGAAGGACAGAGCCACTTTTCCGACAGCAGACCGGTCTTTCAGGGATGTCAACGCATCCACGGCACGATCTGACGGATAGAGAGTCGGTTCGGGCACTCGCAGAACTCCGGACTCGAGCAAAGGGTAAAGCACATTCCATTGACGGGCAAGGTATCCGGGATCGGTTCGCAGATACTCACCCCATCCGGCGCCCATCACCGAAATATTGTTCAGCAGAAGTCGATTGACCTTGACAGTCGGTATCTCACCGCCAGTGAAGCCCAAGACGATCAGGCGACCGTTGGGAGCGAGACTGCGCAAGCTGTCCGTGAAACGATCACCACCGACGGGGTCGAGAATGATATCGACGCCGCGACCGTTCGTGATCTCGCGAACTTGATCTTTCCAGCCGTCAACCAAGACGACATGCGATGCTCCCGACTCGGCAGCCAGTGCGGCCTTCTCCGGCGTGCTCACGACCGCAATGGTTTCGAGCCCGAGCGCGGCAGCGACATGCAATGCGGCAATACCCACTCCACCTGCAGCGCCGTGAACCAACACCGTCTCACCAGCTCGATACCGAGCTCGCTCGTCGAGCGCGAAATGCACAGTCAGGTAGTTGACCAGAAATCCGGATCCTGCTGTGAGAGAAACGGAATCAGGGAGCGGGAAGACCGAGGACGGCTTCACGACCACAGTACGCTGCCAGGATCCGTCCTCCGTGGACAACACAGCTACGCGGTCACCCGGGGACAGATCCGACCCTGCCGGCACACTACGAACAACTCCCGCGCCTTCCAACCCGAGAACACATGGCAAGTCACGCGCCATCTGATAACTGCCGGTGGTCTGCAGAAGATCCGGAAAACACACTCCGGCGGCATGCAGATCCACCACTACCCGCGTCGGGTCTGTCGGCTCGGCGATATCCACCGAACGCAACCCTTCCGGTCCGATCAATTCGGCTAGCTGGACCGCGTGCATACATGCTCCTCGTGGTGATCCGACATCTTTGACTGTTCGGGCACGCCCGTGATAACAGTTTAACGAGCGCTAGGTAAGACTTTACGACGAGAGGCAGTCCATGGCAATCACGCCCGAGCACCAGACATCCGAAGCAGCAGCACTGTACGAGGTTCGTGGGCAGGTTGCGATCATCACCCTGAATCGGCCGCGGGCCCTGAACGCGGTGAACGCGGCTCTGTCGACCGCGGTCGGCACCTTGCTGGAACAGGCCGAAGCCGACGCCGACGTGCGCGTCGTCGTGATCACCGGCTCCGGCCGCGCGTTCTGCGCCGGCGCGGACCTCAAGGCGCTGTCGGCGGGAGAGAGCACCGACGCCGACGGCCATCCCGAATGGGGTTTCGCAGGTTACGTACAGCACTGGATCAGCAAGCCGACCATAGCCGCGGTCAACGGATTTGCACTCGGCGGTGGCACCGAACTGGTGCTCGCGAGCGACCTTGCAGTGGTCGACGAGAACGCGCAGCTCGGCCTGCCCGAGGTCAAGCGCGGATTGTTCGCCGCTGCCGGCGGTGTAATCCGGCTGCAGCAACAAGTCCCACGGAAGGTGGCGCTCGAAATTGCCCTGACCGGCGAACCGATCACGGCCGCTCAGGGCAAGGAACTCGGCCTGGTCAACCGAGTGGCACCGGCGGGAACCGCACTGGACATTGCACTCGAATTGGCGGAGCAGATTGCGGCAAACGCGCCGCTGTCGGTGCGGGAGTCGAAGTCGATGATCCATCGAACCGCAACGGCATCGGACTGGGAGCCTGATGTGTGGGCAGCCAACGCCGCTGCAATGAAGGTGGTCTTCACCAGCGCCGACGCACAGGAAGGCCCGCTGGCCTTTGCACAGAAGCGCCCGGCTGTCTGGACCGGCCGCTGAGCCGTTCCCGATGCGCCACCGGAATCCTCGATTCCGGTGGCGGGTACGGGTTTCCGTCACCACTGTGGTTCCATCACCACTGCGGTCGCGGGAGATGTTCCGAGAACAGGTCAGGCATCGCGTCGCTGCACCGATCCGGGAAGTTCGCGTCACGCTTGCCGAGGAAGGCGCTGATGCCTTCCCGGACGTCCTCTTGCGCCCCTCTGGCGTTGATCCCGATGCTCTCGATCCGATGCGCCACCATGGGATGTGGGGCGCCCAGCAGGCGCCAGACCATCTGACGCGAGAGAGCAACAGAAACCGGAGCGCTGTGGCGAGTAAGGCTGCGCGCGAGAGCAATAGCCTCGCCAAGCAGATCGTCGGCAGAATAGAGCTGGTAGACCAATCCGGCGGCGTGGGCTTCGGTAGCCGGAAAGATGCGCCCGGAGTAAATCCAGTCGAGCGCTCGTTGCAGCGGAACCAACTTCGGCAGCAGCCATGAGGAACAAGATTCCGGCACAAGGCCTCGGCGATTGAAGACGAACCCCATCCGGGCGTCGTCGGCCGCCAATCGGAAGTCCGCTGCGAGAGTCATGGTGATACCGACGCCGACCGCAGGACCATTGATCGCCGCGATAATCGGCTTCAGCGAGTCGAACATCCGTAACACCACACGACCGCCGCCATCGCGCCGTTCGCCGGCACTACTCTCCTCTGCGCCGTTCTGCTCGGCGCTCCATTCGGTGAAGGTATCCGGCCCGGAGGACAGATCGGCGCCGGCACAGAACGCTCGGCCTGCTCCGGTCAGAATCACGGCGCGTACGGAATCGTCAGCGTCGGTGATGTCGAACGCCTCGATCAGCTCGTTTTCCATGATTGTGGTGAAGGCGTTCAGCTTGTCCGGTCGATCGAGAGTAATGACGGCAATGCCATCGTCCACGGTCAGCGATATGTGCTGCACAGGCAATTCTCCTCTTGTTAACGAACGATAAGCTCACAGGACGTGGATCTTCACAGTTCACGGCGGATATTTGCTGCCCGTCGAACCTTGTGATCGTTCGGCTACTACGCTGTGTCCGGATACCGGAAGACGTGCAGAACGCGAGGAGTTCGAAAAATGAGCGTGGCAAAAACTGCCGCAGTCCGGCAGCTCATTCTCGATTCCGCCGTCCGAAACATGAACGAACGCGGCTACCACGGCACATCCATGCGCGACATCGCTGCAGGCGCCGATCTGACAGTCGCATCCATCTATCACCACTTCAAATCCAAGCAGGACATTCTGCAGGAAATAATGCTCCAGGCACTGCGAGACGCTCACGGCATGACGCGTAGCGCGCTGCTCCGCTCGGGCGGAGAGCCGAAAGACCAACTGCAAGCGCTGGTTCGCGCCTGGGTCATGTTCCACACGACGCGGCGCGAAGACGCTCTTGTCGGAGCAACCGAGCTGCGCAGTCTCGATGAGCCGGGGCACCGCCTGGTAGTCGCATTGCGCGACGAGCAGGAGAACATCTTCCGGGATGTCATCGAACGCGGAGTGGAAGAAGGCGCGTTTCGCACCGAGTATCCGCGTGATGCCGTTCGCGCCATCATCAACATGGGGCAGCAGGTCTGCGTGTGGTGGCGTGCCGACGGGCCCCTGAGCGCGCAGGACATCGCGGATCGCTACTGCGCTTTGGCCACTGCGATGGTCGAACCGGCCTGACCGGCCCGAACAATCCTTCCTTTGCACGCGTTTCACCGGAATCCACACCTCCACCATCCGTGAGACCTGCGTCACTAAATCCCCATAATGTCAGGCGAACGATCGTTTGGCAAGCGGTTCGATCGTCGTTGCTCCCGCACCAATGTTCGCAGGAATTTCGACATTTATTCATGGTTGACATTTGTCGATCGTTCCATTGATGATGATCCACAGCCGAACGATCGTTCGGCTGTGTTTCCATCGAAAGGAGCGTGCATCGAATGTCCGCGGCATCATCGACGACGTCCGACGCAGGCCGCGTCGTCTCCGGACTCGACCTCGACGCACTCTCCACGTACCTGTCGACGCATCTCGCTGGCGGGATCGACGGAGAGATCACGGCGTCACTCATCAGCGGCGGGCGATCCAACCCCACCTATCGCGTCGCAGACGGCTCGAACACCTGGGTATTACGCCGTCCGCCGTTCGGTCACGTACTTCCGAGCGCTCACGACATGGTTCGGGAATTCACCGTCATCGACGCGCTCGCATCCACGTCGGTGCCGGTACCTGAGGCGTTCCTTCTCTGCGAGGACGAAGACGTACTCGGCGCGACGTTCTATCTGATGGAACTGATCGACGGCAATTCCATCGGCACCCCGGAATCCGCCGCCGCCCTGTCTCCGGCCGATCGAGAACGCGCCGGACTTGCCTTTGCCGATGTCCTCGCCGACCTTCATTCTGTCGATCCTGATTCAGTGGGACTCAACACTTTCGGGCGAACCAACGGATACCTGGAGCGACAACTGGACCGATGGTCGCGGCAATGGGACGCCTCTCGAACCACTGATCGCCCCGAGGTCGCGGCACTCCTCGACAAACTTCGCCGTGCCGTTCCCACCGCATCCCTACCCGGGATCGTGCACGGGGACGTCAAACTCGACAATGTTCTCTACTCCCGCTCCGATCCCGGAAAGATTGTTGCCCTTCTGGACTGGGAGATGGCAACACTCGGAGACACACTCGCCGATGTCGGCATCATGCTCAGCTTCTGGGATCAACCCGGAGCCGTCGACAACCCGATCACTCGCGGACTTGCTCGATTGGACGGATTTCCCAGTCGCGCTGCGTTACTCGAACGATATGCCGACCGCCGGAACATCGATCTGCCGGATATCGACTGGTACACGGTGTTCGCCGACTTCAAGATTGCCGTCATCCTCGAGGGCATCAATGCCAGACACGCCAAGGGCGACACTGTCGGCGAAGGATTCGACGACGTCGCCGACATGGTCGGCCCGCTTCTACAGCGTGCGCTCGATCTGACCCGCACTTCCTCTGTTCACGAACTGCGCCGCTGAATTTTTGTGCGACGCGCCCCGAGATTGGAACCACCGACGTGGATTTCGAATACAGTCCGAAAGTCAAAGAGCTGCAACAGAAGCTGACGGCTTTCATGCAAGAGCACGTCCTACCCGCCGAAGCCGTTGCAGCGCAGCAACTGGCGGCAGACCCCAGCCACTGGGGCGCACCACCGATCATGGCCGAACTCAAGGCAACGGCCAAGGAATCGGGCCTGTGGAATCTCTTCCTCCCGGCCCGCGAGGGCGCCGGCCTGAGCAACCTCGAATACGCACCGTTGGCGGAATTGACGGGCTGGAGTCCGTTGATCGGTCCCGAAGCCGTCAACTGCAATCCACCGGACACCGGCAATATGGAACTGCTCCATCTCTACGGCACCGAGCAGCAGAAGGCCGAGTGGCTGACCCCACTTCTCGACGGCGATTTCCGATCGTGCTTCTCGATGACCGAACCCGAGGTCGCGAGTTCCGATGCAAACAACGTGTGTCTCGATATCGCGGAGGACGGTGACGAGTGGGTGCTGACCGGACGCAAGTGGTGGTCCACTGCCGCTCTTCGCGAAGACTGCAAGGTTGCGATGGTCATGGGCGTGACCGACTCCGATGCTCCGGTCGGTAGCCGCCACAGCATCGTGCTGGTACCCATGGACACCCCCGGCCTGCAGATCGTCGGTTCCACAACGGTTCTCGGTTTCGACGACCGCCACGAGGGTGGACACGGCGAAATCGTCTTCGACAGTGTTCGTGTCCCCAAGGAAAACCTGCTCGGTCCCCGCGGCCGGGGTTTTGCAGTCGCTCAGGCGCGCTTGGGTCCAGGACGCATTCATCACTGCATGCGGTTGATCGGTATGGCAGAGCGCGCAATCGCACTGCTCACCGAACGTGCCAGGACCAGAGTCGCTTTCGGGTCTCCCCTCGCCGATCTCGGTGTTGTACAGGCCAACCTTGCTGATTCCAGGATCAAGCTCGACGCCGCCCGGTTGCTCATTCTGCGCGCCGCCTGGCGGATGGACGTCGAGGGGAACAAGGCTGCGCGCCATGACATTGCAGCGGCCAAAGTTCTGGTTCCACTGACAGTCAAGGACATCATCGACAACGCCATTCAGGTGTTCGGCGGCGCCGGGCTGTCGCAGGACACCATTCTTCCGGTCCTGTATGCGCAGGCACGGTTCCTGCAGATCGCGGACGGCCCGGACGAAGTCCACCGTCGCTCGCTCGCTCGCGCCGAATTCGCCGCAACTCCAGTCCTCAACGAACCCAAGTGAACGATCCCACAGAGAGTGAATCGTGATGACCAACAACACCGAATCAGCGGTGCAGCGCCAGGGTAGGTCCCGGCGCGCGTCCTTCGCAGCGGCCATCTCCACTTCCCTGGAGTGGTACGACTTCTTCATCTACGCGACTGCTGCGGCACTCGTGTTCAACTCGACGTTCTTCGCCACCGACAGCGAGGTGGTTGCAGCAATGAGTTCGTTTGCCACCGTTGCAGTCGGTTTCATCGCTCGCCCCATCGGCGGCGTGCTCGCGGGACATTTTGGTGACCGCTACGGCCGCAAGCCGGTGTTGGTGGCCGCGGTTGTCCTGATGGCCATTGCCACGTCGCTGGTCGGCTTCGTCCCGAACACCAATGTGATCTGGCTGGCCCCGGCTATCCTTGTCACTCTGCGAATCTGCCAGGGCTTGGCCGTCGGCGCACAGTGGGGCGGCGCAGTGCTGCTGGCAACCGAGAACGCCCCAGCCGACCGTCGTGGATTGTTCGGAAGCTTTGCGCAACTGGGCGTTCCGATTGGCGTCGTGCTCGGAAATATCGTCTTCCTCATTCTTACAGCCACTCTCGCCGCGGATTCGTTCCTCGCCTGGGGCTGGCGCATCCCGTTCTGGATCAGTTTGGTGATGCTCCCGGTCGCGTTCCTCATTCACCGTTATCTCGAGGAGACGCCTGAATTCAAGGCTATTGCCGAGAAGCTCGCAGAATCGCCGGTTGTCCGCAAGTCCCCCATTCTCGAGGTCCTCAAGAAGAACCCGGGCACGGTTCTTGCCGCGGCAGGCGCCAATGCAATCGGTGTGATTTTCTTCTACACGATGATCACCGGATCCGTGCAGTTCGCGACGACGTATCTGGATATCCCCCGGTCGACGGTATTGACGTACATCCTGATTGCCTGCGCCATTCAGATTCCCCTGGTCCCGCTGGCCGGTTACCTCTCCGATCTGTACGGCCGCAAGCTCGTCTTCGGCCTCGGCACCGCGGCGATGATGCTGTGGGGCATTCCGATGTGGCTGATGATCGGCGGCTCCAGTCCGGACACGATCTGGCCGTTCGCCGTGGCCGTGATCGTCGGCGTCGTTGCGATGTCGCTCCAAACCGGCACTCAGGGAACACTCTTCGCAGAATTGTTCCCGCCGGAGATCCGATTCTCGGGAGCGTCGCTCGGCTATCAGATCTCGGCCATCATCGGCGGTTTTGCGCC
This sequence comes from Rhodococcus sp. IEGM 1366, assembly GCF_033142425.1. Lineage (NCBI taxonomy): Bacteria > Bacillati > Actinomycetota > Actinomycetes > Mycobacteriales > Nocardiaceae > Rhodococcus > Rhodococcus sp. IEGM 1366. Next base: position 544,557 of record NZ_JAWLRZ010000003.1, read on the forward strand.
GATGATCATGGTGATGCTGATCAACGGTAATCCGGACAATGCGTGGAAGGTCGGTTCATTCCTTGCCGCTGCCGGAGCGATCGGACTGATCTGCCTCTACATCATCGTTCGCCGGTACTCGGGAACGTTGACGCCCGCGTCGACCGCGACACGAACGGATGCACAGTACGCGTCCTGATCGAAACGACGAGGTGGGTGGGCGGTTCTCGATACCGCCCACCCACCGTTTTCTCTGCATCAGGTGCGCATGTTGGATGTCGGAGCGTAACGATAGGGTCTTGGTGAACGTCGCCGAGCGCGTAACCAGGCCCTAGGAGTGTGTCAGTCAAGGTGGCAGTGGAATCTTCGGTGCTGCTGAAGTGGTATGCCGATAGCGCCCGTGATCTTCCGTGGCGACGCGACGGAGTCAGTGCCTGGCAGATTCTGATGAGCGAGATCATGCTCCAGCAGACGCCGGTGGTACGGGTCGCGCCGATCTGGGAGGAATGGGTCCAGCGCTGGCCGGTTCCGTCGGCAATGGCGGCGTCGAGCCAGGCTGAGGTACTGCGGGCGTGGGGCAAGCTCGGTTACCCACGCCGCGCACTGCGCCTGCACGAGTGTGCCGGCGTCCTGGCCACCGAACACGGCGACGTGGTCCCCAGCGACGTGGACACTTTGCTGTCACTGCCGGGTATCGGCTCCTATACGGCGCGTGCCGTGGCGTGCTTTGCTTACGGACAACGAGTTCCCGTCGTCGACACCAACGTTCGCCGCGTTGTTGCCCGTGCCGTGCACGGCAACGCAGAGCCGGGCAATCCGTCGAACACGCGCGATCTCGCGGACGTCGCCGCACTGTTGCCCCGCACCCGCGCACGAGCGGCAACCTACAGTGCTGCGCTGATGGAACTCGGCGCCGTGATCTGCACGGCGCGTACACCCAGCTGCGACAACTGCCCGCTGCCCAATTGCGCTTGGGTTGCCTCCGGAAAACCGGCACACACCGGTCCACCGAAGAAAGTGCAGAAATTCGCCGGTACCGATCGCCAGGTCCGCGGCAAGTTGATGGCCGTTCTTCGAGAGACCCACCATCCCGTCGAACGTGCGCGCCTCGACATCGTCTGGCTCACCGACCCCGGTCAACGCGACCGCGCACTGCATTCACTGCTTGTCGACGGATTGGTGGAACAAACCGAAGACGGCCTGTTTGCACTGGCCGGTGAGGGCAACCGCTGACAGCGGGTTAAGCGCTAACACTCCGGCGAATCTCGAGCTATGGCCCTACGTCCTCACTCTCTGGGCACAAAAGCCCGTGGTGAGGCTGGATTATCGGCCGGACACCGCATTCCCTCGAGAAGAATTGTGCCCGAATTGCCCTAATTAGGGCATCAATTCTCCGTACCAGTTACTATTTCGGAAGCACACGAAGAATTGGACATTTCACCCAATCTCTCTGTGCCTGTCGGTCCGAAGATTGCAAGCACGAGCACAACGGGGATTAGGAACACAAGGATGTCGGGGCGGGAGGGGGACGCAACTGTCGAGGGCGTCAATCACTCTGCCATCGCCAGACCATTCCCCCGTCAGGCGCTCTTTGCAAAGTTGGATCGCCGGACTCCCCTGACAATTGTGCGCGCCCCGAACGGATACGGTAAATCCGACCTCCTGAAATCCTGGCTCGAATCTTCCGACACCTCGGACCACGATCTCGTGTGGGTTCCGGCTCCACCGCTCAATTCGAGCGCATCGGAATACCTCACCACGATCCTCCGCCAGAGCAGGCAGTCCGGCATTGTTGCCCCACACGTATCCGGCGATCCGTTCACCGACCTCGCCGCCGCATTCTCCGCCGTCACCAATCCAGTTCTCCTGGTATTGATTCGGCCGGATCTCATCCCGAACCACGCACTCGAAGAGCAACTTGTCGAACTAGTCACCCGCTGCCACCAGTTGGACATCGCCGTGACATTGTCGGGACTCACCCTGTTTGCCGAACCATATTTCCTCGAGGTGGATCACGAACTGATCCGTGCCGAGGAACTACTCTTCAACTCGGCCGACACAGCAAACCTACTGACGTTCATCGGGTCGAATCCCCTTCCCGGCGAAGCCGAGAAGATCACGACTATGACCGGCGGCCTACCAACTCTCGTACATGCCGGCGCCGCGGTCGTCGAATTACTACCCACACGACATGATCGAGATCGACTCCTCGAGCTGAACCTGCAACAGACGATCGACGAGTACACCCGGCGCACGACCCTCGATAACACCGACATCGCTGACCATCGGGACTTCCTCGTATCCTGTTCTACAGCGCGAACCCTCGATGTGAGCACTGCAGCGCACCTGTTCGCCTCCCCCGAATCCCGTGACCGGATTCGTGAACGTCTACTCGAGCTGGAATCGGCCGGCACACTCTCCCGGATCGAAATCGGAACTGACGAAAGCTGGGAACTTCCAGCGGCAGTTCGCGCGTCACTGATGGCAACGCAACCACAGCTCGGACTTGATCCGACAGAGCAATTGTCCTCGCTGGCACATTTCCGACTCGATTCCGGCCAACACGCGTCGGCGCTGAAGTACGCGACCGAAGGCGGCGACTGGGATCTTGCCATCAATATTATCGAAAATAATTGGGTAACAATGCTTTCCGAAAGCTTTGATATCGTACGCCGCGCATTGCAACAGATACCGCCCGCAACGGCGAAGAAGAGTTCGATTGCTCTGGCGGGCCGCGACCTGTTCACCATGCAGCCGGGCGACATCCCCAAGCCGATCACCGCGCTGCCTCGCTCTGCCGAGGAACTCCGAGCGATCGGTGCAAGCAAGGACGCCCGCGACGTACTCAATGTCGGCTGTGTTCACTCGATCATGCTGCGCGTCGCCGGAAAATACGGGCCTGCAGCCGAAACGACCCGCCGCCTGGCCCAGATCAGCAGAAGCGCTCTCGCTACGAACCCCGACGACGTCAGCCCGCAACTCCCGTTGATGCGCGTGCAATGGGGTATCACCTTTCAACTGAGCGGACGGTTCACCGAATCCACCACCGAGATGCGCATGGCGTACTGGGGCGGTGAATCACAAGGCATCGACTTCATCGCCCGCAATGCGGCGGGAGGTGTAGCCATGAATTGGGCGATTGTCGGGGAACCCACTCTGTCACAGGGATGGTCACGGCTCGAGCGCAAACATCCGAACACATATGGATGGCTCCACTCGATGGTACGAACGCCAGGACTGGTAGCCCGTGCGTTGACTGCACTGTGCACTCTCGACCTCCAGGATGCACGTGAGGCCGTCGCAACCCTGGGAGAGCCCGACAACAACGAGGAACTGTGGGCATTTGTCCTCTACACGCACTGCCAGTACGCACTCGCCTGCCGTGAAGAAGCCGCAGCTATCACGTTGCTGCGCAAGGCAATTTCCGACAACCCCACAAAGCTGAAACCCGATTCGTTTGCGCTACCGTTGTTGCGCTCCACCAAAATCGATCTCGCCCTCGCGCTCGGGGACGGAAACTTGGCAATGGCACTGTCGTCGGACATTGCCGAGCCGGCCGCCAACCCCTGGACACTGGTTTCCGTCGCGCGCCTGTATCAGCGGGCCGGTCAGAATGAATCTGCAATCGCGCTGTGCCACCAATTCGATTGGGCGCGAGAGTCGTACCCACGCCCACAAATCGAGGCACTCCTGATTCAAGCCGTCGCGCATTCACGAGGTGGCGAGCCGCGACGCGCCGCCGAAGCCTGGTCGAATGCCTGCAGCATCGCAGACCAAACCGGCAATCTCCGATCGTTCTCGACCATATCTCGACACGACGTCGATCACCTTGAATCCATAGCGGGTACCGGATCGAGCGCACTTGCCAAATTCCTGAAACTTGCTCCAGAAGAGACATTTCCACACGAACTGAACCTGGTCACCTTGACCGAGCGCGAAAGACAAGTTCTTGATCTGATCGCGTCCGACGCCAGTTTGACGGAGATGGCAAACGCACTCTTCATCTCCGTCAACACGGTCAAGACGCAGGTGCGCACGCTGTACCGAAAGCTTCAAGTCCACAATCGACGCGAAGCACTCGCACGCGGACGGGAGCTACGTCTGCTCTGATCCACCGACGGGATACATTCTGTAGTCATGAGCCATACCTGCGTCTTCTGCAACATCATCTCGGCAGACGAGCCCGCAATTCGTGTTTTCGAAACCGAAACCGTGCTCGCTTTTCTCGACGCCCGCCCGGTCAGTCGCGGACACACCCTTGTTGTGCCCAAACGCCACGCCACCAACCTCGACGGACTCGAAAACCACGAGGGCGCAGAGATGTTCCGGGTAGGCACACTCATCGCCGGCGCGCTGCGGAGGTGCGACATCGCTGCAGACGGCGTCAACATCCTGGTCAACGACGGTCGTGCTGCCGGTCAGACCGTCTTTCACTCCCATCTGCACGTCGTGCCGCGACACAGCGGAGACAAAGCCAAGTTCGCAGCCGGGCTCCTGGCGAGGCGAGCCGTCGAACTCGAAGAAGCGGGAGCGTCGATCCGAAGTCAGCTCTGATCAACCAGGAACGCCGTCACTTCGTCGCGGTACCGCTCTGGTTGATCATCGTGGACAAGGTGACCGGCGTCGGCAATGCGCACATACCGAGTCCCCGGACGCTCTGCCATCTCGCGCATCTGGCCTTGCGGGGTAATCGTGAACTCACCTTCGACGAGAAGCGTGGGCACCTCGATTGCACTCCACTGATCCCAGAAATGTCGCGTGCCCCATTCTTCCGAGATATCGCGGAAGGTCGACACGTCACCGTGCAGGTACCACCCGTCGTCGCGACGGTCGAACGAATCCAGAAAGTATTGTCCTGCAACCGGACCGAAGAATTCCTTCACCGCGTCATCGGTGGCAAACGGTTGCGGCCACGACGACACCATCTGAGCCCAGTCCTCCGCAGTGCGCCCGCGGAAATCCGGTGCCATGTCCTCGAGAACCAACGCACGCACTCGGTCCGGATGTGCGGCGGCAAAACACCACGCGTGCAGGGCACCCATCGAGTGCCCGATCACGATCATCGGCTCGTCGATGATCGTGACGGCCGACGCAAGGTCTTCGACAAAGGCCTCGGTCGTCAATTCTGCGGGCGCCGGCCGTCCGTGACCGGCCGCGTCGAACGTGTAGACGTGGCCGAACTCGCGAATCCAGGGCACATGCCGGCGCCACGTCCGGGCACTACCCATGAGGCCGTGCAACAACAGAATCGGCTGGCCGGTACCACCTTCGTCATGCAACACGATTGTCACCGTACGCGGTGGAGCCGCGCGGTAATGTCGCTTACATGGCAGTCGTGAAGATCAATGCAATCGAAATCCCCGAGGGCGCGGGCCCCGAACTGGAAAAGCGCTTCGCAGCACGCGCTCATGCCGTGGAGAACTCTCCCGGATTCCTCGGATTCCAGCTCCTGCGCCCCACCGCCGGAGAGAACCGCTACTTCGTGGTCACGCAGTGGGAAAACGAGGAGGCGTTCGCCGACTGGCGTGACGGCCCGGCCCGCGCGGCGCACTCAGGTGAGCGCGCCAAGCCCGTCGCCTCGGGAGCGTCGCTGCTCGAGTTCGAGGTCGTTCTGGACGTCCCCGCCAAGAGTTGATCCGTGATCGTGAAGGATTTTGCTCGCCTAGCGAACAAAATCCTTCACGATTTTCGTGTGTTCACTGCTAAAGTGCGCTCTGTACACGCGATGGTCGACAGGAATCCGGTGAAAGCCCGGAGCGGTCGCGCCACTGTAATTCGAGGTGAAACCACCTCGACAGCCAGACACTCCGGCCATCGCATTTGACCTAGGGGACGCGAAAATCCCAGGAGGCTTCGATGGCACTCGCCTACTCTCCCGACTCGTCGATCGATTCGACTCGTCTTGCCTTCCTCGCCGCAGCTGTTGTGCTGTTCGCGATGCTGGCTCTCTACCTGGTCGGATTCGACCAGGGCGCAATCTCACGCACAGGCATGTACATGCATGAGCTGATGCACGACGGACGCCACTTGATGGGCCTCCCGTGCCACTAGTCGACAATTTCACGAAGCTTCTGATTCGTGGCTTGTTGGCTGGTTTGATCGCAGGCATCCTTGCCGGCGGAGTTGCATTTGTGCTGGGTGAACCGCACGTCAACGCTGCCATCGCGATCGAAGAAGCCAACAGTGCCGCCGGCGAAACTGCCGGACACTCGCACGGCGACGAAGAAGCTCCACTCGTCAGTCGTGACGGTCAACGCGCTGGACTCTTCCTCGCAACGTCGCTCGCGGGCTTGGCCCTCGGTGCCATCTTCGCTGTAGTCGCCAACTACGCGCGGCGGATCACCACCATGTCCGGACCGTTGTTGGTGATGGCCATCGCACTGGGAGGCTGGCTCGCCATCGAGGCGGTGCCCTTCTTCAAGTACCCGGCCAACCCACCAGCCGTCGGCGATCCCGACACGATCAACCAGCGAACCTGGCTGTGGCTCGCGACCGTGATCCTCGGACTGCTGGCCGTCACCGCGGCCGCCGCGGCGGCAAAAGCTGTATCCGCCCACGAGTTCCTCAGTGTGCGCGTCGCCGCTCCGGTGGCTGCGTTCCTTGTCATCGTGGCAATCGGTTACCTCTCGCTGCCCACGATCAACGAGGTGGGCGACGACTTCCCGGCAACTCTGCTGTGGGAGTTCCGCCTCTCGTCCCTCGCTACACAGGCAACCTTGTGGCTTGCACTCGGATTGGCATTTGCCTTCCTCACCGAGCGCGCGACCAAGGATGCCGACGTCGCGAAAAAGTTCGCCCTGCGCTGACCTGCTGTGCGCCTTTTAACCGCGGGCGGTTAAAAGGCGCACAGCAGTTTGTTTTCAGCTCAGATGATGCACTTCCTGCAGCCCGTACACCGGCGTCGGAATGCCCTCGTAGCGCGCCTTCAACTGCAGCGCCAGATACAGCGAGTAGTGGCGAGACTGATGCAGATTGCCGCCGTGAAACCACAGCGCTTCCTGCTGCGTCGGCTTCCACATGTTGCGCTGCTCGCCCTCCCACGGTCCTGGATCCTTGGTGGTGTTCGACCCAAGACCCCAGACCTTGCCCACCTTGTCAGCAGTGTCCTGACCGATCAGATCGGCCACCCAGCCGTTCATCGAGCCGTAGCCGGTTGCGTAGACCACCACGTCGGCCGGTAGTTCCGTTCCGTCTTCGAGAATCACGCTGTTCTCGGTCAGCTCACGAATGTTGCCGTGCGCGAGCTTGATGTCTCCGTTGGCAACCAATTCGGCAGCGCCGACGTCGATGTAGTAACCCGAGCCGCGTCTTAGGTACTTCATGAACAGGCCAGAACCGTCGTCGCCCCAGTCGTGCTCGAAGCCGGCCTTCTCGAGGCGATCGTAGAAGTCCTTGTCGCGCTCACGGATTGCGTCGTACACCGGGATCTGGAACTCGTGCATGATCCGGTACGGCAGCGAACCGAACGTGAGGTCGGCCTTGTGTGTCGTCATACCGGCAGCGAGTGCGCGTTCCGAATACAGATCACCCAAGCCCAGATCCATCAGCGAATCCGACTTCACGATATGCGTCGAGCTGCGCTGCACCATCGTGACGTCGATGCCGTTCTCCCACAGAGCGCCGCAGATGTCGTGCGAGGAGTTGTTCGCCCCGATGACCACAACCTTCTTACCCACGTACTGATCCGGGCCGGGGTGCTTGCTCGAGTGGTGCTGATCGCCCAGGAACTTGTTCTGACCGGGGAACGTCGGAACGTTTGCCTTGCCGGACATCCCGGTTGCCATCACCAACTGCTTGGGACGCAGGGTCAGCTTCTCGCCGTTGCGGTTGACCTCGACGGTCCATTCCTGGGCCTTCTCGTCGAATGACGCCGACGTGCAGGTAGTGGAACTCCAGTACGGAACCTCCATGACCTTGGTGTACATCTCGAGCCAGTCGCCGATCTTGTCCTTGGGCGCGAACACCGGCCAGTTGTCGGGGAACGGCATGTAGGGCAGGTGGTCGTACCAAACCGGATCGTGCAGGCACAGGGACTTGTAGCGTCCGCGCCACTGATCTCCCGGCCGCTCGTGGCTGTCGATCACGATGGCCGGAACTCCGAGCTGACGCATGCGCGCTCCGAGCGCGATTCCGCCCTGACCGCCGCCGACGATCACGACGTAAGGCTGTGTGGTGTAGCCGAGTTCGCGGTCCTCGATCTCCTTCTGTTCGGCCCAGGTGATGCGGTCCGGGTCTGCCCCGTGCTTCGCGCCGCGTGGCCGGCGGGTGCCCTTGCCCTCTTCGTGTCCCTTGAGTTCCTGCAATGACGTCAGCAGTGTCCAAGCAACAGGCTCGCCGAGTTCGTCCTTAAGCCGAAGGTGTCCGTGCGCGCGGCCCGTCGAGGTCTCGAATTCGATCCAGGCCGACGTGACGCCGTCGGCTTCGTCGGGGGTCTCGGTGGTCCGGAATCCTGAAGGATCAGTGTCGTCGAGACGCTCGGAAAGCATGTCGGCAATCTGCTCGCGACCTTCGACGGTCTTGATGTTCCAGGTGAACGAAACCAAGTCTCGCCAGAAGCTGTCGAGGGCGAATTTTGCTGCGACCCGTTCGATGTCACGAGCGGCGAGCGCCGACTCGAAATCCGCCAGCCAGGCGTCGACGCGCTCCTGAGGTGTCACAGCCGTCGAGCTTTCCGCGGCTACGACTGCGGAATCGATGGTTTGCGTCATCACTTCTCCTTCTTTGGGAATGTGATACACAGCACATCGCATAAGTGGCCCGGGTCACAAGCGTTGCAATCCGTTGCAATCCCCGGGCCGTTGAAGTTCTCCCGGGCTGTGCCCGCTACGTTCGCGGCCAGGGACGTCCGGCTAGTTTCTCGACGTCGGAATTGAACCTCCGAAGCCACATCGCAAACGTCGCCACATCCTCAGGTTCCCAATCGGCCACGACCCGATCCAGGCCGTCCACGTTGCCAGCCCGATCCGCACCGAGTCGGCGCATCCCTTCGTCGGTGATGCGGAAGGTGATTGCCACCATGCTTGTACTGCGGCGGATGGAGGCCGACGTGTCGCCCGAGCAGCATGGTTTCGAACTCGATCAAATGCGTGGGCTTGTCCATGCCAGTCCTTCTACCGATCCATTCTCGATCCGCGCACCGAATCTCGACACGACGGTACGCACGACTAGATGCTCTCAGCGTGATCATCGCCGTGCTGATCTGGTCTTCGTTCCCGCCACCCCGGTACACAACACCGGCGGACGCTTCGATCTGATCGGGGCACTCGGACTGGGAGTCGGATTGGTCTCGCTTCTGCTGGCTGTGTCCAAGGGCGCGGACTGGGGCTTGCTGATCGTGAGCTGCATCTGCAACGCCGGAATCGGCCTTGCCTACGGCTCGATGCCCGCCCTCATCATGGGCGCGGTTCCGCCGTCCGCCACGGCGTCGGCCAACAGCTTCAACACCCTGATGCGGTCCGTCGGCACCTCGATCTCCGCCGCTGTCGTTGGCGTTGTCCTGGCTCAGATGAGTATGGACTTCGCCGGTCACACCCTCCCGACGGAAGCCGGGTTCCGTACAGGTCTGCTCATCGCCTGCGGTGCCGCACTGATCGCCGGTGCAATCGCGCTGCTGATTCCCGCACGAAAGAACGCGGCGCAGAAGGAAACTGCCGCAGAGTCAGCACCCCTCACGAAAGTCTGACCTACGCGATTGGTTGCCCGCATGCATTTGCGGGCAACCAGTTCACGCGGATCCAGGCTTCAATCGGCCAAGCCCCAGCGACTGGAAACCGACAACGTAGAACAACGTCCACAGCACCGCCCAGTCCACGAAACCCAGTGCATTGCCGTGCAATCCGTCGGCCACTGCGGGTTCGTGAAGAATGTGCTCGGCAGCAAAACGGTAGTAGAAGAGGAACGTCACCACTGCCAGCCCCAACGTGAGCACTGCGCGGATCAACAGGTTCACCCCGTCAGCGAACCCAGTCGGCTTGTTTCCGAATGCATTGGCCCAGAAGATCATCCAGAAGGCCCAGCACACACCGAGTTGGGCCGGAAACTGATTCACGACGCCACCCAACTCGGCAACCGCAGCACTTCCCAGCACAACCTTCACAACAGACAGTGCCACGAAGTACAGCCCGGTTCCCAGTGCAAAATTGCCCACCGTAGCCGCGAGTGCGGTTTTCCCTCCACCACCGAACAGCCGCCACGGCCAATTTTCCAGAGTCTGACCGGTCAAGATCACGACCACCACAACGCAGTAAAACCACCCGAGCACGGTGTCGACGGTCATCAATGGATTGGTTGCGGACAGCGATACGGACGGCAGCCCGAAAACGAAATACAGGGCAAGCGTCGGCACCGCGACAAACGCGATCTCGCACAGACCCACCAACGGCTGCTTCATCCCGATGGAGACCCACGGCCAATGCTGCCAGTTCAGCACCACCATCACCCAGGTTCCGAACCCGAACAGCACAAACAGCGCACCGGCGAAGTAGCCGAGACCGCCGGCGCGGTCTGCCGCGAAGTCCGGATACAGACTCCCGATTCCGTTGGCGAGCAACCACGTCACCACAACCGCGAACACGGCTGTCGCTGCCATGATTGCAACGCCCCTGGCCGGCTGCGGCAGTCGATCGAATCCAGCAAACTCGCAGTTGAAGCCGATGAACACCACAAAAAGTATGGCCCAGAACAGCGCTGCATTGAACGGCAACGGATAGAAATTCCAGGGGCTGGTCACCGGATCGGCCAGAAGATACCAACTCGCCAGAGCCAGAACCAGAACGATCACAAGATTTGCAGCACCGAACGGAATCCAGCGGCGCGAGGGTCGACGGCTCGGCGTCGCCGAACCCTTCGGAACATCGACTGTTGCAGTCATATCTTCTTCTCCCGGTTTGTGCCACAAAGCAATTCGCGAAGTGGTCGCGCAACTATGAAGGCGCCGAACCGGACACAGGGAGAGTTGCCGACAGTTGCAATCGATGTCCGATTGTTCGGGTTTGCAACGCGATGCAACCCTTCTATAGTGTGGTCGTCATCACATATAACTCACTCATCGGCTTACCCGCCAACGAGGAGACACTGAATATGAGCATCACCGGCAAAGTTGCACTGGTCACCGGAGCAGGCCAAGGGATTGGACGTGGAATCGCACTCCGGCTCGCCCACGACGGCGCAGACATCGCGCTAGTCGATCTCGACCAGACCAAGCTGGACGCCGTAGCCAACAAGATTCGCGAAATCGGCCGTCGGACAACCACGTTCATCGCGGATGTCAGCGACCGCGACCAGGTGCAGGCAAGCATTGAACACGCACATTCAACGTTGGGCGGCTTCGACATCATCGTCAACAATGCCGGAATTGCACTGGTAGGCCCCCTGTCCGACGTCACCCCCGAGGAAGTCTCCAAGATTTGGAGCGTCAACGTCGACGGCGTGGTGTGGGGTATTCAAGCCGCGGCCGCGAAGTTCAAGGAACTCGGTCAGCGCGGGAAAATCATCAACGCATCGTCCATTGCCGGCCACGACGGTTTTGCCATGTTGGGTGTGTACAGCGCAACAAAATTCGCCGTCCGGGCACTCACTCAAGCTGCGGCCAAGGAATACGCATCAGACGGCATCACAGTCAACGCGTACTGCCCCGGAGTAGTGGGAACCGACATGTGGGTCACCATCGACAAGCGATTCTCCGAACTCACCGGGGCGCCGGAAGGTGCGACCTACGAAAAGTTTGTCGGCGGCATTGCTCTGGGCCGAGCCGAGACTCCCGACGACGTGGCAGGGTTTGTCTCCTATCTGGCCGGACCGGATTCTGATTACATGACCGGCCAAGCCGGACTCATCGACGGAGGGTTGGTATATCGCTGACATGGCCACACCCACAACGCGGTTGCCCGAGCCCGCGATGCCACCCGGTGAGGATCCTCGCAACTACGCGAGGACCCTCGCCGCGGTGTACGACGCCACGATGGCCGGTGATCGATCCCCCGCTCGTCCCCGCGACGTGATCCGCAAGTCCTGGCAGCGGCTGAGAGAGCTGGGAGTCGATCCTGAACAGAGCCGAATCGAACCGTCGATGGATGTGGCAGAACTCGACCTACGTCGCCGTGAATCGGGCCTGTACGACGTACTCGACGACGTGACCCGCGGACTCGAATCGGTGACTGCGAGCGGCGAGAACATCATGGTTGTCGCGGACATACGTGGAACAGTGCTGTGGCGCAGCGGATCCAATCGGGTACTGGATCAGGCGGGGCGGCTCGGATTTATCGAGGGTGCAAACTGGGCCGAGGACTCTGTCGGCACCAATGCCATCGGTACCGCATTGGTGTCGCATCAAGCCGTTCAGATCTTTTCGGCGGAACACTATGCGCGCAGCCATCACCCGTGGACCTGCGCGGGTGCACCTATTCGAGATCCACGAGACGATCGGGTAATCGGCGTGGTCGACATCAGCGGGCCGGCCAAGACCATTCACCCCACCACACTCGCCTTGGTCGACGCCGTCGCACGTCTTGCCCAATCACACCTGCGTGACAAGCACCGCGACAACCTCGACCAATTACGTTCTGTTGCAGCGCCGATGCTCGCACGCGGCGGATCACCCGCACTGGTCACCGACGCTCATGGCTGGGTTGCGGCGGTCGATTCTCTGCCACATCGCACTCGAATCCTGCTGCCCTCGGCGCTGGCTCCCGGTCGGACGTGGTTCCCGGCCCTCGGGGTGTGCGAACTGGATCCACTACCAGGAGGTTGGCTGATCAGGCCGACCTCCACCGGTAGCAACGTCGCCGCTCCCACAGTGCACGTCGATCTGCGCGATTCCGAGAACATGTCGGTAACAGTGTCTTCGGAGTTGGGCGAATGGACATACTCCCCCACTCAGCGCCATGCGGAAATTCTGTTTCTCCTGGGATCGGAGCGAAGAGGGCGCACCGCGTCGCAATTAGCTCAGGACCTGTTCGACGACCCAGCCCGCACGGTGACCGTACGGGCCGAGATGTCCCGCCTACGCAAGAATCTTGCTGGAGTAGTTGCAGCACAACCGTATCGGTTTGTCGATGCAGCGCAGGTCACGCTCTCCTGCCCCGACATCGGTGCACATCTGCTCCCGTTCTCGAACGCTCCAGCCGTCCGGGCCGCCCGAATCAGGGAATGAGGGCCTTGATGTCGGGGACTGCAGTGATCGAGAGAATCTTGCAGTTGTCATCGAACTCGAAGAGATCTGTAGACGCAAAATCCTCCAAACCTTCGCGCTCGACACGCATTTGCATCGCAGCAAACTTGCCCACAACAGTGACAGGGGTCAGCAGACTCACGGTGAACGGCGTGTCCTCACTCTCGGCGAAGAATGCCCGAATCTCGTCAAAACCCCGATTGGTGCGAACACCGACGGGCTCGTGCTGCACAGCACCCTGATGGAACAATTCCATCAACTCATCGATCTGGTGCGATCCGAGCAGCTTGACGTAGCTGTCGACAGCGGCGCAGATCTCGTCACGAGAAGGCATGTAGGACTCCTTAATTGAGGGTTGAGTTATCAGCAGATCGGAAATCAGTGAATGATTCCGCGTTCGAGCAGATGCCGGATTATCTGATCAGCGGCATCGAGAGTCGACGATGACGTCGTATCGATACGAATATCCGGCGAGACCGGAGTTTCGTACGGCGAGTCGATGCCGGTGAAGTTCTTCAACGCACCACTGCGCGCCTTCTTGTACAACCCCTTGGGATCTCGCTTTTCGGCGACAGCCAGCGGGGTGTCGACGAATACCTCGAAGAACTGATCGGCGCCGATGGTTTCCTTGGCGGATTGACGTTCGATCTGAAACGGCGAGATGAACGAAGCGAGGACGATCAGTCCGGCATCGGCCATAAGTTTAGCGACTTCTGTTACGCGGCGGATGTTTTCGACACGATCAGCTTCGGTGAATCCGAGATCACGGTTGAGTCCGTGCCGAACGTTGTCGCCGTCGAGAAGATAGGTATGGCAGCCGAGCGCATGGAGTTTACGCTCCAACTCGTTGGCAATAGCGGACTTGCCGGAGCCGGACAACCCGGTGAACCACACTACGCACGGTTTGTGACTGTTGAGCGTCTCGCGCGCCTTCTCGTCGATATCGACGGCCTGCCAGTGAATGTTGTCCGAACGCCGAAGAGAATGCTGGATGAGTCCGGCGCCGACGGTGGTGTTCGTCAACCTGTCGATGAGGATGAATCCACCGGTATCACGGTTGTCGGCGTACGGGTCGAATGGCACCGGACGGTCGAAACTCAGGTTGCAGACACCGATTTCGTTCAGTGCAAGCGTGTCGGTCGCCGTCTTCTCCATAGTATTGACATTGATCTTGTGCTTGGGCTTGGTGATTCGAGCCTGGACCGTCATAGTGCCGATCTGGCAGAGGTACGGCCGCTCCGGGAGCATCTCATGCTCACCCATCCACACCACGTGGGCTTCGAACTGATCGGCTACCGGGGGCAGCGCATCCGATGAAGCGAGCATGTCGCCGCGGCTGATGTCGATCTCGTCGGTCAGTGTGATGGTCACGGATTGGCCAGCGATGGCTTCGATGAGATCACCGTCCATCGTGACGATGCGCGCGACGGTCGATTCCTTTCCGCTGGGAAGCACTCGAATCCGATCACCCGGGCGGATGATGCCGGAAGTGACCTGGCCGGAGAAGCCGCGGAAATCGAGGTCGGGGCGGTTGACCCATTGCACCGGCATACGGAACGGGCGTTGCTGCACATCATCGTCGATCTCGACGGTTTCGAGGTGATCGATAAGTGTCGGACCGTCGTACCACGGGGTATTCGCGCTGCGCTCGGTGAGGTTGTCCCCCATATATGCCGACATGGGAATCGGAACGACGTTCTTCAAACCGATTTCGTCTGTAAAAGCACGGTATTCGGCGACAATGTTGTCGAACACCTCCTGCGAGTAGTCGACAAGATCGAGTTTGTTGACGGCGATGACTACATGTCGAATACCGAGCAGTGAAACCAAGTACGAATGGCGGCGGGTTTGAGTGAGCACACCTTTGCGAGCATCGATGAGGATGACCGCGAGGTCAGCTGTCGATGCGCCGGTGACCATGTTGCGGGTGTACTGCTCATGACCAGGAGTATCGGCGACGACAAATTTGCGACGCTCGGTCGTGAAGTACCGGTACGCGACGTCGATAGTGATGCCCTGCTCACGTTCGGCAGCCAGTCCGTCGACGAGGAGCGCGAAATCGAGACCTTCGCCCTGTGTGCCGACCTTGCGTGAGTCGTTTTCCAGAGCCGTAAGTTGGTCTTCGAAAACCAATTTCGATTCGTAGAGAAGGCGACCGATGAGCGTGCTCTTGCCGTCGTCGACACTGCCGCAGGTGATGAAGCGGAGCATCGTCTTGTTGGCATGACGTTCGAGATACTGTTCGATATCGTCGGCAATCAGATCCGAGGAAACGGTCATCAGAAGTACCCCTCTTGCTTCTTCTTCTCCATCGACGCGCTCGAGTCGTGGTCGATGACCCGGCCTTGGCGTTCGGATGTGGTGGTCAACAACATCTCTTGGATGATGTCGGTCAAGGTTGTCGCGGTCGATTCGACAGCGCCGGTCAGCGGATAGCACCCGAGGGTTCGGAAACGAACACTCTTGAGTTCCGGTGTTTCACCCGGCAGCAACGGCATCCGGTCGTCGTCGACCATGATCAACGCGCCGTCACGTTCGACGACGGGACGCTTGGCGGCGAAGTACAGCGGGACAATCGGAATCTGTTCCTGGCGTACGTATTCCCACACGTCGAGCTCGGTCCAGTTCGAGAGCGGGAACACGCGCAAGCTCTCCCCCGGCGATTTGCGGACGTTGTACATCCGCCACAATTCCGGGCGCTGTTGCTTGGGATCCCAGCGGTGCGCTGCCGATCGGATCGAGAAGATCCGTTCCTTGGCGCGGGATTTTTCTTCGTCACGGCGGGCGCCACCGAATGCGGCGTCGAACTTGTAGTGATCGAGGGCTTGCTTGAGTCCCTCGGTTTTCCACATGTCGGTGTGGACGGCACTGCCGTGGGTGAAGGGGTTGATTCCCTTCTCCACACATTCCGGATTCTTGTACACGAGGAGATCGAGGTCCGGCGCCGCTGCTGTCTCGTCGCGAAGGCCGTACATCTCGCGGAACTTCCACGTAGTGTCCACGTGCAGCAACGGAAACGGAAGCTTCGACGGGTAGAACGCCTTGCGCGCCAAGTGCAGCATCACGGCGGAGTCCTTGCCCACCGAATACAGCATCACCGGATTTTCACTCTCGGCGACCGCTTCTCGCATGATATGGATACTCTCGGCTTCGAGCCGTTCGAGATGCGTCAGCGTGGTAGTCATCGGTTCAGCACCTCCAGTGCGGTAGCAGCAAGTTCAGGGCGGCAGATCAACAAGTCGGGCAACCAAGGGTTCTCTTGGTTGTAGTGCAGAGCAGAGCCATCGATTCGTGAAACATGCAGGCCGGCAGCCTGAGCCACGGCAACCGGGGCGGCAGAATCCCACTCGTACTGTCCGCCGGCATGGGCGTAGATGTCAGCGTCGCCGCGCACTACCGCCATGGCTTTGGCTCCAGCCGAGCCCATCTCGATCAACTCGGCATCCAACGCTCGGGCCAGTGCCATCACTGGCTCCGGCCTCCGAGTGCGACTTACGACAACCCGAGGGTTGGACGGCACGACGTTGTACAGCGGTACCGGGTCTCTACTCGAGTGCGTTATTCCCAGACCCGGGAGCGCCACGGCTCCTGCTGTGAGAGAGCCGTTTTCGAACAATGCAACGTGCACAGCCCAGTCACCGCGGCCGATCTCACCGAACTCGCGGGTTCCGTCGAGTGGGTCGACGATCCAGACACGCGACGCACCGAGCCGCACAGCATTGTCAGGTGATTCTTCCGAGAGCACCGCGTCGCCGCTGAATCGGCGAGCCAGTTCCCCAGCGATGAATTCCTGACTGACTCGGTCTGCACCCTTTCGGAACGCGACGGGATCGACATCGTCGGGAGTCAACGCTTCGCGATACCGGAGGAGCAGTTCTCCTGCGGCAGTGCTGATATCGATGGCAGCGGTTGTATCGCACGTCGCTTCGGGTGGGTCGTCATGATGCGTGGTAGTTCGCGTCATCGATACTCCAGTCAGTGTGTAATTGCCCTCGCTAGCCCGTCTGCCGAGTACGTGATGTACTCCGTCGGATCGAGGTCTTGGGCCCAGTTGTTGACGATGGTGTCGGCCAGCCCCATGAGGCCGGCCCAGACGAAGGGGATCAGGGAAGGTCCCTCACGGAGTGAAAGCCCCTGTGCACCCGCTGCGTCTTCGAGAGCTGTCCGCAACTCTGCGAATTGTGCTTCGGTGGAATGTCGTAAGTCTTGGACCGCTTGCCCGTCGGAGTTCGAAGCGTCTTCGGTCGTTCGCCACACAGATGCCACGTGCCCGACTCGGGCCCATTGTTTGGTGGTTTCAGGCACGATCGCTGCGATCAGGGCCGATATGCCTTGATCGCGTGGCAATTCGGCAATGAACGCGGTCAACTCCTGCTGACTCTCGAAGAGGAGAGCTGCAAAGATGTCGCGTTTGTCGACAAAGTACTGGTAGATGAGTCCGGGACTCATACCGGCTTCTTTGGCGACGCTCCGAATCGTCAGTGCGGCGTAGCCACCCACATCCAGGATGGCTGCTGCAGCATCGAGGATCCCTCGGCGCCGTGCTTCCGTATCTCCGCGGACAGACGTGGTGTTCGTTGCGTTCATCCACACACACTAGCTGCCCGCTAAACAATGTTCAACAGCTATTGAACATTGTTCACAAACTGGCTACTGTCACACCTCATGACATCAAGCACCGAAGACAGAGCAACTGATGCTATTGCGAAAAGTGTTGTGGCATTCGACTTTTCTTCCTCCCGAGTTCTCGTAACCGGAGGGTCCAACGGCCTCGGACTTGCGATTGCCCACCGCTTCGTCGACGCCGGCGCACACGTGACGATTACCGGAACCAAAGCGTCGGCCGACGACTACGAGCACGACCTCTCGGCATTCGTCTACCGCCAGTGCGTCATGACTGATCGCGAACAGATCGCCGACGTAGCCGCAGGACTGTCCACGCTGGACATCTTGGTCAACAACGCAGGTCAAACGCTTACCCAGAAGGGCGAATGGAACCCGGAGGTATTCGAGGAATCGCTCGCGGTGAACGTCGTGAGCGGATTCCGGCTGTCTTCCGCGGTTCTCCCACTACTCAAGGAAAGCACCCAGAGCGGCGGCGCTTCCATCATCAACGTCGCGTCGATGGCGTCGTACTTCGCCGTCGACGTCGTGCCCGGATACGGCGCATCGAAAGCTGCCGTCGTCCAGATGACCAAGACGATGGGATCGAGCTGGGCCAAGGACGGAATTCGAGTCAACGCCATAGCTCCGGGATTGACCGCAACCAAGATGACGGCTGGACTCCAGCAGCGCCCTGAACACAGCAAACCGTCACTCGATCGCACCCCGATGGCCCGGTGGGCAGACCCGTCCGTGGACGTCGCTCCCGTCGTCCTGTTTCTTGCCAGCCCGGCCGCACAATTCGTCACCGGGCAGACCTTGCCTGTCGACGGCGGATTCTCGATCAGAGGATGACTTCGATGCCGTCGTCCACCGCGCAACCTGAAGCAACCTCACCGAAACGCGTGCGCATCACCGACCTCCGTTACCCCGTACTCACCGAATCCCAGCAACAGACGTGGGCCTACGCCGAAGCGAACCCGATAACCCTGTCCGTGGACAGCGTTCTCTCCGCCGCGCGAGAACAAACAGGCCTCGGCGATTTCGGTCCTGACGACTTCCGCGAGCGACTGGCGTTGTGGCTCGACGAGATCGACGCCGACCCCAATCGGTCACCGGTCTCCCGGATGGTTACCCACTCGGCATGCACCCGCTACGCGGCCAACCGACTTCGAGTACTGGATGTCCTGCGTCGCCACCCCGAGATTCACGACGAGGAGATCGTGGCTCCCATCATCGTTGTGGGACTGCCGCGTTCGGGTACCACGCATCTCCTGAACCTCATGTCGGCTGATTCCCGTTTCCGGTCGCTGCCGCTCTGGGAAAGTCAGGAACCCGTCCCCTTCGCGGGTGACGAACTCGGCGTGGACGGCGTCGACCCGAGATTGCTTCGGAGCCAAGAACGTTGGAACCAGATGCAGGCCAAGAGCCCTCTGGTGGCAGCAATGCATCCGATGACCCCGGAACATATTCACGAGGAACTCGAACTCGAAAGCCTCGATTTCTCGAGTTACAACTTCGAGTGGATGTCGTCGATGGCACCTCGCTGGCGCGACTACTACCTCGCCCACGATCAGCGTCCACACTACGACTTCATCAAGACGATGCTCAAACTCCTTCAGTGGCAACGTGGTCCGAACCGTTGGATCCTCAAGTGCCCGCAGCACCTCGAGCAACTCGGTCCACTCATGGACACCTTTCCCGATGCCACGGTCGTCATGACACACCGCGATCCTGTGTCGGTAGTCCAGTCTGCAGCGACGATGGTCGGCTACGGCGCCCGGATGAACTTCCTGAAAGTCGATCTGGATGCGGTGTGCGACTACTGGATCGACCGCGTCAGCCGGTTGCTCGATGCGGGAACCCGCGATCTCGCCCTGATCCCCGACGAGCGGCGAGTGGATGTGCACTTCGACCAATTCATGGCGAACGACATCGGAACTGTCGAGCACATCTACAACCGCGCCGGCCTCGAGATGACCGAGCAGGCGCGAGGAGAGATCAGCGCGTACATGTCCAGTCACAAACGCGGTTCGGGCGGTCAGGTTGTCTACGACCTGCGAGCAGACTTCGGCCGAGAACCGGCCGAACTGCGCACTCGATTTGCCAACTATTTTGACGCATTCCCAGTGAAAGTAGAGGTTCTGTGAACCAGCACATCTCCGACCAAGTCGACAATCTGATCGCACAACGACCGGGAAAGACCCTGCTCGAACCCGAGTACACCGACGAAGCGATCAAGATCAACGACTTCATCTACCGCAGCGGCGGCACCAGCTCGGCGTACATGATCGTCACACCGGCCGGCCGGATCATCGTCAACACCGGCTGCGGGTTCGAAGGACCGCATCATCGAAAGCTGTTCGACGACATCTACTCCGGGCCGACCAGGTACATCATCACCACCCAAGGCCATACCGACCACGTCGGTGGAGTGCACGCCTTTCGTGAGCCGGGCGCCGTCTACGTGGCAAACGAACTGAACCAGGCCGTACAACTCGACGATGCGCGCGTCATCAAGCGGATGCGTCAATGGGCACCCGTATGGTTCGGCCGGGACGCCGACACCGTCGCCCGCTTTGCCGCAGAATTCCCATCCGTGTCCAATGCACAGGACGAGCCGGTCCCGGATCTCACTTTCACAGACTGTCTCGACCTCACGGTCGGCGGACTGGATGTCGAATTACATTCCGGTGTAGGCGAAACAGTCGACGGCGCAATGGTGTGGCTTCCGCAGCATCGCATCGCGATGATCAGCAATCTGCTCGGCCCTCTCTTCGGCCACTTCCCCAATCTCAATACCGTTCGCGGACAACGATACCGCTTTGTCGAGCCGTACCTGAAGACAATTCGCACGCTGCGTGATCTGCGTCCGCAGACACTGATCACCGGCCGCGGCGAGCCCATCGAGGGCGAAGAACTCATCGACGCCGTCTTGAAACGGATGTACGACGCCGTCGACTACGTTCACCGCACGACGCTCTCCGGAATCAACGCGGGTAAGTCCGTCGAATCACTGATGCGCGAAATCGCCTTGCCGCCACACCTTTACGTTGGACAGGGCTACGGTCAGGTCAAGTGGGGAGTCAAGACCATCTGGGAAACCTACCTGGGATGGTTCCATCACGACTCCACCACAGCGCTCTACGATCTGCCCCGAACGAAGACTCTGGCTGATCTCGTCGAACTGGCCGGAGTGGAGCGTGCAATCGAACTCGCCGAAACGAGACTCGCCGAAGGAGCAGTGGTCGAGGCCACCGCGCTGTCCGAGGCTGCTCTCGCATTCGAGCCCGATAACGGACCTGCTACCCGCGTCCTCCTGGCCTGCCACCGGGAACTGCTGACACAGCCGTCCACCGAGGCGAACTTCTGGGAATCCGGGTGGCTGGCACACCAGATCAAGAAGCTCGAAGCAGCTGTCGCAGAGTTGGATACGAGCCGATGACCACGCTAGAGGCCTTCGCGCCTGCGAAGTTGGGACCGGCGACGCTCCGGAACCGAATCATCAAATCGGCCACGTTCGAGGGAATGACACCCAAAGGTGTGGTCACCGACGAACTGATCGACTTTCATCGCAAGTTCGCTGCCGGCGGCGTCGGTATGACAACAGTGGCCTACTGCGCCGTCGCACCGGAGGGTCGTACTTCCGCAGGGCAGCTTCAGTGGACCGAGGAAACCGCACCCGGGTTACGTCGGCTGACCGACGCGATTCACGCCGAAGGCGCGGCCGTCTCCGCACAGATCGGCCATGCGGGTGCCGTCGCAAACCCGAAATCAAACGGCCACAAGGCAATTACATCGAGTAGACACTTTCACCTGACAACCCTCAGCTTCGCCGAAGCCGCCTCCGAGGCAGACATCGATCGGATCGTCGAGGCCCACGCCCACGCTGCCAAAGCCGCCACCGAAGCAGGGTTCGACGCCATCGAACTGCATTTCGGTCACGGTTACCTCATCAGTTCATTCCTGAGCCCAAAACTGAACCACCGCAACGATTCCTACGGCGGAAGCCTGGAGAATCGGGCACGCTTCGCGCGTCGAACCGCACGCGCCGTCCGAGACGCGGTCGGTACGAAAATCGCCGTGATCGCCAAGGTCAGCATGGATGACGGCGTGCCTGGTGGATTCTGGCTCGAAGAGGCAATCACAGTTGTGCGCTGGCTCGAAGAAGATGGAACCCTGGACGGGGTGGTCCTCACAGCCGGAAGCTCACTCGAGAACCCCCTCTACACGTTCCGAGGTGACGCACCGCTACGGGAATTCGGGGCACTCATGCCGCAGCCACAGAAGCTGGGAATCAAACTGGTGGGAAAGCACTTCCTGCGCACCTACCCGTACACCGACGCCTACCTACTCGATCACGCGCGCCAGATCCGCGACGCAGTAGACCTCCCGCTGGTGTTGCTCGGCGGAATCACGGGCAAGGAATCGATCGACCTCGCCATGCGTGAGGGATTCGAGTTCGTCCAAATGGGCCGCGCACTGCTCAGCGACCCGAACTTGATCAAGACGATCGAGGAAGAAGGTCACGGGCAGACGCTCTGCATTCACTGCAACAAATGTATTACCACGATCTACGGGGGAACTCGCTGCGTATTGCGGCCGTGACCCATCCCTGACAGCGCCTCTGCGCACGCGCTGTCAGGGATGTTCGCTGTCAGGCCGGCTCGGAAGCCTGCGTGAGCAGCTGCAGGAACACCTCTTCGGGCTGAGCGCCGGACACAGCGACCGCACGGTTGGCGACGAAGAACGGAACGCCGCTGACCTGGAGCTGGCGGGCCATGGACAGATCCTCGCGCACTGACTCGGCGGCGGCATCGGAGTTGAGCTGCTCACGCACGGTGTCCGCGTCGAGGCCGACGCTCACAGCCAGATCTACCAGCACCTCACGATCGTCGATCACCTTTCCGTCGCTGAAGTGAGCCTTGAACAGTGCTTCGAGGAGTTCGTTCTGTCGCTCACCGGCGAGATGTAGCAGTCTGTGCGCATCAAAAGTGTTGGCGGCGATCACGGTGTCGAAGTCCAGGGTCAATCCGACCTCGGCGGCCGTCGCGCTCACATGCGAGAACATCTGGCGTACCTGATCAGGCGCCATTCCCTTCATCTCGACCAAGGCGTCGAGTTCCGTGCGGCCCTCTCCCACCGGAGTCTCCGGTGCAAGCTGGTACGAGCGCCAGATGACGTTGACGCGGTCCTTGTTCTCGAAACGATCCAGGGCCGAGAGGAACCTGGTCTTTCCGATGTAGCACCACGGACAAGCAACGTCCGACCACACTTCGATGGTCACGTCTTGGTCAATCACGATTTGATCAGTCACCGAAGGTGCAACAACAGCAGCGGCGAGATTAGTCCTTACATCACACGACGAGACCGCACCGGTACGCAACCAACGATGCACGCACCCGATTGTTCACTCCGAGTTTCGAGAACAACGACGAGACGTGCGATTTGATCGTTGTTTCACCGAGGTACATACGCTCCGCGATTTCACCGTTTCCCAGACCTGTGGCCAACTGCACCAGAACTTCGCGCTCACGGTCGGTGAGCACCGCCAACGCCGTCTGGTCCCGAACAGGTTCACGGGGAGTGGACTCGGCGATAGCCCGCAGAGAATCCCGGCTGAACAGCGCATGGTCGGATGCAACGACGCGCACGGCCTGCTGAAAGGCTTCGGGTGCAGCATCTTTCCGCATGAAGCTGTGCGCGCCGGCCTCGACCGCCTCGATCACCAGGCCGTCGACGTCGAAAGCCGTCATTGCGATGACCTTGGGAGGGTTGGGCATCAACATCAACTGGCGAGTTGCTTCCAAGCCCCCGACGCGGACCATTTTGAGGTCCATCAGTACGACGTGGGGACGAAATCGAGTGACCTTGGCTGGCACTTGGTCGCCGTCCTCGGCCTCTGCAACCACCACGATGTCGGGTGTGGCTTCGAGGATGTCCTTCATCCCGCGCCTCACCCAGGCGTCGTTGTCGACAATCAGCGTCGTCACCCGCGAGTCTGTGTTCATGGTGGGCTGAACACTACCGAGCGCCACCGACAAAATTATGCGAACCAGGGCACCCAGCAACTGACGAGGAAGTCCTCCCCCAGCGCGCCGGCCTCGACCTTGCCGCCGATCTCGCGTGCCTGCTCGGCCAATCCGCGGAGCCCCGAACGCGAACCGATCGACGTCATCGGAGGCAGATCGCTGAGCTTGTTGCGTGCCAGAATGCGAATTCCGTCATGCGGTGATCCAGTGACGGAAATGACGAGCATTTGATCGCTCGCGTATTTCTGAACATTGGTGAGCGCTTCCTGCACTACGCGATAACACACGTGACCAGCCAACATTCCCACGTCGCCCGGAAGCAGTTCCGATTCCAGACGGCAGTGAATGCCGGCCGCACGAGCACCGTTGACCAGATCACCGATCGCATCGATTCCCTGGTGCCCACCGTGCTCACGACGATCACCACTTCCCCTGAGCACTCCGACGATGCCCTTCAATTCGTCCAAAGCCTCGTGTGCGGTGGTTCGGATCATGGCTGCGGTATTGACGACCTTCTCCGGATTGTCTGCAGCACTGACTTGCAACCCGCCGGCAAACAACGAAATTCGACTCAAGCTGGCCGCGATAGTGTCGTGCATGTCGCGGGCGATCCGAGTGCGTTCCTCGGTGCGAATCATCTCGTCGCGCATCGCATCGGTCTGTTCCGTCGCCAGATCCCGCACGTGCTCGGCCTCGACGAGTTCGGTTTTGGTACGAACGAGAAGCGAGAGCGCCACCACGACGGCGACCATGACGGCTGCGACCAGCCATGGAATCCACAGCGCCAGGTCGTACTGCGCGAGCTCTGTGCCGTCCTTCGGCGCAGCAGTTCCGATCGTCAGCACCGAAAACTCGCGATCCCGAAAGGCGTCGTAGGTCAACGAGATTCCACATGCGACGTACACGACGGCGCCCGCGACCGCCAATTGATTTCCGCGGGCGATTCGAGCAACTGCAAACAAAGCGATGAGCGCCGCCGTGGCATCTGTCGGAAAAAACAGAGGACCGACCAGCGTGATCGCCAGAACTGCCCAGGGACGTTGACGCCGCCACACCAGCGATATCCCACCAGCCGCGCCGAGAACAAAGCCGATTCCGACCAGCACCGGTGGCACATTTCCCGACGAGCCGGCGATAGTCGCCGTCATGATCGAGCAGAAAATGCTGAATGCGACGGCGACGGTTGTCCATACGCGTCGTCGCACTGCAGTTCCTCGGGTGGTGATCACCGAGTAAGCGTATAGACCACCACCGACTCCTCGAATCAGCCGATTGGACCACCACGCGTGCAAACAACGACCGAAAGGAGGAGATCACCCGATCTTTCGGCTGACGCGAAAGGCATCCCGGACATCGTTGACTAGTGCCATACCCGCTCTCGAAAGGCACCCATCATGCGATCACTCCGCACTCCCCTCGCCGTCCTCGCCGTCGGCGCAGCCCTGTTCGCAACCATCGCGTCAGGCGAAACCGATGAAGCGAAGAAGGTCGACGACAACGGTTCGTCCGCCGCACCCGCTGCCGCTTTCGGTATCGGTGACGTCGTCGAACTCGGTGACTGGCGCGTTCAGGTACACGGCGTTGTCGATCCGTACGTCTCGACCAATCAGTTCATCACCGCTGATCCCGGAAACCGCTACGTCGTGGTTGACACCGAGGTCACCAACAACAGTGACAAGCCCGCCGCGGTGTCGTCGATGATGTGCTTCGAACTGCAGGACTCCGCAAACAAGTCGTACAACATCACGTTCACCGACAGCAGCACGTCGAGCGTCGACGGAGAGCTAGCGCCGGGTGCGGCCAAGCGCGGTGAATTGTCGTACGAGGTCCCCGAAGCCGCCACCGGTCTGCGTTTGCAGTTCAAGTGCGATCTGTTCTCGTCCGGCTCGGCAACCATCAACCTGTCGTGAGGCGTCCGGGCGATCTGCTGCTGAGTCCGTGGGCCCTGGTTTCGGTGGCGATCATTCTGATCAACGACCACGTGCTCAAGGACGCCTTCGGAAACACGATGACGGGCAAGCTGTCCGACATAGCCGGTGTGTTCCTGTTTCCACTGCTTCTGCTCTCGGTTCTCGAGGTGCCCAGACGCAGCCTGGTGGGGCGAGCAGCGATCGCCTGGTCCATCGCAGTCACGGGAATTGGCTTTGCCGCCGTGAAAATGGTTGCGCCGGTTGGCGACGCGTACGAGTGGGTGATCGGCTTTCTCCGTTGGGCCGCAGCAGGATTACGCGGAAACCTCTTGCCGATCCTCGTCGTCCGCGATCCTTCGGATCTGTGGGTGCTCCCGATACTGCTCGCGAGCTACCTGGTGATCAGAGGTGCTCGAGCGCCGAAAACGGCGCCCGAGCACGAGAAGATCAGTCCAGCGCTGCATCCAATGTGATGTCGACGCCTGTCAAAGCCTTACTGACCGGGCATGTTTCCTTTGCGGCCTGGGCCACCTTGGCAAAACCGTCGGCGTCGAGGCCGTCGACCTCGGCGCGAACGGTGAGCTTGATTCCGGTCAGCTTGAAGCCGACCGTGTCAGGGCCCAACGAGACATCCGCCGTGATGTCGAGGCTCTGCGGAGTTCCCCCGGCCTCGGCGATGAGCGCTGACAACTGCATCGCGTAGCAGGACGAATGTGCCGCGGCGATCAGTTCTTCTGGGCTGGTGGTTCCGCCGGCTTCCTCAGCTGCTCGTTTGGGGAACGACACGTCGAATGTCGCGACTCCGGAACTGGTGAGTTCCACCTGCCCCGATCCGGATTCCAAGGTGCCGTTCCAGGCAGTGCGTGCGGTACGATTTGGCATTGGGTGTCCCTACTTCCGTCTGCGGATTGTGTGAAACGCCTTGCCACTCGAACTTACCCGCGACTATCCGAGAAGTGTCACCGACAGAAGTGCCGCGACGCGTTCGGCTTCCGAGAATCGGACGACGCGGCCGACATCGAGAACCAGTCCCAGCGCCGCGTGAACAAGAAATCGAGCCGACGCGACAGTGAGCTCGGGCCGGGCGTCGACGCACAGGTGCGCCCACTCCTCGACATTGCGTCGCTGAATCTTTCGTAGTTCCTTGCCTGCATCGGCAGGGAGATTTCCGACTTCCGCGAAATAGACGGCAAGCAACTCACTCTGAGCAAAGAAGACGGCAACGTACAGCTCAGCAAGTGTGTGCACAGCCTGGCGCGGAGTCTCGGATTCTGCCAGGGCGGAGCCCAACGTGACGGTCAATTGTTCGGACGCCCGATGAAAGGCTGCGGCCAGTAGATCTGCCTTGCTCGGAAAATGCCGGTACACACTCGATGCGGTGATCCCGGCGGCGGCTCCGATTTCCTCGATGCTGACCTCGTGATACCCACGTTCATGGAAAAGCAGCACCGCTTCGTGAAGCAGCACTTCACGTTTCGATGTACGTTCGAGTCCTGGAATCGTATTGCCGCCTTGCAAAGGCGCTACCGACGAGACTCGCCGCGGGAGTTCCATATCGATCACAGACCAGCAGACGGAGAGCATCAAGGACTCGATCTGCTTGGGAGGCAACGCCGATCGATGCCCCGTGACACTACCGATCACACTCAGAATCGCGGCCGTGACGAGGTCGAGATCGGCACGACCGAGCTCCGGGCGGACCGCAGCCAACGGCTCTGACACCCGCAGGCGCAACGCCACCACCTCCAGGCGCAGGTTCTCGCGATCCACCTTCTCGAGGTAGCGGCCTTCCCAACGATAGAGCCCGCCCCGACGCCGATTCTCGAGGGTGACACCGATGACCGCGACCATGACGGCTTGCAACTGTTGCCGTGGATCGTCGCTCTCGCAGTGCGCGGAATCGGCCGCATCGAGCAGTGCCCGAGACAAGTTTTCGACCGCGTGAACGAACAGTGCGTATTTGGTGGGGAAATGGCGGTACAGCGCGGGGCCGGACACGCCGACGGCAGACGCTATGTCGTCGATACCCACCGCGTGGTACCCGCGCTCACTGAACGCCTCGGCTGCAACCGCCGCGATCTGAGCCTTGCGATTCTTCGGCCGCGTACGCGAAGTGGATTCATCGCCACGTGCGACGACGCGTGTCCGTCCGGGCATGAATCCCTCCATTCGTTTCACAGCTACCGTATCGGATTCTCCGAACACCCTTGACACTGCCACTCGAGGTGTTATGTTAACCGCTATTCGCACAATCTCGCAGATAGATTCACCACTGAAGAGACCCTCCTGCGGCACGAGTTACGGCCTACGCCAAGGGAACACATTTCGCCAGATCAACCGTGAGAAGGAAGCTGTGTGCTGATGATTCGCATGTGTTGTACCGTTTCCCCGAGTTCGTCATGACCTCGTCCACAGCGGGTCTCCTGACGGAACTCGACAACGGCATTCTGCGTTTGACCTTCAACCGCCCCGAACGCATGAACGCAGCCGACTTCGAGACCATGAAAAGTCTCATCGACGCTGTTACCGACGCCGGCGACAACCCGGATGTGCGCACCATCGTCATCACCGGAGCAGGCCGCGCCTTCTGTACGGGAGCAGACCTCGCAGCTATCACAACCAATCCGACAGATCCCCAGATCGTCATGGACACCGCAAACACCGTGATTCGCGCCATCACCAGCACCTCCGTGCCCGTGATCGCCGCAGTCAACGGGCCTGCCGCAGGTGTAGGCGTCTCCATCGCCCTCGCCGCAGACCTGACCTATGCTGCCGAAAGTGCCTACTTCCTCATGTCTTTCGTCAACATCGGACTGATGTCCGACGGCGGCGCCAGCGCATTGATTCCGGCAGCGATCGGCCGGGCGCGTGCAGCCGAGATGCTTCTGCTGGGTGAGCGTCTATCCGCCACAGATGCAGCGCAATTCGGGCTCGTCTCCAAAACCCTTCCCGACGATCAGTTCGCTGCACACATCGAGTCCGTCGCGAAGCGCACCAGCGCAGCGCCCCGTCGTGCTCTCCAACTCACCAAAGCCGCACTGAACGCCGCAACACTCGATCGCATCGACTCCGCTCTGGAACTCGAAAAGACCGGTCAAGCAGAACTTCTTGTCGGAGCCGACTTCGCCGAAGGCGCGACCGCAATGCTTCAGAAACGCGCACCCCACTTCAAGTGATTGAGAGGAAACAGTAGATGCCCTCCACCGATACAGCGTCCGAGGTACAGCGCCTGCGACGCACCAACTGGAACAATCAGGTTGCCCGCCACGCGCAGATGATCCCGGACCGCATCGCGCTGCGATTCCAGGGCGATTCCATCACCTGGAGCACGCTGAACGAGCGCGTCGAAAAACTGGCAGACGCGCTCTCCCGGCGCGGCGTCAGTTTTGGTGACCGCGTTCTGATCCTGATGCTCAACCGCCCCGAGTACCTCGAGATTGTTCTCGCGACCAATGCGTTGGGCGCGATCGCTGTCCCGGTGAACTTCCGACTGACCCCACCTGAGGTCGCCTACCTTGTCAACGACTCGGGCTCCAAAGTCATTGTCGCGGAGGGCCCGTTGGCTCCGTTGGCCGCCGCAGCCCGCGCAGCGTCCGAGGGCATCGACATCTCCATCACGGTGGGCGCACCCGCTGAGGGCGACAGCTTGAACTACGAGGACTTGATCAGCGAACCGGGTGAACCTCATGCATTGATCGACATCCCGGACGACACACCGGCTCTCATCATGTACACCTCGGGAACCACAGGACGCCCCAAAGGTTCCGTGCTCTCGCATTCCAATCTCTCGTCACAAGCGTTGACCTGCATTCGTGCCTTCCACCTGTTCAACGAGGATTCCATCGGCTTCTGTGCGTCGCCGATGTTCCACATCGCTGCCCTCGGTTCCATCGCCCCAAGCCTGCAACTGGGCACTACCACGGTGATCCACCCGGTTGGCGCATTCGACCCGGGTCAGCTTCTCGATATCCTCGAAGCCGAGAAGGTCACCAGCTTGTTCCTCGTGCCCGTGCAGTGGCAGGCGGTGTGTGCAGTTCAGAAAGCCCAACCTCGAGCCCTCTCGCTCAAGAACATTTCCTGGGGTGCCGCCCCGTCGTCGGACACGATCTTGCGGGCAATGGCCGAAACCTTCCCTGATGCGTTCAACGTCGCAGTCTTCGGGCAAACCGAAATGTCTCCCATCACTTGCGTACTCGACGGCGATGACGCCATCCGTAAGCTCGGTTCAGTCGGCCGGGTCATCCCCACCATCTCGGCTCGCATCGTCGACGAGAACATGGATGACGTGGCACCCGGCGAAATCGGGGAAATTGTCTACCGCGGACCCACAATGATGAGTGAGTACTGGAATAACCCCCAGGCCACCGCAGATGCCTTCCACGGCGGGTGGTTTCACTCCGGCGACCTGGTCCGCGTCGACGACGAAGGATTTGTGTACGTCGTCGACCGCAAGAAGGACATGATCATCTCCGGCGGTGAGAACATCTACTGCGCCGAGGTCGAGAACGTTCTGTACGAACACGAATTGATAGTCGAAGCCGCAGTCGTCGGGCGTCCCGACGCCAAGTGGGGCGAGGTACCGGTAGCGATCATCGCGATGACGCCAGGTTCAACCGTGGACCTGACCATCGAGGAGCTGAGCACCTTCCTCAATGATCGCCTGGCACGGTACAAGCACCCCAAGGACATCATCGTCGTGGAAGCCTTGCCGCGCAATGCAAGTGGCAAGGTAGTCAAGGGTGAACTGCGTGAACAGGCTCGGGCTGTAGACGTAGTGTCCTGAACGTCATGTCCTGAACGCCATAGAGCGGGCGGCATCTCGATCGTGAGGTGCCGCCCGTTTGCGTGTCGTCAGGCGCCGCGTGAGTGCAGCATGCGGTGCAGTTCGCGAACCTCATCGACCAGCTCCGGAACCGGCCCTTCCACCGGAAGATTCGGCGCAACCTCGTTGATCGAGAGGGATCGTACCGGCCCCGAGGCCACTCCCCACTCCGTAAGCCATTCACTCAACTGCGCAGACGAACACACGTACACGATCCGGCCCAATCCCACCCAGGCATGAGCAGCCGAACACATCGGACAATGCTCGCCGGAGGTGAATACCGTTGCCGTAGAGCGCTCTTCCGTCGTCAGATACTGCGCAGCCCACCGCGCCAACTCGAATTCCGGATGTCGTGTGCTGTCGCCTCCCGCAATTCGGTTTCGATCTTCCGCGAGGAAAGTCCCGTCAGCGGCAGCAAGTACCGATCCAAACGGTTCGTCGCCTTCGTCCAAGGCCTCTCGCGCCAATTCGACACAACGACGCAGATGGCCCATCTCGATCTCGTTCATGAATATGCTCTCTCCCCGTGATACACAAAACGGGCGGCACCGGTAAGGGTGCCGCCCGTTTTCGTTTACAGCTCTGTACTACTTACTCTGCGGCGCTTTCGCTCTCGCCTGCCTTGGACAGTTCGATCGGCGGCGCGTCCGGCACGTCGATCGGCTTCTTCGTAGGCGTGAACGTGAACTTCGCGTCCTCGCCCGAGCCTTCGCCGTCCCAGCCTTCGACGTCGACGAGCACGATGTGTCCCGGTCCGATCTCTCCGAAGAGGATCTTCTCGGACATCTGGTCCTCGATCTCGCGCTGGATGGTGCGACGCAGCGGCCGCGCACCCAGTACCGGATCGAATCCGCGCTTGGCCAGAAGCGACTTGGCCTTGTCGGTGACCTCCATGGCCATGTCCTTGTTCTTGAGTGCCTTCTCGACGCGAGCAAGCATCAGGTCCACCATCTGAACGATCTGCTCGTTCGTGAGCTGATGGAACACGACGATGTCGTCGATACGGTTCAAGAACTCGGGACGGAAGTGCTTCTTCAGCTCATCGTGCACCTTGAGCTTCATCCGCTCGTAGTTCGAGCCGGTGCCCGTTCCCGAGCTGAAGCCCAGGCCGACAGCCTTGGAGATATCCGACGTACCGAGGTTGGACGTGAAGATCAGCACCGTGTTCTTGAAGTCGACGGTACGACCCTGACCGTCGGTGAGACGGCCGTCCTCGAGCACCTGCAGGAGGGTGTTGTAGATCTCCTGGTGTGCCTTCTCGATCTCGTCGAACAGCACGACGCTGAACGGCTTGCGACGGACCTTCTCGGTGAGCTGGCCGCCCTCTTCGTATCCGACGTACCCGGGAGGGGCACCGAACAGACGCGAAGCGGTGAAGCGGTCGTGGAACTCGCCCATGTCGATCTGGATCAGAGCGTCGTCGTCGCCGAACAGGAAGTTGGCGAGCGACTTCGCGAGCTCCGTCTTACCGACACCGGACGGGCCGGCGAAGATGAAGGAGCCCGAGGGACGCTTGGGATCCTTCAGACCTGCACGCGTACGACGGATCGCCTTCGAGACGGACTTGACCGCCTCTTCCTGGCCGATGATCCGCTTGTGCAGTTCCTCTTCCATACGGAGCAGACGAGTGGTCTCCTCCTCCGTGAGCTTGAAGACGGGGATGCCGGTCCAGTTGCCCAGAACCTCGGCGATCTGCTCGTCGTCGACCTCGGCGATGACGTCCAGGTCGCCCGCACGCCACTGCTTCTCACGCTCAGCGCGCTGAGCAACGAGGGTCTTTTCCTTGTCACGCAGGTTCGCGGCCTTCTCGAAGTCCTGCGCGTCGATCGCGGACTCCTTCTCGCGACGCGCGTCGGCGATGCGATCGTCGAATTCGCGCAGGTCCGGCGGTGCAGTCATCCGACGGATGCGCATTCGCGCGCCCGCCTCGTCGATGAGGTCGATCGCCTTGTCCGGCAAGAAGCGGTCGTTGATGTAGCGGTCGGCCAGCGTCGCAGCTGCCACGAGAGCACCGTCCGTGATGGACACGCGGTGGTGAGCCTCGTAGCGGTCACGAAGACCCTTGAGGATCTCGATGGTGTGCTCGACGGTGGGCTCGCCCACCTGAACGGGCTGGAAACGACGCTCGAGTGCGGCATCCTTCTCGATGTACTTGCGGTACTCGTCGAGAGTGGTGGCACCGATGGTCTGCAGCTCACCGCGGGCAAGCTTGGGCTTGAGGATGGAGGCCGCGTCGATAGCGCCCTCAGCCGCGCCCGCACCCACGAGAGTGTGCAGCTCGTCGATGAACAGGATGATGTCGCCGCGGGTGTTGATCTCCTTGAGAACCTTCTTCAGGCGCTCTTCGAAGTCACCGCGGTAACGGCTGCCGGCCACGAGCGACCCGAGGTCGAGCGTGTACAGCTGCTTGTCCTTGAGGGTCTCGGGGACCTCACCGTTGACGATTGCCTGAGCCAGGCCCTCGACAACAGCGGTCTTACCGACACCGGGTTCACCGATGAGGACCGGGTTGTTCTTGGTACGACGCGAGAGAACCTGCATGACACGCTCGATTTCCTTCGAGCGGCCGATGACCGGGTCCAGCTTGCCTTCGAGGGCAGCTTGCGTCAGGTTGCGACCGAACTGGTCGAGCACGAGCGAGGTGGACGGCGTGCCGGCCTCTCCGCGAGTGCCACCGGTTTCGGTGGGCTCTTTGCCCTGGTAGCCCGACAGCAGCTGGATGACCTGCTGGCGGACACGGTTGAGATCGGCACCGAGCTTGACCAGAACCTGGGCTGCAACGCCCTCACCCTCGCGGATGAGACCGAGCAGGATGTGCTCCGTACCGATGTAGTTGTGTCCGAGCTGCAGCGCTTCGCGCAGACTCAGCTCGAGGACTTTCTTGGCGCGCGGTGTGAAGGGGATGTGACCGGACGGAGCCTGCTGGCCCTGGCCGATGATCTCCTCGACCTGGCTGCGGACTCCCTCGAGGGAGATACCCAACGACTCCAACGACTTGGCGGCAACACCTTCGCCCTCGTGAATGAGGCCGAGGAGGATGTGCTCCGTACCGATGTAGTTGTGGTTGAGCATCCTGGCTTCTTCTTGAGCCAGGACAACAACGCGCCGCGCGCGATCGGTGAACCTCTCGAACATCGCTCTCCCTCACACTCTCCGGCGGGCAGGTTCGAGACCGGATGTCTCGTCCCTGGTCGCCGCGTTTCGCTCCGGCACTACAGACTGATCGCCTCGCCGGTCAGCAGACATGGCGTCTACGAATCGACTGAGGTTGCACGACCCCACTTATTACTCTAGAGGGCGCGAAGTCCACCTGCTGCTCCTCCACCCGATTGGCAGGGGATACCGGCTTACTTACATCTCACAACGTCGCAGCTCCGGCAATCGTTTCCCACTTCCTGTACGCCTGAAGCGAACAGGTACGTATATCGAGTTCGGCGCTGAGATCAGCCGATAATCGGGAGCACTCGATCACACGGGATTTCACGGGTCGCCGACGGATCGAGTGCCGCCAGCGTCAACGCTGCCGTTCTCTGTGACGCCACCACGGCAATGTGGTCCGACCGGTCCTGCGGGCAACCATCCTGCACCACAACGTTGGACGCATTCGACGCCGCGAGTATTCCGCTGGTGTACGGAACCACTACTTGGTCGTAGCGAGTCACGATATTGGAGTACTCGACGGTGTCCGCGTACACGCCGGCGTCACGCAGCTCGGACACAAAGCTCACGTTGTCGAAATCCGGACCGCCGACGCCTTTCGGCGGACCGACGTCGGAACCGTTCCACAGCGGGGCTATCGACACGATCTTCGAGACCTTGTCGTCACCGCCTGAGAACTTGGCGTAGTACCCACTGACGGTCGTCCCCTGCGAATGTCCGACGAGATCGACTTTCGAGGCACCCGTCGCCTCCAATACTCCGTCGACGAAGTCCGACAACTGCTGTGCACTCTCCGGCAGCGGCGCGAGGCCACCTGCAGCC
Source organism: Rhodococcus sp. IEGM 1366 (assembly GCF_033142425.1). Lineage (NCBI taxonomy): Bacteria > Bacillati > Actinomycetota > Actinomycetes > Mycobacteriales > Nocardiaceae > Rhodococcus > Rhodococcus sp. IEGM 1366. The sequence goes on from NZ_JAWLRZ010000003.1 coordinate 579,051, forward strand.
GACAACGGCCATGGCAGGTCGAATCGGTTCCCGAACGTGAGTGCAAAAACGCAATAACCCTCGTTCGCGAGAACCGGCGCAAGTACCGCCCAGTTGGTCTGACGGTTTGCCGCGGTTCCGTGGACGAGGACCACGGGATCCGGATGCGCCACCGAAGGCGTGCACGAGTAGTTGTTGGTTCCCGGCACTGATCCCCCGGGGTCGAGCGCTTCCAGCGCAATCCCGCTGGCGAAACCGAACGGAACAGGCAGTGTTGAAGTGACAGACGGTGTAGTCACGGGCGGCGTATCCGCCGACGCACGTTCCGGCGCGGCAGCAGCCCCCAGTACTGCTGCCGCAACCGCCGCGCAGGCTAGTGCCCGTATGCCCATCGCACGCCTCCATGCTCTGCTCAACCCACGATGGGCCACACCGGATGACACGGTACCGGTCGCGGGTGCGATGGATCGAGCGCATTGAGAGCAAATGTCGCAGCGCGCAGCGATGCCGCGATGGCGAGGTGATCGGAGATGTCTTGCTCACAACCGTCCTGGACAACAATGTTGGTGGCGTTCAGCCCAGGCTCGAGACCATTTGTGTACGGAAGAACCAGCTCGTCGTATCGCGTCGTGATGTTCGTGTAGTGAACACCCGACGCGTAGACGCCACCGGCACGAAGATTCTCGATGAACTCCGATCCCGCGCCCATGTTCAAGCAGGCTTTACAGATCGGGAATCCGGCCTGCGCTGCCTCGGACACCCCGAGATCACGCATGGTGCGCCCGATGCTGACCTGCTCGTTTCCGAGCGTTCCCTTCCACAGCGGCGCAACCGAGATGATGTTGTCCACTTTGTCGGCGCCACCGAGGAACTTCGCGTAATACCCGTTGATGATCGTGCCCTGCGAATGTCCGATCAGATCTACCGACGACGCTCCGGTAGCACCAAGAACCTGATCGACAAAACTCGACAATTGCGCTGCACTGGAAGGTATTTCCTGCATCCCACCGATCGCCGACAGCGGCCACGGCTGTTCCGGAAAATTGCCGTAGGTCAGCGCGAAAACGCAGTAACCCTCATTGGCGAGCAATGGCGAATAGGTAGCCCAGTTGGTCGCCCGGTTGCCGGCCGTACCATGCACGAGCACAACGGGATTCGGATGTTCAGCAGTCGGCTTACACGAAAAGTCGTTGGATCCGGGAGCCGAACCACCAGGATTCCCCAACTCCTGGGGAACGCCGGCAAGAAACGCACTGGGAACGGGCAACGGTGCCTGCGCCGACGCCGTCGACCCCATCCCGACGAGGATCGCCGCCGCGAGTACAACTCCCCCGAAAATCCCAGTTCTGCGCACGATCGACTCCTCTGACGGCAGATACAAACCGTGCAGACGCTAACAAACTAGAACGCGTTATCAATCGCTTTTCGGAAAACGTGCCCACAATGTGCTGATTCAACCCTCTGGATCGGCCACCACCGAAGATCGATGTGGAACGCGGCCAACCTCAACCTATCGCCACCAAATTCGGTCTCACCTATGACATTCCACCCGATTGGCGAAATAGCTCAGACTCAGTCGCCGGGTGGACCACCACTGAGGACACCATTATCTTTGGCGCACTTGGGGACTACAAGTACAACTACTGCAGCAAGTCGGACGGCAGCACCCTTGCCCTAACCGGCGCAACCGGTCGCAACGGCGTCGACATCGACACCGTCGCACAAGAATGGGTCCACAAAGCCGATCTCATTTTTTCCGACAAGCACGGCACCCACGCCACCATCGCCTACAGCGAACCAACTCACTTCACCATTTCCGGACGCCACCAACATCCCCCCAGACAACGAATGCGACCCGTCATCAGCAACATTCGACATCGTCGCCACACCTGGATACGCCACGGCGGAAGTGATGATCTTCCTGATCCAGTCAGATCAGGGTCACCCCAAGTCCCTCGACAAGGCAGCGATCGACCAGATCATCTCGACGATCCGAAAGTCGGAGACCACGGACGCAACAGTTCGTTGAACTGGCGGGCCCGAATCCGTCGGGGAACAGAAAAAGGGTTCGACCACAACAGTGTGCGGTCGAACCCTTTTCAGGAAAATCTAGCGAGCAGACGGACGCACGATCGGGAACAGGATCGTCTCGCGGATTCCGAGGCCGGTGAGCGCCATCAGCAGTCGGTCGATACCCATGCCGGTTCCCGTGGTGGGCGGCATACCCTGCTCCATTGCCGCGAGGAATTCCTCGTCCAGCACCATTGCTTCGTCATCGCCGGCCGACGCGAGGCGCGCCTGATCGACAAAACGCTCACGCTGGATGACCGGGTCGACCAGCTCGGAGTAGCCTGTCGCCAGCTCGAATCCGCGAATGTAGAGGTCCCACTTCTCGGTGACACCCTTCTTACTGCGGTGATCACGAGTCAGGGGCGACGTCTCGACCGGGAAGTCCCGCACGAACGTCGGCACGTACAGCTGATCGCCGCACTGGTGCTCCCACAGCTCCTCGACAAGCTTGCCGTGGCCATAGCCCTTGTCCTTGGGAACCTCGAGGCCGACCTTCTCCGCCAAGGCGAGAAGCTCGTCGACCGTCGTATCCGGCGTGACCTCGGTGCCGATGGCAGCCGACAGCGACGGGTACATCTCGAGAACCTGCCACTCGCCACTGACGTCGTACTCGGAACCGTCGGCGAGGGTGAGGACCTGCGTGCCGAATGCTTCCTGCGCAACTTCCTGGACGAGCTCACGAATCATCTTCGCGGAATCGTCGTACGTGCCGTAGGCCTCGTACGTCTCGAGCATCGCGAACTCGGGCGAGTGAGTGGAGTCGACGCCCTCGTTGCGGAAGTTGCGGTTGATCTCGAAGACCTTCTCGATACCGCCGACGACGCAACGCTTGAGGAACAGTTCCGGTGCGATACGCAGGTACAGGTCGATGTCGAGGGCGTTGGAGTGCGTGACGAACGGGCGAGCTGCCGCGCCGCCGTGCAGCGTCTGCAGCATCGGCGTCTCGACCTCGAGGAAGCCGCGGCTCTCGAGCGCATTACGCAGCGCACGGACAACAGCGACACGCTTGCGGGCGTTGTCCCGAGCCTCGGGCCGAACGATCAGGTCCGCGTAGCGCTGACGCACCCGGGACTCTTCACTCATTTCCTTGTGAGCGACCGGCAGGGGACGCAGCGCCTTGGACGCGATCTGCCACGCGTCGGCCATCACGCTGAGCTCACCCCGACGGGAGCTGATGACCTCACCGTGGATGAAGACGAAGTCGCCGAGGTCGACGTCGGACTTCCAGGCGGCCAATGCCTCTTCGCCGACGCCGGCGAGGCTGATCATGGCCTGCAGCTGGGTACCGTCGCCCTCCTGCAAAGTCGCGAAGCACAGCTTGCCGGTGTTGCGCATGAAGATGACGCGGCCGACGACGCCGACAATCACGCCGGTAGCGGTGTCAGCTTCGAGTTCCGGGAACTCGGCACGGATCTGCGCCAAAGTATGCGTGCGATCAACCGAGACCGGGTACGCCTCCTGCCCCTGCGCCAGGATCCGCTCACGCTTCTCGCGCCGGATACGGAGCTGCTCGGGGGTGTCGTCGACTGGCTGGGCTTCTACATCACTCACGGGGTACAAGACTACTGGGCCGTGTCCACCGCGTTTGTTGCTGGTAGCACCGCGGCCACCGCGAGCACGATTCCCGACAACAGGTACAGGCCAACCCTGACGTGATTCCACATCGTCCAACCGGCCTCGTACGACGACCATGCGCCTGCTTCGGTAGCCCTGACCGAGGCAAAAGCGTCGTTGTGAGGGACGTGATAGATCGCCGTCACCGCTAACGCCGCGAGGACGCCGACGCAACCGACAACAGCGAGCACCCAACCGTCCGGTCTCGAGATCGATGCCCAGATTCCGGCGGCGATCGCGGTGAGCGCCGATCCGACGAGGGGCAGCATCAAGGCACTCCGCGGTGCTTCCACGTTGAACGCCTGCATCGACGTAATCGCGGTATGTGCATCCACCGAGCGCAGGGCCGGCATCACGAAGGCGGAGAATGCGAACAGCGCACCGCCGGCGACCAGCGCACCGAACGCAGTCACGCCGACCAGCAACTCCAGAAGGATCTCGGATTTCTTCACGACCAGACCCCCGTTCGAGCAGCATCGGCGGCAAAAGTGGTGAAATCTCGAGCGGGTCGTTCCAGGACCTCTTCGACGACGCCCGTCACACTTTGATTTCGTCCGTCGAGAACCTCGGCAAACAGATACGTGAGCAACTCGACGACATCACTCGGGACGCCAACTTCTGCCATGCCGTCGGAAAACTGTTGCAGTCCAATCGTTTCGAATGACACCGCACGCCCCGACGCCGCCGAAATCGCCTCAACGGCCTCCGCGAAGGTGAGCAACTCCGGACCCGTCACCTCGAGAACTCGGCCGAGGAGGTCGGTTCGAGTCAATGCGGCCACCGCCACATCGGCGAGATCGTCGACGTCGATGAACGGCTCCCCCACCTCGCCTACCGGAAGTTCCAGGTGACCTTCCCGAATCGGATCGAGTAGATACCCCTCACTGAAGTTCTGGGCAAACCAACTGGCCCGCACCACAGCCCATTCCAGACCGCTGTCGGCCAGAACCTGCTCGGCTTTCTGCGCCGCCGGTTCACCGCGCCCGGACAGGAGCACCATGCGACGAACCCCTTCGCGGTACGCAAGCTCCGCAAGTTCCTCGATGTGGGTGCTCGATTCCGGCACTGCGAGGTCCGGCGCATAGGTCACGTATGCCGCTTCGACACCGGACATCGCGGGCTGCCACGTCGTCTGATCGTTCCAGTCGAAACGCGTCCCGGATGTTCTCGACGCGATTCGGGTACGGATTCCCACCGCCGTCAGCCTCTGCGCAACGCGCGCACCGGTCTTGCCGGTACCACCGATCACCACTGCCGATTGAATGTCGCTTGTTGTAGTCATGAACTCATTCGATCGCGCGGCGGCAATACGATCCATAGCTGAAGGTCGCAAAAACATACGTCAGCGTCTACCGTCGAAACATGGATGCATTGTCGATGATGCTGGCCGGATCGCGGGCGGAGGGCGCTTTTCTGCTGCGCTCGCTGCTCGATCCGCCCTGGTCATTACGTATCGAGGACCACGCACCCGTCACCGTGCTGATTCTGGTTCGCGGTACGGCAGTCGTCGTCTCGGACACCGGACAGACCGAGAACCTCGAGGCCGGCGACATTGCACTCCTGCGCGGCCCCGATCCCTATACGGTCGCCGATAACCTAAGCACCCCGATCCACGTACTCATCGACGAGGCACAAAACTGCGCCGCAGTCGACGGATCACCACTCGAGGACATGTCGGTTCTCGGCGTTCGCACGTGGGGCAACTCGACCAGCGGCCAGACCGTCATGCTCACGGGCACATACCGTTTGGACTCTTACGTCAGCGGGCAGATTCTCGACAGCCTGACACCCGTCGCGGTAGTCCGTCGCAGCATGGAAACCACGCCGATGACGACGCTTCTGGAACAACAAATCGCCGCGGACGGGCCAGGACAGGAAGTGTTGTTGGACAGGCTCCTCGACCTGGTTCTGATCTCGGCGGTCCGTACCTGGTTCGCGGCGAACCCGGATCGATCACCGCGATGGATCAAGGCCTACGAGGATCCCATCATCGGGCATGCCTTGCGGCTCATGCACAATCGGCCGGAACACCCCTGGACGGTCGCGGCTTTGGCCCAGGAAGCCGGCTGTTCGCGAGCCGCCTTCGCGCGCCGGTTCACCGGTCTCATGGGGATCGGACCGGTTGGCTACCTGACCGAGTGGCGCTTGTCGGTGGCGGCAGATCTGCTCGCAGACCCGGCACGAACGGTGTCGTCGATCGCGCGAGAAGTGGGTTACTCGAGCCCCTTTGCCCTCACAACCGCCTTCACCCGACATCACGGGGTGAGCCCGAAGGCGTTCCGGCAAACCCGCCGGCCGCCTCAGTGGGCGGAAACCGCCGCCAACTCACGGGTGCAATGACGCACTCCGCTGAGCGCACCGAGCAAGCCCGCAGCCTTGATCGCCTTGTATCCGCCAACCAGATCGGTGGCGTTACGCAGGCCGAGTTGCTGCAACGACGCAGCGGCCAGGCTGGAGGTGTAGCCCTCGGAGCAGACGATCACCCACTCGACGTCGTGGTCGGTGGCTAACGCGAGGTGTGCGCTGCTGGTGGGGTCGAGTCGCCACTCGAGAACGTTCCGCTCGATCGCGAGTGCGCCGGGAAGAGTTCCCTCGATGGCGCGCTGCGCCTGCGGGCGAATGTCGACGAAGATCGCCCCGCGATGAAAGGCTTCGGTGAGCTGGAAGACGTACATACGATCGATCTGTGCGCGAGCGTCGTCGAGCATTTGGTCGATAGTCATTTTCAAACTCCCTCGGGCTGGTCGGTCAGCTCGGTACGTGTGCGACGAAGTGTGTTGTTGTCCGTGACTTCGTAGTAGGACATGGCCGTCAATGGCGGCGAGTAGGCGTGGACGCTCAAAGTCGGTGAATCAGAACTGATTTCGGTCTTCGATCCGGGCTGCGGCGGTGTCCATACGACATCGTGAACCCAACCGAGCTGGAATGCCGCCTGATCGCCGGCGTCGAGCTGACGCTCCACCAATTCTTCACCTGCCCAGCGATACTCGGTGAGCGAACCACTGAGAACCGTGAGGGCCCCGAAAGAACCTGCGTGGTCATGTAATTCGGTGTTACGTTCCGGAACCCAGCTGATGAGCCAGACGTCGACGTCGTCGTCGGCATACAAGCGAGTGGACCACCGCTCGACGGTCGGGAACGCCTCGGGAATGAGGTGATCGAAACGTCCGTCGAGAACACCGTTTGCCCCCTCGTCGGTGAGGCGCAGAAGATCAGCGGGACGCAAGCGGGTGGGCAACGAAGCCCGGTTCTGACGTCGTCCGGACGAACCGCGATTAGCACCGTTACCTGCGGAAACACCACGACCAGATGCAAGAGTAGGGGTCAAAACAGAGAGATCTGCAGAATATGTGGGTAGCACGAGCTAGCTCCAAGGAGATGTGAATTGGTCAAGGCAGCGGTCAGCCTCGACAACACTCCTGAGCACTCATGCAGCGATTCACGTTGACCATTGTGGCACAACTTCTGCGATCGCGAAACCTGTGGAGAGAATTCCCTACGTCACACATGGACGGTCACGCTATCGGCCGTCGACCCGATCCCCTACGCGCCTGATTGCGCTCGAACACCAACCGCAACCCCTCGAGCGTGAGATCCCGTTCGAGGTGCTCGATGGTGGCGGACTCCGGAATGATCAGCGGTGCACTGTCTCCCGTGGCGATCACCGCGACGTCCAAGCCACCGAACTCCGGCAACTCCTCGCGAACGCGTCGTACCAATCCGTCTACAAGACCGGCAAAGCCGAACACCGCTCCTGACTGCATGCACTCCACGGTGTTCTTTCCGACCACCGAACGCGGACGCACCAATTCCACTTTCCGCAGTGCGGCAGACTGCGACGCCAAGGCGTCGGTCGAGATCTCGAGGCCCGGCGCAATACAGCCGCCCAGAAACTCACCCTTGCCCGACACGACGTCGATACACGTCGACGTTCCGAAATCGACAACGATGCAGGGGCTCTCGTAAAGATAATGCGCCGCAAGGCTGTTCACGATCCTGTCGGCGCCCACCTCTTTGGGATTGTCCACCAGCAGCGGCACTCCGGTTCGCACACCTGGTTCAACCACAACGTGCGGAACATGTCCCCAGTACCGCCCGAGCATCACGCGAATCTCACGCAGCACCGACGGTACCGTCGACAACGCCGCGACACCGGTGATCTGATCGACGTGCTGCCCCAGCAGCCCGCGGAACGTCAACGCCAATTCATCAGCCGTCATCCGCGGATCGGTACGCATCCGCCAGTCCTGCAACAACTTCGAATACTCACCAACCCCGGAGAACAATCCCAGAACGATGTTGGTGTTCCGCACGTCGACCGTGAGCAGCACGGTTAGACCAGACTGGATTCGCGCTCGGCGTCCAGGGTCGACAGCATACGAGGAGTGATCAGACCGGAACCTTCGGGTGCGTGTGCCGGGTCGGAACCAAGTTCCACCTGGTTGTTGTCGGCGTCGACGAACACGACTCGCGGGTTGTACTCCTTGACTTCCTGCGCGTTCATCACGCCGTACGCAATGAGGATCACGAGATCGCCAGGCTTGACCAGATGCGCTGCCGCACCGTTGATTCCGATGACACCGCTGCCGCGCTCACCCGCAATGACGTAGGTCTCGAGGCGGGCACCGTTGTCGATGTCCACGATGCACACCTGCTCACCTTCGAGCAGATCGGCGGCATCCATCAGATCCTCGTCGACCGTGACCGAGCCGACGTAATGCAGATCGGCATGAGTCACCGTCGCGCGGTGGATCTTCGACTTCATCATGGTGCGAAACATATCCAAGGTCCTTTACTCGTGAGGGGGCTCAGTGAGACAGCAGGTCGTCAACAGCGTCGGCGGAAGGATCGGTGTCACGTTCGAGGAATCCGGTTCCCACCGCGACTCCCACGTTGTCGATCAACCGGGTGGAACCGAGCTTGGCGGCCACCAACAGTCGGCCGTCACCTCGCTCCGGGGCCGGTCCGAGATCAACACCACGAACTTCGAGATAGTCGACCTCGATCTCGGGCACTGCGGCCAGAACGGCGCGCGCAGTCTCGAGGATCGCTTCTGCACCACCGGCGGCAGCATGAGCGCCGGCGATCAGCGCCGCCGACAGTGCCACGGCCGCGGTCCGCTGGCTCTCGTCGAGATAACGGTTGCGGGAGGACAATGCAAGTCCGTCGAACTCGCGGACCGTCGGAACACCGATGATCTGCACGTCGAAGTTGAGATCCCACACCATCTGACGGATCAGCGTCAGCTGCTGGTAGTCCTTTTCCCCGAAGTACGCGTGGTTGGGAGCCACGATCTGCAGCAGCTTCGCCACCACCGTCAGCATGCCTGCGAAGTGCGTCGGGCGGGCGCCGCCTTCGAGTTCGCTGCCCAACGGACCCGGCATTACTGTCGTGCGCTGACCGCGCGGGTACATCGTCTTCGCGCTCGGCGCGAACACCAACTCGACTCCCTCGGCCCGAAGCAGATCCAGGTCCGCGTCGAGAGTGCGCGGGTACGCGTCCAGGTCCTCGCCGGCACTGAACTGCAGCGGATTCACGAAGATGGAGACGACGACAACCGCTCCCGTGATCTTGGCCTGACGAACCAACTCGATGTGCCCCGCGTGGAGAGCGCCCATCGTCGGAACCAACGCCACCTGGCGACCCACTCCGCGCAAGGCCTTCGACACGCGCCGAATCATGTCCGGCTCGTGATGCACTGTCAGTTCGCCGCGCTTGTATCCGCCCTGCAAATCACTCACGACGGTCACCTCCCGTTTCAGTCAAGATGTCGAACAATGTGGTGGGGGCGCCCACCCGCTGGGCCGATCGCAAGGACATAGCTCGATATCCGGCTGCAATTTCCGGGTCGAGATCCGTCAGTACTCGTAAATGTGTCTCGACGGCCGCGGCATCACCGCGAGCCACCGGACCCGTCAATGCCGACGGGCCGCGTCGTAATGCGTTGTCCAAGGCAGCGGAGAGAAGTGGCTGCAAAACCCGCTCTGCAACTCCCCCTGGATCGCCGTCGATCAACTGCTGACCGAGCAACTCATCACCCTGCAACGACGCGCGCAGCGCCTCGACGGCATCCACCACCAGCGTGACGAGGTGATTACTGCCGTGCGCCAATGCAGCGTGGTACAGCGCACGGTTCTCCTCGCGGACCCGAACCGGTTCGCCGCCGATCTCGAGGACCAGCGATTGAGCGATCGCGTACCCGATGTCATCTGCAGCGGTGATCCCGAAGCACGCCGACGACAACCGTGCGGTGTCCTCGTCATGCCCGGTGAACGTCATCGCCGGATGGATAGCCAATGGCAGCGCGCCCAGTTCCGTCAACGGAGCCAGGATCGAAATCCCGTTGGCACCGGATGTGTGGGCCACAAGTGTCCCTGGCTTGACTGCGTTCGTAGCTGCCAGGCCCATGACCAGATCCGCCAGTTGATCGTCCGGAACTGCAAGGATCAACAATTCCGAACGAGCTGCAACATCGGCGGCAGGCAGGATCTCGGAATCGGGCAGTCGTTTAGCCGCCCGCGCAACTGATGCCGCAGAGACAGCAGAGCATGCGCCGACAATGTGTCCAGCGCGCTCGAGTGCGGCGCCTATCGCAGTTCCGACCCGCCCTGCCGAGACAATTCCAACCGTCAATCGCGCAGGCACAGGTCCGTTAGTGATCCCGAAGGAAGTCACCGGATTCCTCTCGTTCGTTCCAGTCCCGCTCTGCGGGTACCAGACGTTCTTCGACGAGGATATCCCCCGCGCCAGACGCGACGCTATGGACGAGCGAGTGATCTAGGACTCAACGGCTCTCAATCTTCACGGCGCCGACGACGCCCTGAGCCTTCCGCCGGATTCGCAGAACTGAGGTTTGCCATGATCTCGGCCACCGTCAAACCGTTGGAGTGAGCACCGCTGTCGGCACTGTCCGGGACTGCGCGACGCCGACGACGTGGTTCCTCCGTGGGTTCGTTTGTTGGCTCAGGAGCACTGCTTGCAGGTGTGACAATTGGCTCAGGAGCACTGCTTGCAGGTGTGACAATTGGCTCAGGAGCACTGCTTGCAGGTGTGACCACTGGCTCTTCGACTACTTCGGCGACCACTGGCTCTTCGACTACTTCGGCGACTACCTCGACCACTTCTTCGACTACTGGCTCGTCAACGACCGGCTTGGCGACAGGCTTGACGGTCTCAGGCTTCACAACTACAGGCTTCGCGATCGGCGGCGTGACAACCACAGGCTTCGCTGCGGCAACAGCAGGCTCACGGTTTTCGCCGCGCTGCGCGCCTTGCGCCTGCTGCGAATTGCGTTTGACCTGAGCATCTTTGGCAGCCGCATTCTTCGCAGCTGCCTCGCGCCACGCGACTTCCTCGAACACGACGGTGGTTTCGGCGGTGACCGGACCGTCGTTCGGCGACGCCAACCCACCTACCTGGGGGCTCGGGGAATTGGTGGCGTTCTGACCGGCACCGGGTACGTACAGGCCCGATGCTGCGGGTTGATATGCGCTGTAGGAACCGCCGCCGAGTTCTCCGACGCGCGTCGAGTCGGCCTTCAAAGCCGGGCGTTCGGGGAGCAATCCACCTTCGAAGAGCGCTTCGAGATTGCGTCGCAGCGCCACCAATTCTTCGCGAAGTGCCGACAGTTCTGCCGAGTCGGTGCCGACTTCGCGGCGGATACGACTTTCGACACTCAACTCGTATTCGCGTCGAGCGGAAATCTCACGCTCCAGCTGCAGCTCGTACACGGTCTGCAAATCCGCGACCTTTGCTTTGTCGAGCGCTGATTCGCGGCGGTACTTCGTCATCGCGATCGCACCCAGCGTGGCTGCCCAGAGCGCCACCACCAGTCCGACACGAAGGAGTTGAACACTGTTACTGAAGATCAGAAACAGTGATGCAATGACGGCGAGAGCAAGAAGACCGGCAACGATCATCTGGCTCGCGCTGCGCTTGCTACGGCGCGCAGACTTCGATCGACCAGAATTCGTCATGGTTGCCAGGGTACTTGTCGAGAGCGCAGGTGCCATGGACCTTACCCATGCGATTCGCCTACCGCAGCGCTCAGTGCGCCGGTTCGTCTGGTGTATCTTCTGGCGTCTTACAACAGTGTTCGAGCCACAGCGCGGCTGCTACCAGCGCAATTGCTGCACCAAGTCCGACCCACGCCCCCGGCGTGTCCTCGGCGGCAGCTTTCAAAACGGATCGTTGTGGGATCAGATACACCAGTGCCCCGATCCACACCCCGGTGGTAGCTGAACCGACCAGTACTGACGCTTTTGCGAGCGCGAGGGCCCGTGCCGCAGCGATCGGGTGCAGTTGTCGATAACCGTCGCCGATCTGGCTTCCCTTGATCCGGGACCGAATGACAAACGCGAGGATCACCTCGGCGATCGCGGCCAGATACAGCGACGCGCCCGCGTACACCGGGATGGGCGGCATCGAACCGTAGAACACACGAATCAGAATCCAGGTGGCAACCGCGGCCACCCCGGTCAAAACCAGTAGTTCGCTGATTTTTGTCGGTTTCATGCCCCGATCCTGTTCGGTCACCGAATCAGAACCGAATCCGTGACGCGCACTCCGTCGCGCTCCGAGCGATCGAGGTTCGCGAGCACCTGCGCAACAGCCCGAACCTCCTGATCGACCATCAGGGTTGCACCTGGTTCGACGTCAAGCCAGGGAATGAGTACAAAGGCCCGCAGATGTGCCCGCGGGTGCGGCAGCGTCAGCTCCGGATCAGCACTGACAATTCCTTCACAATCCACCACGTCGACGTCCAAGCTCCGCGGACCCCATCGCTGATCACGCACCCGATCGGCGTCTTCCTCGAGTTTGCGCGACCGCAGCAGCCAGTCGTAGCTTCCGGCCGTCGGATCGTCCACGAGTAGGACGGCGTTGAGAAAATCCTGCTGTTCGACGCCACCCCACGGCGCGGTCGAATACACCGGTGACACAGCCACTACGGCGTCTCCGAGACCGTCGACCGCAGATTGCAAATGGGCCAGGCTATCGCCGATGTTCGAGCCGATCGACAGAACGGCCCGCGTCATTTCTGCCTCGTCCGATGAGCAACGACGGCAACGTCTGCGAACACGAGTGGGATCGGTGCCGACGGCTTGTGGACAACAACTTCGACGCTCTGCACCCGCGTATCCGTCATGACGTTGTCGGCGATCTCGGCAGCAACGGTTTCGATGAGATCGCGTGACGGTCCACCGACAATCGCTGCGGCAGCCTCGGCCAACTCGCCGTAGTGCAGCGTGTGTTCGAGATTGTCCGACGCGGCGGCCGGGGCCAAGTCCATCCACACCGTGATGTCGATGAAGAAGTCCTGACCGTCACGCTTCTCATGGTCGAAAACACCATGATTGCCACGGACTTTCAGTCCTCGTAACTCGATCCGATCGCCCATGTCAGTCCCTTTCCCGTCCACGAGACCACGCTTCCACAACAGCGATAGCGTCGAGTGACGCCTGGGCGTCGTGAACACGAACACCCCACGCGCCATCACGTGCAGCAAGCGCGGAGACCACCGCCGTCGCAGTTTCACGGCCGGCCGGCGGCCGCGGCGTCCCGTCGGAATCGCTGAGCAGCGACCCGAGGAAACGCTTACGCGACGCCCCCACCAGAACAGGAAAACCCAACGCCGTGAACTTCGGCAACGCCCGCAGCAGTGCCCAGTTGTGGTCGGCGTTCTTCGCGAACCCCAGGCCCGGATCGAGGATGATGGCAGAGGAATCGACACCCGCTTTCAGCGCGAGGTCGACCTGAGTCAGGAGTTCGTCACGAACGTCGGCGACAACGTCGTCGTAGTGATCGGCGCTGCCGCGGTGAACGTAGTCACTCGCCGAGCGCCAGTGCATCAAAACCCACGGAATCCCGGCATCGGCAACCACCGACGCCATGTCGGCATCTGCGCGACCGCCGGATACGTCGTTGACGATGTCGACGCCGGCTTCGATCGCGGCAGCGGCAACCGATGCGCGCATGGTGTCGACGCTGACGCGAATGCCCGCGGCCACCAACTCCTCGATGACCGGCGCTACCCGTGCCGCTTCCACTTTCGGATCAACCCTCGAGGCTCCCGGCCGGGTCGATTCGCCACCGACATCGACGATGTCTACGCCCAGAGCTTTCAGTTCCAGTCCGCGGGCAAGCGCCGCATCTCGATCGAGGAACTGGCCACCGTCCGAGAATGAATCAGCGGTGACGTTGAGGACCCCCATCACCAGCGTCCGACCCGGATCCGTCGACACGCCGCCCGCCGAGTTCACTGCGCTCACTTACGAAGAATGAGGTCCAGAGCCTCGGAACGCGAGGCCGCGCTGGACTGCAGGAGCCCACGAACAGCCGAGGTCGTCGTGTTCGCACCGGGCTTGCGGATACCACGCATCGCCATGCACAGATGCTCGGCCTCGATGACCACGATGGCACCGCGCGGATCGAGCTTGCGCATCAACGCATCGGCGATCTGACTTGTCAGCCGTTCTTGGACCTGCGGCCGCTTCGCGTACAGATCGACAACTCGCGCCAACTTGGACAGTCCGGTGACCTTGCCGGATTTACCCGGGATATAGCCGACATGTGCCACTCCGTGGAACGAGACCAAGTGGTGCTCGCAGGTCGAGTACATCGGAATGTCTCGCACGAGCACCAGTTCCTGGTGTCCTTCGTCGAACGTGGTGTTGAGTGCCTGATCCGGTTCGGAGTACAGCCCGGCAAAGATCTCCTTGTACGACCGAGCCACCCGTGCGGGTGTGTCGAGCAAACCGGGACGGTCCGGATCCTCGCCCACCGCGATCAACAGTTCACGAACCGCTGCTTCTGCACGGGCCTGATCGAACGGCCGCCCTGTTTCAACCGATACCAGTTCACTGACCACTTCATTCACCGACAACCGAACGCTCCTCGAGAGTTTGTTTCATACCCCGCCGCATGAGCCTAACGGCGGTTGGTCAGCGAGATCCGTCCGGTCCGTCCCAGCGCATGGTGCTCGGTCCGTCGTCGCTCGACGCGGCGTTGGGATCCGACTCCGGCGCCAGCCACTGATCCTGACCCTCGACGCCCGTGTTGCCACCGGCATTTCCACGGTTCGGATCGGCAAACGGCCCACCGTCCGGGTACTGCACCGGGTAGCTCGGTTGACCCTGTTGACCCGTGTAATGCTGGGTCGGGTACTGAGGCTGGCCCTGGTACTGCTGGCCCGGATTCTGCTGCTGGCCCGGATTCTGCTGACCATAGGCCTGCTCACCCGGATGGCTCTGCGGCTGACCGTACTGACCGGGTGCGGGCTGGCTGTACTGACCCGGTGCCGGCTGGCTGTACTGACCCGGTGCCGGCTGACCGTACTGGCCCGGCGCAGGCTGTGCCTGGTTGGGCGTGCCCTGGTATCCGCCGGTCTGCTGGCCGGGGTACGCCTGCGTCTCGTTCTCGCGCGGCGGCCAACCCGGAGCCGACCAACCGGCCGGTGCTCCGTAGTCGGGAGTACCCGGCGCGGGTGCGGGTTGCTGGGGGGCCGCAGGCTGCTGCTGCGGAGCATTGGGCTGCGCGTAACCGTTGGAACCGCCGATGCTCGAGGCAGCGGGCGCACCCGACTTCACGAGTACGGGCGCCGGAGCCGGCTCCGGCCACGTCTCGCCACGCTCGATCGCCAATTCGCGAGGCGTCTTGACCGGCGGACGATCCGACGGCGTGCGGCCACCGAAATCATTGAACGCCGTGATGCGCGGCCGCTTTTCGACGCCGGCAAGAATCTTCTCGAGATCCTTGCGGGTCAACGTCTCACGCTCGAGCAGTTCGCTGGCAATGAGGTCGAGGGCGTCACGGTACTCGCTGAGAATTGCCCACGCTTCGGTGTGCGCGGCCTCGATGAGGTTGCGCACCTCCTCGTCGATCTCTCGGGCGATCTCATGCGAGTAGTCGGACTGCACGCCCATCGAACGGCCGAGGAACGGATCGCCGCCCTCCTGCCCGTAGCGGACTGCACCGAGCTTGGCGCTCATGCCGTATTCGGTGACCATCGCGCGAGCGATCTTGGTGGCCATGTCGATATCCGACGACGCTCCGGTGGTGGGCTCGTGGAAGACCAATTCCTCCGCGGCGCGTCCACCCATCGCCATCACGAGACGCGCGATCATCTCGGAGCGCGTCATCAAACCCTTGTCGTCCTCTGGCACCGTCATCGCGTGGCCGCCGGTGCGACCGCGAGCGAGAATGGTGACCTTGTAGACGGGCTCGATGTCGGGCATCGCCCACGCCGCGAGTGTGTGTCCACCCTCGTGGTATGCGGTGATCTTCTTCTCGTGCTCGCTGATGATGCGGCTCTTGCGACGCGGTCCACCGACAACGCGGTCGACGGATTCCTCCAGTGCGGCTTCCGTGATGACGGTGCCGTTCTCGCGCGCCGTGAGCAGTGCGGCCTCGTTGATGACGTTGGCCAGATCAGCGCCCGACATACCGACGGTCCGCTTGGCGAGACCCTCGAGGTCTGCGTTGGGATCGATCGGCTTGCCCTGCGAATGAACACGCAGGATGGCGCGTCGGCCGGCGAGGTCGGGGGCACCGACGGGAATCTGGCGGTCGAAGCGGCCCGGACGGAGCAGAGCCGGGTCGAGAATGTCTGGGCGGTTGGTTGCGGCGATCAGGATGATGCCGGTGCGGTCACCGAAACCGTCCATCTCGACGAGCAACTGGTTAAGAGTCTGTTCACGTTCGTCGTGCCCGCCGCCGAGGCCTGCGCCACGCTGACGACCGACGGCGTCGATCTCGTCGACAAAGATGATGCAAGGGCTGTTCTGCTTGGCCTGCTCGAACATGTCACGAACACGCGACGCGCCGACACCGACAAACATCTCGACAAAATCGGAACCGGAGATGGTGAAGAACGGGACACCGGCTTCGCCTGCAACAGCGCGAGCGAGCAGCGTCTTACCGGTACCGGGAGGCCCGTACAGCAGAACACCGCGCGGGATCTTGGCACCGAGGGCCTGGTAACGCGTCGGATTCTGGAGGAAGTCCTTGATTTCGTACAGCTCTTCGACAGCTTCGTCCGCACCGGCGACATCGGCGAACGTGGTCTTGGGCATGTCCTTGGACAGCTGCTTGGCCTTCGACTTACCGAAGCCCATCACACCGCCACGTCCCCCGCCGCCCTGCATGCGGTTCATGACGAAGAAGAAGATGCCGAACAGAATGATCATCGGCAGGACGAACAACAGAATCGACGTCAGCCAACTCTGAGTGGTGACGGTGGTGTTGAACTTCTCGAGCCCGGCACCCTCGATGTCCTGGAAGATCTGCTGGGACGCACTCTCGGGGTACTTCGCCAAGATCTGCGTCTGGCCACCAGTCGCGTCGTTACCTTCCTTGAGCCACAGGCGAACCTGCTGCTCACGGTCGTCGATCTGCGCAGACGTGACGTTTTTAGCGTCTATCTGGGAGATCGCGACCGACGTATCGACGGTCTTGAAGCCACGGGTGTCGTTACCGAAGTAGCTGAAGGCGTAGATCACCATCAGCACGACGGCTACGAGTAGCACGTTACGGAACACAGTCTTACGGTTCATACAGGTCGGCCGAAGTGGCCGGTCCTTTCGGGAGTGCGGGTCTGCCGGTCGCCGCCGGCTGTCAACCGGACACCTGCAGGTTACCGTGGTCGGTCCTGTCTGTGCCCGTCAGCAGCCGTCGAGGTCGATCGAAACGATCGTCTGCAATTTCAACGACGACCAGGACCACGAGGTTCCCGAGCAATCACAGCGCATAGTTCCCTGTAAGCGAACACGCACTCCAAAGTCGTGCTCAGCGTCCGAACACACACTCCAAAGTCGTGCTCAGCGACCGAACACACACTCCTACCTCACGCGAGGCAGCGAGTTCAGCCGCCGTAGACCTCGGGATCCAGCAATCCGATGTACGGCAGATCGCGGTAACGCTCGGCGTAGTCGAGTCCGTAACCGACGACAAATTCGTTGGGAATGTCGAAGCCCACGTCACGAACGTCGACGTCGATCTTCACGGCGTCGGGCTTGCGGAGCAGCGTGACGACCTCGAGCGACGCGGGGTTCCGGGTCTTGAGGTTGCGCATCAGCCAGGAAAGCGTGAGACCGGAGTCGATGATGTCCTCGACGATCAGCACGTGGCGGCCGGCGATGTCCTTGTCGAGGTCCTTGAGAATGCGGACGACGCCCGAAGACGAGGTCGAGGACCCGTAAGAGCTGACGGCCATGAACTCCATCTGAGACGGAATCGGGAGAGCCCGGGCAAAGTCCGTCATGAAGAAGACTGCGCCTTTGAGAACACCGATCAGAAGCAGGTCACCCTCGGGCGCACCGACGGGGTAACGCGCCGCGATCTCCTCCGCGAGTTCGGCCGTTCGCTGACGAATCTGTTCCTCGGTAATCAGTACCGATGCGATGTCACCCTCGTACACGCGTCAAACCCTTCGTCGGTCTTCGAATCCGACGGTCAGCCTGCCACGTCGACGAACCACCACCAACCTCGACTCCGGGGTTCCGCCACCGATCGCGACACCACCTTGCCCCCGCCAATCGGCAATCAAGGCATCGACGGCTCGTAACTGCTTGTCCGTCAACGCTTTTGCGCCACTATCGAGAAGCCAGCTCCGGAGAACGCGCCGCCGGATCGCGCCGGCCGATTCGGCAAGTGTGTCCACTTCCACTTCCCCGTCGACAACAACGCGAAGCAGTACGGCGCCGGCAAGCGCGTCGAGAACCTGCCCGTCCTCACGTAATTGTGTGGCAGTGCGGGCCAGTGCTTCGGCAACTCCGCCCGCAAGAATTTCTTCGAGTAGCGGCAGGGCCTCGTGCCGCAATCGAACCCTCGTGAACTCGTCGTTGGTGTTGTGCGGGTCCTCCCACGGCGTGATCGCCAGGTCCTCACAGGCGGCTCGGGTCACGCCGCGTCGCACGCCGAGCAGCGGCCGGCCCCACGGATCGTCGAAGGCCTGCATTCCCTGAATGGATCGACCACCGGATCCGCGGGCGAGTCCGAGAAGAACCGTTTCGGCCTGGTCGTCGAGGGTGTGTCCGAGCAGAACCGGTGCATCTCCCCGGCTGCCGTCCAGTGCCTCGTAGCGCGCATCACGGGCGGCGGCCTCCAGGCTGCCGTTGCCGTGGACGTCGACAGTGAGTACCCGCGCCGAGCGAACTCCCAGAGCCAGTGCCTGATCAGCGGCGGCGCGAGCGACGACGTCCGAGCCCTCCTGCAGACGATGGTCGACGATCAGCGCGTCCACCGACTCCGCTTCGGCCACCGCAGCGGCAGTGAGCGCCAAGGAATCAGCACCACCGGACAGCGCCACACACACCCGGCCGTGGGAGTGGTAGCAACGCAGCCACCCCCGCAGCGCCAGCCGCATTTCCAGCAGTGACGCAGTTTCAGGCAGCACCGTCTAACCGAGCACGCGTGTCACCCACGCGTCGGGATGGTCGATGTCGTCGAGCAACGGCAATGTTTCCGGGCCGGTCCAGATGGTGTTGAACTGCTCCATCCCGACTTTGAGAACCACGGCGTCGACAAACGCCTTGCCTCGGACGTACTGCGCCATCTTGGCGTCCATGCCGAGCAGCATCTTGATGATGCGCTGGACCGGATTGGACTTGCGTTGCCGGCGCTTGTCGAAGGCGGCGCGAATCGTAGCGACGGACGGCACCACAGCTGGCCCGACCGCGTCCATCACATGATCGGCGTGACCTTCGAGCAGAGTGCCGAGAACCAGCATGCGATCAAGTGCTTCGCGTTGCGGCTCCGCCTGCGACGCACGCAGCAGCCCGATGATTCCGCCGGGGGTGGCGTCGTCACCGTCGGCTGCAGGGTTCTTCCTGGACCGCAGTTCGGCGGTGAGACGCCCAACGACATCCGTCATCGACTCGTCGACGCTCGCGCTCAATGTTTCGACGGATTCCTTCATGTAATCCGCCAACCACGGAGACGACGAGAATTGCACGCGGTGCGTCACTTCGTGCAGGCAGACCCATAGCCGGAAATCACTCGGGTTGAGTCGGAGCGAACGCTCGACGGACACGATGTTCGGCGTGACCAGAAGCAGTGTGCCGTTTTCGCCGGTGAAGGGGTCGTACTGCCCGAGAATCGCCGACGACAGGTAGGCGAGCATCGCACCTGCCTGCAAACCCGCGGGTTTGCCGACCAGCAGATTTCCGTTGCCGTCCGGATCGGCGCCGGTGAGATGGGCCATCGACCGCGACGCCGCAGTGATCCAGCCGGCGCGGTCGAGAACGTCCGCTGCCGGGACGGGCAGGCCGTCGGCCAGACCGGTGACATCGCGCACCGGCAGTTCGGCACGCTTCGACGCGTCAGCCAGCTCTGCGGTGGCGGTTTCGGCGGTGTAGCGCGACATGGCCGGACCACCGCGCGCCAATTTGATGCCGGCTTTGGTCGCGAGACTCCAGTCGACCGCTCCACCCAGAGTTGTCGAGTCGTTCTCTGCTGCCACTATTGGCACCCGCAATTCCTCAATGCACCGGCGATGGCGTCCAAAGCCGGACGGCTGACTTCCGGTGGCCGATCGTTGGACATGAGCGCAAAGGTGAGCACTCGTCCGTTTTGATCCACCACAAAACCTGACAACGCACTAGCCGTCGACAGAGTTCCCGTCTTGGCACGCACCCAGCCTGCGCCGGTTCGGTTGCCCGACGCATATCGGTCGGACAAGCTGCCGGTTCCACCGGCAACCGGCAGGTAGTCGAGCAACGGCCGCAGCTTCGGGTCGCCGTCTCCCGCTGCGGCGGTCATCACTCGATCGAGAACCTCCGCGGGAATGAGATCGTCGACGGAGAGTCCGCTGGAGTCGAACAGCGTCACACCGGTGTAATCGAAGCCGGCGGCGCGCAGAGTCTTGGCGGTTCCCTCCACTGCCCCAGCGAACGACGCTTCGGTGCCTGACGCAATCGCCACCTCGCGCCCGATGGTCTCGGCGAGCACGTTGTCGGAATGTTCCATCATCTGGATCAGACGGTCACTGAGCGGTGCGGACTGCACGCTCGCGATCGCCTTGGCGCCGGCGGGCGCAGTTCCTGCCGAGACTTTGGCCACGTCGACGCCCAGTGCCTGTGCCAGAACCTTCCCCGCGTCCAATGCGGGAGTTTCCGAACGCGGTGATTCGTCCATGGAGCCGTCGAATCGACCGCCCTCGATCATCACCGATTCGATGGGTGTGATGTATCCCGCAGCGATATCGGCCGGGAACCATCCCTTCGCCATGGTGTCACCTTTGAACAGACCACTGTCGACGACGATGCTGTCCACCGGCGTTCCCGACGCTTTGATCTGATCGACAAGATCGGCAATATGCGCAGCGTTTGCGTAGTACCCGCTCTGCCCCTTCGGCGTTGCGGTCAATGTCGGGTCACCGCCACCGACCAGCACCAACTGCCCCGGCGCAGCACCCTGGACCACTGTCGTCGACAGTCGATGATCGAGCGGCAATGCCAGCAGCGCAGCAGCTGCGGTCAGCACTTTGGTGGTGGATGCCGGTGTCATGGGCGTCGACGGGTCGGCGCTCCACAGAACCTGCCCGGTGAGCGCATCAGCGACAACGCCGGTGAATTTCCCCAGGTCGGGGTTCGCGACAGCCGGTCCGATAGCCGCGGCAATTCCAGCCTCCGACGGTATCGGCGCGTCTGCCGGAACAGGAACTACCTGCGGCGACGGCGTCACCGGGCTCGGTTGTGGCGATGTCGTGACAATCGCGTTCTGCGTGGGTTCTTCGGAAGTTCCCAGTGCGACAACCAGCACTGCCGCGATCGCGACTACCGCGACCACACACACCGCCAGCAGAATGCGCACTGTGCGTCGTTTGCGCTCTTCCAACGAGCCGATCTTTTTCTTTCCCTGGCCCGCCAACGCCCCTCCGTCTGTGCTCGCCCTGCTGGGTGGTCAGCCAACCTTATCCTTGACCCGATATCCTTCCGGACGAATCATTACCGACACGACAGCGAGGAATCGGCGTGGAGTTCGACGTCACCATCGAGATCCCCAAGGGTCAGCGCAACAAGTACGAGGTCGACCACGTGACCGGCCGCGTCAAGCTGGACCGTTACCTCTACACCGCCTTCGGCTACCCGGCTGACTACGGATACATCGAGAACACCCTCGGCGAGGACGGCGATCCTCTGGACGCCATGGTTCTGCTGCCCGAGTCGGTGTACCCCGGCGTAATCGTCGAAGCTCGTCCCGTTGCCATGTTCAAAATGGTCGACGAAGCCGGCGGAGACGACAAGGTCCTGTGCGTTCCTGCAGGTGATCCGCGTTGGGATCACATCCAGGACCTCAGCGACATTTCGCAGTTCGAGCTTGACGCGATCAAGCACTTCTTCGTCCACTACAAGGACTTGGAGCCGAACAAGCACGTCGAGGCTGCAAACTGGGTCGGCCGCGCCGAGGCAGAGGCCGAGGTCGAGGCTTCGATCAAGCGTCTCGCTGCCAACGGCGGTCACTGAAAGATCTGCGCACAAAAAAATCCCCGCTCACCTTCCGGTGCGCGGGGATTTTCGTTTGCCTACTCCCCGTTGACCTACTCCCCGGTGAAGACCGGAGGGCGCTTCTGGAAGACCGAGGTGATGGCTTCCGTCAGGTCCTGCGACGGCAGGAACGCCGCGTTCCAGGCTGCGACGTAGCGCAGGCTGTCGTCGACGCTCGCGCTGCGCGAGTGATCGAGCACGTCCTTGATGCCGTGGACGACGAGCGGCGGGTTGAGCGCAATTTCCTGGGCAGTTGCGCGGGCTGCGGCAAGCACGGCGTCTGCGTCGTCGAACACGTCGTTGACGAGGCCGATCTTCTCGGCGCGCGCAGCGTCGATGTCCTTTCCGGTCAACGCGAGTTCGCGCAGGTGTCCGTCGCCGATGATCGCAGGCAGACGGGCGAGGCTGCCCATGTCCGCAACGATGGCGACCTTGACCTCACGGATGCTGAACTTGGCGTCGGCGCTTGCGTAGCGAATGTCTGCTGCCGTGATGAGGTCGACGCCGCCGCCGATGCACCAACCCTGAACTGCGGCAATCACGGGCTTGCGGCAATCCGCGACTGCATTGATGCCGGACTGCATGCGCTTGATCATGTCGTGGAACTTGGTTCGCGGACCGGCCTGAGCCTTGTCCGCGAGGACAGCACCGAATTCACCGCTCATCGCCGGCAGATCAAGACCGAACGAGAAGTGCTTGCCGGAACCGGCGATGACGACAGCGCGCACATCGGGATCGGCGTCGAGGTCCGCAAAGATCTCGGGAAGTTCACTCCAGAAATCCGGACCCATCGCGTTGCCCTTGCCAGGGCCGATCAACGTGACCTGGGCAATGTGGTCTTCGCGCTCTACGGTGAACGCATTCCAGCTCTTCTGTTCGCTCATTACTCAAGAGTAACCTCGAGTTGCGATCAGCCGAAGAGCCCGGCCTCATCCAGCACCAAGATCACAAGCGACACTGCAATCAGCGCCCACATCGTCTGCATCGCGATCCGCGCGGCGCGTTCGCTCGTCGGAGGAAATACCCGCACCGTCGGGTGCTCTTCGATGTACTGAGCCAGCGGGACGGTCCGCACGCTCGAACTTCTCGGATTCCTGGTCTCCACAGTGGTAGCCATTACACGATCCTCTCGACTCCGCATTCTCGTCGCAGGTTCCAAAAGTCAAGCCTGCGGCGAAGTTCGACTACTTCAATGTAGACCCGCTTCCCGAAGAATTCAGCTCGAGATTCCTGCGAATCCGCTGAGAACCGGAAATGCTGAGAACCGGAAAACGGGTACCCGGTTGATCGAGCCTGCGCACGAGGAGCGATCACTATGGCGACGACCGCCGAACCGAACACTCCTAGACGTCGGCTGAGGTCGTGGATGCTCTCAGACATCACCGAAGAACCCGGCGGACACCTGGGTCCACACCGCATCACGTCAAAGCAGGAACATCGCCACCCGTGGTGGAAAGTCATGTGCCTGACCGGGGTCGATTACTTCTCCACGCTCGGGTACCAACCTGGGATCGCCGCCCTCGCAGCCGGCACCTTGGCCCCGCTGGCAACGGTTGTGCTCATCCTTCTCACCCTGTTCGGCGCACTACCCGTCTACCGACGCGTGGCGCGGGAAAGTCCGCACGGCGAAGGTTCGATTGCAATGCTCGAACGACTGCTTCCGAAGTGGCGCGGCAAGATATTCGTCTTGGTGTTACTGGGATTTGCCGCAACGGACTTCATGATCACGATGACGCTCTCGGCTGCGGATGCAACCGCCCACCTCGTCGAAAATCCTTTTGCGCCAACATTTCTCTCCGGACAGACCGTTGTCATCACGCTGGTTCTCCTGGCACTGCTGTCAGCGGTGTTCCTTCGCGGTTTCACCGAGGCCATCGGCATCGCGGTCGGACTCGTCGCGGTGTACCTGACGCTGAATCTCGTGGTGATCGGCGTGAGCCTGTGGCACATCGTGAGCGCGCCCGCATTGGTCACCGATTGGACCCGAGCCATGTCGACGGAACACGGCAATCCCGCGATGATGATCCTGATCGCTCTGATCGTATTCCCGAAACTTGCTCTGGGCCTTTCGGGTTTCGAGACCGGTGTTGCCGTGATGCCGCAGATCGAAGGCGGGCCACGCGACACCGAAGCGCAGCCGGAGGGCCGTATCCGCGGCACTAAACATCTACTCACCGCGGCCGCCTTGATCATGAGTGGGTTCTTGCTGACGTCGAGCCTGGTGACAACAATTCTCATCCCGGAGAACGAGTTTCAGCCGGGTGGCGCTGCAAATGGGCGTGCCTTGGCGTTTCTTGCTCACGACTATCTCGGGCAGATATTCGGCACCGTCTACGACCTCAGCACGATCCTCATCCTGTGGTTTGCCGGCGCTTCCGCGATGGCCGGTCTCCTCAATCTTGTTCCCCGATATCTCCCCCGGTACGGAATGGCCCCGTCGTGGGCTCGCGCGGTCCGCCCACTCGTGCTCGTGTTCAGCGTCATCGCGATCACCGTGACGTTCTACTTCGATGCAAGCGTCGACGCCCAGAGTTCCGCGTACGCAACCGGCGTGTTGGTTCTCATCTCCTCCGCGGCGGTGGCAGTCACCCTGTCCGTGCGCAGACGTGGAAATCGAAAACTGTTCGTAGCCTTCAGTTTTGTTGCAGCTCTCTTTGTCTACACAACCATCGCCAATATCATCGAACGACCGGACGGGGTGAAAGTTGCATCGTTCTTCATCGCTGCAATCATGGTCGTATCCCTCCTGTCGAGGGTGACGCGCGCGTTCGAGCTGCGCGCTAAATCCGTCGAATTCGACGACACCGCTGTGCAATTCATCAACGAAGCCACGCACCGGGGCTATCTCGCAATTGTCGCGCACGACGCCGCCCACCTCAGCGAAAAGGAGTACCGAGTCAAGGAACTCCAGCAACGAGTGCACAGCAACATCCCCAGAGGTGAATCGATCATCTTCATGGAAGTCAATGTCACCGACTCCTCCGATTTCAGCACTGATCTTGTTGTCCACGGCCGACGCCGCGGCAGACACCGCGTCCTGCGAGTGGACAGTCCGGCAGTGCCGAACACCATCGCAGCCGTTCTCCTGAAGGCTCGCGATCTCACTGGCGTGATCCCGGATGTCTACTTCGAATGGTCCGAGGGAAATCCTCTGACCAACCTGCTTCGTTTCCTGTTCATCGGCGAAGGCGAAACCGCTCCGGTAACCCGCGAAGTGCTGCGCCGCGCCGAACGTCGACGCTCCCGCCGGCCCCATGTTCACGTCGGTTGAACGGATTTCCCACGTGTTAAGAACCTGAAAATTCGAGCTGGCAAACCTTCCCATTCGCAGGTAAAGGTCGGATCATCGATGGTGATCGCACATCTGGCTAACCCGTGGCAGGACGCCCAACACTGCCTCAGGAACCGACCGGGAGGGCACATGCTGCTACATCAGTCGATCGGGTTGGAACGCTTCAACGAACTGCCCCGCCCGAAGGCAATCCATGCGCTGTACGAATGCTGTTGCTCGATGACGTGGGCTGGATGGGTCAGCGACGGTCGCCCGTTTGCCAGTTACGCGGAGATCCTGGCCCGAGCGGAGAACGCACTGCTCAACCTGTCCGACGCAGATGTCGAAAATGCCCTGCACTGCCATCCGCCCGTCGGCGTCCGCGCCCAAAGTGTGCCATCCCACCTCGAACAATGCGCGATCTGGGATTCCGACGAGTCACTGATGGCCACCATCCGCCGAGCCGGTGAGGAATACGAGTCGACCTTCGGGTTCCGATACATCTGGTGCTCACACGGGCACGATGCCCAGGATCTCCTCGAGAACATCCGCGTCCGCCTGACTAATCCGGCATCCGTGGAACGCAAGATCTGCGTCGACGAGTTGGCAAAGATCACATGTACCCGGATCGAGCGCATGCTCGGCCCCGAGGACGGTTACCCGGAGTACTGACGAGACAAAAGCGGGTGCGGTGCCAGTGGCACCGCACCCGCTTTCTGCAAGAGAACTATCAGAGATCGAATTCCGAGGGAGCAATTCCGACCGCAAAACACATGTCCCGCACTACTGCGCGCTCATGCTGATCGAAGTTGCCGTCGGCGCCGCCGATGATGATGCCGATCTGAATGACCGCGCGAGCCTGATCCTGCTTGGACTTGAGCTTGGAAATTGCCGCGGTTGCCTCTAGCTTTCCGAACTCGAAGTCCGACGTCAGCTTGCTGCAGTACCAATCGAACTGCTGACTCAGCTCTGCCGGCGGGAAGACCGCCAGCGACTCGTTGCTCATGATCAATGCCGACGTCTTCTGACGCTCCGCCGGGTCGATCGAGCCGTCTGCGGCCGCGATCAACGCGCACATCGCCATACTTGCGTTCTTGAACTCCTTGTTCTGGAACTGGCTCGTCTTGGTCTTGAGCTGGCTGTTCATTTCCTGAGCCTTAGCCTTCAGCTGATCCCAGAATGCCATGAGTCTCCTCGGGTAGAGCCGCCACGCACCGCGCGTAGTCGTACCAACCACTTTGCCTGGGAGCCCCGAATTTTGCCATCCACCCCTGCAATTAAAACCTTCCGGTAGGTTCTTATATGCTTGCGGCCCTGCAATCAGTCAAGATCGAGGAGCACTTCCGTGACCGGGTCGCCCGAACAACCCGCTGCGCCGCCACGCGATCCCGGTCTCTCCAGCCGTGAAATCGAAGTGCTCCGGCACTGGCTCAAATCCGACAGTAAGACCGTCGTGTCCGCGCAGCTGCTCATCTCGATCGGGACAATCAACACACATCTGATGCGAATTCGAGGGAAATACGCGGCCGTCGGTCGGCGAGCCCCCACGAAGATGAGCCTGCTTGCACGTGCATTGCAGGACGGGATTATTACGCTCGACGAACTCTGATCGAGTCAGAGTTCGTCGAACGCGGCAAAGAGTTGCGGTTGCGTGGCCGGATTGAGGGTGTCCGGGACCAAGACCCAGTGCGAGCCCGTCCACGGATCGTGGACGTCGATCTCACCGGCCGCCGGAACGTGGCGGCACCCATGTGCCAAGGCCACGATGCTCTCCTCGGTCGAGCTCGACTCGTCATCTCCGACAAGCAGTATCGACAATCCGATCATCGGTCCGTGCTCGGCGAGAAACATGATCGCCTCGGCGTCCTGCGCCGAATACCCATGCGGGAAGTCGCCGAGTATCAGTAGTCGTGGAGTGCTCGGGCCGGCGTCGTGAGACATCGCGAACTCCTGGCCGCTGTTTCTTGCCAGCCCCGCCAAATCCACAGCTTGGGCCAACTCCGTCAACCGCGCAGAAATCTCCTGATGCGTGCGAATTACCGGCCCGGCCAACTGCGCGGACAAACGATCCGTCAGCAACGTGTACGACCCGGTCAGATCGACGACGTCAAGCAATGGCATCGGCCCGGCAGCCATGATTCGCAGCGTCAACGCACTGACCACAGCGACCGCCGCTGCCCCGGAGGTGCTGTCCACCCAGATCGGCCGTGGCAGTGGGAGCGGCATGCAGTAGGGCACACTCAGTGAACTTCGGTCAGGTGCGGACAACATGCCAAGTCGCACACCATCACTCGACGTCAGAGATTCCCTCGCCGAACCCGCCGCCCATACCGGTGATTCCCAGGACGCCATCGCCCGCGGAATCACCGAATCCACGACGGTCAGCTCATGGGCCAATTGCGCGGAATCTCGCGTATGGCTCTCGCGGGCTGTCGCCACCAGTTCGTCGTGACGGTTCTGCGCAGCTTCACGGGCGGCAATACCGGCCGGCGAGTTGCGGGTGCTCGCGTCAGCTACCGCTACCGACAGTTCCTCGTCCAACCTAGTCATCGCGTACTCGCTGCTCGATATCAGCGACGCCGCCGACCTCGATGCGTCTTCGAAGATCATCCACATACGTTCGAGTGCGCGGCCCTCTTCGACGGGCTCCACAACCTGATCGTCGCGCACCGGCGCAGTAGGGCTTCCCGCGTTTGCCGGTGCGTCGTCTACCTCGACTCCGTGAACGCCGATGAGTTCGGCCAAACCGCCCGCATAGCCTTGTCCGACTGCTCGAACCTTCCACGCGCCGTTTCGCCGGTACAACTCCCAGCAGATGACTGCGGTCTCCGAACCTGCGGTGGGAATGTCGAATTCGCCGAGTACCGAACCGGATTCATCGCTCAGCCGCGCAGACAAACCGGCAACCCGAAAGGCCCCGGCTGCGGCGGCACTCGGATCGACGCTCACGATGCACAGCACCGCTGCCGCATCGGGGTGAAGACGATCGAGATCGACCCGGACGCCGTCGCCTGTCAGCTGCACGCCGGCCGTCGACGGCTGGTTGTAGAAGACAAAAGCGTCGGACGACAGGGCCTGCAGGCGCGTATCCGTCACCATCGCAGACACGTCGAACGGCGTCTGGCTGGACGCACGAAACGTCACGACGGATGTTTGCAGCGGCGCATTCTGTCCAGGAACGAACTCCACAGTCACAGCCGAGAACTATGCCACGCCGATGGGGTTCGCTCGCAGATCTGCCACAATTCGGCCTGCAACTTCGGTCATTCCGCTCGCTGTGAAGTGCAGTCGTTGCGCCGTCGACTCCGAGAACATGCCCTCGAACCATCGCTGCTCCGGCGCAGCACAGGCGTCGTGTCCACCCGCTACCGCGTCCGTGGCGATGTCGATGACGTGAACGCCGTACCGGCCGGCGATCGCGGCAAATTGTGTGTTGAAACGCGCGTAGTAGTTCATGAACCACGCCGCGTCACCGTCAGAGAACGGAACGTTGGGCCAGCACGCCCTGGCACCGATCATCCCGCCTGCCCCGACCATGTAGATCCGCGCCTGCGGAGCCCGCTGCGTCAGCGCAGCCAGAGTCTTGTCGAGCGAATCGGCAGCCTGATCGATGCCGGACTGCGCAAGGGACTCGGTGAGCGGATCGTTGCGACATCCGCGATCGACGCCCGGTGCGGGAGCAGCACACAGTGCCCCCACGATCAGGGTGTTCGAGTCGTTGCCCCCGACCGAGAGGGTGATCAGATTCGTGTCCGGGTGTACTGCATCCAATTGGACCGGCCACTGCGTCGGAATCAGTTGGGGTGTGGAGATGATGTTCTCGCTACGAGCAGCACTGCATGACACGTCCGCGAACTCCGAGGTTCCGAGTTCGCGCGATATCTTGCCCGCAAAGTTCTCGTACGACCGCGAGCACCCGTCGGGGTACATCGGTTCCAAGCGCGGTCCCGACGCCCGGGAGTCTCCGAGAGCGGTGTACTTGATGCCTGCGTTCTCTCCGGAGTCCACGGGAACCGACGCGTGTGCGGCGCCGGCACCCGCCAACGTCAGAACCAGTCCCACCACGGTGGCCGCAACTGAACCGAACCGAATCCCACGATTAATCATCTACCGAGCCAAGCCCTTTCACACCCCAACCGAATTTCACTCACTACGCCATCAGGAAACGGCCCAGCTGTGGTGCGGCTTCGCCGGCGTGCTTTGCCTGGATGCCCTCGCCGATCGCCTGCAGCTTCCATTCACCGTTCTGCCGGTACACCTTTGCCATCACCATTCCGGTGAACGCCATACCGCCCTGCATCGTGTACCGAGCCAATTCGGAGTTGGTGGTGCTGTCGACCAAACGGCAGAACGCATTCTGCACCTGCTCGAAAGTGTGCCCGCGGTACGACGTAACCGTGAAGATCACCGCGT
The DNA here is from genome assembly GCF_033142425.1 of Rhodococcus sp. IEGM 1366. NCBI lineage: Bacteria > Bacillati > Actinomycetota > Actinomycetes > Mycobacteriales > Nocardiaceae > Rhodococcus > Rhodococcus sp. IEGM 1366. The sequence continues at coordinate 608,880 of NZ_JAWLRZ010000003.1, forward strand.
TGACGTGCGCGGGCACGCGTTGGAGATCGACCGTCATCACTTCGTCGTCACCATCACCGTCGCCGGTCAGGTTGTCACCCATGTGACGCACCGACCCGTCCTTCGACGTGAGCTGTCCGTAGTAGCAGACGTCGACCAGATTGCCGTCGGCGTACAGGAGCGCCGACGCATCGAGGTCGACATTGGCCGTGCGGCTGCCGAACATGCCGCTCTTCTTGATCGGGTCCCAGCCCAACCCCATCTGGATCAGAGTGAGTGCAACGCCGCCCTCCTTGCGGAGCGTGACCTTCTGCCCCTTGGTGAGGCTGACGGGGCGACCCTTCACCAGGCTCACCTCAGCCGGTGCGGCAGGAGGTTGGTTGTACACCGGCGGCGCGGGCGGGGCCGGCGGCGCGTTGTACGAGGGCTGCTGTTGCGGCGGCTGGTTGTACACCGGCTGCTGCTGCGGCGGCTGGTTGTACACCGGCTGCTGCTGCGGCGGCTGGTTGTAGGCCGGCTGCTGCTGGGGAGGCTGGTTGTACACCGGCTGCTGCTGCGGCGGCGGGCTGTAGGCCGGTTGCGGGGGTGCGGCCTGGGCAGCGGGTGCTGGTGCGTCGTCGACGGAGACACCGTGATCCGTCACCAACGCTGCAAATCCACCGGCATAGCCCTGCCCGACGGCGCGGACCTTCCACGCGCCCTGACGTCGGTACACCTCGAGCGCGATGACGATGGACTCGCTGGACAGCCCGTCGATCACGTACTCGTACAGCACGTTTCCGGCGGCATCCGATACCCGAGCCGTCGGCGCCGCGGTGCGCCCGAAATTCGAGGAAGTGTCATCGAGAGTGATCACCGCACGAACCTGCTCGATGTCGGCAGGCACACCGGCCAGCGAAACCTTGAGCGACGCGATGCCACCCGGGTTGGGAACCAACTGCACGCCTGGCCCGGTGGGCTGATTGAAGAAGACGAAGTCCGCGTCGGAGCGCACTTTGCCGTTGCCGGCCACGAGCAGTGCGGAGAGGTCAGCGGCGGCGGCCAACTGCACTGAGACAATCACCTCCGGCACATCCAACGGACCGTTCTGACCTTTGGCAAGCGATACAGACAACTACATCTCCTTCATTTCAGAGCGTGCATTACTTAGAGAGCTGCTCGGACTCTTGCGGTGTTCCGACCGTCATCGCAGCAACATGGGCGGAGAACCAACGCACAATCTCCGCACTCGCCGCGATACCGGATCCTTCTGTCACAGTAACGGTCGGCCGTTGCCAGTTGAGTTCTTCCAGCTCACCGTGCCGGGGCCGAATCGCGAAGTCCGCATATTCGAGCATGTCCGCATCGAGTGCTCCGTCTCCGGCCGACAGGACAGTGGCGTCCGGCGTGAGTTCGCCCGCGTCGACGAGGCGGGCTCGCACCTCGGCGAGGGCTCGAGATTTCGAGACCGCGTCCGGCATCGTGTAGATCTTCCGGCCTTGTCGCGAGACGTTCCATCCGCGTGAGGTGCACCAGGCACTCCAGTCCGCTTCGAAATCGGCCGGGATGGTCGACAAGTCCACTACCAAGTACGGGAACAGCTCGTCTGCCACCCGCATGGAACTGACCCAGCTGACGTCGATGCGGGTTTCCAGTTCACTGTGAACGTGCGCCAGCTCCATCCCGGCAGTGCGGGTCGATCGGTCGATCTCGCTGCGCCAGCGGAGATCGGGCTTTCCGTCCACCAGGATGTTGCCGCCGTTGCTCGTGATCGCGTATTTCCACGGAGCGCCCGGCAGGTCGATGCGCTGGAACTGCGCGATAGTCCGGGTGGTTGTGGGAATCACCGGCGTTGCCGCGCTGAGCGCCCGGAGCTGATCGATGGTCTCGGTGCTCATGTGGGACAGCGGACCGCCGTCGTAGTACTCGACGCACACGTAGTGCTGTGCCGAGGTCAGATCGGTGCCCGTGGGATCCCCGCCGATCGCGTTTTTCGAATAGATCATCGTGCGATCCAGATCGGTCGCAACCAGTACCGGTGACGCACTCATGTGATGTCCTTGATCAATCCGACGCAGGAGTACGCAAGATCGGGTACTTCCTCGACCGGGACGCCGCGAGCTTCGGCCAGCAGCCGGATGTGTGCGTGTTCGGGCGCGGCCCTCTGACGTACGAGTACCTTCCACGGCAGACGACGAAGCAGCACGCGGGTGGTCTCGCCGACACCCGGTTTCACGAAGTTCACGGTCGAAATCCCGTATTCCGCCTGCACCTTCTCCACCGATTCCCAGCCGGCCCAGGTCGGTGTCCGATCCGAAGCGCGCACAGCGGCAAGTGAATCCGCGACATCGCTCCGTACGTTGTCGAATTCCGCTGAGACGACGTCGAGTAGACGGTTGGACACATCGACATCGGCCAGATCGGCGTAGAACTTCGCGCCGTGAAAGTCCCCGGGTCCGATGAGGGTGTCGTTGAGAACCGTCCGTGAGACCAGACCGGACACAGTCGAATTGAGGCACGCCGACGCGATCAGGAAATCGTCTCGGGTGCCGTAGGTCCGAACGCAGTATCCGGGATCCGCGAGAACAGCGAGGTCCGGATTGAATTCGGCGCCGCCCGCCGCATGATATTCGGCGAGAGCGGCCTCGAGTTCCCGGGCAATAGCACCCTTGCCCGTCCAGCCGTCGACAAAGACGATGTTCGACGCATCATGATGGCGCGCAAGATAATCGAGCGCGACAGAATCGATGCCTTTACCCCGCACGATGGACACGGCGTAGTGCGGCAAGGTCAATCCGTGAACGTGCTGCGCCCACCGACGCATCAAAATTCCGACCGGAGTACCCGCACGGGCGAGGGACACCAATACGACGTCGGAGCCGCGCTCGGCCAGCACCAGGTCTGTAACCGTTCCGACCGCACGCGCCAACCTGGGCGCACTCTCCGACAACACGGTTTCGAACAGTTCGCGATACGCGGCATCGGGCTGGTACTCGATGGGAAGGGATTCGGCATAATGTGCTTCACCCGACTGAATACGTTTCTCCCGCAGCGCAACATCCGCTTCGAGGTCCACGTGAGACAGATCCTTGAGCAACCACGTCACTTCGTCGGGTGCATACGAACCGAACTCCGGTCCGACCAGAGGCGTCGTCATCGGCCTTCACCTTCTCTCGAATCCCGCAACATCGACGGGTCCGCGCCGCGCACCGTTGCCACGACAACATCGGTCCCGGCATTTCTCAGTGCCTCCACGACACCGCCGGACGCCATCAGGCGATCGGTGTCGGCAGGTTCGTCCACGATCAGCACGACAAGTGCGTCGACGGCCTCGTCCGGCCACTGCGCGTTGTACAGAAAGCGCGGCTCGTTCTCGCCGGATTCCGGTGCGACAAAGGTGAATCCACGACGCAGCGGGTAGCCAACATGGTCCATGACGTATGCCGGAGACCGCGTGGTCGTCTGGTACCGCACCTGGCGGCCGCCGCGTTCGAGACCGCTCGCAATGCGAAGAGGGAGATACATCAACTCTTCGTGACCGACCACGATCAGTGCACGGTCTGGCGCCACCGTCGAATCCAGAACCCTGACAGCGGCTTCGACCGCGCTGTCGAAACCTGCCGAATCCGCGTCGAGGAATCCGTGACGGCCTCCGTCCGGCACTGCCGCCGGCCACGGAATGTCCACTCTGGTGACCGAACCGCGATCGGTACCGGCAATATTGAGAGTGGGAGCATCCAGCGCCGTCACTCGTTCCGTCAGACCGAGCGGCAGAACAGTGGAACCCGATGCGAGACTGACGTAATCGATAGCCACTCCCAATTCTGCCGCGGCATCCTCACTGGCCGCGCGATGCTCGTCGGTTCTCATGTCCACCAGCGAGGCCACGACGTACCGCTCGCGCGGGCACTGGCCGTGCAGTGCGCGAATGGCATCGATAGCTGTTGCACCGGTAGATATTTCGTCGTCTACCAACACCAGGGGCAAATTGTTCTCGAACAGTTCCGCCGACGTCGGTTGCATCAGGTGACTTGTCGCATGCGAGTGCCCCTCCTCGAACCCGGCCAACGTAGTAGCCCCTGGTACGTCGCGGCGCGTCGAATGCAAGTAGCAGTGAGCATGCAGGCGGGCTGCAACACAATGGCCCAAACCTGTTGCAGTTTCGGCAAATCCGAGCACAACAACGTCAACGCCGACGCCCAGGCGCTCGCGCACCAGATCACCCAGATCGTCGGCGGCCCCGATGACGACCGATGGCGGCGTCGGGATGTGCTTGCCGAGTACCGTCGATACCAACAGGTGCGCGCGGCGCGGATTGCGACGCAGTCCGGGAATCACCAACTCCGGCACCGTCCGTCCGACAGCGGAGTCGCCGTGTACAAGATCCAATCCGAATTCTTCTGTGGCCCAGGGAACCGATCCCACGCTGCTGGTCATCGATCGACCAACGCCGTCAGCAGTTCGACAAACGTGATCCCCTTGTTGGTCACGCCGAAAACACGTGCGCGCAAAGCCGTCTGCCTAGCCCAGTTGCGATGCGGCTTCATCTCGTTCATCTTGTTCCGATAGCCGGACGCCTGCACCCCACCCACCTCGACGCCCAGAATGTCGAGAGCGTCGTGGTACTCCTCATGCGTGACTGCGGACAATGCATTGACCGCGGCAACGTGCGACGGGTGGATAACCGTCTTACCTTGAATGCCGTTGGCCCGATCCAAAGCGATTTCCCGCAACAAACCGTCCAGGTCGCGGCTCACCAAGTGCTGCCGGAACCGCACCGCGTCGTGCTCCTCGAACGGCGTCGCACGCAGCATCGGGCGGAACATACGCTCGTGGTCCGCGAAGTACTCCCACACCGGCCCGGTGATGACAAAACCCGAACCATCGGCTCGGCCAAGGTAATTGACGATGTCGGCGATGACATCGACAACTACACGTACGTCGTAGATCGTCAAGTCGCGGTCACGGCGGATACCGAACGTGCTGCACATGTCGGTGGCACCGATGCGAACCGCGAGAATGCGATCCCGATGACGAGTAAGAAGTTCCTGGACACTGCGCAATTCATGATCGCGGGTATCACGGTGTACCAGTTCCGGCGATTCGAGTACGGGCATGGCGTACAGATGCTTTCCGAGCGCTTCGGACGCGTCAGCGATGGCATCGAGGAATGACTCGCCGGATTCACTCCCGAATTTCGGGATGACAAATCCGGTCAGCGCAGCGCGCCCAATCGTCAGCGATTGTGCGATGTCCGCGATGTCGGACACTTCACGGACCCGGACGAAGAGCAACATGCCGACCGCATCCGTTGCCGCGATCTTGTCGAGCGCGGCCACGGCATTGGCCCGCGCAGTTTCCACCTCGTCGTCCGCGACGGCGTCCTCGAGATCGAGAACCATCGAACTGACACCTTCGCCAGCGCGCTTCTCCACGATCTCGGCCAACCCTGCCCGCGTGGCGGGAACGTAGAGAGTCGCGCCCAAAGCGATCGCCAGCAGGTCTCGCTCGTCGGAGTCGCTGAAGGTCCGGGGAGCATGCAGGAACAATTGCTCCCGCACATCATCCTCGAGGTGTTGAAAGTGCTGCATGTCTCTTCTCTCTATGACCGATGGCAATTCCACGTTTCATGCCCCCCACTTGATTTTTCGGGTGTCCATCCCGATCCCCCGATCGGCCCCGACCTGCATATTCAGTTCTTGGTCAGCGTCTTCCTGCTTGCGTTCGCATCTTTTCGACGACTTCGGCGATGAACGCCGAAACCGAATCCAACTGCATGACATACGACCAGTAGTCCGGATGAGTTCCCGTCAGTGACGCAGCCGCCCGTTCGATCCGCGCCAACTGCGCATCGAGCACGGACCCCCATTCCGCCACCAAACCGTGATTGACGGCAAACATCTGCGCGTCTTTCAAACGAAAACGGACCTGACGCTCTTTTTCTGTCGGATCTGCCCGAACTGCCCGAAGTGTTGTCAAACGATCCGTCACAGCATCGACGCAGGCTTCCGCCTCGGCAAGATGAAGCCGCGCATCTGCCATCAACGCCAACGCATGTTCCGGATTGCCCACATCCAAAGCCTGCATTGCCTCGTTCAAATCGGCAGCGGCGTTATCGATATGTTCACGACTCCGACTGCTGTTGTTGACCAGATCTGCTGAACTCGCGGCATTGAACTCCCGGAGCAATGCCGAATACGCAGGGTCGAGGCGGTCCACCCGCGTTCGCACCGCAGCCAGCCTCGTCGACACGGCCGACACCGTCGTCTGCGCATGTCGCTGTGTGGACGGTGCCTGGGCCAATGCTTCCGTGAGTGCTGCTGCCGCGGCGTTGACCCGCTCGGCTTCGACCCGGATTTCGTCTGCCCGCTCACCGTGTTCCGCCCGAGCGAGCGCGGCAACGGACGCGTCCAGATGCTCCGACGACGCAACTACCGACGGGTACTCGCAATAGCGCCGATCGGTATCACTCAACGCGCGGCGAGCGGCCTCGGCAGCCGTGCGCGCCTGCTGACCGAGAACCGGAATCGTGGACATCGTCGCCGTGGCCTGCTCGAGGTGGCTTCGATTGCCGTTGTAGAAAGCATCAATGCTTTGAGCAGCGGATACCAGTTCGGCCACCGACTTCTCGAAGGCCGCAGTGGCAGTGCGCGCATCACGATGGAGAGCTTGGTCGTTCCCGTACTGCTCGCTCGTGGACAGGTAGTTCGACACCGCCACGTAGCACTTGTCCCTCACCGGTTTCCAGGCCTCGCCCAGACCACGCTCGGGGAAGAGCTCGGTCGACGCTTTGACAGCAGCGGAAGCAATCGTCTGACGCTTGTCCATGTCGAGAAACGCCGAGACCATCGCAGTCTGCGCCTCCCGCGCACGACTGATCGACTCCTCCACGCTCACCCCCCGATTGAAGCGCTCCGACCATCTGCCTACCACGATTGAATCCTACGGGGCCGACTGCTTGCGCTTCCGTTTCGATTTCCACTGTTACCGCAGCCACACCCGAAGTGCCGTTAGGGTGGAGGAGGTAAACACATTCCCAAGACGGCCAATCGTCGTCGCGGGCCATGTCTCTTCTCTTGAAAGGACCCCTGAATGGGCGTCAGCTTGACCAAAGGCGGCAATGTCTCTCTCACGAAGGAGGCCCCGAACCTGACCGCAGTGGTTGTCGGCCTGGGCTGGGACGCACGTTCCACCACCGGCGCAGCCTTCGACCTCGACGCCAGCGCAATCGGCGCAGGTGCAGACAAGAAGGTCGTCTCCGACCAGCACTTCATCTTCTTCAACAACCTGCGTTCGCCCGACGGCTCGATCGAGCACAAGGGTGACAACACCGACGGTGAAGGCGAAGGCGACGACGAGCAGATCGACGTGAACCTCGCCGCTGTTCCGGCCAACATCGAGAGCGTCGTCTTCCCCGTCTCGATCTACGACGCAGAAGCACGCTCGCAGTCCTTCGGACAGGTCCGCAACGCGTACATCCGCGTTGTCGACAAGTCCAACGGCAACGAACTTGCCCGCTACGACCTGTCCGAGGATGCCTCCACCGAGACCGCCATGGTCTTCGGCGAGCTGTACCGCAACGGCGCAGAGTGGAAGTTCCGCGCTATCGGCCAGGGCTACGCCTCGGGCCTCGCGGGCATCGCACGCGACTACGGCGTCAACGTCTGATAGTCGACCTACCGTCGAGCTGACCAAAGGGAGAGTTCCGCAGTACGCTGTGGAACTCTCCCCGGCTTCGTATCGATTGCGGTGAGATAACCGCTGCAGTAACCACTGCGCACTGACCAACTAGAAAGGGCCACGCTCCGTGGTACTGCGAATATTCGGTTTATCGATCGGCATTTCGATCATCGCGATGATCGTCGCGTTCATCTACGGCGGACCCGAGGCTCTGTTCCTCGTTGTCATCCTGTCAATTCTGGAAATTTCGCTTTCCTTCGACAACGCCGTCATCAATGCCACCGTTCTGCGAAGAATGAGTGATTTCTGGCAGAAGATCTTCCTCACCGTCGGCATCGTCATCGCGGTGTTCGGTATGCGTCTGGTGTTCCCGCTTGTCATCGTGTGGGCGGCATCGGGCCTGGGTCCGATCGCGGCACTCGACCTCGCGCTGAACCCGCCGGCCGACGACGCCGCCTACTTCCCCAACGGCGATCCGAGCTACGAAACACTGATCACCGACGCTCACCCGACCATCGCCGCCTTCGGTGGCATGTTCCTGCTGATGCTGTTCCTCGGCTTCATCTTCGAAGAGCGTGAGATCACCTGGCTGTCCTGGCTCGAGAAGCCCCTTGCGCGGATCGGCAAGCTGGATCAGCTCGCAGTTGTCGTCGCCGGCCTCACACTGGTTCTGGCAGGTTCCTTCCTCGCTGCAGACGACAAGGTCACGACGGTCATGATCTCCGGCGTGCTCGGCATGATCACGTACATCGCCGTCAACGGGTTGGGTGAACTATTCAACCTTCCCGAAGAGGACGAAGACGAAGAGACCGTCAAGTCAGGCGGACCCACCGAGCTGGCCAAGGCAACAGGTAAGGCCGGATTCTTCCTGTTCCTGTACCTCGAGGTCCTCGACGCGTCCTTCTCCTTCGACGGCGTCATCGGCGCATTTGCGATCACCTCGGACCCGATCATCATCGCTCTCGGCCTCGGCTTTGTCGGCGCGATGTTCGTCCGCTCCATCACCGTCTTCCTCGTCCGCAAGGGCACGCTGTCCGATTACGTCTACCTCGAGCACGGCGCTCACTGGGCCATCGGCGCTCTGGCCGTCATCCTGATGGTGTCCATCGGTGTTCACATCAACGAGATCATCACCGGCCTTGTTGGTGTCTTCTTGATCGGCGCGGCCTTTATCAGCAGCGTTATCCGAAACAAGCGGATCGCGAACGAAGATCCGAAACTCGACGAGAACACTCCAGCAACAGTCTGAGTTTCTTTGCTCGAACGCCCGCGGCCGATTCCGGTCGCGGGCGTTTTGTTTGCTATGTCGGAATTGATGCGGTTGCCGCGCGGCTAATGTTCAGCCGCGCGGCTAGTTGTCCCTGCGGGCACACAATTGGCGCGCGGCACCGAATATCCGCGACTGCGACGCCACCCAGACGCCAATTCGTTAGCTGGTAGGCAAACCGGCCCGCGCGACTGCGCCTGCAAATAGAGCGGTCACTGCGGCGCCCATTGCTTGTTGATCGACTTCTTCCGGGTCCACGGAGTGTTCGAGAACCAATCCGGATATCAAGGCCATCAAGGAGATTGCGGTAGTCCGCACATCGAAGGCATCCTCGACGCCCCATTCCCGGGCTCGCGCTCCGATCAATTCCACCAGTTGACTACGTAGGTGCCGACGCTCTCGGAGGTACGCCTGGGCGATCTGGGGGTCACGTCCGGCGAGGACCCCGAATTCGAGGACGAGCAGCAACCACCCGGGGTTGCCCGCCATCCACGACGCGATTGCCTCGCCGCTTTTGCCGGCGGCATCGGTGGGGCTCATGCCCGCGATCTCGGCGAGCACCCTCCCGGCAAGTTCGAGTGACCGTTGCGCAAATAGTTCGGCAAACAGGTCTTGCTTGGACTCGAAGTTGGAGTAGACGGCGCCCTTCGTGAAGCCCGCTCGGCGGGCCACTTCGGTGAGACGTGCAGCACTGAATCCTTGCTCCCCAAATTCTTCCGCCGCAGCGTCGAGCAGTCTTTGCCGCACAACGTCGCGTCCGGGGCGGGTTACCGGTACGAAGTCCGGTTGACGGGATTCAGTCACGATACCTAGAGTATTCAATACCTAGGGTATTGACAAGCTCTTTACTTTCGACAAGATCAGGACTCATCGTGACCACAACGCATCCGGCACACGCCGCACCGGAAACACCCACGCCGCAGCACGAACACCCCAGCGACAACTTGCTGGCCAAATACGGCGCCCCGAAAGTCATGGTCGCGCTGTTCGTCGGCATGATCCTGCTCCAGATGGGCTTCATCCTCAGCTATGTCGCCGCGTTCCATCAGCCGACGCCACGTGACATCGAGATTGTGGTCATCGCAGATCAGGGCACACCGGCCGGCATGGATCAGCAGGTCGCCGACAAGCTCAACGCCATCGACGGCAGCCCGCTCGACGCGCGCGTTGGCGACAACACCGCCGCAGCGCGTCGGATGCTCCACGATCGCGAAATCCAGGGTGCGTTTGTCATCAATCCGGCGGGAGCCGACACCCTGATCACCGCCAGCGCGGGCGGTAGCTCCATTGCAACGTCACTCGAATCGATCTTTGCCCAGGTCGAGAGCAGCCAGAACCGCGAGTTCGTGGTGCGCGACGAGATCCCGGTGGGCGCTCACGACAACCGCGGCCTGTCCGGCTTCTACCTCTCGATCGGCTGGGTTGTGGGCGGCTACCTCTTTGCCGCAGCAATCGGCCTGTTCATCGGTGCACCGAAGACGCTTCGCCAGGCAGCTGCGCATACCGGTGTGATCGCCGTGTACTCGGTGATTTCCGGGGCGTTTGGCGCACTCATCACGTCGCATGTTCTCGGGACCTTTGCCGGGCACTGGCTCCCGCTCTCACTGCTGGGAAGTGCCGTCGTGTTCGGTACGGCAATGTTCACGGTCGGACTCCGCGCGGCAATCGGCGTTCTCGCCGTCCCGTTGGCGATCGCAGTGTTTGTCATCCTCGGCAATCCCAGTGCCGGAGGCGCTTTCGGCTCGAATGTGCTCCCGTCGTTCTATGCCGCGATCGGCCGGTGGATCACTCCGGGCGCCGGCACCGAGGGTGTTCGAAGCATCGTGTACTTCGGCAACGTCGGAGTCGGCCAGCCCGTGCTGACGCTTTTCCTGTACGCCGTGGTCGGCGCCGCCATGTTGTTCGGATTTACAATCAGGAAGAACCGAAAGTCCGCCGACACAGTGCCAACTCCGGCTGTGACAATCGCCGACTAGTCCTACTCTTGAATTCATGACGAGCCTCCTCCACCCCAACGCCTCGCACGTCGCCGAAACCCTGATCGCTCGCGGTCATCACGGCGTCATCGTCACGCAAGCCGACGCGACGCACACTGCCGAAGAAGCAGCGGCAGCTGTCGGGGTGGAGGTAGGCGCGATCACCAAGTCACTTGTCTTCCTACTCGACGACGATCCAGTGTTGTTGCTGGTCTCAGGCGCGCACCAGGTGAATCTGCAGGCAACGGGTGAGCGCCTCGAAGGCAAACTGACCCGCGCTCCTCTGGAGATGGCCAAGGCCGCAACGGGTCAACCCATCGGCGGAGTAGCGCCGCTCGGGCACCCCACCAACCTGCCGACGTACGTCGACACCGCGCTCGAGCAGTATCCGATCCTGTGGGCCGCGGCGGGCCATCCGAACACAGTCTTCCGCACGACGTATCCGGAACTGCTGCGCATCACGGCCGGCCTTGCCGTGGATATGGACTAAGGACGGTCAGACGCGCGCTTATAGTGGGTCGAAAGACCAAATTTCCCACCGGAGAGCCCCGTTGACTGACACGCCGAACGATATTTCCAACCCAACCACACCCGACGCGACCACCGCGCCCGAGTTGTCCACCGGCATCTGCGCCGCCGACTACCGGGCCGCACTGGGCCGTCACCCCGCGGGAGTCACTGTTGTCACCCTCGACTCCGGCACCGGACCGGTAGGGTTCACGGCGACCTCGTTCTCGTCGCTCTCGCTCGAGCCGCCGCTCGTGTCGTTCAACATCGCGGAGACGTCGTCGAGCATCACCGCCCTCAAGGCCGCAAAGTCCTTGGTGATTCATCTTCTCGGTGAACACCAACAGCATTTGGCCCAGCGCTTTGCGCGCAGCGCCGATCAGCGTTTTGCCGATCAATCACTCTGGGCTGTCCTCGATACCGGAGAGCCGGTTCTGCACGGCACGCCCAGTTGGATGCGCGTCACGGTCGATCAGTTGATTCCGGTGGGCGACCACACCCTTGTTGTCGGGCTTGTCACCCGAGTTCACGCCGACGAAGACGATGATTCCGCTGCGGCGCCGCTTCTTTATCACGAGGGCAAGTACTACCGCCCCACTCCACTGGGACAATAACCGCGAACAACGAAGGCCTCGCTGGGAATCCGGCGAGGCCTTCATTGTTCGCGAAAGAACTTACAGCGCTACGTACTTGGTATCGAGGTACTCGTCGATACCTTCGGTTCCGCCTTCGCGACCGAAGCCCGATTCCTTGACACCACCGAACGGTGCTGCGGCATCGGAGATCGCGCCGCGGTTGACGCCGACCATGCCGGTGTCCAGCTTCGCCGAGACGCGCATCGCGCGATCGATGTCGCGGGTGTAGAAGTACGCCACAAGCCCGAACTCGGTGTTGTTCGCTGCGGCGATGGCTTCGTCTTCGGTGTCGAAACCTACTACGGCTGCAACAGGTCCGAAGATTTCTTCCTTCAGCAGGCGCGCGTCGGCGGGCACCTGGTCGAGAACGGTCGGGGTGAAGAAGAACCCCGGGCCTTCGGGCGCCGATCCACCGGTGCGCACGCGAGCACCCTTGGACACGGCGTCGTCGACGAGTCCGGTGACGGTGGCGAGTTGCTTGGTGTTGATCAGCGGGCCGATGTTGGTGCCCTCGGCGTCACCTGCACCCACCTTCAAGGCCGCAACCTTGGCGGTGAACTTGTCGGTGAATTCTTCGCGCACCGAGTTGGCAACGTAAATGCGGTTAGCTGCGGTGCATGCCTCGCCGCCATTACGCATCTTCGCAAGCATCGCACCGTCGACAGCTGCATCGATGTCGGCATCGTCGAAGACGATGAACGGCGCGTTGCCACCCAGTTCCATGGACGTGCGGAGAAGCTTGTCAGCGGCATTGCGCACCAACAGCTTTCCGACGCCGGTGGAACCGGTGAACGTAACCTTGCGCAGACGTGCGTCTTCCATCAGCGGTCCGCTGATAGCTGCGGCGTCGGAGGTCGGGAGGATCGAGAGCACACCGTCAGGCAGGCCGGCGTCGGCAAATACCTGGCCGAGAAGCTGCATGGTGAGCGGAGTGTCCTCGGCCGGCTTGACGATGATGGTGCAGCCGGCCGCAAGTGCCGGTCCGATCTTTCGGGTTCCCATGGCCAACGGGAAATTCCACGGCGTGATCGCAAGAACCGGTCCGACGGCTTCCTTGGTGACAAGGATGCGACCGTTACCGGCCGGAGCCTGTGTGAAACGTCCACCGATGCGGACGGCTTCCTCACTGAACCAACGCAGGAACTCGCCGCCGTAGTTGACCTCACCGCGACTCTCGGCCAACGACTTACCCATTTCCAGGGTCATCATCAGCGCGAAGTCCTCGGCGCGGGCGTGCAACAACTCGAACGCGCGACGCAAGATCTCGCCACGGGTCCGAGCGGGCGTCGCGGCCCAATCATCTTGTGCCGCAGCAGCGAGATCGAGCGCACGGATACCGTCAGCTGCAGTGGCGTCGGCTACCTGAGCCAACTCTTCGCCGGTTGCCGGGTTGTAGACCGCAAAGGTCTTCTCGGCCGGCGTGAGCTTGCCGCCCAGCCAGAGACCTTGGGGTACGGAATCGAGAAGTTCCGAGACGTTCGACATGTCAGTTCTCCTGTGCTGCAGTGCGAATAGCAGACTCGAGGACGGTCAGGGCGTCGTCGAGCAGCTCTTCGGAAATGACCAACGGAGGGAGTAGACGAATGACGTTACCGTAAGTGCCGCACGTGAGGATCACAACGCCTGCCGCGAGGCACGCAGCTGCGATGGCCTTCGTGATGTCGGCATCCGGCTCCTGTCCGCCGGGCTTGACCAGCTCGATGGCGAGCATGGCGCCGCGTCCACGAACGTCGCCGATGACGTCGAGTTCCTTTGCCAGCGCGTTCATTCGGCCGACGACGGTGGTCTCGATGGTGCGGGCGCGACCACAGAGGTCCAGCTCGTGCATCTGGTCGATGGATGCCAGCGCCGCGGCGCAGGCGACGGGGTTACCGCCGTACGTGCCGCCGAGGCCGCCCGGGTGGACTGCGTCGATCAGGTCGGCGCGGCCTGTGACAGCTGCGAGCGGCATACCGCCGGCGATGCCCTTGGCAAGCGTGACCAGGTCCGGGACGATTCCCTCGTGGTCGCTGGCGAACCAGGCACCGGTGCGAGCAAAGCCTGCCTGGACCTCGTCGGCGATGAAGACGACGCCGTTCTCCTTGGCCCACGCGACGAGCGTCGGGAGGAATCCTTCTGCGGGAACGATGAATCCGCCCTCACCCTGGATGGGCTCGATGAGGATGGCTGCCGTGTTCGACGCGCCGATCTGCTTCTCGATCATCGTGATGGCGCGCTGTGCGGCCTGCTCACCGGTGATCTTCGAACCGTCGACGTTCAGGCCCTCGCGGTACGGGTAGGACATCGGAACGCGGTAGACCTCGGGGGCAAAGGGACCGAAGCCACTCTTGTACGGCATGGACTTTGCCGTCAGTGCCATCGTGAGGTTGGTGCGGCCGTGGTACGCGTGATCGAACACCACAACGGCGTCGCGACCCGTTGCGTGACGCGCGATCTTGACGGCGTTCTCGACGGCTTCGGCGCCGGAGTTGAACAGAACGGAACGCTTCTCGTGGTCACCGGGGGTGAGTTCGGCCAGGCGCTCGGCGACCTCGATGTAGCCCTCGTACGGAGCGACCATGAAACAGGTGTGGGTGAAGTGCGCAACCTGATCCTGAACTGCGGCGACAACAGCCGGGTTGGATGCACCGACGCTGGTCACGGCGATACCGGCACCGAGATCGACGAGCGAGTTGCCGTCGACATCGACGATCACTCCGCCGTCTGCGTCAGCGACGTACACCGGAAGGGTGGACGCGACGCCTGCGCCGACAACCTTCTTACGACGCTCTGCGAGCGCAGCCGAGCGCGGGCCCGGGAACTCCGTGACGATGCGACGTTCCTGCGGAAGCCGGTATTCGATTGCACTCATGTGACCACCCTCTCGGTTGTGTATTGCATTCGAGTATGCGACGCGCGAGCACCATCGAGCAGTGCCGAAATGGATATCTACATACTCAGGCCTACTCCATATCGGCAGCTCCCGCTAGCCTTGAACTCGTGACCGTTCCGATCTCCTGGCTACTGCGTCAGAAGCACCTGTCGCTGACATTGCTGACCGACCCGTCGTCATCCACTCAGCCGGTCACGTTTGCACAAGCCACAGAGCTGACGGACCCCACTCCGTGGCTCTCGGGCGGGGAACTGGTGCTCACCACCGGGCTTGCATTCGTGGGCGCTACTGCCACTGATTTTGCCGACTACGTCGACCGTTTGGCGTCGGCGGAAGTGTCAGCGCTGGGGTTCGGAACGGGACTTTCTCACAAAGAGGTCCCGCCGGAGCTTCTCGCAGCTGCCCGCGGTCGCGGACTTCCCCTGCTCGACGTTCCGTTCACCACCCCGTTCGCGGCAGTCACCCGCGCGGTGATGACCCGGCTGAGTCAGCAGGAGTACGAGTCCGTCCTGCGCGCGGCAGAAGTGCAGACGCGCATCACCCGGGTTGCGCTGCGCGGCGGTGTATCCGCGATCGTGCGCGAACTGGCCACGGCGACAAAAACTTCGGTTGCGTTTGTCGGCGACCGCATCACCGCCGTACATCCCGCAAATCAGAAGTCGCTGATCGCCGAAGTGCGTGCCGTGGCCGCGACCACTCGCGATCCCAATGCACCGGCATCGATTTCGCAGAGCACCCCCGAGCGGACGCTTACGCTCTCCCCGGTCGGCGTGACCGACAGTTGGCACGGCTACCTTGCACTGGCCGGTTCGGGGCCACTGAGCAACATCGACAGAGTGCTTCTCGGACATGCTGTTTCACTGTTGACCCTGGAACTCGAGAAGCCAGTGCGCCTGCGGGCCGAACGATCCAAGCTGAACTCGATGGCATTCGGACTGCTACTCGACGGACGAATCGCCGAAGACGCCGTGCCGTCGTATCTCGGCGAAGCAAGCGACACCACCGGATTGGTACGCGTCGTCCACATCCGAGGATCAGCGCTTGGACCTGCTCTACGCGAGCTGGACAGCGCACTTGCGCGCGCAGGAAGACCTCTTTTTGCCCAGGTGGAGAACACCGCACTCACGGTGCTGCTTCGTGGCACCGATACCATCGACACCGCACAAGCGCTTCTGGCGCAGCTGTCTCCGAGCGAATCCAAAGCTGTTCGCGCCGGGATCAGCACGCCGCACCCAATCCTCGACGCTGCGCGCGCACTCGTCCAAGCCCGCGCTGCAGCCAACCTCACAACGGCTACAGCGCGCATTCTCGAATTCGATGCACTGACGGGTTCGACGATTCTTGCGTCCGAACCGGCAAGAGAAGCCCTTGTTGCCATGGCCGCCGACACGATTCCCGTGCTGACCGAACACGACGACAAACACGGAACAGCCCTCGCGATCTCGCTCCGCGCCTACCTCGAGGCCAACGGTCAATGGGAATCTGCCGCTTCCGAACTCGGTATTCACCGGCACACTCTCCGAGGTCGCATCACCCGCGTCGAAGAACTCTTGCGATGCGACCTCGGCGAGGCCAGGGTCAGAGCTGAACTGCTGCTGTCGCTACTCGCTTGGGAGAGCCGCTGACAAGAACGACGATGTGCCGCGGATCAGCAGTTCGAGTTCCGCGTCGACGGTGCACAGCCGTGCAGTGTCGAGCGAACCGCTGCGGCGAACACTGGACATCAACGTCGTAAATCGGTGCACAGCATCGAGATTGGCGCTCGACCACCGCTGCACCACACCGTCGCGATCGTCGTCGAGAGCACCTGATACCAGATCCGCGAATCGCGTCGTCAATCGAGCATGAACGGCAGCGCTGCCCATGACCTCCCAGTGTGAAGCTCCGACGGCAACGTCGACGCCGCCGAGCACGTCACCCAGATCAAGCTCTGCAGCGAGCTCACGGTAGACGGTCGCAGCCGCCTGGACCGACGTATTCTCCTGCAGTGCAAGGTCGGCCAACGCCAGAGCTCCGAAGGACACCTCGATACGTTCGCTCGAGTTCAGCCCCGCCGTGAGTTCGCGCACCGGCCCCGACCATCGATCGATGTCTGCCCGCGGGTTCACCGCAAACCGTCCGGCCGCTCCTGGCCGTCGCAGCACCCAGCTCATTTCGGACTCGAGCAACTGTTGCAGTCGATCAAGTGCCTGAAGTTGTTCGGCAGCATCAAGATCGGAGTTCAGAATGTCGCGGCGCAGACCCTCGGTGCCGAGCACCTCACTGACCACCGCATACGCCAACGACGCTTCCGGGCTGCGCACACCCAAGTGCTCTTCCAGCCGGAACAGCACACCCGGCCCTACGCGGTTGACCAGTTCGTCGACCACCGAAGTGATGATGATGTCGCGTCCGAGTCGGTGCGCCTGCACAGCCTCTGGCGCTGCCTCGACCACCGACGGCGGGAAGTACTGCGTCAGCCGGTCGGCAAAGATCTTGTTGTCGGGGGCCTCGGAAGCACCCAACTCGGCAGTCAGCACATTCTTCGACTGAGCAACCAGCACAGCAAGTTCGGGGCGAAGAAGGCCCTGACCTGCCCGGGCCCGCACGGCAAGCGACTTGGCATCCGGCAGCGATTCTTCGACGCGTTTCATGGCGCCCGCCGCAATCAGATTCTCGATCAGCCGCTCGTGCTGGTCGAGAAGTGCCGGTGCTCGATGCTCGGCCAGGCTGATGGCAAGGGTTTGATCCTCGCTGGCCTTCAGTACCGACGCGGCTACCTCGTCCTGGGCCGACGCCAGAAGCGCATTTCGTGAGCCGGAATCCAACCCCGCAAGAGCGATCTTGATGTTGACCTCTCGGTCCGACGTCGCAACACCGGCCGCATTGTCGATGAAGTCGGCGTTGATTCGTCCACCGCCGGCAGAGTATTCGATCCGCGCGCGCTGTGTGAAACCGAGATTGCCGCCCTCCCCCACCACGCCGGCACGCAATTCGTCCGCACTCACACGAACACCGTCGTTGGACGGATCGGCCGCGTCGACGTTGCTCTCGCCCGACGCCTTCACATAGGTGCCAACGCCCCCGTTCCACAACAGGTCGACCGGCGCACACAGGATCGCCCGGATCAATTCCTGCGGGGTGAGCTTCTCCTCGGTGATTCCGAGTGCGTCGCGGGCCTCGCGCGGAAGACTGATGGACTTTGCGCTGCGCGGCCACACGCCGCCGCCGCTCGATATCACGGTGCGATCGAAGTCGTCCCAGGACGAGCGCGGCACGGTGAAGAGGCGGGCGCGTTCACTGAACGTGGCCTCCAGGTCCGGGTTCGGGTCGATGAAGATGTGGCGGTGGTCGAACGCCGCAACCAGACGAATCTTGTGCGAGAGCAACATTCCGTTGCCGAACACGTCGCCGGACATGTCGCCGATCCCCGCGACGGTGAAAGGATCAGTGTCGACGTCCACACCACGTTCGGCAAAATGGCGTCGCACAGCCACCCACGCGCCGCGGGCGGTGATGCCCATGGCCTTGTGGTCGTAGCCGGCCGAACCACCCGACGCAAAGGCGTCGCCCAGCCAGAAACCACGCTCGATCGCAATGCCGTTCGCCACGTCGGAGAACCGGGCGGTTCCCTTGTCCGCTGCCACGACAAGATACGAGTCTTCACCGTCGTAGGCGATCACTTCGGCCGGATGTACCGGCGAGCCGTCGACGATGTTGTCCACCACGTCGAGCAGTCCGCGAATGAACGTGCTGTACGACTCCTGCACATGGTCCGGTGTGGGCGTGGATGTTCCGCGCACGACAAAAGCGCCCTTGGCTCCGGTCGGAACGATGGGCGAGTTCTTGACACTCTGGGTTTTCATGAGGCTCAAGGCCTCGGTGCGGAAGTCCTCGAAGCGATCGGACCATCGCAGGCCGCCACGGGCCACCGACGAGCTACGCAGGTGAACGCCCTCGACGTTGGGTGCGCTGACGTAGATCTCGCGGAACGGAACGGTTTTCTGCGGCGTCGACAGAACCTGGGAGTCGATCTTGAACGACGCATACGACAGCGGATTGCCGGCGCCGTCGCGCAGGTACCAGTTGGTCCGCAATGTTGCCTGGAGAAACGAGCGAACACCGCGAAGAACCCGATCTTCGTCGAGAGTGTCTGCGCTGTCGACCAACTCGTCGATCAAGGTGATCGCGGCGGCAACCGCCACACTGCGCTTCGGCACTGCCGGGTCGAATCGCGCAGTGAACAGTCCGAGTGCCGCCCGAACGAATAGGGGCTTCGCTTGCAATACTCCCACGATGTAGCCTTCGGACAGCCCGATTCGTGCCTGCGCGAGGAACCGGCACGCCGCGCGCAGCAACTCTGCGTCACGCCACGTGATGTCGGCTCGGCCGATCAGGCTGGAGAAGTTGTCCATCCGGGTCCTACCGGCAACAACAGCTTCGAAAGCCGAGGCCATCTTCTCGAGTGCACCGCCGTCGAAGGCGCACGGCTCGAAGGTGAAATGATGCGCCGATCCGAGAACTGTCGGAAGCGGGCGGTGCGTCGACACTCGAAGTCCGAGGGATTCGAAGTTCTCGCACAGATCGGAGAGGGAGGGCTCTCCGGACGGCCACAGAACCACGCCGGTCAGTTCGTCGCCCTGACGAAATACCAGTCGTTGCCCTGCTGCTGCCAACTCGGCAACCAGTCCCAACGCTGGATCCGCTGAGTCCGCGAATTCTGACTTGGTTGCCGTTGATGTGCTCGCCATTGAACACCCTCCTGGAAAGTATTGGATCCGAACACTTTCCAGTGTTACGTGCATCACCGAATAAAGTTCGTGCCCGATAGGAGTACAAACCCTCCCCGGACACGACAATCCGGCAGTTGCAAATCTCGGGTCAGTCACCCAGCCGGATCGGCGCCAGATCCGCAAAGACGTCCCCAGGACCAGGATTCCCGGACGGCGTAGAACCGCCCAGATGGTGGACGACGCCCCACACTGCGTTGATAGCCGTCTGGATCGCTCCCTCGGCCCAGCCCGCCGTCCAGGAGATGTCATCGCCCGCGAGGAAGATTCCGCGATGACGCGGTTCCAAGTCACTTTGCACGAAGTGCGAGAACAGCCGCTCCTGGTACCGGTAATGCCCGGGCAGATTTGCCTTGAAGGCACCCATGAAGTCGCGTTCGGTTTCCCAGGACAGCGTGACCGGACTGGAGATGATGTGACTACGGAAATCGACGCCGGGGTAGATCTCTTCCAAGGAGCGCAACATGATCTCCATGCGCTCGGTAGCGTTCAGCGCCAACAACTTCAACGAATCATCCGACCACGTGTACGACAGACAGATCAGGCCGGGTTTCCCTTCCCCTTGATCGAGGAGGTACGTGCCGCGACTCATGCGGTCGGTCAGTGTCATAGACACCGAATCGCGACCGGTCTCGGGATCCTTGTCTTTCCAGAACGGACGATCGACAAGAACAAATACCTTGGTCGAGCCCATGTAATGGGTTCGCTCGATCGCAGTCCAATGATCGATCGGGAACAGATCGTCGGCGCAGCGAATGTTGTTGAGAAGCATCCAGCTCTGCACAGTCACAATGGCACTCGCATATGTTCGGATGAAACCCTCGGCATCGACAACCGTGAACCGACACGGTTCGGTGCGTCGCAGTTCAGTGACACGGGGCCGCGTTTTCCCGCCATTCAGCGAAGAAACCGTTGTGCCTGCCGGCCAGTGCCTCATCTGCGCGGGGGTTCGGTCCCACAGCCGCAACGGCAACTGCTGCGATCCACCGACGATGCCACGGTGATCGTCATCGGCTGCTGTGATGACCACACGAAGGATCTCGAGGATCGAATTGGGATAATCCGTATCCCAGCCGCCGGTACCAAATCCTACCTGCCCGAACACTTCCCGCATATGAAAGGACTTGAAGTGCTTCGACGCGGCGAGGAATCCGTAGAACGTCTGGTCGTCGTATCGCACCACCAACTCGTTCCAGATCCGCTTGATCTCAGCGGTATCGCGGTCCCGAATTGCCTGCTGCATGGGAATCAAATCGGCGTAGTCTTCCAGAGTGCGTGCCCACGCCTGTGCGACCTCGGTGAAGATCGGCGGCAAATCCTCGAGTGTGTGCGCATAGTGGCTTTCGCCCTTGAGGTCGATGACGGTACTCGGGGTCACCCCTGCCAGCGGGTTGGCGAACTCCTGGGTCTCTAGCGCCATCTCGTCGAGGTAATGGAAGAGCGTTGTCGACGACGGCGGGAATCGCATCGCACCCATCTCCGCGACTACGCCTGGGTAGCCGTCGAATTCGACCGAGCGCATTCGACCGCCAATCTGATCTGCCTCGTAGACAACCGGTTTGAGTCCGATTCTGAGCAGCTCGTACGCCGCGATCATGCCGGCAAGCCCGCCGCCGATCACCGCGATTTCGGTACCGAACGCGACGTCGGGCACCGATCCCAACCCAGCCGGGTCGGCCACGTAATCGTCGTAGGCAAAGGGAAAGTCGGGGCCGAACATCGTCAGCGGAGGCAACGGCCCCGGCTCGGAGGAACTGTCCGGAGCTACGGGAACGGTCATCGGCGGCCCTCTCGCTGGGAGCGATAGTCGGGATACAGATCGAGTCGACGATCATCGAGATGTGTATTGAGCGAACGTGATCGAGTGACAACCGCGGCGGAGATATCGGTAAGAATCAGTTCCTGCGCGGCACCCGCTCGGGCCAGTTCCCTACCGGTCGGATCGATCGCACACGACAACCCGCAATAGGTGAGTTCGGACTCCGAACCACAGCGATTGACGTAGGTCACAAACATCTGGCTCTCGTAGGCACGAGCCGGAACAACTTGCTGTGCAATGTGTTCGTACGGAGCCATCAGTCCGGTGGGCACGATCAACCACTGGGTTCCGGCATCAGCATGGGCACGAACAGCTTCGGGGAATTCGACGTCGTAACAGATCAACAGACCACACCGGATTCCGTCGAGATCGAATCCGATAACCAAAGTGTCGCCTGGCACAAAATTCTCACGATCGAGCGCCCCGAAGAGATGCGTCTTGCGGTAGTTGGCAAGCGAGAGGCCGTTGCGCCCTACTACCTGCACGCTGTTGTAGACATCGCTGCCGGAGAGTTCAGGATAGCCGTAGACAATGGTGATTCCGGTGCTGACCGCGACCGCCGCAATCGCATCGAAGATCGGTCCGTCCGCCGGTTCCGCGCGCGTTCCGACCAGTCCACCGATGTTGTATCCCGTTGCGGACATCTCCGGCGTCACCAGGATGGATGCCCCCGACGCCGCCACTGCGCGTGCTGCGGCCCCGATCGCCTCCACATTGCACTCCACCGACGCAATGGCATCTTTCGACGTGAGCGGGCCTTGAAACAGTCCGACACGGAGGGAATCGACCTTCATCGTGCGCTCCTCGAGAAGTTCCGTGACGTCAGTATGCGACGGGGACGACTACAAAGGGTGATCGGCAACGACCAATCTGTCAACTAGAGTTTCCTAAAAATCAACCTGGGATATCAGGCAGGAACGCGTGGACCCTCAGGCAAAGCCGGATTCAACACCCACAGAACCTTGGCCTGCACGGTGCCCTCAGCCGAGAAACTGTGGTTGTGACGCGGAGCAAAGGTGAACGAATCCCCCACCTGGAGGACCACGTCCTCCGCGTCGACGGACTCACTTTCCGGGTCGGTTCTCCCACCCTCGAACGACACCCGCAAACCACCTTCGAGGACGTGAACGAAGTTCACATCGGCCGGCAGACTGTAGTACTCCCGCCCACTTCCCCCACCGGGTTCGATTTCGCTCATCAGCACCTGGATGCGACGCTCATTCGACGGCGTGAGCAGGAATTCCGCCATCTTTTCGCCGCCAAAGCTGATCTGTGGCCTAGCGTCGGCGCGCACCACCTCACCTGCTGTCGCGTTCTCGAACAGCGAGCCGACCGGGATCTCCAGTGCAGCGCACACCTTGATCAGGGTCGCCACCGACGCGTTGACGTGATCGCGCTCGAGTTTCGACAGATATCCCTTGGTCACTCCGCACGAAGCGGCCAGGTCGTCGAGGGTCAACCGCTTCGACTGACGGGCAGCCTTGAGCCTGGCCCCGATCTGCGGCCCACCAGGCTCCGAGCTGTCCTTCATCTTCACCACGCGGTAACTCCTTCAACACAATATGTCCCTTATAGGAAACAAGAGTTGACAAATAGGCTTCTTGAAGAAACCATACTTGCACAGAGAGCTACATCACCGATGTGCCGTTCACAAGCAGGGACCCCACACATGGCCACCAACGACTCCGGATCGTTCATCGGACCAGTCGACGCGACTCGAGTCCCCCGATACGCCGAACCGACCACCTTTGCGCGCCTGCCGCGTCTAGACGAGGTGTCGCGCGCCGACGTGACCATCCTGGGAATCCCCTTCGACTCAGGGGTCAGCTACCGTCCCGGCGCGCGCTTCGGCCCTGGTCACATCCGCGCTGCGTCGAAGTTGCTGCGTCCGTACAACCCGGCTTTGAAGGTCTCCCCCTTCGCCAACCAGCAGGTTGCCGACTTCGGCGACATCGGCGTCAACCCCTTCGACATCCAGGAAGCGTTGACGACGATTCAATCCGCGGTCACCGACCTGCGCGCCGACGGCTCCTCGGTGCTCACGCTCGGTGGCGACCACACCATCGCGCTGCCGATCCTGCGATCACTCGCACGCGATCACGGACCCATCGCCGTGCTGCACTTCGATGCCCACCTCGATACGTGGGACACCTATTTCGGCCAACCCTTCACGCACGGAACACCTTTCCGCCGCGCCAGCGAAGAGTGCCTCATCGACATGGAGCGCTCACAGCACATCGGCATCCGCGGACCGCTCTACAGCGAGAAGGACCTCGAGGACGACCGAGTGCTCGGCTTCCAGGTGATTCGCAGCGACGATTACGAGGTCGACGGCGTCGCCAGCATCGTCGAGCGCATGCGTAAGCGCCTCGACGGTGGCCCGGTGTACGTCTCCGTCGACATCGACGTACTCGATCCCGCCCACGCTCCGGGTACCGGAACACCCGAAGCGGGCGGCATGACGTCGCGCGAATTGCTGAACACACTGCGAGGTTTGGTGGGCCTCAACGTGGTCGGCGCCGACATCGTCGAGGTCGCGCCGGCATACGACCACGCCGAGATCACCGGTATCGCAGCGGCTCACGTCGCTTACGAGCTGCTGTCGGTACTCGCACTCAATCGCTGAAGCAGCACAACGGTATCCGTGGTGTGATGCATCTCGGGGTTCGCGGGAAGATCGCGCTCCCGCGACTCCGAGACCAACACCTTCCACCCATCCGTGAACAGTGATTCCACGTAGTCCGGCGTGTGCAGCATTGCCCGATGGTGCTCCGTCGGCGACTCGTGGGGCGAATGGCCGACGATCAGCAAATGGCCACCCGGTGCAACCAGTTCACCGAGAGCTCGGAACAGTTCCCCGCGTGCGGGTTCGAGCATGTGGAAGAACTGCGCGGACACCAGATCAAACGAACGGCCCTGCGGATCCCACTTGGTCAGGTCTGCTTCCAGCCACTCGATATCAACGCCAGAGCCCTCGACGTGGGCCTTAGCGCGACTGAGCGCCACCGACGAAATATCCGTGCCCGTGACCTTCCACCCGCGGCGTGCCAACCACAGAGCGTCGGCGCCCTCGCCGCAGCCGACGTCGAGTGCGGTACCCGGCGCGAGGTCGGAAGCCTCGGCGATCAACTGCGGGTTGGGGTTTCCGCTCCACCGTGCTGGGCGTTCCTCATACAGCGAGTTCCAGAATTGGGCATCCGCCTTGGCATACGGGTTCTCGGTCGCGTCAGCGTGGTTGTCGTGGTTCTGGTGTGCGTGGTCATGGTGTTCGGGGTCATGGTGTTCGGGGTCATGGTGTTCGTGGCTCATGCATTCCAGGATGAGCAATCTCCACGGTTGGTGCAACGTTCCTTGCCGAAACAGCAAATGACGCCGACGCGACTCTGACTGCGTCCCGCTTCGCGTCTGTCTCAGAGAAGACGGAGCCTGGCTCGCCCGCCGCGTCACACCCACAGAGAACGGATTTATGGCATGCTCCGCTGGACCGGCACTCGTTCGATTCTCGGGAAAGGACCTCGCGATAGCCGCTCCTCGCGCTGATGTCGCCCTTGCCGTCGCGGCCGCGACGGTCCTCGGTGTTGGTATCGGAGTCCTTCTCACCGACGTTCTTGCGGGCCTCGCTGTCGGCCTTGGCGCTGCGGTCTTGTTCCGTTTTGCGCTTCGGATGATCAATACCCGCAGGTGACGGCTGCGGAATAACTTCCAGGACCCGGTCGTTGTACTGGCTGTCGGTGTTCGGTTCTTTGCCCCGGGTACCACCCCAGAAATGCCGCTTCGAGCGGCCACTTGCCGAGAGGCGCAAGGCGGGCACTGACACTTGCGAAGCCGTCGACACCATCAGGTGCCGACGGTTTCCTAATTCCAGGCCCACCGGCGGTCAGGCAGATGTGAGAATATGCGGCGTATGTCTGCCATCACCGATTACTTCGCAGCCCCCTCGGATGCCGCCGCAGCCACCGCATTGGACGACGGGCCGATCGACCCTGTGCAAGCCAAGCGTGTCGACCCGATCGTCTCCCTCAGTCGCCTCGAGTCGGTGCTCACCGGCAAGGCATATGACGAGATCACAGCCGGACCCAGGCGAGGATCGCTGGTTGCCGTCAACGACGACGGCGACGCCTACGTCCTGACCGTCGCCGACGAACTACGGGACGCGCTAGCCGGTTTGGATGCCGAAGGTGTGATGGCAGCGGCTCGCGCTTGGGCAATCGACGAGACGATCGAACCTTCCGAGGATTCCGTGCCGTTTCTCACTGAGCTTGCCGAACTGGCAACCGGGGCAGTGCACCGTGGCGACCGCATCTATTG
The DNA here is from genome assembly GCF_033142425.1 of Rhodococcus sp. IEGM 1366. NCBI lineage: Bacteria > Bacillati > Actinomycetota > Actinomycetes > Mycobacteriales > Nocardiaceae > Rhodococcus > Rhodococcus sp. IEGM 1366. The sequence continues at coordinate 634,671 of NZ_JAWLRZ010000003.1, forward strand.
CCACATGGTCATCTGAGCGCATGCACGAGGACGGAACCGTCCGGATCGACGAGCACGGCATCACAGTCCGTCACTTCACTCAGCCCCGAATTCCCGCCAAGAATGCGGCTTGGTCCGCCAGATACCCGGGCGCGAAGAGCGAACGAGGAGCAAGGACGGCCACCAGGGTCGACATCAGTTCGGAGTCTTCGAGGTTCTTTTCCACCAGCGAATGAGTCGCTTCAGGGTACTTCTTGACCACCAATTGCCCTGGTGAGTCGAGCAATTCGCGATATACCGATTCCGTATCTGCCACGTCGACATTCACGTCATGTCCGCCGAGAATCAAGAGCACCGGAACATCCACGGTTTCGAGATCGGCTCGGGCATCAGACCGATAGTTTTTCCGGATGAAGTTCCACCGTTCTTCGGTGAGACCGTCAGCCTCACCGGACACCACGAGATCGTCGAACGACGCACCTCTGGCCAACAGGTCCAAGTTCTTCGCTCGGTCGGCCCGGGCCTTCCCGAACTCGTCGGCCGACGCATTCCGTTCGGAAAGCTCTGCACGAGTATTGAATTCACCTTGCTCTAGCCAGTTGATCGCGGGACCCACAGCAATGACGAACGCGATGTCCGAATCGAGGTTCACCACCTTGGGCATCACCCAGCCTGCCTGACTCGCACCCCACAGGCCGATGCGAGCCGGATCGATATCCGAGCGTCCCCGCGCCCACTCGATCGCCGCTTGTGTCTCCGCGGCTCGATCATCCATGCTCTGATCCAGCCAATTGCCCTGCGCCCCGTTGACCCCCGGTTTGTCCCACGAAAGTGACGCGTAGCCTGCCTGCGCGAACGACTCCCAGAGCGGCCGGTAGAAGGTCTCGTGTGTTGCATCTATCGGTCCGTCTCCGTGGACAAAAACCACGAGCCCGAAGGGACCGTCACCGCGATCGGGAAGTGCCAGGACTCCCTGAAGGGGCACCAATCCCCCGGTGATCGTCACTTTGTCCTCACGGATGTCGTAGGTGTTTTGGTACACGGTCCAGCCGACCAGACCCATGATCAGTACAACGACCACCCCCAGAGAAGTGATCACCCACCTGCGTAAACGTGGGCTGTTCGTCCTCTCGCTCACCGATTGCACCGCCATCTCCCCGCCCTAACGTACGAATCTCGAACGACCGTTGCTATTTCGATAGTACAGTGAGGGGCGAAGATGTCGAGAAGGAAAGAAAGGGCTGAGCGATGACAGCTGTCGATGTACCCACGCGGATTCTGATCGAGGGACTTCTGCGTACGGACGGAACTGTCGACGGGCACACTCTGTATGCCACCGCAGGCGCCCTCGACATGACGGACCAGCAGATTCGACTGTGCATCAAGCGGTTGGTCGCCGAGGGAAAGTTCACACAGGAGGGGCGTGGGCGCCAGGCCACGCTGCGGGCAACCACGAAAGCCGTGCGGGAGATGGAACCCGACGTCGAGTTCGTTCGGCTCGCCTATCAACAAGATCGAGGCACCACGACGCCGTGGGATGGGCGCTGGCATGTGGTGGGATTCGCAATTCCGGAGTCGTCGCGGAAAGCGCGAGATGCACTGCGCACCAGGGTGACCTATCTCGGTGGAGCCCTGGTGCAGGGCGGCTTGTACGTCTCGCCGCACGCGTGGGAACCCTATGTTCTCGATGCAGCCGCCCAACTCGACGTCGAACAGTATCTGTCTTCGCTCACCACTCGCGATCTGAAAGTGGGCCCCCTCGAAGACCCCTCGAAGATTGCCGCACAATTGTGGCCGCTGGATCAGATTGCGGCCGGATACGATCAGCTACTGAACGTGGCGACCGCGCGCCTGCAAAAACTGCGGAACACCTCAGCCTTCACTGCCACCGACGCCGTCACGATGACAATCGAACTCGCCGCGGAATTCACGCGAGCAATGGAACCCGATCCGCTCCTGCCACCGGAACTACTGCCCACCAACTGGATCGGCAAGAGAGCGCGGTCGATCACTGCGCAGTGCTGGACACTTCTGGCACAGGTGGACGGCGCCGACCAACTACCCTCGCTGTTCCACCTGTACGCAGATGCAATCGGTGATCAGGACGCGAGAGTGCGCTGACGCTGGGGCAATCCGAAGCGACCGAGAACTTCGTCGACAGCGGTGGCCGGAGTCACCAATCCCCGCGACTGCAGCCACGGAATGGTTTCGCCGACAAGATGTTCGAGAGTTCGAGGCAACGACAACGGGAGCAAAGTCACACCGTCTGCGACGTCGGCAGCCCGAATATCGGCAATCAAACTGCCGAGCCCGGACGGCGTACCGACGTAATGCAGCGACGCCGGGACTCGCGGGACGTTCAGCGCACTGTCCAACTGCGCCAACTCTTTACGCGCGGCCCGCGCTTCCGGAGCGATCAGAACTTCGAGATCGACCAACACTGCAACAGAGTCGGGATCGCGGCCGTCCTCGGCGATCGCTGCACGAATCTGGGCGCGCTGAGCCTGCGCGTCGCGCAGGTCGCTGGCCCGGATACGAATGACATTGACAGGGAAGGCCGTCAGATCGAGAAGGGTGTCACCTTCGGTGAGATCTACCCAGTAATCCGCGCCGATGAGCGGAAGGTTTCCGGGAGCTCCTTCGGCGGCGGGGTGGTGGCCGAATCCGGTGAGTTCAACAGCTACGTGCAGGGAATGAGATGCGATAGAAGACATGTGTTTCTCCGAAAGTATGGAGGGAGGAGTGAGCGCGAGACGATCGTCAGCTCGTACACATTCCAAACGTCGCAGTTGTCATGTCTGCCATGTTAGTTGCCTATTTCGATCAGTGCATCCGGATGTGGGCTCAAACGCATTCGGCTGCGCCGGCGTCGCCGGCGGTGCCACCAAGGAAAGTGCGGGTCTCGGGCACGGGATTCCATGCACCGGCGGACTTTTCGTAGTTCCAATCACGCTGATTCGAAACCAGGATGCTCACGGCGTTGATCAGGCGGGTGACGTCGTCGGAACTGCTGCCCAATCCGAGGCTGGCGCGCACGGCACCGCCGGACAGGCCGAGACGTGAGAGCAGCGGGTGCGCGCAGAAGCGTCCGTCGCGGACGCCGATGCCGTGTTCTGCGGAGAGGAATGCGGCAACCTCGCCGGCCTCGTAGCCGTCGACCGTGAAGGTGACGATTCCGACGGCGTCGGGAGCATCGGCCCACAACCGGAGCAAGTTGACGCCGGCGATGGCGGCCAGTCCGTCGGTCAGCTGAGCGGTGAGCGCCTTCTCGTGCTCCGAGATGGCGTCGAAGTCGAGCGCGGTCAGTGCGTCGCAGGCTGCGGCGATTGCAGCAGCACCGAGGACGTTGGGCGAACCGGCCTCGTGACGGGCGGGAGCACAGGCCCACTCGGTGGATTCCAGCGTCACCTCACGGACAGCGCCGCCACCGGCAAGGTACGGCTTGGCCTCGTCGAGCCAGTCGCGGCGACCGACGAGGACGCCGGCACCGAACGGTGCGTACAGCTTGTGACCCGAGAACGCGAGGTAGTCGACTCCGCATTCCTGCAGATCGATACGCCGATGGGGAGCCAACTGAGCGGCGTCGACGAGGATGCGTGCACCACAACGATGTGCAATGTCCGCGAGGCGTGCGATCGGCAGGATCTCGCCGGTCACGTTGGACGCTCCCGTGATGGCGAGGAGCGCGGCGGGCTTTGTGCACAGTTCCGCGATCAGGCGCTCGATGGTCTCTTCGACGGTATCGGCGGCCGTGACGATGCGAGCGTCGTTCCAGGGCAACAGGTTTGCGTGATGCTCGACGTCGAGAACGACGGTGCTGCCGGGCACGGACTGAGCGAGAAGATTGAGCGAGTCCGTGGTGTTGCGGGTGAAGACGACAACCTGATCGTCAGCGCAGTTCACGAAGCGAGCAACCGATTCGCGAGCGTTCTCGTAGGTCAGCGTGGAGATGCGGGAGGCGTATCCGGCACCACGGTGGACGCTGGCGTACGTGGGAAGAAGTTCTGCAATGCGGTCGGTGACCTGGGCCAATGCCGGCGCGCTCGCTGCGTAGTCGAAGTTCGCGTAGGAACACTCGCCACCCTGGACGAGGGGAACCTGTAGGTCGGCACCAGAAACCTTGGCAATGGGAGCGGTGCAGGTATCGGCACTCAGAACAGCAGTCATCGAAGACAATCCTCACGTTCAAGGACTCATTCGTTCGGGTGATGTCCCCGGAAGAGTCCGCGCTTGCCGAATCCGTTTTCGGATACAGCCGGGTCGTCACCCGGAGCACCCCACCGCGGAGGAGGGTTGCCGACCAGCAAGCCGGGGCTGAACACTGGTACTCGTGACCTGCAAACGAGAATGGCAGGAGTCAACCGGCTTGTCAACCCCAACGCAGAACACGCTCTCGACTCCGACAAATCGCCCGACATCTCTTCGTGGTGACCACCATCACGGTAACGTTTCGGCCTCCGTGGCACCGCAACCTTTCGAGGACCATTCACGGGCCATAAGCGCTTGACCTACAGAATCATTCACCGAGTTTGACAAATACGATTCGTTCCGAATCTCGCATTGACCCTTCATTCCTTGTATTCCAGAGAGATTCGAACAGATTTCGAGCAAACGATTACGAGAATCCTTAAACAGCAACAAAATACAGATCGATAGTCGAACAAGACCGGCAGATTCGTCAACACTGCACCATCTTTCATTCATTTGAGTCGACAGAACTGCGCAGCTACGTTGAATTGCAAAGCAATAGCCCGGTCTTTACTGCGATGGTGCGAGCGCATGCCCACCTACGTGACCTGTGGCCGCCGTACGAGGGCTGAGCGCGTCGACGATGTCGCCGGAGTGCGACAAGAACGCTGAACTGTGTGAAGGAGCGAGATGACTGCGGTCAAAAACGCGTGGAGGGGACTACGGAAACCCGTATTCGTCCCGGCATCGATAGTGATCTTCGGGTTGATCGCCTTTGCTGTGATCTACTCCGGGACTGCGTCCGACGCCTTCCAGAGCCTCAACAACGCCATCACCGATGGTGTCGGCTGGTGGTACATCCTGTCTGCCACCGGATTTGTGGTCTTTGCGCTCTACTGCGCGATCAGCCGGATCGGCAACATCAGACTCGGCCGCGACGACGAACAACCCGAGTTCGGCATGATGTCCTGGTTTGCCATGCTCTTCAGTGCAGGCATGGGCATCGGTCTGGTGTTTTACGGAGTGGCAGAACCACTTTCGCACTACGTGGACCCGCCGGTCGCGGGCCGGGTAGCAGGATCGACCGACGCGGCCGCAAATCAGGCCATGGAACTGACGATGTTCCACTGGGGCCTGCACGCGTGGGCAATCTACGTTGTCGTCGGCCTCGGACTGGCGTACATGACCTACCGCAAGGGTCGCCCGCTGTCGATCCGCTGGCTCCTCGAACCCCTACTCGGACGCGCCCGCATCGAGGGCAAGATCGGGCACGCCATCGACGTCGTTGCGATCGTCGGCACCCTGTTCGGAGTCGCGACCTCGCTCGGATTCGGTGTTCAGCAGATTACCGCCGGCCTCGACTACCTCGGCTGGGTGGAGACCGACAACTGGTTGGTCATCGCCATCATTGTCATCGTGACAGGTATGGCTACTTTCTCCGTGGTCTCCGGTGTCACCAAAGGACTGAAGTGGCTCTCCAACATCAACATGATCCTGGCCGCGGTTCTGGCTCTGTTCGTGCTGATCCTCGGCCCCACGCTGTTCCTCCTGCAGTCCTGGGTGCAGAACCTCGGCGGCTACGTTCAGGCCCTTCCGGAACTGATGCTGCGCACCTCTCCGTTTGCCGACGACGGCTGGGCCGGCGCGTGGACGATCTTCTACTGGGGATGGTGGATGAGTTGGGCGCCGTTTGTCGGCATGTTCATCGCCCGCATTTCGCGTGGACGCACCATCCGTGAATTTGTGTTCGGTGTTCTGCTCGCGCCCACACTCGTCGGTTCGCTGTGGTTCACGATCTTCGGCAACTCCGGCATCCTGCGTCAGCGCAACGAGGGCACCATGCTCGACGCGTCCGGCGCCGTCGACACCAACACGTCGCTGTTCACGCTGCTCGACGGTCTTCCGCTCGGCACTATCTCGAGTGTTCTCGCGATCGTTGTCATCGTGTTCTTCTTCGTGACGTCGGCCGACTCGGGTTCGATCGTCATCGACATTCTCGCGACGGGCGGCAATCTCGAGACATCCAAGATCACCCGGGTCTACTGGACCTTCCTGTCCGGCGCCGCCGCAGCTGTTCTGCTCCTTGTCGGCGGCAGTGGATCACTGACCGCCCTGCAAACCGTGGCTATCGCGACGGCTGTGCCGTTCTCGATCATCATGGTGCTGGCGTGTCTGTCGATGCTCAAGGCGTTCCGATACGAGGTTGCCGCGGCTCCGCGGTACTTGCGGATCTCGACCACCAACAGCTCGGTCGACGTGCCACCACCGTCGACCAAACGATTGCGTGATCTGAACATCTCGTCGAGCTTCGCCGGGCTGACGCCGTCGCAATCAGGAATCACCACTGATCCGAGTGATACCCACATGTTCGTCGCAGTCCACGAAGTACCGCAGCACGCGGTCAACATCAACCCGGATACCGGCGTCGTCGACATCTCCGCAGATTCTCGTGCCGTCGATCCGCTGGGCGGCGAGGTATTCGACACTCCGGAGTTCGCCGATTCGGCTGAAGGGCACCTGCAGAGCGTCACAAACTCGGAATAAGCGCCGCGTCGGCATGTTGCATTAGGCAGAACTGTTCACCAACTCGCAAACTTGTCATGAGATAACAACTCGACAGGTCGCACGACTGAGATTCATGAGCAGAACAGGATCAACGGGTTTGCCACTCCAGCCGCACGCGGAAACGGAATCGTCTTTCGGGATTCCGTCCGTATTTCTCCGCTCGACGCAGGCACCTGCGCCGCGCACCCTCATCGACATCGTGCGGGCATCCGCGCAAGCCAACCCCGAAGCACCTGCCATCGACGACGGTGAGACGACGCTGTCGTACGCCGAACTGCTGGGCGAAATCGAACAGGGCGCGCGCTGGCTCGCCGATGCCGGAGTCGGCGCGGGTGATCGCGTCGGCATCCGGATGCCGTCCGGTTCGCGTTCGCTGTACGTGGCAATCCTGTCGATCCTCGCGGCCGGCGCCGCCTACGTACCCGTCGACGCCGATGATCCGGAAGAGCGCGCCGAACTCGTTTTCGGTGAAGCCCAGGTAGCCGCGATCATCACGGGTGACGGCATCGGGCCTGGCACGGCACCGAAGCGGCTGGAGCACCCACCCGTGCGCGATCCCCTGCCCGAAGACGACGCCTGGATCATCTTCACCTCCGGGTCCACCGGCACACCCAAGGGCGTCGCCGTCACCCACCTCAATGCCGCAGCGTTTGTCGACGCCGAGGCCCGCATGTTCCTTCAGGACGAGCCGATCGGGCCCGGTGACCGTGTTCTCGCGGGACTGTCCGTCGCCTTCGACGCGTCGTGTGAGGAAATGTGGCTCGCGTGGCGTCATGCCGCCTGCCTGGTTCCCGCACCGCGATCACTCGTGCGCAGTGGCATGGACCTCGGGCCGTGGCTGGTCTCCCGCGACGTCAGCATCGTCTCCACTGTTCCCACGTTGGCGTCGTTGTGGCCGGCCGAGGCCCTCGAAGCTGTCCGCCTCCTGATCTTCGGCGGTGAAGCCTGCCCGCCCGAGTTGGCCGAACGCCTGGCCGTCGAAGGCCGCGAGGTGTGGAACACGTACGGACCCACCGAAGCGACGGTTGTTGCGTGCGGGGCTTTGATGGACGGCAAGAGTCCCGTCAGCATCGGTCTCCCCCTCGACGGCTGGGACCTCGCAGTCGTCGACGCTCAGAACAACCCCGTCGCAGTCGGGGAGGTGGGCGAACTGGTGATCGGTGGCGTCGGCCTCGCCCGCTATCTCGACCCGGCAAAGGACGCCGAGAAGTACGCGTCGATGCCCTCGCTCGGTTGGGAGCGTGCCTATCGCAGTGGCGACCTCGTCCGACTCGAGCTCGAGGGGCTCATGTTCCAGGGCCGGGCCGACGATCAGGTCAAGCTCGGTGGCCGACGGATCGAACTCGGCGAGGTCGACAACGCGCTGCAGAACCTTCCCGGTGTCAGTGGTGCCGCAGCCGCGGTCAAGAAGACTGCGGCCGGAAACCAAATACTCGTGGGATACATCGCGAGCACCGACCCCGATTTCGATCTCAAGGCCGCACACGCGACGCTCAGCGAACAGTTGCCGGCAGCGCTCGTCCCGCGTCTGGCGTTGATGGACGAACTCCCGACGCGTACCTCCGGCAAAGTCGACCGCAACGCTCTCCCCTGGCCCCTGCCCGGTGCCGGCGAAGATGCCGGAGCCGCACTCGGACTCGACGGAACCGCGGCCTGGGTCGCGGGACTGTGGGGTTCCATCCTCGGCGCCCAGATCACCGGCCTCGACAACGATTTCTTCGAAGTGGGCGGCGGATCACTCTCCGCGGCGCAGCTGGTGACGGCACTACGCGAACGCTTCCCCGAGGTCACCGTCGCCCAGCTCTACGATCATCCACGGTTGGGGTCCCTGGCCGAATACCTCGACGAATTGGCTCCTACGGAAACCGTCGAACCACGTATCGTCACGCCCACGCCTCTGAAAACCCAACTGGCTCAGGTTGCGGCAACGGTTCCGATCACCACCCTGGCCGGACTCCAGTGGGTTACCTGGATCGCGATCGCGAACAACGTTCTCGCGTGGTTCGTCGACGTCAGCTGGGCGCCGACGGTCTCGTGGTGGTGGATTCTGTTGGCATTCATCGTCTTCATCACGCCGATCGGCCGTATGACCATCGCGGTGATCGGTACCCGAGCGCTGCTGCGAAACCTGCAGCCGGGCACCTACCCGCGCGGCGGCAGTGAACACATGCGACTGTGGATTGCTCAGCGACTCACCGAAGCCAGTGGCGCAGCGAATCTTTCGGGCGCACCGTGGATGTTGTACTACGCGCGAGCCCTCGGAGCCGACATCGGCCACGGCGTCGACCTGCACACGTTGCCGCCCGTCACCGGCATGCTCGAACTCGGCGACGGGTGCTCCGTCGAACCCGAAGTCGACCTGTCCGGTCACTGGATCGACGGCGATCTCATTCATATCGGCGAGATCAAGATCGGGGCCGGTGCTTCTATCGGATCGCGTTCCACACTTCTGCCCGGTGCCCGTGTCGGACGCGGCGCCGTCGTCGAACCCGGATCAGCTGTGTTCGGCCGGGTGAAAGCCAATCAGCAGTGGGCAGGTTCGCCAGCCACCAAGGTCGGCAAAGCGAATCATCCTTGGCCGTCGGAACATCCGAAGCGCGCCCCCGGCTGGGTTCCGGTGTACGGCATCACGTCCGTCTTCCTTGCCGGTGTCCCGATCTTTGCTCTCGTTGCCGGCATCGTGTTGATCGGTTGGTGGATTCGCAACACCGAAACCCTCGGTAGCGCAATTGCCCAGTCGCTCATCATGCTTCCCTTCGCGACGATTCTGAGCCTGCTGGTCTTTGCCGTCATCACGCTAGTCTCAGTACGCCTGTTGTCGATCGGATTGACCGAGGGATACCACCCCGTCCGCAGCCGGATCGGCTGGCAGGTCTGGGCCACCGAGCGTCTGCTCGACTCCGCCCGCACCTTCCTCTTCCCGCTGTACGCCAGCCTGCTCACGCCCGGCTGGTTGCGCCTCCTCGGCGCCAAGATCGGCAAGAACGTCGAAGCGTCCACCGTCCTGCTCCTTCCCAAGTTCACGACCGTCGCAGACGGCGCGTTCCTCGCCGACGACACCATGGTCGCCAGCTACGGGCTCGGCGGCGGCTGGATGCACATCGAGCACGCCAAGATCGGCAAGCGCGCATTCCTCGGCAACTCCGGAATGACCGCCCCCGGCCGACGCGTCCCCAAGAACGGGCTTGTTGCGGTGTTGTCCGCGACGCCGTCGAAGGCGAAGTCCGGATCCTCCTGGCTCGGTAGCCCGCCCGTGCGCCTGCGTCGTGCAGTCGGAGACACCGACGCGGCCCGCACCTTCAATCCCCCGACGCGTCTCAAGATCGCCCGCGGCGTCGTGGAAACCTGCCGACTCATCCCCGTCATGGTCACCTTCGGCATCGGCCTTGGCGTGCTGTTTGCACTCGAAGCCCTCGCCGGCGCCGTCGGATTCTGGTTCGCCGCTCTGCTCAGTGGCGTCGTCTTGCTGATCGCGGGCGCCGTTGCCGGGACGATCACCGTCGCGGCCAAGTGGCTTGTCGTCGGCAAGATCAAGAAGGTGGAGCATCCGCTCTGGAGTTCCTTCGTCTGGCGCAACGAGGTTGCTGACGCCTTTGTCGAGACTGTCGCGGCGCCCTGGTTCGCACGAGCAGCAACTGGCACTGCCGTACTGAACATTTTCTTGCGCGGACTCGGCGCCAAAATAGGCAAAGGGGTTTGGTGCGAGTCGTACTGGCTACCCGAAGCAGATCTCGTGACTTTGGGTGACGGGGCAACCGTCGAACGGGGGTGCGTCGTGCAAACTCACCTCTTCCATGATCGGATTATGGCCATGGACACCGTCACCTTGGGAGCCGGAGCAACGCTGGGACCACACTGTGTCGCGCTACCCGCAGCCGGAATCGGCGCAGGCGCAACCGTCGGACCTGCATCATTGGTCATGCGAGGCGACACCGTTCCGCCGTCGACCCGGTGGCAGGGCAACCCCATTGCCCCATGGGCGGCTTCGTGAAGCCGAACAAGATGCTCGACGAGCCGATCGATCCCTACCTGCCGCAGAACGGCAACCGCGGATATCGCGTATCCCGATACGAATTGGAACTGACCTACAAGGTTTTCAGTAACCGTCTGGCGGGCAAAGCCGTCATCACCGCCGTCACCACCGAGAACCGATCCAAGTTCAGCTTCGATCTTGCCCAGAACCTGCAGGTGTCCAAGGTGTCGGTCAACGGCGCCCGCGGCGCCAAGTACTCCCGCCAGAACAACAAGCTGATCGTCACGCCCGGCACCAAGATTCCCGCCGGCGGAGCGCTCTCGGTCACCGTTCAGTACACCGGAAACCCCGAACCCATCAAAGGTCTCTGGGGTGAAGTCGGCTGGGAAGAACTTACCGAAGGAACCCTCGTCGCGAGCCAGCCCAACGGGGCCGCGTCGTGGTTCCCGTGCGACGACCACCCCAGTTCCAAAGCGTCGTACCGCATTTCGATCACCACCGATTCCCCGTTCTACGCACTCGCCAACGGCGCATTGGTGCGCAAGCAAACCCGCGCCAGCGCAACCACCTGGGTGTACGAGCAGACCGAGCCCATGGCCACCTACTTGGCGACCATTCAGATCGGGCAGTACGAGCATCGGCAGGTCAGCTCCGGCCGGGTCCCGATCTTCGCGGTTCATCCACCCCGGTTGCACAACGAGTTCGACGTCGACTTCTCACGCCAGCCGCAGATGCTCGACGTCTTCGGCAAACTGTTCGGCCCGTACCCCTTTGCCGACTACACCGCCGTGGTCACCGACGACGAACTCGAGATTCCCATCGAAGCACAGGGGCTCTCGATTTTCGGCGCCAATCACTGCACCGGCCGACGCGGCTCCGAACGCCTTGTCGCACACGAGTTGGCACACCAGTGGTTCGGCAACAGCCTCACGATCGGCGCGTGGTGCGACATCTGGCTACACGAAGGTTTTGCCTGTTACGCGGAGTGGATCTGGTCCGAGAACTCTGGTGGCCCATCGTCCGAAGCCCTTGCGGCCAACGCTTATCAAGGACTGATGCGCAAGCCTCAGGATCTCATCCTCGGCAATCCCGGGCCGGCCATGATGTTCGACGATCGAATCTACAAACGCGGCGCACTCACCCTGCACACTTTGCGCGGGGTTCTGGGAGACGACAAGTTCTTCGAACTCCTCCGTCAGTGGACTACCAAGCACCGCCACAGCACTGTCAGCACCGAGCAGTTCACCGATCTGGCATCACGATTCACCGACATCCCGCTGCGTCCACTGTGGGACGCGTGGCTCAATCAGAAACCCCTACCGCGCCGGACCTGAGCCGCATCGACCGGTCCAACCTCAGCTCAGGGTTTTGAGGCTCTCCAACCTTTTCAGGATCGGCGCCCGCCATTCCTCGACATCTTCCGGACCGTTCTCGGCCCACAACTCGTAGAGTTCGGAGGTTTCGGGGTCGGCAATTGTGCGTTCGAGTGTCGCGAGAATCCATTCGCGCTGCTCCGGGGTCAAGGACGCGGTGTAGGCAACGGCATCGATACCGTCGAGTTGCTCAGGGGCCGGTAGGAGTCCATGTGCCACCGCAACAATCTCAGCGATCGCGATTGCTGCCTGCGAATCGTCCACCTCGACGTACTCGTCGTCGACGTGGCTGGTGAAATCGGCGATGTCGAACTCACCGGCCCGAACCGCCACAAGCAAATCGCCGGCCGCGTCGTTTTCGAACGGTCCCGAACCCCAAGTCCCCATTGAGTATTCCTCCTGATTCGTGGGCCAGGCTCAGCCCGCCTTGACCATAGCCGATTCATCCGCCGGGAGATGCGACCGGGATTTGAACAGTACGAGTACGAGGCAGGCCGCAGCTGCCGCAGAGCCGAACAACAGGGTTGCCGTATAGCTCAGCGCCGGAATGCTTTCCGACAGCATCGCCAAGACCGCCGGAACCGCGAACCCGATGTAGGTGATCGAGTAGAACACCGCAGTCAGACCGGCGAGGTCATCCGGCCCGGCTATGCGCTGAATCTCGAGCAAGCCGGACACCAACGCCATTCCGTACCCGCAGCCCAGGATCGCAGCCGCAACAATCGCGGCGGCAACTGTCAGCGTCGACGCCACCAAGGCCGCTGCAGCCATTCCGATTACCAGGAACACCAGCGCGACGACGGCGCCACGTGCACTGCTGTTCGTGTCGATCTTGCGTCCGAGGGACTGGATCGCAAATCCGCAGGCCAAGGCAACAACACAGAGGAACGCCGAGAAGGCGACCGGCGCGTTGCCACTGTGGCCGGTCATCAGCGCGGGGATGACTGCGTACCCGACACTTGCTGCTCCGAACACCCACGGCGCCAACGGAACAACTACGTACAGGAATCGGCGATGACCTGCCGACGGAATCTTCAGGTCGTCGATCAACCGTCGACGCTCGGTCTTCGGTTGCGCGCCACGAGTCTCGGGCGCTCGCCACAAGGCAACTCCCGCAAGCACAGTGATCACGATATGCAAGACATAAGCCAACGCGCTGGGCAGTGGCGCCCACTGTGCCAACACGCCGGCGAAGCCCGCGCCCAACGCAAAACCAGCGGTCAAACTCATCGCGGCACGCCTGGCACCAGAGCCCTCGGTGGCATCCGGATCCCAAGGAGCTGCAGATAGTTCCTTCACCCAGGAACCGCCGACGGCCATTCCGATACCCAGCGCGATACCGCAGAGAATACGTCCGACAATCAGGACGGCTGCGGAATCTGCTCCGAAAGCCAGCAGCGTCGAGCCTGCGATCGCGATGAACGGGGCCGGGAGCATGATCGGGCGTCGACCCAGCCGATCGGACAGCGGGCCACCGAGCAAGAGCGCAGGAACGATCCCTACTACGTAGGCAAAGAGGAAGAAGTCGACCATCACGGGCGAATAGCCGTGGTCGATTCGGTACATCACCAACAGCGGTGTGAATTCGTTGCCGCCCCAGGCAACTGCGAACATACTGGCGGCAACCATGAGCCAGGCTCGGGCAGAACGATTTTCCGTTGACCTGTTCGACAACAGGGTTTCGACGCTCATCACAGGCCTCCGCGCAGTCCGAGACCATGAACACGACGCATATGCGCCAGCACCGCGTCGTTGTATGCATCGGCATCGCCGGCCTCGACAAGGCTGACCAGTTCGGCATGGTCTTCGAGAATCCTGGGGAGCTTGCCGGGGTCGAGCGAGATCGATCGTGCCGTCATGCGCCGCTGTCGATCCCGCAGACCGGCGTAGAAGGTATCGAGCAGAGGGTTATCACCCGCAGCAACGATCATCTTATGGAAATCTGCGTCGGCGGCGCTGAATGCTGCGACGTCGCCGCCGTCGGCTAGCTCGCGCTGCTCGGCCATGCTCGCCTGCAAAGCTGCAATCAATCCGCTGCGAGCCTGCGGTCGGTCAGCTACAACACGCACACTCTGCGTCTCTACCAGTTGCCGCGCCGCGACCACATGCTCGGCCTCGCCGTCCGCCACGGGGACGATCAATGCGCCTTTCTTCGGGTACAGGCGCATCCACCCTTCGGCTTCGAGCCGCAGAAACGCCTCACGCACGGGAGTACGACTGCACTCCATTCGACTGGCGATCTCGCCCTCGCTGATGAGCTCACCACCGGGTAACTCCCCGGACAGGATGAGTTCCTTCACTTCGCGGAATACCGACTCCGCCGTGGAATGCAACATAGACACAAGATGTATTTATACTCTTCCGTGCAGGTCAGTAGTACACCGGCCCCGGAATACCGCCGCCGACAGCAACCGCGTCACCCGTGATCGCGACGCTGCGCGGCGACGCCAGGAACGTGACGACGTCGGCCACCTCGGCGGCGTCGACGATCTTGCGAATCGAGTTGGTGGCAATCCCCGCTTCCACCTCGGCGAGCGATTGCCCCGTCAGATTTATCTCGTCTTCGATCCGTGCATTCAGTCGTTCGGTTCGAGTCACTCCAGGATGAACCACCGTTACATTGATTCCACTGGGGCCCAACTCGTCGGCCAAGTTCTTCGTCAGCGCCGAGACACTGACGTTGCGCACCGTATGCGCAATCGAGGTGGCGGTACGCGCGCCCAGGCCACTGATGTTGATGATCCTGCCCCAGCCCTGCGCCACCATGTGTGGGGCGACTGCCCGGGCCGTACGGAGATAGCCGAGAACCTTCACCTCGACTTCTCCCCGCACGACATCGTCGGTCGTCGACCAGAAATCCGTTGGCCTACCAGCGCTCCACGGGGTCGCCGCAGAGTTGACCAAAATGTCGACGCCACCAAACGTCTCGACAACCTCACGTACCGCCGCCTGAATTGCGTCGTCGTCTCGCGTATCGGCGGCCACACCGATTGCTCGAATCCCGAACTCCGACGCCAGTTCTCGGGCCGTGTCGGTCACTGACTGTTCTGTTCGGGCAAGTATCGCGAGATCGACGCCTTCCTCGGCCAAACCTCTGGCGATCGCAAGCCCGATCCCCTTGCTACCACCAGCAACAATTGCGCGTTTTCCCGAAAGTCGAAGATCCATGCCGCGAGACTATCCACACGAGGGGAATCAGTCCCGGACAGGCGGTGCCATACGCGAAGTGACGGCAATGCGGTTCCATGCATTGATGGTCAAGATGACACTGATGAGCTGAGCCAGCTCGGCGTCGGCAAAGTGCTCAGCCGCTTCGTTGTACACGGCGTCGGGAACAAACCCGTCGGTGAGAACTGTGACGGCCTCCGTCAATGCGAGGGCTGCGCGCTCCTTGTCGGAGTAGAGATCCCGGGCTTCCTCCCATGCGTTCAGCAGGTACAGCTTCTGCTCCGTCACGCCGGCTTTGCGCGCATCACGTGTGTGCATGTCCAAGCACCATGCACAATGATTCAACTGCGACGCACGCGTCAGCATCAACTCGACCAGTGTGGGATCCAGGCCCTTACGTGCAGCACTGTCCAGCGCGACCATGGCCTTGTAAACGTCGGGTGCCAGCTGTGCGATGTTGAGTCGTTGCCCTGTTGTTGTCATACCTAGAACGATAATCTCGCAATGCCCCTCAAACATGGTTCAATTTGCGAGTGAATTCGTGGGCCAATCTCGGTTTCGATCTGCACATCGAACTGCCGCACGGCGTCGGCGTCAAAGCAGCGCTTCTGCAGGCACTTCGCGACGCGATCGACGGCGGTGTCTTGAAGCCTGGCACCAGACTCCCGCCGTCGCGCACTCTTGCACACGACCTCGGCATAGCGCGAAACACCGTAGCCGATTGCTACGCCGAACTCGCCGCAGCCGGGTGGCTCGCGACACGTCAGGGCTCCGGCACCGTCGTCGCTTCGCTCGCGGACTCCCGCAATGACGCGGCGCCCGCACCATCGACAGTGCGCTTCACACACAGTTTGATGCCCGGATCGCCTGACGTATCAGCTTTTCCTCGTTCTGCCTGGATTTCGTCTGCCCGACGGGCTTTGACCGCAGCACCTAACGACGCGTTTGGCGCCACCGACCCCCGAGGTCGCGTCGAACTTCGCAATGCCCTCTCCGGGTACCTGGGCCGAACCAGAGGGGTGCGGGTAGACCCGAATCGAATAGTGGTCAGCGCCGGTTCAGGTCACGGGATCGCGCTTCTAGCCCGCACCCTCGGCGGAAAATTTGCAGTGGATGCTTACAGTCTTCATCTACACCGGAAGTTACTGATCGACGAGGGCATACGAACCGTTCCTATCTCGGTTGACGAATCAGGCACGTGCACAGACGAATTGGCATCCACTACCGCCGGAGCCGCACTTCTGACGCCGACGCACCAGTTTCCACTCGGCGGACCGCTCACACCCGCACGACGGGCAACTGCCGTCGAATGGGCGTCGAGCACTGGCGGAGTAATACTGGAGGACGACTACGACGGTGAATTCCGTTACGACAGAAAGCCCGTCGGCGCACTACAGGGGATCGCCCCACAACACGTCGCCTACCTCGGAACCGCGAGCAAAACCCTCTCGCCGGCCATTCGTATCGGCTGGATGGTGTTGCCGGACAGATTGATCGAACCGGTACTCGAGGTCAAAGGGCCGTACGAGCGTTGGGTCAGTTCAACCGATCAGCTGACGCTGGCAGACTTCATCGAGTCAGGACGGTTCGACACTCACATTCGGAAGATGCGGGTTTCCTACCGACAACGACGCGATCAACTGGTTGCGATCCTCTCTGCGCGAGTACCCGAAGTTCGGGTCGAGGGGATCTCCGCGGGACTTCATGCCGTAGTTCGATTGCCCCGTGGCAGCGAACAATCCGTGATGGCTGCCGCGAATTCGCGCGGCCTCGGACTTGAAGGGCTGTCAACATTCCGGCACCCCGACGCGCCTTCCGCCGGCTCCGACGGCATTGTTGTCGGCTACAGCACGCCATCGCCGTCCCAGTACCCTCGGACACTCGAAATGCTCTGCGAGACATTGGAATCAGCGCTGTAACAGCGTCCTGTTCGCCTCGATTGCCCCGCCCGTGATGGTGCGAACGGTACGTTCGGTCGATCCGAGGCGACGGGTGTACCGTTCGCTCGATCCCGGGGGTGTTTCGGGGACACGAAAAAGCCCCCCAACAATGTTGGGGGGCTTTCTCAAGTTGTGTTCGGCGGTGTCCTACTCTCCCACACCCTGTCGAGTGCAGTACCATCGGCGCTGAAGGGCTTAGCTTCCGGGTTCGGAATGGGACCGGGCGTTTCCCCTTCGCTATGACCGCCGTAACTCTATGAAACTGTCACAGTAACTAACCGTGAACCAGATCCTCCACACATCCACCGACAAGTGTCGGTGAATGATGGGGAATCGAATTCAAGGTATCTGTGTGTTGTTTCAGATACCGCACAGTGGACGCGTAGCTTCTTTG
>NZ_JAWLRZ010000040.1:0-583 GCF_033142425.1 Rhodococcus sp. IEGM 1366
TCAATCACCGACGCCAAATACCCCGGATCCCGATGACCATCAGCCGACGCCAACACCAACACCGCACCCACCCGCAACGGCATGAAAAAACCCCACAACGACACATCGAACGTCGTCGCCGTCTTCTGCAAATACACATCAGCAGCCGACAAAACATACTCACCCTGCATGAACTCGAGCTGATTCACAATCGCCGCATGCGAGACCGCCACACCCTTCGGACGACCCGTCGACCCCGACGTGAAAATCACATACGCCGTATTCGACGCCCGCAACGGCGACAACCGATCCACATCAGAAACCCGCGCACCCGAAAAACCAGACACATCAACAACATCGACACACACAACCCGACGACCCGACGCCGTGAAACCATCACGCTCCGTCGACACCACACACACCGGATCAGCCGAATCCAACACATACTCATTACGCGAGGACGGAGCATCAGGATCCAACGGCACCCACGCCCCACCCGCACGCACAATCGCATACAACCCAACCAACAAATCCACAGACCGCCGAACAGCCAACCCCACCAACGACTCCGGCCCAACACCCAAACCAATCAAATAACGCGCAA
>NZ_JAWLRZ010000041.1:0-563 GCF_033142425.1 Rhodococcus sp. IEGM 1366
TAGATGGCGGTAATGTTGCCTGCGCCGCCGTCGATCGAGGACCTCCGCGATGCGGGAATTCTTCCCGACGAGGTGATCGAGTGGACACCCGGCGACGTCGTCTGGCGGGTGCACCGCACCACCGGCCCCCACGTCCTTGCCTGGAACGGACTTCGCACCTTCGGTCCGGTCCTTCGGTTCGATCACCATCCGCTCCCTCCAGCCGATCGGACGAGATACGGAATTTGGTACGGCGCAAGCAATCCCCGCGGCGCCCTGGCCGAAGCATTCCAAGCGTCCCGCACTATCGACCGGCGGCACTGCGAACCGTTCCTGACAGGCGTGAAATTCGTGCGTGCACTGCGCCTTCTCGATGTGTCCGGAATCGGCACCGGAGTGTGGGCAACCAGAGTCGGCGCGAACCATGCGCTCGATTCGGCAGCGCACCGCCGAACCCAGCACTGGGCCAGGACAATTCACCGCGCCCATGACGATCTGGATGGAATCGTCTATCGGGGCCGGTACGCCGGAACTGTGTGTATGGCGTTGTTCGAGCGCGCCGGCGACGCATTCCCCGCTCTTCC
>NZ_JAWLRZ010000042.1:0-518 GCF_033142425.1 Rhodococcus sp. IEGM 1366
AGCGCACACGACACATTCTGGGATTTCGTCTCCCTCCACACCGAAGCCACCGCGCACACCCTCTGGAACATGTCCGACCGCGGTATCCCCCGGTCGTATCGAATGATGGAAGGATTCGGCGTTCACACCTTCCGTCTTCTCAACGACGACGGAGAAACCTCGCTCGTGAAGTTCCACTGGAAGCCCCGCCTGGGCGTGCACTCGGTGGTATGGGAAGAAGCACAACTGATCAACGGATTCGATCCCGACTTCCACCGCCGCGATCTCGCCGACGCCATCGAAGCCGGTGCGTACCCGGAATGGGAACTGGGCATCCAAATCTTCCCCGACACCCCCGAGCAGATGTTCGAGGGCATCGACCTCCTCGATCCCACCAAATTCGTTCCCGAAGAACTGGCCCCGGTTCAACCGATCGGGGTGATGACGCTCAACGCGAACCCGACCAATTTCTTCGCCGAAACCGAACAGATCGCCTTCCACCCAGGGCACCTCGTGCCCGGTATCGACGTCACCGACGA
>NZ_JAWLRZ010000004.1:0-354228 GCF_033142425.1 Rhodococcus sp. IEGM 1366
GAGAGTAGGACACCGCCGAACACAACTTGAGAAAGCCCCCCAACATTGTTGGGGGGCTTTTTCGTGTCCCCGAAACATAAAGCTCACATACAGACAATTGTAGATTTGTAATCGAATGTAAGAATTCGGATATATCTATTCATTGATTGCAAATAGAACAGTCGAATGTACTTATATGTCTGAATTCGCTGGAAATATTCGAGAATTCTGAAATTGTTTCTCAAATCGTGTATTCGTGAATTCTTTTGATGTGTACGTTTCCAGGTATGAAAAGACTGGTAGGCGCATCAATAGTTGCAGTGGGATCCGTCTGTGCACTTGTCGGGGTGGCGAGTGCTGCCGCGCCTGGGGCGTCGTCGATACCCGCTGGCAACCCGCAGCATTTCATCTCCTACGACGTGACTCCCCGCACGCCGGTCGCAACGATCGACAGCTTCCATTACACGGTTGCGGTGGACACCCCGTTGTCATCCGATTATGTCTACTATGCGCAGTATCAGACATTTGAGAAGGGCGGCGGCTACTACTCGGGGATTCAGCCGCACCCGAACGGCACCGCCGGTGTCCGTTTCTCGCTGTTCGGTGCCGGTGGTGTGCCGCTGTCTTCGGAATGTCGGTCGGGCGCTGACGGGGGCAATGGTGTCACCTGTGCCATTGATGTTCCCTATTCGCGCGGAACGGCATATTCCTTCGACATCACGAAGTCGGGTTCGTCGTCGACGGCAACAACGTGGTCGGGAACGATTACCAATGATTCCACCGGAGTGGTCACAAAGATGGGGTCATGGTCCACTCCGGCCGCATTCGGTGGACTGAAGAGCACGACTATCGGCTTCATCGAGAAGTTCTCCGGGATCAAGACGTGTGGCGACATTCCGGATGTGAGCGTGAAGTATTCGAATGTGTCGTTCGGCAACGACAACCCGTCGTCTGGAGCCAAGATCTGGCCGAGCTCGAATGGTGGCAGCGGTATTTACACTTGTCTCGGTGTTACGCCCGCGAAGTCGGTGTCCACCGTCGGTCAGTTCAACATCGCCAGCGGTGACAGTACGGTCAGCCCGGTATCCCCAGAACCCGATCCGTCAACGTCGATACTGAATCAACTGGGGGACATTTTCGGCTCGTAACCGGATTCAGTCCGTCGGCGGAACAGGGGTTGATATGAGGCCTTCCGCCGGCTCACGAGGAATCGCAAGTTCTGTCTCTTCGAGGCGACCGCGCAGTGTGATGCTGTCGGTGATCTGCCACTGGTCGGCTTCGCTGTTGTGTGCCGCCGCAACAGCGCGGCCTGACGCTGCCAGATTTCCCGGTACGGTCTTGGCCACCTCGGAGAGACGGGCTGCCTCGTTCACAGGATCACCGATCACGGTGTACTCGAATCTTTCACGCGCACCGACATTTCCGGCAACTGCGATACCTGACGCGACGCCGATGCCGGCATTGATTTCAGGCACTTCGGCGCACAGACGGATCTGGATCTGTCTGGCCGCTGCGAGTGCGCTGCCCGCGTGGTCGTCGATCCGGTTCGGCGCACCGAAGATGGCAAGTGCTGCGTCGCCCTCGAACTTGTTGACAAATCCGCCGTGCCCGTCGACCTCGTCGACGATGACGTCGAAGAACCTGTTGAGGAGTGCGACAACGGCGGTGGGGGTGTTTGTCGAGGCGATCGTGGTGGAACCGATCACGTCGACGAAGAGAACCGATACATCACGTTCCTCGCCGCCGAGTTCGGGATTCTGACGCATCGCGTTGGCTGCAACCTCATGCCCGACGTGTCGTCCGAACAGGTCGCGAATGCGTTCCCGCTCCCGCAGTCCTTCCGCCATACGATTGAAACCGGTTTGGAGTAAGCCCAATTCGGTACCGTCGTAGACAACGACGTGAGCACTCAGATCGCCGCGGGTGACTTGCTCCATACCTCGCCGAACGGATCGGATCGGCGCCGCAGCCGATCGAATGTTGATATAGGTCAGCCCGAGTCCGACGCACAGAGTGATTCCGCCGATTACGAGGATGGCGATTGCGAGAGCCTGCCCGGAGGCTGGACGGATGAAGCTGAAGATCGCGATCAACATCAGACCGGTGACAGGGACTCCACTGCCGAGCATCCAGACCAGGATGGTGCGCCCCGTGATGCCGAGCACCGCGGATTTGCGGGGTGTCCCGGATTCGAGGGCGCGGGCTGCGATGGGACGAAGTGCGAACTCGCTGAGGAGATAGCAGAACGCGCAGGTCGTGATTCCGCTGAAAGCTATGGTGAACAACACTTTCGGGATGGTGTTGGCGTCGACGATCCCGTACATCGTGGTGAACGTAGCCAATGCCACCGTCCACAGGATGGCTTGAACGCGGGTCAATCGCCATGGTCCACGCAGCGCGGCGCGCTGATTCTCAGGTGTCGGCGGGACGTTGTCCGTTGCCCACCGAAGATCATGGATGAGGCGTGTAGTTCCCCAGAGCAACCCGACGATGAAGACACACCCAGTGAATATCGGCACTGCGATGAAGTTGATCCACGCGAACTCCGATCGCATGATGCTCGGGCCTGGAACAACAACTCCGATGAGAACGACGGCCAGTGCGGACCCGATCAGATTGGTGACCAGGAGCGGAGCAGTGAGGAGGGCTTGGACGCGAACGCGTCGTCGGCGGGGACTCTCGTCTGTGGATCCGAGCAGCCACGACCCTAGGGGCGCGCTCGGGACATTGCTGGGCTGCATAGTGTGTCGAGACTAGTCGCACCGATCCCTTAGGGTGGTGCAGTGCGCTTAGTTATTGCTCGTTGCCGTGTCGACTACGTAGGTCGATTGACTTCCCATCTCCCTACCGCCAGACGCCTTCTGTTGGTCAAAGCGGATGGTTCCGTCAGCATCCATGCCGATGACCGGGCGTATAAGCCGCTCAACTGGATGAGTCCGCCGTGCTGGTTGGTCGAGACCACCGGTGACAGCGACGACATTCTGTGGGTCGTGACCAACAAGGCCGGCGAAGAGCTGAGGATCACCCTCGAAGAGGTCGAACATGATTCGTCGTACGAACTCGGTATCGATCCTGGTTTGATCAAGGACGGCGTCGAGGCGCACCTGCAAGAGCTTCTCGCAGAGCATGTCGAAACGCTGGGTAAGGGCTACACCTTGGTACGACGCGAATACATGACGGCCATCGGGCCGGTCGATCTTCTGGTTCGTGATGCCGATGGTGCTTCGGTTGCCGTCGAGATCAAGCGTCGCGGGGAGATCGACGGTGTCGAGCAGCTGACGCGCTATCTCGAATTGCTCAACCGTGATCCGCTGCTCGCTCCGGTAACGGGAGTGTTTGCGGCGCAACAGATCAAGCCGCAGGCCAAGACTTTGGCAACCGACCGCGGGATTCGCTGCCTTGTCCTCGACTACGAGGCGTTGCGTGGGACCGAGAGCACCGAGTTCCGGCTTTTCTAATGCCTCGCCGCAAACCGATGCCGAAACAATCTCGTCGTACTGACAGTCGACGAGGTCCGGCTTCGGATGAACCGCGTGGTGTGCTTTTTGGCGGGGCAGTGGTCCGGGAGGAGCCCGGTCCGGGCGGCGAGCTGTACATGGTTCGGCCGATTCCGGGAGCCAATGCCACGAAGTTCTATCGATGCCCCGGCTGTGACCACGACATCAGGCCGGGAGTTGCGCATGTGGTGACGTGGCCGTCGGAGCCCGGTGGGGCCGCGGAGCGTCGGCATTGGCATACCGGATGCTGGTCAGGCCGCGGCACCCGCGGCCTGACCAGAAGGTGGTCGTGACGGATCAGTTTCGGGACTGCGCCCGCTGCTCGACCTCGCGGGTGTCGATTTCGGCTGTGTTGGTGTCTTCGATGTCATCCGAGTCGTCAGTTTCCGGTTCGGATTCTGTGTAGCTCGTTTCCTCGTACTCGTCGTCGGTGAATTCCGAGGACGGCGGAGTGGTCGGAGCGTCGAGCAATTCGCTCTCACGGTTGACGGAGGCGAGCATCGCGGGCACCGAGTCGAGCTGACCTCGGATTCCCAGGAGTTGCGCGAGGATGCGTCCACGTAGAACGCGCAGTTCTTCGGCAAGTTCCTTGGCGTGAGCGATCTTTCGCTCGGACTGATCTGTCGCAGCCTGTAGACGACGCTGCGCTTCGCGCGTGGCGTCGGTCAATCGTCGTTCGGCTTCTGCCTTGCTTGATGCTTCGAGTTCGTCGACTGCGGCAACAACCTTGGCGCGTCGTTCCGCCATCGAGATGTCGAAATCTTCGCGAATCTGAGTTCGCTTCGCCTCGGATTCGGCGGCCAGACGGTCGCGCTCGGCCTGCGCGGCTTCGACGATGCGCGCCGCTTCGGTCTTGGCCTGCAACATGGTCTGCTCGTGCATGGTTTCCATCGCGTTGCGACGGTCGTCGAGCTCCGCGATCAACGACTCGTAGTGCCCGCGTAGGCGGGCGCCGTCCTGTTCGGCGATGGAGGTCATCTCTGCTGCGTCGGCCTCGGCCTTGGCACGAACCTCGGATGCTTCGTCGGACGCCAGTCGGAGCATGCGGCTGATGCGATCGCTCATGCCCTCCGCAGTGGTGGGTGGAACGGAAAGGCGGTCGACGTCCTTACGGAGATCGTCGATGTCGTCGCGGGCATCGTCCAACTGCTTGGCAAGGTCACGGGCTTGCGCGGCTGCGGCATCGCGATCCGCAGCCGTCACACGCAGTTCTACGTCGAATCGCTCGAAGTAGTTGCGTACCTCGTCGCGGTCGTATCCCTTCCGTGCGATCTGAAACGGAAGTTGAATGGAACCGCGGTCCTGCTCGTATGCCATGGCGACAATCTACCTGGCATATCTGCAGGAGTCGGGCCTACTAGTGCGACGCGGCCGGTTCGACCAGTTCGACGAGTACACCGCCGGCGTCCTTCGGGTGGATGAAGTTGATGCGTGAGTTCGCGGTGCCGCGCCTCGGTGCGTCGTAGAGCAACCGGACGCCGCGTGCACGGAGCTCGTCGGAAATAGCTTCGATGTCGGTGACGCGGTAAGCGAGCTGCTGTAGTCCGGGGCCGCTGCGGTCGATGAACTTGGCGATAGTCGAGTTCTCGTCGAGAGGTGCGAGCAACTGAACGGCCGTGGAGCCGGCGGGCGCACCGACGACGGAGAGCATGGCTTCGCGCACGCCCTGTGCTTCGTTGACCTCTTCGTGAGTCGAGACCATGCCCAGGTGCTGGGTGTACCACTCGATGGCGACATCGAGGTCGGGAACGGCAATTCCGACGTGGTCGATGGCGACGACGAGGTCGGAGGACAGCGCTGCGAGAGCGGGACTGGGGGAGGTCTGTGTCATACCGTTCACGGTAGCGCTACCGTTTAAGTAGTACACGTCGGGATGTGACTTGGCTCGTATACCACGTGCGCCCGAAGACTATGTCTCTTTTTGCAGCCGGAGGAAATCGTGACCAGTTCTGTGATTGTTGCCGGAGCCCGTACCCCGATGGGTCGACTCATGGGTTCGTTGAAGGACCTGTCCGGGTCCGATCTCGGTGGCATCGCCATCAAGGGCGCCCTCGAGAAGGCCGGTGTCGCCCCGGAGCAGGTCGAGTACGTCATCATGGGTCAGGTTCTCACCGCCGGCGCCGGCCAGATGCCGGCCCGCCAGGCCGCCGTCGCCGCGGGCATCCCGATGAACGTTCCCGCCCTGAGCATCAACAAGGTGTGCCTCTCCGGTGTCGACGCCATCGCCCTGGCCGATCAGCTGATCCGCGCCGGCGAATTCGACGTCGTCGTCGCCGGCGGGCAGGAATCGATGTCCCGCGCACCGCACATGCTCGAAAAAAGCCGCGAAGGGTTCAAGTACGGCGACGTCACGATGCGCGACCACATGGCGTACGACGGCCTGCACGACATCTTCACCGACCAGGCGATGGGCCTGCTCACCGAACAGGTCAACCAGCAGGACGACACCCACATCACCCGCGCGGAGCAGGACGCGTTTGCCGCGGCCTCACACCAGAACGCCGCCCGCGCCTGGAAAGACGGCCTCTTCGACAACGAGGTCGTCCCCGTCTCCATCCCGCAGCGCAAGGGCGATCCGATCGTCTTCGCGCAGGACGAGGGCATCCGCGCCGACACCACCGTCGAATCCCTCGGCAAACTGCGTCCCGCGTTCAGCAAGGACGGCACCATCACCGCCGGCTCCGCCTCGCCGATCTCCGACGGCGCCGCCGCCGTGGTCGTGATGAGCAAGGCCAAGGCCGAAGAACTCGGTGTGGCGTGGATCGCGGAGATCGGTGCCCACGGTGTGGTCGCCGGACCCGATTCGACCCTGCAGTCCCAGCCGGCGCGGGCCATCGCGAAGGCCTGCGCGAAGGAAGGCATCAACCCCACCGATCTCGATCTCGTCGAGATCAACGAGGCGTTCGCGGCCGTCGGTATCGCCTCCACGCGTGAGCTCGGCCTCGACCCGGCGAAGGTGAACGTCAACGGCGGCGCCATCGCCGTCGGGCACCCGCTCGGGATGTCCGGTGCCCGGATCGCGCTGCACCTCGCACTCGAGTTGGCGCGCCGCGGCGGCGGCATCGGCGCGGCCGCACTGTGCGGCGGCGGCGGGCAGGGCGACGCACTGATCGTCCGCGTACCCAAGGCCTGAGAGTCTAAATACACCTGAACACCTCAGTTCGCTCTACGACGCCTCGTGGTATTCCTCACACCACTACGGGGCGTCGTAGTTGTTCGGGCACAATGGGGTTCATGGCGAACGTCTTCGATCTCAGTACCACCGCAAAGCGGTTCCGTTTCATTGCCGTCCTCGAGGCCTTCACATGGCTCGGACTGTTGGTCGGAATGGCGTTCAAGTACATCCCCGAAGAGGGAATGGTGGCAGGCGTCAAGATCTTCGGTCCCTTCCACGGTGCTGTGTTCGTCATCTACATCCTGGTTGCGCTCTGGACTGCAAAGCAGTTGAAGTGGAACCTGGTCACCACGTTCTGGGCACTGTTTGCCAGCATCCCGCCGTTCGGCACGATTGTTTTCGAGGCGTGGGCCGCGCGCACAGGCAAGTTGGCGGAACTGTCCAAGGTGAACACAGCCGCTGCAGACCCCGCGCTCGCTTAAGTGAAGTAGGCCTCTTCGAAGGTTCCGGCAACTCGTGACAAACTGGGACTTGTGACTCGACCAGGATCCAGGCCCCCAGCGCGTTCGTCAGCAGTTGCAGCCGCTATGAGCGGCGCAGTCGACTTGTCCGCTCTCAAAGAGCGGGCCACGGCCCCACCTCCGCGTAATCCCAGCGGCGATGGGGCCGTTTCTGCTGCCAATGGGTTTGTCATCGAGGTGACGGAAGCGAACTTCGAGGCCGAAGTTCTGGTCAAGTCGAGCCAGGTGCCGGTGATCGTCAACCTCGGTGGGCGCGCGTACGAGCCGTCTGTCGTCTTCACCGAGGTATTGGAGCGATTGGCCGCGCAGGCCGGTGGTCAGTGGATTCTTGCGAACGTCGACGTCGATGTCAGCCCCCAGATCGCGCAGGCCTTCGGAATCCAGTCGGTGCCGACGGTTGTTGCAGTTGCCGCCGGTCAGCCGTTGGCAGATTTCCAGGGCGCGCAGCCCGAAGAGCAGTTGACTCAGTGGTTTGCCGCCGTTCTGCAAGCTACCGCCGGCAAGCTCAGCGGTCCCGTTCCGACGGCTGAGCGCGACGAACCAGAAGTGGAAGATCCACGATTCGTTGCTGCCGAAACCGCCCTCGACGCCGGTGATCTCGACGGTGCCATTGCGGCATACCAGGTGATTCTCGACGCCGAGCCGACCAACGCCGAGGCCCTCAACGCTGTTCGCCAGGTCAAGTTCATGGCGCGTGCCCAGAACACCGAACCCGACGCCGTGGCGGCGGCCGACGCAGATCCGTCGAATGCCGAACTGCAGTTCGCGGCAGCGGACCTGGAGATGGCCGGACAGCAACCGGAAGCAGCTTTTGCTCGCCTCATCGGCGTCGTGTCACGCAGTGCAGGAGACGACAAGGCCGCGGCGCGGACGCGTCTGCTCGAACTCTTCGAATTGTTCGATCCCGCCGAGCCCATGGTGATGGCAGCCCGCCGCAAACTGGCGGCAGCGCTCTACTAGGCGTCCTACGGCCGCTACTCCGTGTAATGGTCGTAGGCGTCCTACGGCCGCTACTCCGTATAGCGGCTGTCGCAGGACACCTGCCCACCCAGCACACCGGTACGGAAGGCGTCGACCCGGGCGAAGCCGCTCGGGACGGTGTCGCCGTTGACGTCGCTGGCAGCCAACCCGTCCGTCAACAAGCCGGAGACGGCCTCGTCGAGGTCGCCGGGGGACAGGGTGACCTGTGCTCCGGACTCGGCTGCGTTGGAGGGGCTCAGTGCGGCTGTGATCACTCCGGCCAAGCAGGCCGCCCGTAGCGCGGTCTGTGGTGTGTCGAGTGCCTGACCACGTTGCTGCTGCATCGCGAGGGTGTACCGCGACGCGAGCAGTACGTATGCGTTGTAGTCGCCGGTGATGTCGGTCTGCATCAATTCGCGTCGACCGACCCGTCCCGGTGTTCCGCGTTCCGCCAACTCGTCGACATTGATGCCGATGGTGTTGGTCGAGGGGCAGAACGAGACCGGTTCGGTGGCGACGGCGTCGGCGCATCCGGTGTCCGCGCCGGTGAAGGTGACTGTCGGCGGATTCTCCAATTCGAAGACCGACTGGAATGTCGTGAGGAACTCCTGCAGCGTTTCCTCGGTGACGGGGAGTTCTCCTGAATCGCCTTCGGAGTCGAATTGCTGGGGCAATTCAGCCCGCCGGGATTCGATTTCTTCCTGGTCGATACGCGTGCAGGCGGACGCGCCGTCGGTGAACCCGATCTGTGTTGCGGTGACGCGTTCGAACGCGGAACCGTGGTGTGAGTCGGGATCGTTGGGATCGTCGTCACGGATAGCGACCGCAGAGGCGAGCACCTTGTTCAGGCCGTCGGACGTATTCATGGTGAAGTGTGCTGCCTTGTCCTCGGCAACGTGCCGCAGGAACGCACCACCGAAGCAATCGGCCTGCTGTTCACGCACCAAGGCCGATTCGGACCCACCTTTGACGATTCCGGCTTTGCGCTGGACGGCATGGCCGTACTCGTGCGCGAAGATGAACGCGACGGCGACGTCCCCGAACTTTTCCTGCACCTCGGGAAGGAGAAGTTCGCGATCCCACCCGATGGTGTGGTCGAGGCTGCAGTAGCCGGCGTTGATGAGGTCTTCTGTGGTCTCCTCGCAGAAGTCCGGGCCGTTCGATTCGGTGGGATCCCACGAGATCAGCGTGTCGACAGGTTGGAACGGCTCGTTGAACAGCGTTGGATACTGCGTGTTCCAAAAGGTTTCGATGTCGGTGATCGCGTTGGCGGCGAGTGCGTCGATGGAACCGCCGTCGGTGCCGACGATGTCGCGTTCGGCGTCGGGCGCACCGGGTCGCAGGCCACTAGGACCGGACGACGCATCGAGGCCGGCAACACGGAAAGGGTCGTGGTAGATCGAGACGGCCTGGCCACTGGAGGTCTGCGAACAGCCGGACAACACGGCAGCAGTTGCCAACAACGACGAAGTGACTAGTGCTGCTCGCCGACCCACCATCAACGCTCCAGACTGATCCATATCGCACCGTTGGCGGGAAGTGCGACCTGAGCTGACGCCGGCCGACCGTGCCACGACTGCGACGTCGCTGTGACCGCACCGAGGTTGCCCACCCCCGAGCCGCCGTACGCCTGCGCATCGGTGTTGAGGATTTCCACCCATCGGCCGGGCTCCGGTAGCCCGACGCGGTAGCTCGAGTGTTCGCTGCCCGAGAAGTTGAAGAGGCAGGCGACAATCGAGCCGTCAGTACCGTAACGCAGAAAACTCAGGACGTTGTTCTCGGTGTCGTTGGCGTCGATCCACGAATACCCGCCAGGCGAGGTGTCCAGGGTCCACATTGCCGGATGCCGGCGGTATGCAGAGTTGAGATCGCTGACCAGCTGCATCGCGCCGCGGTGGAGATTGCCGGTGTTCGGGTCGTCGAGTTGCCACCAGTCGAGGCCTCGTTCTTCGGACCACTCGGCCGTCTGGCCGAACTCCTGGCCCATGAACAGAAGCTGCTTACCCGGGTGCGCCCACATGTACGCGAGGAGAGCGCGAAGCCCCGCGGCTTTCGCGAAATCGTTGCCGGGCATACGTGTCCACAAGGTTCCCTTGCCGTGGACGACCTCGTCGTGGCTGATGGGCAGTAGGTAGTTCTCGCTCCACGCGTACATCAGCGAGAAGGTGATCTCATGATGGTGGTACGTGCGGTGGACGGGGTCGCGGCCCAGGAATCCCAGGGTGTCGTGCATCCACCCCATGTTCCATTTCATGTTGAATCCGAGACCGCCCACATTGGTCGCGCGGGTGACTCCAGGCCACGCGGTTGATTCCTCCGCAACGGTGACAACGCCACGGTGCTTCTTGTGGACGGTGGCGTTCATCTCCTGAAGGAACGCAACTGCTTCCAGGTTCTCTCGGCCACCGTGAATGTTGGGAGTCCAGCCACCCTCCGGGCGGGAGTAATCCAGGTAGAGCATCGATGCGACAGCATCGACGCGTAGGCCGTCGATGTGGAATTCGTCGAGCCAGAACAGTGCGTTGGCGACGAGGAAGTTGCGGACCTCGCGTCGACCGAAGTCGAATACGTATGTACCCCAGTCCAACTGCTCGCCGCGCTGCGGATCGGCATGTTCGTAGAGCGGTGTGCCGTCGAAGCGGGCCAGTGCCCACTCGTCCTTGGGGAAGTGAGCGGGAACCCAGTCGACGAGGACACCGATGCCGGCGGCATGGAGGTGATCGACAAACCAGCGGAAATCGTCGGGTGTCCCGAATCGTGCGGTCGGAGCGTAGTACGACGTGACCTGATATCCCCAGGAACCGCCGAACGGGTGCTCGGCGACTGGGAGCAATTCGACGTGTGTGAACCCGGTTTCGGTGACGTACTGCGCGAGTTGCTCGGCCATCTGCCGGTAGTCGAGGCCAGGGCGCCAGGATCCGAGATGCACTTCGTACACACTCATCGGTGACTGCGCTGGGTCGACGTTCGCGCGGGCCTCGAGCCAGTCGGCGTCGTGCCAGATGTGGGAACTGGTACTCACGCGTGACGCCGTCGCCGGCGGTACCTCGGTGGCAAAGGCCATCGGGTCGGCCTTGTCCGCTACCGAACCGTCTCGTCCGTGGACGCGGAATTTGTACAGTTCGCCTGCTGTGATTCCGGGCAGGAACAGTTCCCAGACTCCTGTCGAACCGAGGACGCGCATGGGCGCGAATTGCCCACCCCAGCCATCGAAGTCGCCGATGACGGTGACGCCGCGGGCGGCGGGCGCCCACACCGCAAACGAGGTTCCCTCGACTACTCCGTCCGGCGTTTCGTAGCTGCGCGGGTGGGCGCCGAGAATATCCCACAGGCGTTCGTGCCGACCCTCGCCGAAGAGATGGAGATCAAGTTCGCCGAGCGTGGGGAGGAATCGGTACGGATCGGCAACAACGACGGTATGCCCACCCGGGTAGGTGACCGAGTACCGGTAGTCCATGAGTTCCGGGTAGGGGACCAGTGCGGCGAAGACCCCACCCGAAATGTGGTGGAGGGGAAAGGCCATTCCGCCGATGACGGCGTCGACCGACTCGGCGTGTGGCCGAAGGGTACGCAGCACTGTTCCGTCGGGGTGTGCGTGCGCGCCGAGGACGCTGTGCGGATCGTGGTGTTCGCCGCGGGCAAGCAATTCCAGATCGTGGGGCGCTGGAGCAACCCCGGCAGGCAGTTCGGCGACCATCATTTACCTCCGCGGTATGCCAGGGAAGTTCTGGCGGGGTAGGGAACTGGCGGTAGCGCAAGAATGTGGGCGACGGACCGCCACGGCTCTAGGCGAACGAAATTTGCTTGGCCCCACTGATATTGCTCGCCGCTGACTTCGTCGAGCACGCTCATGTGGTCGTGCCATTCGCGCCCGAGTGCCGGCATGTCCAGCCAGATCGTTCCCTCTTCCGCGGCAAACGGATTGAGGTTGATGACGGTGAGTACGGCGTCGCCGGTGATCGGATCGAACTTCGAGTAGGCGATGATCGCGTCATTGTCGATGTGGTGGAAATGCAGGTTGCGGAGTTGTTGCAGAGCGGGGTGCGCGCGGCGGATGCGGTTCAGCGTGGTGATCCAGGGTTCGAGGGATTCGCCGCGCGCAGCGGCTTCCGCGAACCGGCGCGGACGTAGTTCGTACTTCTCCGAGTCCAGATACTCTTCGCTACCGGGACGCACCGCCTGGTGCTCGTAGAGTTCGTACCCCGAGTAGACGCCCCACGTCGGTGCGAGTGTTGCGGCGAGAGCTGCCCGCAGCGCGAACATTCCGGGTCCGCCGTGCTGTAGCGACTCGTGCAGGATGTCCGGGGTGTTCACGAAGAGATTGGGGCGCGCCTCGTCGGCTTTGGCTGCGAGTTCGTTGCCGAATTCCGTCAGTTCCCACTTTGCGACGCGCCACGTGAAGTACGTGTACGACTGTGTGAAGCCGCGTCGGGCCAGGCCGTACATGCGGGCAGGCCGGGTGAACGCCTCGGCCAGGAAGAGAACGTCCGGATCGGATTTCTTGACTTCGGAGATCAGCTTTTCCCAGAAGTTGGGCGGCTTGGTGTGGGGGTTGTCGACCCGAAAGATCTTGACCCCCGCGTTGATCCAGTGGCGAACGACGCGCAGGATTTCCCTGTCCAACCCGTCCGGGTCGATGTCGAAGTTGATCGGATAGATGTCCTGGTACTTCTTCGGCGGGTTCTCCGCGTAGGCGATGGTGCCGTCTGGCAGAACAGTGAACCACTCGGGATGCTTTGCTGCCCAAGGATGATCGGGTGCACATTGCAGTGCGAGGTCGAGTGCCACTTCGAGGTCGAGTTTGCGTGCCCGCGACACGAACGCCTTGAAATCCTTGAGCGTTCCGAGTTCCGGATGGACTGCGTCGTGCCCACCTTCAGCGGAGCCGATGGCCCATGGCGATCCGACATCCCCGGGTTCGGGAGTGAGCGTGTTGTTGCGGCCCTTGCGATTGATCTCACCGATCGGGTGAATCGGCGGCAGGTAGACAACATCGAAACCCATTGCGGCAATGCGCGGTAGATCCTCGGACGCGGTCTTGAACGTGCCGTGCTTCGGCACCCCGTTCTCGTCCCAGCCACCGGTGGAGCGGGGGAAGAACTCGTACCACGAACCGAACAGTGCTCGGTTGCGGTCGACCAGCACGTTGTGCGGTTCGCCCTTGGTGACCAACTCGCGCAGGGGATGCGCGCGGAGCAACTCGGCGACGTCCGACGCAAATGCCGGGGCGACCCGGGCTGTCACCGGCGCGGTGCTGCGCAGCGACGCCGTCACCGCCTCCAACTTCGAGCGGTTGGCGCGGGGCTGTTCCTGGGCGGCGCGCTCGAAGAGTCGCGCGCCGATCTCGAGGTCGTTGGCTAGCTCTGCCGGGCCTTGCCCGACGGACAGTTTGGCTTCGACGGCGTGCTTCCAGGTTGCGACGGGATTACTCCACGCTTCGATCCGGAACGTCCAGAGTCCCTCGGTGGACGGAACGAATACAGCGTCGACGGTGTCCGGTTCGCTGCCCGGGTCCATCTGGATGCGTATCGGTTTGGTTCCGCGGGGTCCGCGCACGGTGAGGGTGGCCGCAACTGCGTCGTGGCCCTCTCGCCATACCGTGGCGTGTACGGGAAACACTTCACCCACTACGGCCTTGGCTGGATAGTTACCCGAGATCGCGGGTACCACGTCGTCGATACCGAGGCGTCCTGTCACGGGAAGCTCCATTTCTGATGGTGGAGTGTTACTGGTGTGGCCGAGTTCAACCGTAGTGGGTACAGCGCCTTGTCGTCGCTCCAGCGGACACGGTGGTTCAACTCGACTAGGGTTCGCGGGGTGAAAGCCTTGCGTCGGTTCACTGTCCGAGCCCACCTTCCAGAGCGCCTTGCAGCGCTCGGCCCCTTGTCCACCAACTTGCGTTGGTCCTGGCATCCCGAGACTCAGGATCTGTTCTCGCGCCTGGACCCTGAACTCTGGCAAGCAGTTCAGTTCGATCCGGTTCGAATGCTCGGAGAAGTCGATCCCGCCCGACTCGACGAGCTCAGCAGCGACGACGACTTCCTCGCTGACCTCGACACCGCAGCCGCCGATCTCGACAGCTACCTGAGCACTCCGCGCTGGTACCAGTCGCAGCAGGCAAAGGGGGTGTCGCTGGCTGGGGGAATTGCGTACTTCTCCATGGAATTCGGCGTCAGCGAAGTCCTGCCGAACTACTCGGGTGGCCTGGGAATTCTGGCCGGCGATCATCTCAAGGCCGCATCGGATCTGGGACTGCCGCTGATCGGTGTCGGACTGCTCTATCGATCCGGCTACTTCCGCCAGTCCCTGACAGCCGACGGGTGGCAGGCCGAGCACTACCCACCCCATGATCCGCAGGGGTTGCCCCTGCGTTTGCTGACGGATGCCGGCCCGTCGTCCGACGACGGATCGCCGGTAGTGATCCACGTTGCGATGCCCGGTGGGCGAGTTCTCCGGTCGCGGGTGTGGATCGCACAGGTAGGCCGGGTGCCCCTGCTTCTCCTCGATTCGGACATCGCTGAGAACGATCCCGATCTCCGCGGCGTGACCGACCGTCTGTACGGCGGCGATCAGGATCACCGCATCAAGCAGGAAATCCTTGCGGGTATCGGTGGCGTACGTGCGGTTCGGGCGTACACCGCGGCATACGGATTGCCCGATCCCGAGGTGTTCCACATGAACGAGGGCCACGCCGGTTTCCTCGGTATCGAACGAATTCGTGAACTTGTCACCACCAGCGGGCTGGATTTCGATTCGGCGTTGGCGGCTGTACGCGCCGGTACCGTCTTCACGACCCACACTCCGGTGCCCGCCGGAATCGACCGCTTCCCGGCAGATCTGGTTCGCCACTACTTCGGCGGTTCCAACGGCGAGAACGAATCGACGCTTCTTCCCGGCCTGACGGTCGATCGCATCGTCGGCATGGGCCGCGAATCGGATCCGTCGATCTTCAACATGGCGCACATGGGCCTTCGACTGGGCCAGCGTGCCAACGGTGTGTCGAAGCTGCACGGCATCGTCAGTCGCGACATGTTCAACGGTCTCTGGCCGGGATTCGACGCTGACGAGGTTCCGATCGGCTCGGTGACCAACGGTGTCCATGCACCCACCTGGGCGGCGCCGGAATGGATGAACGTCGCCCGCCGGATCGTCGGACAGGAGCAGCTCGAGGAATCGCGCGGCTGGGAGCGCTTGCACGAGCTGTCCGCCACCGAACTCTGGGAAACGCGCAACGACTTGCGCGGCAAACTCGTCAACGAAGTGCGTCGACGTGTGAAGGCGTCGTGGCTCGAGCGCGGCGCCACCGAAGCCGAACTGGGTTGGACCAGTGGAGTTTTCGACCCGAATGTGTTGACTGTCGGGTTTGCCAGGCGCGTGCCGACGTACAAGCGACTCACCCTGATGCTGCGCGACCCCGATCGACTGCGCGCGATGCTCCTCGACGAAAAGCGGCCAGTGCAGTTGGTGGTGGCCGGAAAGTCGCATCCCGCAGACGACGGTGGCAAGGCGCTCATTCAGCAGGTGGTGCGGTTCGCCGACGAGGCGGATGTCCGTCATCGCATCGTCTTCCTGCCGGATTACGACATGTCGATGGCCCGCTACCTGTACTGGGGTTGCGATGTGTGGCTGAACAATCCGCTGCGCCCGCTCGAGGCGTGTGGAACTTCCGGTATGAAGTCTGCACTGAACGGCGGACTCAACCTCTCCATCCGTGACGGATGGTGGGACGAGATGTACGACGGTGAGAACGGCTGGGCAATCCCGACCGCCGACGGCGTCCTCGACGACGTTCGCCGTGACGATCTCGAAGCGAGCGCGCTCTACGAATTGCTGGAACACGCGGTGCTACCCACGTTCTACGACCGTGACGCTGCCGACCTGCCGACGCGGTGGGTCGAGAAGGTTCGCCACACACTCGAGAATCTGGGTCCGAAGGTGTTGGCGTCACGCATGGTTCGTGACTACGCAGTGCAGTACTACGCGCCGTCGGCAGAATCTGCTCGGGCTGTGGTGGCGGACAACTACGCCGGAGCGCATGAGGTTGCCGAGTTCCGTCGGCGGATCGAATCGCAGTGGCCGTCCGTGAGCGTTGTGCAGGTTGACGGTTCCGGGTTGCCGGATACCCCGGAAATCGGTGCGACTCTCTCGCTGAAGGCTCAGGTTCGTCTCGGTGATTTGTCGGTGTCCGACGTTGAGGTGCAAGCAGTCATCGGACGCGTCACTCCGGGTGAGGAACTGACCGATGTGGTCACCTTCCCGATGACGCATTTCGGTTCGGAAGACGGCATCGATATCTTCGAAGCCGAAGTAGCGCTTCCGGTTTCGGGATCGGTCGGCTACACGGTTCGGGTTCTACCGCATCACCGTCTGCTGGTGAACGCATCAGAGCTGGGATTGGTCACGACCCCGGCTGTGTAAACCCACTTTCTGCCCCGGACCTTGTCACAAGGTCCGGGGCAGAAGTGCGTCAGGGCCGCGAATCGCGGATACGGGTCAGTGCCTTGCGGACGACCTCGGGCTTGGTCGTCTCCCAGAACGGTGGCAATGACGCCCGCAGGTATCCGGCATACCGGGCTGTTGCAAGACGCGGATCCAGTACGGCCACAACACCTTTGTCGTCGACGCTACGCAACAGTCTGCCCACTCCCTGGGCGAGGAGCAGCGCTGCATGGTTGGCCGAGACGCTGAGGAAGCCGTTTCCGCCGTGTGCCTCGATGGCCTGTTGACGAGCCATCAGCAGCGGATCGTCCGGCCGCGGAAATGGAATGCGGTCCAAGATCACCAGGGACAGCGACGGGCCGGGAACGTCGACGCCTTGCCATAGGGACAGTGTCCCGAACAGTGATGTGGGTTCATCCTTGGCGAAGGCCTTGACGAGGGTGCCGGTGGCGTCGTCGCCCTGGCACAGGATCGGCGTGTCGAGGCGATCACGCATGGCTTCGGAAGCGGCTTTGGCGGCGCGCATCGACGAGAACAGTCCGAGGGTGCGCCCACCCGCAGCCTCGACGAGTTCGGCGATTTCGTCGAGGTAGACCGGGGACAAGCCGTCCCGGCCGGGTGTGGGCAGGTGGCGGGCAATGTAGATGATTCCGGCTTTCGCATGGTCGAACGGCGATCCGACGTCGACCGAGTTCCAACGAAATGCGTTGGCATCGGAAGGGGCTTCGCTTCCGATCGCGGTTCCGGAATCGGGGCGAACCGACGACTGCGCGGGTAGTCCCCAGTTGATCGCAAGACCGTCGAAGGAACCTCCGACGGTGAGTGTTGCGGACGTCAACACCACAGTGGATTCCGCGAACAGGCGTGAGCGCAGCAAACCGCCGACGGACAGCGGGGCCATCCGGACGGAGCGGCGGACCGATCCGCGGAACTCGTCGGACGAGAGCCAGACCACATCTTTGCGCTGGGCGGGATCTGGTTCGTCGAAAGCAGTGAGGACTCGTACGGCGCTGTCGTGAATGTCTTCCACCGAGGAGAGTGCCGCATTGCGGGCGGCCGCTGCTTCGGGATCGGCTGCCATCATGCCGGGCTTGGCCGGGCCGATGGCTGTGCGCAGGGCCCACGCGGCATCGCGGATGGCCGCGAGCGCGGGAGCAGCGCCGTCGGGAAGCCCGTCCCAGCGTCCGGGGCGAAGTTCTTCGAGGAGTCCGGCCCAGCCTTCGCCGGCGGCCTCGAGACGATCGGCGTCCTGTTCTTCGACGATCTTGCCGCAGCGACGAGCGGCTGCGCTGATGGCGGCCGCGGTGAGCTCGTCCGTCGCGACCCCGGTCACGCGGTCGACCAATTCGTGGGCTTCGTCGATGACAACGACGTCGTGCTCGGGCAGAATCTGGATGCCTGTAATGGCGTCGATCGCCAGTAGGGCGTGGTTGGTGACCACGACGTCTGCCTTCGACGCCTCGACGCGGGCGCGTTCGGCAAAGCAGTCCTCGCCGACCGGGCACTGGTTCTTTCCGATGCATTCGCGGGACGTCACGCTGACCTGCCGCCACGCCTGATCGGACACACCTGGCACGAGTTCGTCGCGGTCGCCGGTGTCGGTGTCCGACGACCACTCGGTCAAGCGCACCACTTCACGGCCCAGCCGGGAGACTGTGAACGGATCGAACAGTTCGTCCTCCGGTGGCTGCTCGGAGGCACCGGTGTGGATCTTGTTCATGCACAGGTAGTTGTTGCGGCCCTTGAGGATTGCGAATTCCGCGCGACGCCCGAGTGGCTTCTTCAGTGCATCGGCCAGGCGGGGGAGATCACGATCGACCAACTGCCGCTGCAGGGCGATGGTGGCCGTCGACACGACGACGGTGCGACCGGACTCGACGGCATGGCGCAGGCTCGGCACCAGGTAGGCCAGCGACTTGCCCGTACCGGTGCCGGCCTGGACGGCAAGATGCTCACCGGTATCGATCGAATGCGCTACCGCCGACGCCATCGTGAGCTGGCTGGTCCGCTCGGCACCGCCCAGCGCCTGCACCGCCGTGCGAAGCAGTTCGGGGACATTCGGAAGTTCATCGGCCACTGAAGCAGGTTAGTGGATACCTACGTCAGAAATATCGACGCCACTCGAAGGCGCATGTTCGTCACGGCCGCTGAGCTGCACTCCGTGCTCGCGCATCTGCGTCAAAGCCGCTTCGATCGTGGCGGTTGCCACACCCGCAGTGAGTGGCAGGAGGACTGTGGTGGCAAAGCCGGCGCGGACCGCGTCGAGTGCCGTGGCCCTCACGCAGTGATCGGTGGCAATGCCGATGACGTCGACGTCGGTGATGTCGTGCGCCCGCAACCACTCCTCGAGGGTCGTGCCGTCCTCGGAAAACCCTTCGAACCCGGAGTACGCGGCGCTGTACGCACCCTTGGAGAACACGGCAGATCCGGCGATCGATGCATCGAAAGCCGGGTGGAAGTCGGCGCCCGAAGTTCCGACCACACAGTGCACCGGCCACGTGTCGACGTAATCGGGGTTTTCCGAGAAGTGAGCGCCCGGATCGATGTGGAAATCGCGGGTCGCTGCGACGGCGTCGTACTCGTGAGAGTCGACGAAGGTGTTGATTGCCGCAGCTACGGCAGCGCCGCCGTCGACGGCGAGGGCGCCGCCCTCACAGAAGTCGTTCTGGACGTCCACCACGATCAATGCACGTGCAGTCATCGGTGACCGCCACCGACAAATCGGACCGGTACCGCGGAATCTCCGCGTGAGAGCTTGAGGCCCTCCCACGGGAGGCTGAGCAGCCCGGCTTTCACGACTGCTCGGCTCTCTTCCAATGTGGGGACGCCGTCGACGGTCTTGCCGCCGCGTACCAACGGAATCATCAGCTCGGTCGCGCCGTCCGCGGCGGCGATCGGCGAGGGCGCGTCGGCGGGATAGATCACTTCCTCGACCAGTGTTCCGGTCGGGCGAGCGATGCGCAGTGCCTTCTTCGCTCCGCCGCGCGACGCTTTGTTGGTACTGCGCTTCTCGACGGGAATTCCGTCCACCTCGACAAGTTTGTAGACCATGCCGGCCGTCGGAGCGCCGGAGCCGATGACGAGGGACGTGCCGACGCCGTAGGTGTCGACGGGTTCGGCGCGCAGCGCTGCGATGGCATATTCGTCGAGGTCGCCGGAGACGACGATGCGGGTCTTGGTGGCGCCGAGGTCGTCGAGTTGTCGACGCACCTGGCGGGTGACCACCCCGAGGTCTCCGGAGTCGATACGCACCCCACCAAGCTCGGTTCCGGCTACGGCGATAGCGGTTTTCACGCCTTCGGTGATGTCGTAGGTGTCGACCAGCAATGTGGTCGAGACACCGAGTACGTCGACCTGCGCGCGGAAGGCCGCGGCCTCGTCGGTTCCGTTGTCGGTGGTGTGCAGGAGGGTGAAGGCGTGGGCGCTGGTACCCGCGCCGGGAACGTCGTGGCGGCGGACAGCTTCGAGATTGGACGTGGCGTCGAATCCGGCGAGGTACGCGGCGCGGGACGACGCGACTGCGGCTTGCTCATGGGTCCGGCGTGAGCCCATTTCGATGAGCCGTCGACCGTCTGCGGCACTGACCATGCGGGCCGCAGCCGACGCAATCGCGCTGTCGTGGTTGAGGATCGAGAGGGCCAGTGTCTCGAGCAACACGCATTCGGCAAACGATCCGCGGACGGAGAGGATCGGCGAGCCGGGAAAGTAGAAGTCGCCTTCGCGGTAACCGTCGATGTCGCCGGAGAACCGGTAATTGCGCAGCCACTCGACGGTGGTGTCGTCCAGGAACTTCGAGACGATCGCCAGTTCGGGTTCCCCGAAACGGAAGTGCTCGAGAGCGTCGAGCAATCGCTCCGTACCGGCGACGATTCCGTAACGCCTGCCGTCGGGAAGTCTGCGCGCGAATACTTCGAAACTGCAGGTACGGAAAGCAGATCCGTCGGCAAGCGCGGCCGAGAGCATGGTGAGCTCGTACTGGTCGGTGAGCAGAGCGGTACTCGCGGCGGCGTCACGGGTGTCGGAGATTTGCGTAGGCACGCACATAACTCTAGGCGGGAGACCACGAGGGTGGGTGTTGTCACCTCGGATCGCGCCGTACCCTGGAGACATGGTTTTCGGCTCTGCGACTGTTTCCACAACTGCCTCTGCGCCGCGCGCGGTCCCGGAGCAGTCGGAGGCTGTTGCAATCATCGAAGCTGTTGACAGGCCTTGGGTGACGATCGTCTGGGACGATCCGGTCAATCTGATGCACTACGTGACCTACGTGTTCCAGAAACTGTTCGGGTACAGCAAGGCCAAGGCCACCGATTTGATGATGAAGGTGCATTCGGAGGGCAAGGCCGTCGTGTCCAGTGGTTCGCGCGACAAGATGGAAGCCGATGTTCGGCGTCTGCACGCGGCGGGACTGTGGGCCACGATGCAGCGCGACGACACCTAGGGCTCGCTCACCTTCGACAAGTTCGATCCGATCACAAGAGGGGAGTCCGACGCGTGCGGACGTGGATCAAGAAGAACTCGCTTTCCGGAGTGAAGTTCAAATCCGAGATGGACGCTCATGAGGTGACCGTCCTGAGTTCGCTCGTAGAGTCGGTGATCGGACTGCTGGAAGATCGTGAGTCCGGCGCACCGCAGGACGAGTTGGCGGCGCTCACCGGTCTTCGAACCGGTAATTCGGAATCGCCCGACAATCCGGTTCTGGCGCGGTTGCTCCCAGATTTTCAGCGAACCGACCCCAGTAAGGCGTCCCCGAATTCCGATGATCTCGACGACGCCGGCGCCAATGTCAACGGAGCGCTGCGGAGTTTGCACGAACCCGAGATCATCGACGCGAAGAAGGCTGCCGGCAGGGTTTTGCTGGCCTCGCTCCCCGCAGACGGCGGCAAGATCCTCCTGACCCAGGAGCAGGCCGACGCGTGGCTGTCCGCGCTCAACGACGTTCGTCTGGCTCTCGGCACCAATCTCGGTATCGACGCAGACACTCCGGAAAGTTTGGATCCGGATGATCCGCGAGCACCGCATCTTGATGTCTATCACTGGCTGACATGGATGCAGGATTCGCTCGTTCAGGCGCTCATGCCGTGATCACCACGGCGCCCGGCCCCACGGATTCGTTGACCGACATCGCCGGTTTGACTGTCGGTCATCATCATCGGCTCGACGACGACGCTGCTCTGGGGGCGGGGGCCGCGACTGGATGCACCGTTGTGCTGGCCCCGGCGGGAGTGGTTGCGGGAGTTGATGTTCGGGGCGGCGGGCCGGGTACTCGCGAAACCGATCTCCTTGACCCGAGCCATTCGGTTCAGCAGGTCAATGCCGTGCTCCTGACCGGTGGAAGTGCGTACGGCCTCGCTGCCGCCGACGGTGTCATGCGCTGGCTCGAGGAACACGGCCACGGAATCGCGATGGGCCTGCCTGGCCAGGTGGTGCCGATCGTGCCGGGCGCCGTCATCTTCGATCTTCCGGTCGGGGACTGGAAGATTCGACCTGACGCCGATTTCGGATATCTGGCAGCAGAATCCGCGTCGCGTGAATATGCGACCGGAACAGTGGGCGCCGGTGTCGGTGCCCGTGCCGGTGGGATCAAAGGCGGCGTCGGAACTGCCAGCGTCGTGATCACGGACGGACCGGCCAAGGGGACGACTGTGTCGGCCTTGATCGTGGCAAACCCGGTCGGCTCGGTCTTCGATCCGCGCACCGGTCTGCCGTGGGGCGTCGGGTCCGAGGGGGAGGCGTCCTTCGGGATCGGCATGCCGATTCCGTGCGAGCTCGACGCAGCCAACGCAATCGGTGCCAAAGGGACAGTGCTCAACACCAGCATCGGCGTCGTCGCTACCGACGCGGCCCTGACCAAAGCCGGGTGCCGACGCGTTGCAGTTGCCGGTCACGACGGTTTGGCCAGGGCAATCCGTCCGGCCCATTCGCCGTTGGACGGCGACACGATCTTTGCGCTCGCTACCGGAACGCACACGCCGGAATCGGCGATCGACGTGCCTGCAGCGTTCCCGGCGGATCTGCCGATCCTCGACGCTGTCTGTGCGGCCGCCGCCCAGGTCGTGGAACGCGCGATCGTCAAGGCGATTCTCGACGCGACATCGGTGGCGGGGATCCCGAGTTACCGAGACCTGTTCCCGTCGGCTTTCGTCTAGCCCGGCGAGCGCCGGTAACCTCGAAGTAGACACATCTACTGTGAGGACGCACGCGATGACGATGGATTTCAACAGTCCTGATTTCGGTTCACGGGCACCGGTTCCCGCGCCGAAACCGCCGTCGGTGTGGAAGCAGTCCGCGGTGCTGGTCGGCGGATTTGTACTAGTGCTGTACGTCATCGAGATCATCGACGTCATTTCCGGTCAGAATGTCCAGAACGCCGGAGTCTCACCGCGAACGCTCGACGGTTTGTGGGGCATCCTGTTTGCACCCGTGTTGCACGACGACTGGGCACACTTGATCGCGAACACCATCCCCGTACTGATACTCGGCTATCTCGTTCTGGTGTCTGGCATATCGAGAGGGTTGGCTGCGACCGGAATCATCTGGGTGATCGGCGGTGTCGGAACGTGGCTCGTTGCCGGAGCGAATACCAATCACGTCGGGGCGTCGGTGCTGATCTTCGGGTGGGTGACCTACCTGTTGACGCGTGGATTCTTCACCCGGAGTTTCGGCCAGATTCTGATCGGCGTTGTTGTCTTCGTGATCTACGGCGGAGTCCTGTGGGGCGTGGTGCCCAGCACGCCGGGTGTCTCGTGGCAGGGGCATTTGTTCGGTGCGGTCGGCGGCGTCGTAGCGGCGTGGGCACTCTCCTCCGGCGATCGAGCGAACCGCGCCGGCGCTACAACACCTGCCCGACCAGCAACTTTCTGATCGGACGTGGGTCACACCCCACCGGCGGTGTGACTTCGACTCGCCAAAACGACCGGGAGCTTTTTTGTTAATGGGTCGACGTGGCAGCATGACCTTATGCGCATGACCGTCCTGGGGTGTTCCGGCAGCGTCTCGGGGCCGGATTCACCGGCTTCGGGTTACCTGCTCACAGCGCCGGGTACCCCGCCGCTCGTCATAGATTTCGGTCCCGGAGTGCTCGGGGCTCTGCAGCGTTACGCGGACCCAGGGGACGCGACGATTCTGCTCTCACATCTGCACGCCGATCACTGCCTCGACATGCCGAGCCTGCTCGTGTGGCGTCGCTATCATCCGAACCGCCCCGAGGGGCGAGCGTTGGTGTACGGCCCGACAGATACAGCGTGCAGGATCGGAACGTCGTCCGCCGAGTGCGCGGGGGAGATGGACGATATTTCCGACACCATCGATCTGAAGTTGTGGGCGGAGAACGAACCCGTCACCTTCGGTGAACTGACCGTCGTGGCAAGCCGCATGAATCATCCGCCCGAGGCGTACGGATTCCGGATCACGGACGCC
Source organism: Rhodococcus sp. IEGM 1366 (assembly GCF_033142425.1). Lineage (NCBI taxonomy): Bacteria > Bacillati > Actinomycetota > Actinomycetes > Mycobacteriales > Nocardiaceae > Rhodococcus > Rhodococcus sp. IEGM 1366. The sequence goes on from NZ_JAWLRZ010000004.1 coordinate 23,928, forward strand.
GACGGACGGATTCTCGTGTACACCGGCGATACCGGAATGTGTGACAACGTCGTCGAGCTTGCTCGTGGAGCCGACATCCTCCTTTCCGAGGCGTCGTGGACGGACAGTCCTGATCGGCCGGAAGGTATTCACCTGTCCGGCAAGGAAGCCGGCCGGATCGCGACGTTGGCCGAAGTGAAGGAACTACTCCTCACCCACATCCCGCCGTGGACGTCCAGGGAGGACGTCATCGCCGAAGCGAAATCCGAGTTCGCAGGGCCGGTTCACGCTGTGTCCGCGGGAAGCGTCTACGACATCTGACGTGTTGCCTGGGGTGGGACGCTAGGCTCACGAAGGTGACTACACGAGAAGACGGCAGGGCGGACGACGAACTTCGCCCGATCAAGATCACCCGCGGGTTCACCAGCCATCCGGCCGGCTCGGTTCTGGTCGAGTTCGGAAACACCCGAGTGATGTGCACGGCCAGCGTCGAAGAGGGTGTTCCACGGTGGCGCAAGGGTTCCGGGCTCGGTTGGCTCACCGCCGAATATGCGATGCTGCCCGCAGCTACGCATACCCGCAGTGGACGTGAATCCGTCAAGGGCAAGGTCGGTGGCCGCACCCAGGAGATCAGCCGGCTCATCGGTCGATCCCTTCGGGCCTGCATCGACCTCGCGGCCATCGGCGAAAACACCATTGCTCTGGACTGCGATGTCCTGCAGGCAGATGGTGGCACCCGTACCGCCGCCGTGACGGGGGCGTACGTAGCTCTCGTCGACGCGGTGACGTATCTTCGCGCTGCCAATCTGCTGAGCGACCCTCAGCCCATCTCGTGCGGCATCGCGGCCGTCAGCGTCGGCGTCGTCGACGGACGAGTGCGCCTCGATCTGCCGTACGAAGAGGATTCGCGTGCCGAGGTCGACATGAACGTCGTCGCCACCGATACCGGCACCTTGGTGGAAATCCAGGGCACCGGCGAAGGTGCCACGTTCCCGCGCTCGACCCTGGACAAGCTTCTCGACTCCGCGCTGGCGGGCTGTGAGCAGCTGTTCGAGATCCAGCGTCAGGCATTGGCGGAGCCGTATCCGGGTGTGTTGCCCGAACCCAAGAACCCGGAACCCAAGAAGAAGTTCGGTGCCTGAGCTGTGAGCGTACGAGTACTGGTAGCAAGTAGAAATGCCAAGAAGCTGAAGGAACTCCATCGCGTTCTCGACGCGGCCGGTGTGAGCGGAATCGAACTGGTCGGGCTCGATGAGGTGCCGCCGTTTCCGGAAGCGCCCGAGACCGGTGCGACATTCGAAGAAAATGCGCTCGCGAAGGCTCGTGACGGAGCCGCTGCCACCGGAATGCCGTGTATCGCAGACGATTCCGGTGTCGAGATCGATGCGCTGAACGGGATGCCCGGTGTGTTGTCTGCCCGCTGGTCCGGTACCCACGGAAACGACGGCGCCAACACTGCGCTGGTGCTCGCTCAGTTGGGTGACGTGCCCGACGAACGGCGCGGCGCGGCCTTTGTCTCGGCCTGCGCGCTGGTGATCCCCGGCGGCGACGAGACCGTGGTCCGCGGTGAATGGCGCGGCGTCATCGGCCGGGAACCGGCAGGCGACGGCGGATTCGGTTACGACCCGATCTTCCGCCCAGACGGTGACACCCGCTCGGCGGCGGAACTGACTCCGGCCGAGAAGGACGCGGCCTCGCATCGCGGGAGAGCGCTGGTGCAGCTGGTGCCCGCGCTGGCGGCACTGGCCGACTGATCGCACACACGAGAAAAGGCCCTGAACGTGAATGACGTTCAGGGCCTTTGCTTTACGGAGAATCAGAGGTTGTAGTCGCTCTTGACCTGGATGGTCCGCTTGTGTTCGAACACAAACGACAGGAACGGAATGGTGCCGGCCAGTGCCGTGGCAACCGTCGTGCCTGCCTTCCAGCGGGCCTTGATAGCCAGGTCGACTGTGAACACCAGGTACAGCATGTAGAACAGCCCGTGAATCTGGCCGATGTAGAACAGCCACGACGGAGCATCCGCGGAGTTTTCCAGGATGAGGTACTTGTAGACCATCTCACCGGTCAGGAACAGCAGCCACAGGCCGGTGATCCACGCCAGAACGCGGTAGCGAACAAGCGCAGAAGCAACCTTCTTCCGCTTCTCGGCCTGCGCCTTGGTGGCCTTGTCTGAGGTGGTAGCGGTGCTCGCTTCCGGGCCGGTACTCACGTAGTGCTCCTATCGGGCTCGCGAGCGGCGAGCTGCGCAAGGTAGTCGTTGTATTCGAGCATTTGGCGTGCTTCGGGGTCGTCGGCATCGAGTTCAGCGTCGCCGAACGGTGCCCGGGGGCGCTGCGGCAGCAGATCGGCCGGAATCTCTCGCGGCTCCGCTGCGGCTTCCTCGGCTTCGACCTCGTCCGGATCGGCATCCTCGAGCTGAACGAACTTGCGATATGCGTACACCACAAACGCGGCGAACAGTGGCCACTGCAACGCATAGCCGAGGTTCTGCCCGCTGCCGCCCACAGCTTCGAAGCGCTCCCACTGCCACCAGCCGAGCGACAAGCAGACCGCTGCTGACACAAGAACCAGCAGGATCAGCGCAGGTCGGCTTTTTGTAGGCTTCTTCGACACACTACGACGGTACCGCAGAGCTATAGTGCCGCGCCCTGCGATCTCCGACACGGTGTCGTAGATGCCAAAAAGCAGAGCCCCACCGAAACGATCTCGATGGGGCTCTGCGTTGTGCGCGAGGGGGGACTTGAACCCCCACGTCCTGAGACACTGGAACCTAAATCCAGCGCGTCTGCCAATTCCGCCACTCGCGCGCGGAATTCACAGGATACGCGATTGCCGACCCGACGGCGGACACGGCCCTCACATGCAGCGGACACGGCCCTCACATGGCTGGAACCGGGTCCGATCTTGCCGGTCGCCGTGGTTGTTCGGCGGTGCGTTGGTACCGCCACGCTGCGTGCGTGAGAGTTGTTGCGGGGACATCCAATTCTGCAGCCACTGCAGCGAGCAGTGACGTTGCCTCCACGCCGCCCAGCGGTTCGGCGCTACCGGCTGCCTCGGTGGCAAAACGAGTCAGTAGTTCCACCGAATCGGGTGTGAGTGTGCCGGACAGGAACAGCAGCATGTCGAATGTGCGCGCTCCGAACCCTGGAACCGACATGATTGCCGCTCGATGCGCGTCGGTGTTGCCGATATCTGCACTTCCGGTGCATCCGACGGCAACCAGTGATGCGGCGCCCAGTGCGGCAGCCTCCGCTTTGGTGGAGTAGTTGCCCGGCACCCGCTGACGGTTGCCGAGAATGACGGCCAGTTCGTCGCCGCGCTCCGCAAAGGCTGCCAGAGCGGAGAGGTTGTCCAGTGGTGCGTCTGACTGGCGGTGGTGACGCCACCGCGTGATGACGGCCCGCACGCCCGTCGTGGGTGTTCCGTACGCGGCGCGGGCCGAGAAGGCCGCGTCGAGGATGGCTGCTTCGGCCTCGTGTGCCCACCCGTCGGTCCAGTGCGGCCACGCGGACTGTGGCAGCTCGCGTGCGATGAAGTCGATGACGATTTTTGTGGTGTCGGTACCCATGATTTCTCCCCCCGAGAAAGTTGTCCGATCGGACGCGCTGAACCTAGCGCGCGAGTCCGACAGGTTTTGGGGTGAAAGGCACGCGATGGGCCAACCGTCAAGAGGGTAACGATTTGGTAACGATAAATATGAGGAGTTCCTCAGGTTTGTGGAAATCCGAGTAACAGTCCCTGGCAGCGCGTTTGCGACCTACTCGCGAGTCACTTTCTCGACATCCCGTGAGGAAGATCACCGCGTGGAAAGTCCCGTATTTCGAGCCGTCAGCAAACGTGAGGAAATCCTCATGATCCTGTGTCAGCCTTAACGTGCACGGCAGGCGCAGACATGCCGATTCTTTCGGTCGAGTTGCAGAACGTGCGCCCCGGGCAGACCCACAATTCCCACCTCGCCGCAGAGGTGACCAGGAGAGGACGTACGCGTGACGATCGATGACACGACACCTACAGGAAACGGACGCGACTCGAAGGATGGACGCCGCGTCGGCGTCGACGGGGGAGCCTCCCGCACGAACAGTAAAGGTGCCCTCGTCGATTCACTGAACAACGGATTGCCGTACGCCCTTGCCTTCGGTGGACAGGGCGCCCCGTGGCTCAGCACGCTCGAAGAACTCAGCCGCGACAACGGCCTCGAGCCGATTCTCACCGACTTGGTCAACGACGCAGCAGCGCGCCTCGCTCCGCTCGCGCAGGATCTTGTGGTGGTGCGCCCGATCGGATTCGATCCGGTCGCGTGGATTCTCGAAGCCGAGATCGTTGACGAAGAAGAAGGTGAGAAGCCGGCAGGTCCCTCTGCTGCAGCACTCACCGCAGCACCCGTTTCGCTCCCCGGCGTCTTCCTCACGCAACTTGCGGCGTTGCGTGCGCTGACTGCGCAGGGTCTCGATATTGCAGCGCATCCGCCCGTGTCCGTCATCGGACATTCGCAGGGCGTGCTCGCGACTGCTGCAGTTGCAGCTGGTGGCAACGACGACGGCGAGCTTCTTGCTGTTGCTCAGCTCGTCGGCGCCGCAGCCAGCCTGGTCGGCCGTCGTCGCGGCATCATCGCGAGCGCGTCGGGCAAGCCGATGGTCGCCGTGTCCAACGTCGATCCCGAGCGCCTCGCCGCGATTGTCGCCGAACTTGCCGAGACCACGACGGACAATCGTGCAGCAGTCCTCGCTATTCGCAACGGACGCCGCCGTGTTGTCCTCGCCGGACCGCCCGCTCAGCTGGCCCGCGTGCAGGAACATTGCGAGCAGCTCGAGGCGAACGAAGCCCGCGAGCGTGATGGAAAGAAGCGTGGCGGTTCGGTCTTCGCTCCCACCTTCGACGCCCTCGACACCGAAATCGGTTTCCACCACCCGGCGCTCGCCGACGCAGTCGACCTGGTCGGCAGCTGGGCAGCGCGCTGCGGCCTCGACGCAGATCGCGCCAGCGCACTTGCGCAGGCCATTCTGGTCGACCCGGTCAACTGGGTGCAGGCAGTGAATGGTGCCATCGACGCCGGCGCGCAGTGGATTCTCGATCTCGGACCCAGCGACCAGCTGACCCGTATGACGTCGTCCTCGCTGCGTGGGCAGGGTGTTGGCATCATCGCCGCGTCCACCCGCGGTGGACATCGCAACTTGCTCACCCCCGGTGCTGCGCCTGAGGTCTCACCTTCGTGGTCCGAATTCGCGCCCAAGCCTGTAGCGCTTCCCGGCGGCCGCATCGGCGTCGAGACGGCCTTCACGAAGCTCACGGGTCGCTCACCGATCCTGTTGGCCGGCATGACTCCGACCACGGTTGACGCCAAGATCGTTGCCGCTGCTGCCAATGCCGGTCACTGGGCCGAGCTTGCCGGTGGCGGACAGGTCACCGAAGAGATCTTCGAAGACCGTGTCGCAGAACTGAAGATGCTCCTCGAGCCGGGCCGCGCGGTCCAGTTCAACTCGCTGTTCCTCGATCCGTACCTGTGGAAGCTGCAGCTCGGTGGCAAGCGCCTCGTGCAGCGCGCTCGTACTGCCGGTGCACCCATCGACGGCGTCATCGTCACCGCCGGTATCCCGGAACTCGAAGAGGCCGTTGCGCTTATCGAAGAGCTGTCCGAGATCGGCATCACCAACATCGCATTCAAGCCGGGCACTGTGGCGCAGATCCGTTCGGTGATCCGCATCGCCAACGAGGTTCCGAACTTCCCCGTCATCGTTCACATCGAAGGTGGCCGCGCCGGCGGACACCACTCGTGGGAAGACCTCGACGACCTGCTCCTCGACACGTACGCCGAGCTGCGTACGCGTTCGAACCTGATCATCTGCGTCGGCGGCGGCATCGGAACACCCGAGCGCGCAGCCGATTACCTGACCGGCCGCTGGTCTGTCGGAGCCGGCTTCCCGGCAATGCCCGTCGACGGCATCCTCGTCGGCACGGCAGCCATGGCGACGCTGGAGGCCACCACGTCTCCCGAGGTCAAGCAGCTCCTCGTCGACACACCGGGTACTCCGGACTGGGTCGGTGCGGGCACTGCCGAAGGTGGAATGGCTTCGGGCCGTAGCCAGCTCGGTGCCGACATCCACGAGATCGACAACGCCGCATCGCGCACCGGACGCCTCCTCGACGAGGTTGCCGGCGACGCCGACGCCGTTGCCGAGCGCCGCGACGAGATCATCGCAGCACTCGACGTCACCGCCAAGCCGTACTTCGGTGACATCGAGACCATGACGTACGCGCAGTGGCTGCGTCGTTACCTCGAGCTGACCGTCGGTATCGACGCGGCCAAGGAATTCGACTGTGGCGCAGACCTTCAGGACGCTATCGCCGAGGCAACGACGAGCCCGTGGCTCGACATCACCTGGCGTGCTCGCTTCGGCGAGATGCTCCAGCGCACCGAGGCTCGTCTGCACCCCGTCGACCGCGGCCCCATCCCGACCCTGTTCGGCGATGCCGAGACCCTCGAGCGTCCCGAAGCTGCGATTTGCGCACTGCAGGCGTCGTACCCGGACTACACGAGCACGGTTCTGCATCCCGCAGACGTCTCGTTCTTCATCTCGCTGTGCAAGACGCCGGGCAAGCCGGTCAACTTCGTTCCCGTCGTCGACGGTGACGTGCGCCGCTGGTGGCGCAGTGACTCCCTGTGGCAGGCACACGATCCGCGGTACACCGCAGATCAGGTGTGCGTCATCCCCGGCACCGTTGCCGTTGCCGGCATCACGCGTGTCGACGAGCCCGTCGGTGACCTGCTCGATCGTTTCGAGAAGGCCACGTACGACGAATTGGTTGCTGCCGGAACCACTCCGGTTGTCCTCGCGACCCGTCGCCACCAGGATTCCGCTCCCGGTCTGCTCGACGCCGTTCTGTCGGCACCGGATCTCCAGTGGGCCGGCCGCCTGACCCAGAACCCGGTCCGTCGTCTCGGCGACCTCGAAGAGTGGAGTGCCGAGTCCGTTGACAAGGCTGTTCACGCCTCGACCGGATCGAGCCTGACGGTTGTCGACGAGACTCACGTCCTGCTCTCGGTTCCGCTGGTGGCCGACAAGTCGGTCGACATCACGATCACCATTCCCAGCTCCGTTGTCGACGGCGGCGCCCCGGTCGTCACCGAGGCCGACGCTGAAGCCGCGATGTCCGCACTGTTGGCAGTTGCTGCAGGACAGGAACTGCCGACCGTCAAGAACGGCACCGCACGCCTCAATGTCGCGTGGGTACCCGACCGCATCGCCGATCACGCCGGAGTCACCGGTTCCGGTCTGCCGACCACACTGAGCGTGAGCGGCAAGGCTGTTCCGGACGTGGTTGTCGGCGCGTGCTGGCCCGCAGTATTCGCCGTCCTCGGCGCAGCCAAGCTCGACAGTCTTTCCGTCATCGAAGGCATGCTCGATCTCGTCCACCTCGACCACTCCGTCGACTTCGTCGGTGAACTGCCTACCGAGACAAGCATTCTCGTGGTCAATGCCGAGGTCGCCTCGGTTCTCGACACCGACCTCGGTCGCGTCGTCGAGGTCAAGGTCGAGGTCGGTGCCATGCTCGGCGAGGGCCTCGACGCTCCCGCCGTGGTCACCATGACCGAGCGTTTTGCCATCCGCGGACGTACCGGCGCAGGCGAGCTTGCCGACCCGGCGCGCGCAGGTGGATCGATCAGCGATGCCGCTATCGATACCTCGCGTCGTCGTCGCCGTGACGCGAAGATCCTGGCTCCGGTCAGCATGGGCGCATTCGCTCAGGTTTCCGGTGACCACAACCCGATTCACACGTCCGACAACGCCGCTTTGCTCGCGGGCCTCGGAACCCCGATCGTGCACGGTATGTGGCTCTCGGCTGCGGCGCAGCAGGTTGTCACCGCGGTTGATCCCAACGAGACCCGCACCCCTCCGCGTCGCCTGACCGCGTGGACCGCTCGTTTCCTCGGAATGGTCCGCCCCGGCGCCGAGATCGACGTCCGCGTCGATCGCATCGGTATCGATCAGGGTGCCGAGATCGTCGAGGTCGGTTGCCGGATCGATGGTGACCTGGTCATGGTTGCCACGGGACGCACTGCTGCACCGAAGACGATCTACGCCTTCCCCGGCCAGGGCATCCAGCGTCCGGGCATGGGCCTCGACGCCCGCGCTCGCTCGAAGGCTGCGCGCGACGTCTGGGAGCGTGCGGACAAGCACACCCGCAAGGCGCTCGGATTCTCGATTCTTGCTGTGGTGCGCGACAACCCGGTCACCGTCAAGGCCCGCGGCGTCGAGCACAAGCACCCGGACGGTGTTCTGCACCTGACGCAGTTCACCCAGGTCGCGATGGCTGTTCTCGGTGTAGCCCAGGTTGCCGAACTGCGCGAGTCCGGCACCTTCATCGAAGGCTCGTTCCTCGCCGGTCACTCGGTGGGTGAGTACAACGCACTCGCCGCTGTTGCCGAGGTCTTCCCGCTCGAAGCACTTCTCGAAGTTGTCTTCCAGCGCGGATCTGCGATGCACCAGCTGGTTCCCCGTGACGCAGCGGGCCGTTCCGACTACCGCATGGCTGCCATTCGCCCGTCGCAGATCGGTGTGTCCGACGACGACGTGCAGGACTTTGTCGCCGGTGTTGCCGAGGCGTCCGGTGAGTTCCTCGAAATCGTCAACCTGAACCTGCGCGGCAGCCAGTACGCCATAGCCGGATCCGTTGCCGGCCTCGACGCACTCGAGGTCGAGATCGATCGTCTCCGTGCGGAATTCGGTGGCAAGCGCGCCTACATCCAGGTTCCCGGCATCGACGTGCCGTTCCACTCCACCGTCCTTCGTGGCGGCGTGGCGGACTTCCGCGTATGCCTGCAGGACTTGCTCCCGCACGACATCGATCCGGACATCCTTATCGGCCGCTACATCCCGAACCTCGTTCCGAGGCTCTTCTCGCTGAGCCGCGACTTCGTTCAGGAAATCGCCGACCTGGTGCCGTCGGAGCAGCTGCAGGAAGTCCTTGCTGACTTCGACAGCTACGCAACGCGCAGCCACGAACTGTCCCGGATCATCCTGATCGAGCTGTTGGCGTGGCAGTTCGCCAGCCCGGTCCGCTGGATCGAGACCCAGGATCTGCTGTTCAGTGACGAGTCCGAAGGTGGACTCGGTGTCGAGCGCTTTGTCGAGGTCGGCCTCGGCGCTGCCCCGACCGTCGCGAACCTCGCATCGCAGACCCTCAAGCTGCCGGGCCGCTTCGGCTACCCGGTCGAGGTTCTGAACATCGAGCGTGAAGCCGCGATCGTCTACGGCACGGATGTCGATCCGGCTGCTGCCGACGATGACGACGAGGTGGAAGCACCCGCTGCCACTCCGGCGGCTGCCGCTGCCGCACCGGTCGCCGCTGCACCCGTCGCGACGTCCAGCGGACCGCGTCCGGACGACATCACCTTCAAGGCGCCAGACGCCACCAAGGTTCTGATCAGCCTGTGGACCAAGCTGCGTCCCGATCAGGTCGGCCCCGCCGACACGATCGAGGCACTGTGCGACGGTGTGTCCTCACGTCGTAACCAGCTTCTGGTCGACCTCGGATCCGAGTTGTCGCTCGGTGCCATCGACGGTGCGGCGGATGCCGACATGGGCTCGCTCGCAGCCACTGTCGACAAGCTGGCGCGTACGTACAAGCCGTTCGGACCGGTACTTTCCGATTCGATCAACGATCACCTGCGTAAGGTCTTCGGCCCCTCGGGCAAGCGTCCCGGCTACATCGCCGATCGTGTCAAGAAGGTCTGGGAACTCGGCGACGGTTGGGCGCACCACGTCACCGCAGCGGTAGCGCTCGGTACCCGTGACGGTGCCAGCATCCGCGGCGGCGACCTCGGCGGCCTGACCTCCGGCGCTCTGGCCGACGCAGCAGCAGTCGACGCAGTCATCGACAGCGCCGTTGCTTCGGTTGCGTCCGCTCGCGGCACCAGCGTTTCGCTGCCGGCAACCGGTGGTGGCGGCGGTGGAACCGTCGACGCAGCCGCTTTGGGTGAGTTCACCGAGAACATCACGGGCCGCAACGGCGTTCTGGCTTCGGCCGCCCGCCTCGTGCTCGAACAGCTCGGACTCAGCGAAGAGGCTCCGGCCGCAACGGTCGAGGACACCGAACTGGTCGACCTGGTCTCGGCTGAACTCGGTTCCGACTGGCCGCGTCTGGTTGCTCCGGCATTCGACGCTCAGAAGGCGGTCCTGCTCGACGACCGTTGGGCAAGTGCGCGTGAGGATCTCGCTCGCATCTGGCTCGGCAGTGAGACTCTGTCGGTCGAGAACTTCATCGGTGCCGGTTCCACCGTTGCCGCACAGGCAAAGTGGTGGGCCACCCGCGCCACCGACGAAGGTCGCACGACGCTGGCCGAGGTCTACACCCGCATCGCTGATGCGGCCGTGACTGCAGAATCCGACGCACCTGAGTGGGCCGGCGAGGTCGCAGTCGTGACCGGAGCCAGCAAGGGTTCGATCGCAGCAGCGGTCACGGGCAAGCTCCTGGCCGGTGGCGCAACGGTATTCGTCACCACGTCGCGTCTCGACGGCTCGCGTCTCGGCTTCTACCGTGACCTGTACCGCGAGAACGCTCGTGCCGGTGCCGCTCTCTGGGTGGTTCCTGCCAACATGGCGTCGTACACCGACGTCGACGCACTGATCGACTGGATCGGCAACGAGGCCACCGAAAATGCCGGTGGCGCAAAGAAGCTGATCAAGCCGGCTATGACGCCGACGATGCTCTTCCCGTTCGCGGCTCCTCGCGTCGGCGGAGAACTCTCCGACGCCGGCGCTCGCGCCGAAATGGAAATGCGCGTGCTGTTGTGGTCGGTGGAGCGCCTGATCGGTGGTCTGTCGAAGATCGGTTACGACAGCGACGTCGACACGCATCTGCACGTGGTCCTGCCCGGTTCGCCGAACCGCGGAACGTTCGGTGGTGACGGTGCATACGGTGAGGCCAAGGCTTCGCTGATCGCCGTGGTCAACCGCTGGAAGGCCGAGCGCAACTGGGCCGAGCGAGTCACGTTGGCACACGCCGTCATCGGCTGGGTCCGCGGAACCGGTCTGATGGGTCACAACGATCCGATCGTCGACGCGGTCGAAGCTGCGGGCGTCCGCACCTGGTCCACCCAGGAGATGGCGACCCAACTGCTGAAGACGGCAACCCGCGAGTCGCGGCGCGCTGCAGCAGAGGCTCCGCTCGAGGTCGACCTGACCGGTGGACTTGCGGAGGCGAACCTCGACCTGGGCGCCCTCGCCAAGGAAGCCGCCGCGACCGCAGAGATCGCCGAGGCAGTTGACGAAGCAGTCGACGAGAACACCATCCTCGCGCTGTCCGCACCGGCACGCATCGATGCCTCGATCAAGGCTCCGAGCTGGCCCGAACTCGATGTCACTCCCGCGGACCTCGTGGTCATCGTGGGCGCCGGAGAGCTCGGCCCCTACGGTTCCTCGCGTACCCGCTTCGAGATGGAGGTCGACGAGCAGCTCTCTGCCGCAGGCGTTCTCGAATTGGCGTGGAACACCGGACTGATCGTCTGGGAGAACGACCCCAAGCCGGGTTGGTACGACGTCGAATCAGGCGATCTGGTGCCAGAGGCGGAAATCGCCGACAAGTACCACGACGCAGTTGTCGAACGGTGCGGCATCCGTCGCTACGTCGACGAAGGCCAGATGATCGACAACACCGCACCGCTGCTCACCTCCGTGTTCCTGGACAAGGATTTGAGCTTCGTGGTCGGCAGCGAGGCAGAGGCTCAGGCCTTCGTCGAATCCGATCCCGAGAACACAGTGGCGTCGGTTTCGGCCGAGTCCGGTGACTGGACGGTCACGCGCCGCGCCGGCACCGAGATCCGTGTTCCGCGCAAGATGAAGCTGACCCGCAGTGTCGGCGGCCAGATTCCGACCAACTTCGACGTCACGAAGTGGGGCATCCCCGCCGACATGGCCGATTCGGTCGACCGCGTCGGACTGTGGAACATCGTTGCGACCGTGGACGCATTCCTCACGGGCGGCTTCACTCCGAGCGAACTGCTGCGTTGGGTTCACCCGAGCCTGGTGGCGAACACGCAGGGCACCGGCATGGGCGGCATGACGTCCATGAGGAGCTTGTACATCGACACGCTGCTCGGCGAGAACCGTCCCAACGACATCCTGCAGGAAGCTCTGCCGAATGTTATTGCGGCGCACGTCGTTCAGTCGTACGTCGGTGGCTACGGCGCGATGGTTCACCCCGTCGCGGCCTGCGCAACGGCAGCCGTGTCCGTCGAAGAGGGCGTCGACAAGATCCGCTTGGGCAAGGCCCAGTTGGTTGTTGCCGGTGGATTCGACGACCTGAGCGCGGAAGGCATCATCGGCTTCGGTGACATGTCGGCCACGGCCAAGACGTCGGACATGCACGCCAAGGGCATCGAAGATCGCCGCTTCTCGCGGGCAAACGATCGCCGGCGCGGCGGCTTCGTAGAGTCCGCCGGTGGTGGCACGATCCTGCTCGCTCGCGGTGACCTGGCACTGGAAATGGGCTTGCCCGTTCTCGGCGTTGTCGCCTGGGCCGGATCGTTCGCAGACGGTGTCCACACGTCGATCCCGGCTCCGGGAATCGGCGCACTGGGTGCCGGACGCGGCGGAGCGGATTCGCAGCTCGCACTCTCGCTCAACGCCCTCGGCGTCAGCGCGGACGACATCGCGGTCATCTCCAAGCACGACACGTCCACCGCGGCAAACGATCCCAACGAGGCAGAACTGCACGAGCGTCTCGCCGGGGCTTTGGGTCGCAGTGACGGTGCTCCGATGTTCGTGGTGTCGCAGAAGAGCCTGACCGGCCACGCCAAGGGCGGCGCAGCTGCCTTCCAGCTGATCGGTCTGTGCCAGGTGCTCAGCCAGGGCGTCATCCCGCCGAACCGCAGCCTCGACTGCGTCGACGACAAGATGGCCGAGTTCGAGCACCTCGTGTGGGCACGTCAGCCGCTCAAGTTCGGCGAGCAGCTCCCGCTGCGCGCCGGCCTGCTGACCAGCCTGGGCTTCGGTCACGTCTCCGGACTGATCGCGGTTGTCCACCCGCAGGCATTTGTCGAGTCGGTGCCCGCCGACAAGCGTGCGGACTATGTTGCAGCCGCGCAGCAGCGCACCATCGACGGTCAGCGTCGCCTCGCCAAGGCGATGTGCGGTGGCGACAGCCTCTACGAGCGTCCCGCCGATCGTCGTCTCGGCGCCGACGGAACGCCCGCAAAGGCTTCGCGTCAGCTCGAAGCGGATGTTCTCCTCAGCGAGAACGCACGCCTGGGTGAAGATCAGCGTTACCGCTCGAATCTGCCTGGCTGCAAGTAGATAATCGCAGGATGGGAGTTCTGGGTATCGGTTTCGACCTCGTCACGGTGTCGGAGTTCGCCGAGCAACTGAAACGGCCGGGAACGGCCATGCTCGACAACTTCACACCGGGCGAGCGTCGGGATTCCAATACTCGGAGTTCCGATCCGGCAAGACATTTCGCGGCCCGGTGGGCGGCGAAGGAAGCAGTGATCAAAGCGTGGTCCACTGCTCTCTTCGCCAGCCCGCCGGTGCTGGGGGAGATGATCCACAATCAAATCGAAGTCGTCTCCGACGCGTGGGGGCGGCCCAGCATCAGATTGCGGGGCGACGTCGCGAAACACCTCACCGACGTGAAGATTCACATTTCGCTGACGCACGACGGAGACATGGCCGGCGCATTTGCCGTGATCGAATCGACTTAGGGTCGAGCTGGCGTCAGCCCTCGTAGTCGGCTGTGCCGCGGCCCTTCAATCGAGATTCCTTCTCCGCCACCAGAAGATACGCACCCATCAGACGCTTGAGTTCCACTACGGCGTCGGCGTGGCTCTGGCCGTCCTGCACGGAGAAATTCAGCATCGAATACACCACGTGCACAAGCACTTCCGCCATCATCATGCGGCGATCCCGCGGTGAGCGCGGTGTGAGCGGACCTAGCATCTTGGCGACGGTTTCCGCGAACTGCTTCTCGTGAATGACACCGGTTGCCCGCGTGGACGGCGTGGACTGCATTGCCAACCACACCTCGCGGCGCGACGGATCGGACGTCCAGAGTCCGGCCATGTGGTCGACAAAACTGTTGAGGAACCGCAGCCAATCGAGTGACGGTACCTCACCGCCGAACTGCGCCAGTTCGTGTTGCACCCCCACGAGGTCCTGACGGTTCAATTCGCACACGATGACGTACTTGTTGGCGAAGAACTGATACAGCGTCCCGATGGGAACGTCAGCGCGCGCCGCGACCTCTTCGCACGTGAACGATTCGAAACCGACGTCGGTGAGAAGGTCGCGGGAGGCGGCGAGAAGGGCATCGAACTTGCGCTGGCTTCGCTCCTGCGTCGGACGTTTGCGTGGAAGCAGTTCCTGAGGTGCGTCGCTCTGAGAATTTTCGAGTGCGGGGTCCGGCCGACGGCGTACGCGGTTGCGGGTAGAGGGCTGCACAGATTCGAGGCTATCGGCATCTGCAGCAGAATTTGGCGCTTGTGGAATATCCGGGCTCACCGAAAGATCACCCGACCGACTGCTGGAAATCCGACGACGTTGCCACTCTTCGATACTAGGTGACCGAAGGTGCGCTGCAGGAGAGGGTTGCTCATCGGTGATTCGGGCACACTGGAGTCGGCGAGAAAAGGAGACCAAAATGGCCGAACAGTTGCGAGCTGCAGTACGCGAGCTCATGCCCCGCGCCCACGAGGATCTGACGCGGTTGGTTGCGTTGCGGTCGGTCGCGGATGCGCGGCAATTCCCGCCGGAAGAATGTGCGGCAGCTGCCGCCTGGGTGGTTGGCGCGTTCCGCGAACAGGGATTTGCGGACGCCGAGGCGGTCGAGACGTCGGACGGTTCCGCTGCGGTAATCGGATTTCGGCCTGGTCCAGCGGATGCCCCGACCGTTCTCCTGTACTGCCACTACGACGTTCAACCGCCCGGAGACGAAGAGCTTTGGAATTCGCCACCTTTCACGCTGACCGAGCGCGACGGACGGTGGTACGGGCGAGGCGCGTCGGATTGCAAGGGCAACCTCGTCATGCACCTGACCGCACTCCGAGCGCTCGCAGCAGCCGGGCAGGCGCCGGCTGTCAACCTGCGAATCGTCGCCGAAGGCTCGGAGGAGATGGGCACCGGAGGCCTCGAAGACCTGCTGCGGCAGCGCCCCGAACTGTTCGACGCCGATGTCATGCTGATCGCCGATACCGGCAATACCGCAGTGGGGGAGCCCACGATCACGACGTCATTGCGCGGTATCGCCAATGTGGTCGTCCACGTCTCGGCGCTCGAAGGTGAGGTGCACTCCGGGGTGTTCGGCGGCCCGGCGCCCGACGCGATGACCGCGTTGGTGCAGATGCTGGCAACCCTGCACGACGAAGAAGGCAACACCACCGTCGACGGTCTTGTCAGCGATCAGCACTGGAATGGCGTCGAGTACGACGACACACAATTCCGCGGCGATGCGGGAGTCCTCGAAGGGGGCGATCTGGTCGGCTCGGGTTCTGTGGCCGACCAGGTGTGGGCGCGGCCGGCGCTCACGATCTTGGGGATCGACTGCCCGCCCGTGGTCGGCTCGGCTGCGGCAATTACGCCACGAGCTTCCGCACGGTTGAACCTGCGCGTTCCACCCGGCACGGATCCCGCCGAGGCCCAGGACTTGCTGATCGGGCATCTGCTGGCTGCGGCGCCGTGGGGCGTGCGGGTGAGCGTTGACCCGGAGGCGACGGGAATGCCGTTCGGTGCTTCCACGGGTGGGCCGGGATTCAAGCAGCTCACAGCGGCTCTGAGTGCGGCGTACGGCGCCGAAGTCGGATTTGCCGGACAGGGAGGCTCGATTCCCCTGTGTAGCGCGCTGGCGGAGCAGTTCCCCGACGCGGAGATCGCGTTGATCGGCGTCGAGGAACCGCAGTGCCGCATCCATGCCCCGAACGAGAGCGTCGACCCGTCGGAGATCGAGAATCTCGCGTACGCGCAAGCCCTGTTTTTGAGTCGGTTCGAGTCTCGAGCCGGTTCGAGTAGCTAGACGGACAGGTCGCGTCGCAACTTGGCGACGTGACCGGTGGCCCGGACGTTGTACTGGGCAACCTCGATCTTTCCCTCTTCGTCGACGAGGAAGGTGGATCGGATGACACCCTGGACGGTCTTGCCGTACATCTTCTTCTCGCCGAACGCGCCCCAGGCCTCCAGCGTCGCCTTGTCCGGATCGGAGAGCAGCGGAAAGGTCAGCTCCTCGTTGTCGCGGAACTTGGCGAGCTTGGCGGGCTTGTCCGGCGAGATGCCGATGACGTCGAGGCCCGCCCCGTTCAATTCGGCGAGGTTGTCGCGGAAGTCGCAGGCCTGCTTGGTGCAGCCCGGCGTGCTGGCCGCCGGGTAGAAGTACACGATGACCTTGCGGCCTCGGTAGTCGTGCAACGAAACTTCGTTGCCTTCGGCGTCGGGGAGCGTGAAATCCGGCGCGATATCGCCGGCAGACAATCTACTGTTCTCGGTCACGGGAATCGAGGTTAGTCGAGAAATTGCGCGCCAGGTGGGCGCGCGGGCAATCTGCTCCTCTACGGTAGAACCAGGTGTCGACGCCTTGCGTCTGCACGGACGTAGCGGCAACGAACATCAAGCGACAGCACACAGACAAGTTGGAGGACACGTGCCCAGGGACACCGAGAGCATCGAGCGCGAGATCGAGAAGGCGCGTAACCAGCTCGCGAGCACACTCGACGAACTGACGGTACGGACCAACCCGAAGCGGCTGGTCGAGAACACCAAGAAGACGGTGCTCGCCAAGCTCAACGAGCCGAACGTGAAGTACGCGTTGATCGCCGTGGGATCCGTTGTCGGACTCCTGGTCATTCGCAAGATCATTCGCTGATCACCGAACGGCGTCGGACATGAAGAAGGCCCCCATCTCGATGAGATGGGGGCCTTCTTGCAAGTGCGCCCACAGGGACTCGAACCCCGGACCCAGTGATTAAGAGTCACTTGCTCTACCAACTGAGCTATAGGCGCTCGCTCTTGCGAGACAGAACATTAGCCGACGGGCTCCTCAGTTTGCAAAACGCGTCGTCGTAATCGTGACGGCAGTTACATCGCACGTGTCTTTCAGGCCTGCGGCGGACGGGAATTCGTCCACCCGATCCGACCCTCCAGCTGATGTGCGAGCGACAAAATTGTCAGCTCGCCGTTCGGTCGCGACACCAGTTGGACGCTGAGGGGGAGCCCGTCGGTCGAAAATCCCGCCGGAACGGCCGCCGCCGGATTGCCGCACACATTCCAGATCGAGCAGTACGCCGCGATCGGCAAAGCCTTGCGGACGGCGGACAGCAGTCCTGTGCCCTCGAGTTGACCGATCCGCCGCGGCAAGGCGGGTGTGGTCGGCATCAGCACTATGTCATACGTGTCGAAAACCTGGTTGACGGTGTGCGCGATCCGTTGGCCACGCCGGTACGCCGCCCTGCCGACGCGCCGGGGCGACGCGATTCTGCCGATCGAAGACAGTGCGCGAGTTCGCTTTTCGAGAAGATCGGGCCGATCGACCCGCAAAGCTTCGTCGCGTACGCCGCCGAGTACCTGGGGGAGGAACGACGCCGTTGCATCGGGGTATCGGGGATCATGTTCGTCGACGTGGTGCCCCAACGCGCTCAACATTTCTGCGACCGCACGAACCCCGGCAACCACTTCGGGCGCCGGCGTGACGCCGCGCACGGGGCAGCGGGTGGACACGGCAATACGGAGGGGGTGCAGCGGGGACACCGCACCTTCGGTGAAGCGGGCCCCGAGTGGTTCGGCTCGGTAGTCGTCCACCGGCGTGGTGCCGATAATGGCGTCGTAGACGAGTGCGCTGTCCTCGACCGAGCGGGTAAGCGGGCCGAGCGTCCCGAGGCTGCGCCACAGGTTGCCGTTCGGTGCGGTGCTTACTCGGCCGCGTTGCGCTTTCAGTCCGAACAATCCGCAGAATGCCGACGGAAGCCGGATGGAACCGCCGCCGTCGCCGCCGATTCCTGCGGCAACCATGCCCGACGCGACAGCTGCTGCCGTGCCGCCACTCGATCCTCCCGTGGATACTGTTGTGTTCCAGGGATTTCGGGTGTAGCCGTGCGCGGCGGTCTCGGTGAACGGCCAGATGCCGAACTCCGGCATCGTGGTTTTTCCGATGATGACTGCTCCGGCGTCGCGTAAGCGTCGTACCACCTCGGAGTCCGAATTCGCGATCCGAGTGACTGCAGCACCGCCGTAGGTGGTGGGTGTTCCGGCTACGTCGTTCTCGTCCTTGATCGCGATGGGCACGCCGTGCAGGAGACCGACAGGGTCGCCGGAGGCCTGGCGCTCGTCGAGTCGGGTGGCTTCGGCGATTGCTTCGTCGGCGAGGACGCGGGTGAAGGCGTTGAGTGTGGGATTGAGGCGTTCGATACGTCTGAGTGCATGTTCGGTCAACTCACGAGCCGACAGTTGGCCGCTGCGGATCAGTTCGGCTTGACCGACGACACCGGCAAATGCGACTTCCGAATCGGGCAGATCAGTCATGGCTCGCTCCATTTTGTCGGGTTCGCTGGAGTGTATTCGCCGCCCGGACACAAAAAAGATCCCCACCGTGTTTCCACGATGGGGATCTTTGCAAGTGCGCCCACAGGGACTCGAACCCCGGACCCAGTGATTAAGAGTCACTTGCTCTACCAACTGAGCTATAGGCGCTCGCTCTTGCGAGACAGAACATTAGCCGAACCGTTCCGTCGGGAGCAAATCGCCTGGTGGGCCGTCGTTGGACGGGTGGTTTCTGTGACATTGACCGAAATCGGTAACATTCCAATCGGTACGAAACGATTGATATTCGAACGTTACTCTTCGACGGGGTTTTCATGACCGTGAGTAACGACTGTGCCTGGCATCATTGACCTGGCGCAATTGCTGGTCGTTAACATGTGAAGCGGAGTCGAACAAATGAGTCGTCAGTGGTGGGGCATGTCCGTGCGTGGAGGGACAGGCCGAATCTCGAGGGGCGCCGCCATGGCCGCCGTGTCGTTGGGAGCGTTGGTTCTGGTGACCGCGTGCACGTCCAGTGGGGCTGCCGTGGACAACGAGGGCGCCGCGCCGATCGATTCCAACCCGTTGACCGAGCTCATCAAGCCGAAAGTCACTTCCACCGTCGCTGACGGCGCAATCGGTTTCTCCCCGGGCGATCCGGTCCGCATCGACGTTGCCGACGGCAGCCTGTCCGACGTTCGGATGGTCAACGCCGAAGGTAAGACCGTTGCCGGCACCCTCGCGGCCGACGGAGCGTCGTGGGTGACCGCTGAACCCCTCGGCTACAACCGCAAGTACAAGATCGAGGCCCAGGCCTACGGATTGGGCGGCGCCAGCACCACGGTGACGTCGTTCACGACCAGCGCGCCCGGCAACCTCACCAAGCCGTACGTGATGCCGGGCGAGGGTTCCGTGGTCGGTATCGGCCAGCCGATCGCCGTGCAGTTCGACGAGAACATTCCGGATCGCAAGGCTGCCGAAGAGTCGATCACCGTCACGACGACGCCGGCTGTCGAAGGTGCTTTCTACTGGGTCAACAACCGCGAGGTTCGGTGGCGTCCGGAGGCGTACTGGGCGCCGGGCACGAAGGTCGACGTCAAGGTCAACGTATACGGCCGTGATCTGGGCAAAGGCGTCTTCGGTCAGGAGGACGCCACGACGTCCTTCGACATCGGTGATTCCGTGATCGCCGTTGCCGACGACAACACGAAACAGGTCACCTTCCAGGTGAACGGCGAAACCGTCATGACCATGCCCACGTCGATGGGTAAGGACAGCACCCCCACCGACAACGGTGTCTACATCATCGGTGACAGGTTCGCGAACTTGGTCATGGACTCCTCGACGTACGGAGTGCCTGTCACTTCCGCTGACGGATACAAGACTCCGGTCGACTGGGCGACGCGAATGTCCTACAGCGGCATCTTCTTCCATTCAGCGCCGTGGTCAGTCGGGCAGCAGGGTTACTCCAACACCAGTCACGGCTGCCTCAACCTGAGCCCCGCCAATGCCAAGTGGGTGTACGACAACACCAAACGCGGCGACATCGTCATCGTGAAGAACACCGTCGGTGGCACGCTTTCGGGCACCGACGGCCTGGGGGACTGGAACATCCCGTGGAACGTGTGGAAGGCCGGTAACGCGGACGTCTGAGTGCGTCCCTGAAGTGCTGAACGTCAGAATGCCCCCGACCGTCCGGTTGGGGGCATTCTGCATCTCCCACCCTTTTGTGAGCGAAAGTACCTCTTGGTCTATCTGAGGCGACGGGAGGTACGTTCGCTCGGCCCGGGCACGGGTGCTCGACTGCGCGTAGCTCGGCGCGTGTCCGATTCGCGGCAAGAGCAGCAGCGCAGCCAGCGAGTGATTTGTCGCGGTCGGCACCCCACCCACACCTGGCTGTGGAAGGGGAAATTGGGGCTGGCGCACAAACCAAAAGAACCCCCGGAAATATCTTTCGACATTTCCGGGGGTTCCCTTTGGGTGAGCGACGGGACTCGAACCCGCGACAGCCAGGATCACAACCTGGTGCTCTACCAACTGAACTACGCCCACCATTGCCTCGGCGACCGGTTTGACCCGGTTGCTTTGACGTAGAAGATACTAGCCTGAAAGTTGGCCAGGATGCCAATCGGCAGGTCAGGCAGGCCCGAGGCCCTCTACGACGGCTGCGATCTCCGCGCTGGACGGTCCGGGAGCGGGGACAAATGCGGTACTGCGGTAGTACTTGAGTTCGCGGATGGATTCCTTGATGTCGGCCAGGGCGCGGTGCGCGAGGCCTTTTTCGGGCTGGCCGAAGTAGATTCGCGGGTACCAGCGACGCGAGAGCTCCTTGATGGAGCTGACGTCGATCATCCGGTAGTGCAGGTAGGTGTCCAGCGCGCTCATGTCCCGCGAGATGAATCCGCGGTCGGTGGCAATGGAATTGCCCGCCAGGGGAGCGGTGCCGGCGACGGGCACGTGCTCACGGATGTAGGCGAGCACCTCCTTTTCCGCCTCGGCAAGCGTGACCGTCGACTTGCGAACTTCTTCGGTCAGACCCGATTTGGCGTGCATCTTCTTCACGACGTCCGGCATTGCGGCCAGCGCGTCGTCGTCGGCGTGGATGACGATGTCCACGCCTTCGCCCAAGATGTTCAATTCGCTGTCGGTTACCAGAGCCGCAATCTCGATGAGTTTGTCCGACTCCAGCCGCAGCCCGGTCATTTCACAATCGATCCATACCAATTTGTCCTGCACCAGGAACACAGTAGTGGGCACGGCCGGAAGGATAAGGTCTGCGGTGACATCTCGACGCGCGTAGATCTTCTTTTGTAGTGCAAATGAGGAGGGCCTTGTATGACCGTGGATCCCAAGGACGGCGCTGTTTCACTGACGCCGGCCGAGAAGGCGAAAGTGGCCAAGGCCGCTGCTGCCGAAGCTGCTCGAGTTGCTGCCGAGGCCGCACAGGCCGCCGAGGACGCTGAGCGTGAGGCTCTCGCCGCAGAGAGTGCTGCTGCGCAAGGCGCAGCCACGCCCCCGGCTCCATCGGGTGTTGCAGCCGAGATCGCCGCGGGCTATTCGTCGGAGGGTCGGGCGCTGGAGCTGGGGTCGATTGTTGTCGACGGAGTTGCAGATCCGGCAGCCCGGGTACGTATTCCCTTGGCCACCGTCAACCGTCACGGCTTGATTGCCGGTGCAACCGGTACGGGCAAGACCAAGACGTTGCAGGGCATCGCGGAACAGCTCTCCGCCGCGGGTGTGCCCGTCGTGATGGCGGATGTGAAGGGTGATCTCTCGGGATTGTCCAAAGCGGGGGAGAGCAACGACAAGATCACAGCTCGGGCGATCGAGACGGGTGACGACTCCTGGACTCCGTCCGGTATGCCCGTCGAATTTCTGTCGCTGGGAACCGGCGGGATCGGGATTCCGGTCCGCGCCACCATCACGAGTTTCGGGCCGATCCTGCTCAGTAAGGTGCTGGGGCTCAACGAGACTCAGGAGTCCACGCTCGGATTGATTTTCCACTGGGCGGATACTCAGGGCCTGGCGTTGTTGGATCTCAAGGACTTGCGTTCGGTCATCGCGCACCTCACCAGTGCCGAAGGCAAGGCAGATCTGAAGGGAATCGGCGGCGTGTCAACGGCCACGGCTGGGGTCATCCTGCGCGCGCTGGTCAATCTCGAGGCCGACGGTGGTGACACCTTCTTCGGTGAACCGGAACTCGAAACCGAGGACCTGCTGCGGGTTGTCGGTGGCGCCGGCGTCATCACACTCTTCGAACTCGGCGCGCAGGCCGCGCGTCCGGCGATGTTCTCCACGTTCCTGATGTGGGTTCTGGCAGACCTGTTCCAGACCCTGCCGGAAGAAGGGGACTTGGAGAAACCCAAGTTGGTCTTCATCTTCGACGAGGCTCATCTGTTGTTCGCCGACGCGTCGAAGGCTTTCCTTCAGCAAGTCGAGCAGACCGTGAAGTTGATTCGCTCCAAGGGTGTCGGTGTGTTCTTCTGCACGCAGTTGCCCACCGACATCCCCAATTCTGTTTTGTCGCAACTGGGAGCCAGGGTGCAGCACGCTCTGCGTGCGTTCACTCCGGACGATCAGAAGGCGCTCAACAAGACGGTCCGCACGTACCCGAAGACGGAGCATTACGACCTCGAGAAGGCACTCACGTCGTTGGGAACCGGCGAGGCCATCGTGACCGTCCTCTCGGAGAAGGGTGCGCCGACACCGGTGGCCTGGACCAAGATTCGTCCGCCTCGCTCCCTGATGGACACGATCGGCAACGACGCCATCACAGCCGCGGCGGCGTCGAGTCCGCTCCACCAGAAGTACGGTCAGACGATCGATCGCGAATCGGCGTACGAGAGGCTGACGGCCAAGGTGGCCGGGGCGCCAACGGCAGACCCGTCGCTGGATCTGCCGCCGTTACCGGATCTGTCGCAGTTTCCGCCGCCGCCACCGGCCGCGCCGGAGGGTCCCAACATCGCCGAGCAGATTCTCGGCAATTCTGCGGTCAAGAGCTTCCTCAAATCGGCGGCATCTGCTGCCGGTCGGGAAATCTCGCGCAGTATCTTCGGAACCGGTAGCCGCCGTAGGCGCTGACGATTCGACGCCCGCGAGTGTCAGATGCCGACCTCGCGGGCGAGTAGATCGTTGATCGATTCGCGTCGGATCAATGGTCGTGCGACGCCACCGAGCACGGCAATCACCGGCGGACGGCACACACTGTTGTAGGTGGATGCCATGCTGTGGTGATAGGCGCCGGTACACGGCACTCCCAACAGATCGCCCTCGTGAAGGTCTGCGGGAAGTTGTATGCCGACGGAAATTTCGTCTCCCGATTCGCAATGCCGCCCCACGACGGTCACTTCCTCGAGCGGCGCATTCGAATGTCGGTTGACCAATTCGACGTCGTAGCGACTGTTGTACAACGACACTCGCGGATTGTCGCTCATGCCGCCGTCGACGGAGACAAATGTCCTGCCGCCGCTGATGGTCTTGATGTTCGCCACGCGGTACAGCGTGACACCGGCCCGAGCGGCGATGGCC
This sequence comes from Rhodococcus sp. IEGM 1366, assembly GCF_033142425.1. Lineage (NCBI taxonomy): Bacteria > Bacillati > Actinomycetota > Actinomycetes > Mycobacteriales > Nocardiaceae > Rhodococcus > Rhodococcus sp. IEGM 1366. Next base: position 47,429 of record NZ_JAWLRZ010000004.1, read on the forward strand.
CGGCCGGGTTCGAGGACGATTTCGGGGCGAGGAAAGCGATTTCGGGTGCAGGCGTCATCGAGTGATTCGTCGATGACAATTGCCAGTCGAGTCAGGTCGAGTTGCGCGTCACCGGGGACGTACGGGATTCCGTGCCCGCCCCCGAGATCGAGTTCGGTGAGGATGATCCCGTGAGAACGACGTATGTCGTCCATTTGCGCGATCATCGTGTTGATCCCGGAGCGGAAATGTTCGGGATCGGTGATCTGCGAACCGAGATGGCAATGGAGGCCGATAAGTTGGAGGTGAGGCGCTGCGCTGACGGCGGCAACCGCACGATCCAATTCTTCGGAGAATGCCGGCAGGCCGAACTTCTGGTCGACGATGCCGGTGGCCACTGCCTTGTGTCCGTGAATGTCGATACCGGGCGTGACTCGGATCAGTACTTTCTGCGGCCGGGTGCAGACCGAGGCCAGTCGTAGTGCTTCGCTGTGGGAGTCGAGAACTATCCGCCCGACACCCGCGTTGACGGCTACTCTCAGCTCTGCGACAGATTTGGCGTTGCCGTGCAGGATGATTCGTGCCGGGTCCACACCGGCTGTCAGTGCGATGGTGAGTTCGCCGGCCGAGCAGACGTCTACCCCGAGCCCCTCGTCGGAGACCCATTTTGCCATCGCTCGAATCATGAGAGCCTTGCCCGCGTACACGATTTCCGCGTCGGGGAAGATCTCGCGATACATCCGGCAGCGGTGGCGCACGTCGGCCTCGTCGACGACATAGGTGGGGGTTCCGTACTGGTCGGCGATCTCTTCGAGAGAGACGTCGCCGATGCAGATCCGTCCGCTCTGATCGTGGCGAGTGCTGATGGGCCACAAAGCCGGATCCAAGCGCGGTGTCATCGCGCTGCGTAGGGACGGGAAGATGTCGAGAAGCGTCACGTCGATCTCCTGAGGGTGACCCGCTCGGTGCGGGGCTACCAACAGATCTACTCCGGAAAAGTGCCGGTGGACCTTGTCTTGACGGGTATTTGACGGGGATACGACTGAGTTTGACGGCGTCCTTTTATGTCGTTCGTCGTCGCTTCCAACCGAACCAACCGAGCGCCGCCACCAGCGCAACCGCCGCGACACCGCCAACGACCGCTGTTTTGTCGATATAGACGCCGATAGACGGAGTACCGCCGGCTTCCGGAACATAACCTGCGCCGTAGACGGATTCAACTGTTGCCTGGACGTCGAAATCGGTTCCGGTATAGGGGGCGCAACTGTATCCCTCGTATTCGGCGTCGACGTCGTAGGGCGCCGACAGGAACATCAGTCGTTCGGTACCGAGTACGTAGCTTGTGCCGCAACCATTCCCGTTTGCGAGTGTTCCCACCGACGTCACGGACGAGACATCACCCTTGTAGACGCGACTGACGTCGAACAGATAGGTGTCCTCGAACCCGTCCGAGGATTTCTCGGTGGGCGTGCCGAGGAAGATGGTGCTGGAGACACTCACTGCCTCTTGCGGCGACTCGAAGGAAACACACGAGCACGCGTTTGCCGTGGTGGGTAGCAGTAAGGGCAACCCTCCGGTCGTGAGAAGGATTGCCCCTACAGCCAACGAGCGAGAAATTCGGATGACTCAGCCGCCGAGCTTCTTGTAGAACGTGCCAACGATCGGGGCGACAACTGCGCGCGGGGTGTAACCGCCGGCGACGGACATCGCCTTGCTCAGGATGCCCGGGACAACGCGCATCTTGTTCTCGGCCAGACCGTCGAGGGAGACCTTGGCCGTGTACTCGCTCGAGATCCAGAAGAAGTCCGGGACCAGCTTGTCGACGATCGAGGCCTCGGCGGGGTCCGGGGTCTCGGTGCGAACCGGTCCGGGGGCGAGGAGAGTGACGTTGACGCCGCTGCCTTTGAGTTCCCCGCGCAGGGATTCCGCGAACGTGTTCACGAAGGCCTTGGTGGCGGCGTAGGTCGCATTGTTGGGAATCGGCATGTTTCCCGCGGCCGATCCGACCATCAGGATGCCGCCGGACTTGCGCTCGACCATTCCGGGCAGAACGGCCAGGGTGAGATCGTGCACCGCGACGGCGTTGAGTTCGACCTGCGCGCGCTCGTAGCTCGGGTCGAGCTCGGCTACCGGCCCGAAGGTGGCGATACCGGCGTTGTTGCACAGGATGCTGATCTCACGCGTGCCCAGTTCCTCGACCAGGACGGCACGGGCCGCGCTGTCCGAGAGATCGCAGGCACGAACCTCGACGTCGACGCCGTGCTTGGCGCGAAGTGTCTCGGCAAGACCCTCCATGACGTCGCCGCGTCGTGCGACCAGGATCAGGGAGTGTCCGCGGGAGGCCAGATCAGTGGCCAGTGCCTCTCCGATTCCGGAGGAGGCACCGGTCACGACGGCGCGGGCTGTGGTGGTGGGTGTCGGCAGGCTCACGATCAGTCAGCGTAGTCGGTCAGATCTTCGCGGCCAGTCGTGTGCCCTGTTCGATGGCACGTTTTGCATCGAGTTCGCCGGCTACGTCTGCCCCGCCGATGATGTGGGTCACCATGCCGGCAACGGTCAGCTCGTCGACGAGATCGCGCACGGATTCCTGTCCGGCGCAGATCACGATGGTGTCGACCTCGAGGAGGCGAGGCTTCTCGTGCTTCTCGCCGAAGGTGATGTGCAGGCCGGCATCGTCGATCCGTTCGTAGTTCACGCCGGAGAGTTCATGCACACCCTTGTTCTTCAACGCGGCGCGGTGGACCCAGCCGGTAGTCTTGCCGAGGCCGGCTCCGATGCGTCCGGGCTTGCGCTGCAGGAGGTAGACCTCACGCTCCGAAAGCTCCGGGATGGGTGTGGTGAGCGCTCCCGGTGCCATCTCGGGTTCCGTGACGCCCCACTCCTGCTTCCATTCCTTCAGGTGCAAGGTGGGTGATGTTGGGTGAGTGAGGAATTCGCTGACGTCGACGCCGATACCCCCGGCCCCGATCACAGCGACGGTCTTGCCGACGGGCTTGCCCTCGCGGACCACCTCGGCGTACGTCAGTACCTTCGGATTCTCGATGCCGGGGATGTTCGGGACTCGCGGCGTCACTCCGGTGGCGACCACTACCTCGTCGAAGGATCCGATGAGATCGGCTGGAGTCACGCGTGTTTCAAGCTTGACGTCGACGCCGGCAAGGTCGAGTTGCCTGGTGTAGTACCGGATGGTTTCGGTGAACTCTTCCTTGCCTGGGATCAACTGCGCGATCCCGAACTGGCCGCCGATCGTGTCCGACGCCTCGAACAGGGTGACTGTGTGGCCGCGTTGTGCGAGATTCAACGCTGCAGAGAGACCGGCAGGTCCGCCGCCGACAACAGCAAGATTCTTGCTGCGGCGGGTGGCGGAGAGAACGAGCGTCGTCTCGCGTCCCGCGCGTGGATTGAGCAGGCAGGACACATGTTTGCGCACAAAGGCGTGGTCGAGGCAGGCCTGGTTGCAGGCGATGCAGGTATTGATCTCGTCTGGTGCTCCGCGTTGTGCTTTGTTTGCCCAGTCGGGATCGGCCAGCATCGGGCGGGCCATGGAGATCAATTGCGCGTCGCCGCGGGTGAGAATTTCCTCAGCCGTCTCGGGCATGTTGATCCGGTTGGATGCGACCACCGGAATGCTGACGTGCTTTTCGAGTTTGCCGGTGATGTCGACAAAGGCGGCGCGGGGTACGGAGGTCACGATAGTGGGCACCCGTGACTCGTGCCAGCCGATGTCGGTGTTGATGATCGTGGCGCCCGCAGCTTCGATTTCCTGTGCCAGAGTGACGATTTCATCCCATGTCTGACCGCCTTCGACCAGATCGGCCATAGACAGGCGGAACACGACGATGAAGTTCGGGCCGACGGCGCGGCGGGTACGTCTGACGATCTCGACGGCCATGCGTCGACGGTTTTCGGAGCTACCGCCCCATTGATCTTTACGCTTGTTCGTGCGCTCGCACAGGAACTGGTTGATGAAATAGCCTTCGCCGCCCATGATTTCGACGCCGTCGTATCCGGCGGATTGAGCGAGCTTGGCGCAACGGACGTAGTTGCGGATCTGCCAGCGCACCCCACGATCAGTGAGCCGCCGTGGCCGGAACGGGTTGATCGGCGCTTTGATCGACGACGCCGACACACTGAACGGTTGGTAGCTGTACCGACCGGCGTGCAGGATCTGCAATGCGATCTTGCCACCTGCGTCGTGTACTGCCTTGGTGATCCGGCGATGGCGGCGCGCCTCGATCTTGTTGGTCAGCTTGGCTCCGAACGGAAGGAGCCAGCCGGTGCGGTTGGGGGCGTAGCCGCCGGTGACGATCAATCCGACGCCGCCGCGCGCGCGTTCGGCAAAGTACTCGGCAAGTTTGTCGATGTCTTTGGCCCGGTCTTCGAGACCGGTGTGGATCGAACCCATGACTACGCGGTTCTTCAGTGTGGTGAACCCGAGGTCGAGGGGTTCGAACAGGAGGGGGAACTGCGGAGTGGTCATGGCTGCGGGTGTCCTTCCGAGTTGCTGGCAGCGGAGTTGTTGTCGGCAGAGTTGTTGTCGGCAGGGGGTAGGGCGTCCAGAATTTCCTGGCACCAGTCGACAAAGCCCTCTTCGACGCGGATACCTCCGCGCAGAACGAGATACTGATGCAGGGGCGATCCGGATAGGGCTGCGGGATTGGGGAAGTCGCGTTTCTCGATAAGTCGGTAGACGTCGAGTCGGGAGGCGTGGCCGTCGCGGTGGCGAGCGACTTCGTCTCGAAGTGCGGGGATGTCTGCGCTACCGGCGGCGCGGATCTTCACGGCCAGTTCATTACGCAGATGGCTGGGTTCGGACGGTTCGGCTATCCAGCGCGTCAGCTCGGCGCGGCCGGCTCCGGAGACCCGATACACCTTCTTGTCCGGGCGCCCGTCCTGAGCGACGGTTTCCACCTCGAGCCACCCGGCTTCGTCCATCCGCTTGAGTACGCGGTAGATCTGCTGGTGCGTCGCGCTGTGGAAGAACCCGATCGACTTGTCGAATCGACGGGTCAGGTCGTAGCCCGACGCCTCCTGCTCGGTTAGCGAGGTGAGGAGCGCGTGTTCGAGTGCCATGAGTGAAGTATGTATGCACCTCGTTCCATATGCAACCAAGTGCATACCCTGAAAAGTTTGCCCTGTTTTGTCCCTCTTGCTCGAATATGCTCGCGATCATGAGCGCAGAGTCGACAAGTACGCAGGCGGAACCGCCCGCAGGGATAGGCGCCGCGGCGACCAAGAGTCAGGTCGTTGCGTGGGGGCTGTGGGACTGGGGATCGGCCGCATTCAACGCGGTGATCTTGACTTTTGTCTTCTCCGTTTACCTCACCGACGCAGTGGGCGACGATCTACCCGGCTCGGTGTCGGCCACAACATGGCTCAGTTGGGCACTCGGAATCGCCGGATTCTTCATCGCGATTCTTGCTCCTGTCACCGGACAACGGTTCGACGCGTCAGGCAAGCGCAAGTGGTCGTTGGCGATCCTCACCGGCATCACCGTTCTGTCGATGGCTGGGTTGTACTTCGTCGAGGACAACTATCGGTATCTGTGGCTGGGGCTTGTGCTCCTCGCCATCGGTTCGGTGATCTTCGAACTGGCCGGAGTTCCGTACAACGCCATGATGCGGCAGGTGTCGACGCCGGAGAACTTGGGCCGCGTGTCCGGGTTCGGCTGGGCCATGGGTTATTTCGGTGGAATTGTTCTGTTGTTGCTCTGCTACTTCGGGTTCATCGTCGGTGACGGCGACACGCGAGGTTTTCTGGGATTGACCACCGACGGCGGCCTGAACATCCGGATGGTGGCACTGCTTGCGGCGGTATGGTTTGCCGTCTTCGCGATCCCGGTGTTCTTCAAGGTGCCCGAGTTGCCTACGCCCGACGCAGATCCGGGTGCGGCAAAGGCGGGGTTCCTCGATTCCTACCGCGTGCTGTGGCGCGACTTGCGCGAACTGTGGATCGTCGACCGTCGCACTATCTGGTACTTGATCGCGAGCGCCTTGTTCCGCGACGGACTCGCCGGGGTGTTCACTTTCGGTGCTGTCCTTGCCGTGAATGTGTACGGCATCAGTGCTGCGGACGTACTGTTGTTCGGCGTTGCGGCCAACGTTATTTCGGCCATCGGTGCCTTGGTGGCAGGGCGATTCGACGACCGGATCGGGCCCAAGCAGGTCATCACCGTATCGCTCGCGTCGATGATCGTGGTCGGTGCAATCTTGATCGCGGTGTCCGGGCCGGTGATGTTCTGGATCTTCGGACTCGCGCTGTGCCTGTTTGTCGGGCCGGCGCAATCGTCCGCTCGAACGTTCCTGGCGCGCATCACTCCGCCCGGTCGTGAAGGTCAGCTTTTTGGTCTGTATGCGACCACAGGCCGAGCAGTATCGTTTCTTGCGCCGACACTGTTCGGCCTGTTTGCGTGGATGTTCGGTGCGGATCGCGCCGGCATCGTCGGACTGTTGGTGGTTCTTGCTGTGGGTCTGGCTGCCTTGTCGCTGGTCAAGGCGCCCGAAGGCGACAGTGCGGAGGCTGTCAGTCCTTGAAGTAGACCAATTGGTGAGTGGTGGCCAGCAGTTCGCCGTCACTGCCCCATAATTCGGCGCTCTGATCGAAGTAACCGTTACCGAAACGCTGGGTGCGTGCGGTTCCGAGGACGGAGCGATCGGACTGCCGGGCCAGCGCTGCGGCGTCGGCATGGAAGTAGATCGTCAGCGATACGGTTCCGGCGGGAGCCATCTTGCCGCGGCGCAGGAACACTCGCGGAAAGAACACATCGCACAACGAGGTCAGCGAGAAGAAATCAAGCGCGCGCGGCGGGCTGTCGCGAACCCAGAGAGTCGAGACGGAGTCGGGATGCTCGCCGGATTCCAGATCGGGGATTGCGCCCTCGATAAACCGCATTTCGTAATTCTGAGCCCACGCGATGAACTCGGGGAACGGTTGCGCGGGAACATCTTCTGCAGCCGGCACCGCAGGCATCTCGATTTCCGTGGAGTCCCAGGTATCGCGGCGGAGGCCGAACACAGCTGTTGCGGTAGTCGCCACGGTGCCGTTCTGAGCGAGTTCGATCCACCAATGCTGTGTCGTTCGGTTGGTGCGCACCGGACGCGCAGTGATCTCGAACTGGCCTTCGGCGATCGGGCCCGCAAAATTGACCGTCAGCGACAGTGGTTCACCTAGGCACTCGGGGTGCCGCTGAACCGAGGCCAGCAACGTGGCCGAGGTGATTCCGCCGAACGGGCCGACCATGTTGTTGTATGCGGTACTGGTGTGCCCGGTCGAGAGACCCGGCGTAATGGATTCCAGGTCGACTGCGGCATCAAACGGATGCGGGGGTGCAACGGTTGTGGTCACGACAAGCTCCTGACGGTGAAATCGGTGTAGTAGGCAGTCAGTATATGTATGACAACCTACATAGAAGCTCAGGTGTAGGTCGGATCAGGCTCCCGCTCGTCGGATTATCGCGTCCGCCAGTTCCTCGGCGCGTTCCTCGGGTACCCAGTGACTGCCGCCCTCCAGAACCACAAATTCGTACGGCGCATCCACGAATTCACCGCATCGTTCCGCTGCGGCGCGGCCGAGTGCGGTGTCGGCCGTACTCCAGACGTACGTCGTCGGAACAGTGGTGGGGGCTATGTCTCCGAAATCGCGAGTCATGGCGCGATACCAGTTCAATGCGCCGGTCAATGCTCCATCGCCACTGAGGATGCGAATATGTTCGTCGGCGAACTCGGGATCGATCTGGCCGTCGAACATCGCCCGCAATCGTCGGAAGTTGTCCTCCGACAACACCTTTTCGGCCTTCCCTTCCTGGCGGAGCAGTCGGATGTACGTCGAGCGTTCCTTTTGATCCTGGTCTTCGCGCAGCGCCCAACCGAAAGCGGTGGGGTGGGGAACAGAGATTGCGGTCAGGCTGCGAATTCGCTGTGGATGCCGTCCCGCAACCTGCCAGGCCACTGCGGATCCCCAGTCGTGGCCGACAAGATGAGCGTCGGGCAACCCCAGGGCGTCGAGCAGGCCGACGGTATCGGCAACAAGGTGCTCGATGCGATAGGCGTCGACGCCGGAGGGACGGGCATCGGGGGAATATCCGCGCTGATGCGGCGCTATGACGCGAAATCCGGCGGACGTCAGTAGGGGAGTCACTTTGCCCCAGGACGCGGCGCTTTCGGGGAATCCATGCAAGGCAAGAAGCGGGACGCCGTCGTCCGGACCGGAAATCAGGACGTCGAAGGTCAGGTCGCCGACAGGAATCCGAAACGTATTCGTGGAGGACATGGTGCCACCGTACGAGGCAACTCCGGATCCACACCACAATTCGGACTGAATTGATGACCGCCGGCCACCTCAGCAGGCGATACGCTTGCGGGAAGGTGTGCGAAAGGCAGGCTACTGGTGTCCGTGGGCCGGCCGTGTCTGTAGTACCGGTGCGGCGGCGGTCAGTAGGGCGGCCCGATCGCGGGTCAACGGCGGATAGATGCGTTGGGTATTGATGGTGTTCTTGGTGGCCTTTGCCTGTGCGCCGGTCGCCACAACTTGCCGATCCCAGCCTTCGGTGTAGACCGCACCTGCCGGGCCTAGGTCCAAAACCGTGACATACCACGGGATGCGGAGGGTCAGCATCGGATTGCCGAGCAGATCGCCGATCACGTTGTACCCGGCGTAGCGGCCCATCGGCCGGCTGTGCTGGCAGGACATCACCGACTGATGCTGATTGTCCATCTTCGCGGTGGCGACGTCGCCGGCAGCGAATACGCCTGGTACGCCGATCACCTGGAGATAGTCGTCGACCGGGAGCCGTCCGAGCCGATCACGTTCGACCGGGAATTGCGCCGTCAACGGGTTTGCCTTCATGCCGGCGCACCAGATGACCGTCGCAGCAGGCACCATCTCATCCGAAGACAGTGTGACCCCACCCTGGTCCACCGTGGTCACACTCATCCCGGTCAGTGTCTCGACTCCGGTGTTGGACAATGCCGCTTCGATGACCGGCCTCGCCGACGCACCCATATCCGATCCGACGTTGGGGTTGTGGTCCACCAGCACCACGCGCGAGGTCACGTCGGTGCCAAACAGGGCAGTGAGCCGGCCTGGCAGCTCGCAGGCGGTTTCGATGCCCGTCAGGCCGGCCCCGACCACCACCACGGTCGCCGCGGCGGGTGTGACGGGTCCTTCGGCCAGCAGGGTCAAATGAGCGTCGAGTTTCATTGCGCCGTCGTAGGTATCGACGTCGAACCCGAACTCCGTCAGACCCGGGATATCGGGTCGGGCTACACGGCTACCTGCCGCCAGAACGAGGCGGTCGTAGCCGTACGTCTGCGACTGACCACCGACGTTTGCGGAGACGGTCCGCGCACCGGTGTCGATTGCGGTCACCTCCGCGGTGACATAGGCGATCCCGGCCGGGTTGAGGACATCGGCCAGCGGGATGCGGCAGGCGCTGAGATCGGCCTCGTAGTTGCGCACCCGGATGTCGTGGAAGGGCTGGGCGCTGAGCACCGTGATCGACACCTGCCCGGCCGGTATCCCGAGTTCGTCGAGCCGCCGAGCAGCGCCGAGCGCGGCCCATAATCCGGCGAATCCGGAACCGATGATGATGACATCGCTCATGCGTCGAGGGTCTCACGGATCGCGGCAGAACAGGTGTGTGCTGCGTTGGAATGTTCGCGAACGCTGCGATAAGAGAAGCAATTCGCCGATGAGTTAGCCCGGTCTGTCGGGTCAGTATCTAAGTACGAGCGCCATCGTCTACGTCGAGAGGTACAAACACTTATGTCGATCGATCATGTTCTCGCTGTTGTCCCCGTTCGAGATCTGACAGAGGCAGTGCAGTGGTACTCGAGTCTGTTCGGCCGCGGGCCTGACAATCGCCCGATGGTGAACTTGGCGGAATGGCGCGTGACTGACACCGGATGGGTGCAGGTCACGGTGGACACTCGCCGTGCGGGTCTGGCGCTGCTCAACTTTGCCGTGGACGACCTCACGACGCACCGTGAGGCGATCGGTGCGCGAGGACTGACGCTGGATGCGGTGGTGGATGCAAACAAAGGTGTGCAGTTGTCGAGCATCAGCGATCCTGACGGCAACACCCTGACATTCATCGGCGGGTTCCGGATCCACTACTGACCGGAACTACGCCTCGTGTACGAGTTCGTAGTGTTCGACTCTGTTTCTAGGTTCGAGAGGGATCCCAGGTAGCCATACCCAGAATGATCAGCCGCAACTGCTTTTCGGCCCGCGCGATTACAGCATCTTCGCTGGGATATCCCGGCGAGCCTGCGTCGAGGAGTGCCACGACGGCGGTGAACATCACGCCGACGATCAGGTCGGCCGCAATTTCAAGATCGTCGTGTCGCCAGTTTTCCAGCCCAGCCATTCGGGAGAGGTCGACGGTGAGTTCGCTGACGAACAATCGCATCTCGGTGTTGATGGCGCGTCGTATCTCGCTGATGCCGCCGTAGCGTTCGCGGCAGAGGAAGCGAAACTCGCGCTCGTGTGAATGAACCTGGCGGACAAGGATATCGAGTGAGGTTCCGGCGTTCTTGGGGCTGGGGTCGCGCCTGGCGTCGCGCAACATTTGCCGAAGCATGCGCATGCTCTCCTCGACCAGGACGACTCCGAGGTCTTCCATCGAGGCGAAGTGCCGATAGAAGGCCGTGGGGACGATGCCCGCCTCGCGGGCCACTTCGCGGAGGCTGATGCCGGCAAAACTCCGGTCGGCGAGGAGATCCATCGCGGTATCGAGCAGCGCTTGGCGTGTGCGCTCCTTCTTGGCTGCGCGATTTTCCGGCTCAGCCTTGGTCACGATGTACGAGTGTAGATATCGGCACGGTGGACTCTTTCTGTGGATCGCGTAACTCACGTCACATTCATCTTGACATATACCTGTGTGCACCTGTCACACTATTATCAGTGAACATTTGTACACTGAAATTATGCAACCTGGAAAGAGTGGCTGACAATGGCATCAACCTCCAAGACTCTGGCCAGACGCGGGCTGGCCCTGATCGAAGCCATGGCTGCTCCGCATCAGATCGATCGTTACCTCGAACTCGTCAATCCCATGGCGACGGTGCGCGACATTCGCGCGCAGGTCGTATCGGTCGACCATCCGACCGCTGATTCAGTGACATTGACCCTGCGTCCGACGCGCCAGTGGCGCGGATTCTCTGCCGGACAGTTCGTCCAGGTAGGCGTCGTGATCGACGGGGTGCGTCATACCCGCTGCTACTCGCCGGCTGGTTCTGCGTCCAGCCGTGATGGCCTTATCGAACTCACAGTGAAAGCCCATCCCGGTGGGCTGGTGTCGCAGTATTTGAATGCGCATGCCGAACCGGGACTAGTAGTCAGCTTGTCGCAGGCCGACGGTGTTTTTACGCTCCCCATGGAACGGCCCTCCCACATACTCCTGATCAGCGGTGGCAGTGGAATCACCCCGGTGATGTCGATGCTGCGCACCCTCGTCGACGCAGAACATCGCGGCGAGATCGTGTTCCTGCATTACGTGAACACCAAGAAGGATGTGTCGTATCTCCACGCGTTGAAGGGCATCGCTGAGCAGTATCGGAATGTGAAACTGGTACTCGTGTACACCGAATCCGGTGGGGGAGACCTGGACGGTTTCTTCGACAACACGCACCTGAGCGCGGTCGCGCCCTGGATTGCCGATCCGGAAACGGCAGATGCGCAGGCATATCTCTGTGGACCACCCGGACTGATGCACGGAGTGCGCGAGGTCTTTCGTGAACTCGACATCGAGCACCGGCTCCATACCGAGGAGTTTGCACCCGCCGCAGCTGAACCCGGCGACGCAGGCGGCGAAGTAGCGTTCACGAAAAGTGGAGTGGCGGCCGAAAACTCAGGCAAAACCCTCCTCGAACAGGCGGAAGCCGCGGGGCTGAGTCCGGAATACGGCTGCCGGATGGGCATCTGCTTCTCGTGTACCTCCGTCAAGAAGCTCGGCCGAACACGCAACATTCGCACCGGTGAGACCGACGACGAACCCGACAAGAAGATCCAACTCTGTGTCAGCGCACCCGTCGGCGATGTCGCCGTGGATATCTGAGCGAAGACACCTACACTTTTTGGAGACTGTCATGTTTGGACTTTCCCTTTCTACACTTCCTTTCCTGGGCAACGGACCTGATAAGGACCCCGACGCTCCGGTAGTACTCACCTACGACCAGGTCGAGGAAATCGGCCGTGAGTTGGATGCGATCCGGGATCGCACGGTGGCATCGCTCGGCGCCGAGGACCGCGAATACATTTATCGGATCATCAAGGCGCAGCGTGGTTTCGAGGTTGCCGGTCGAGGTCTGATGTATCTGGGCTTCTTGCCGCCGGTGTGGCTCGCAGCGGTGGGCGCGCTGAGTATCTCGAAGATCCTGGACAACATGGAGATCGGGCACAACGTCATGCACGGTCAGTACGACTGGATGCGTGAACCAGGCCTCAATTCCGAAGTGTTCGAATGGGATACGGTGTGTCCGTCGGACCAGTGGCGTCACTCGCACAACTACATGCATCACACCTACACAAATATTCTGGGCAAAGACCGGGATATCGGATACGGCATTCTGCGTATCGACCCAGCCCAAAAATGGAACCCCTATTACCTCGGTAATCCGGTGTGGGCGTTTGCCCTGATGATGCTCTTCGAGTGGGGCGTCATGATGCATGATCTGGAGATCGAGAATGTCCTCGCCGGCAAGCGGAAATGGTACGACGTCAAACCGCTGATCAAGGGTTGGTGGAAGAAGGCAGGTAAGCAGGTCCTCAAGGACTACGTTATCTTCCCGGCTCTCACCGGACCGCTGTTCGTCACCACTCTGGCAGGAAATGTCACCGCAAATCTGGTCCGGAACGTATGGACCTACTCGATCATCTTCTGCGGCCATTTCCCCACCGGCGTACAGAGTTTCACGGAGGACGAGACGGCCGAGGAGACTCGGGGGCAGTGGTATGTCCGTCAGATGCTCGGCAGTGCCAACATCCAAGGCAGTCCGTTGTTCCACATCATGTCCGGCAACTTGTCCCACCAGATCGAACATCATCTGTTCCCGGACCTGCCGGCACATCGGTACCCGCAGATTGCGCCTGATGTCGAGGCGCTGTGCGCGCAGTACGGTTTGCCGTACAACACGGGTGGCTTCTGGAAGCAGATCGGATCGGTATGGGGCAAGATCTTCAAGTTTGCCTTGCCGCCTGGAATGATCAAGTCACAGAGTCTTACCGGTGTTATTGTCGAACGCCAGAGAACCGTAGCCTGAGAGGCGCACACGTGATGGTCGGGAAATTTGAACGTCGCAAAGACACCGTCCAGGAATTGACGGAATCGGCGGCTACGCACGTCGGATCCATCGCGATGATCATCGCCGGTGCAGTCCGCGACGTGACGCGGGAAATCGGGGACTGGGTATCCGACGGAATCGAAATGCGTGAGGCGGCAAAGAAAGCCGCCGCCGACGACACAACCGAACCACCGACTTAACTGATCCGGCAACGCTGATTCGGCAACGCTGATCCGTCAACACTGTTTCGTCAACGCAAAGGACGCCCCCACTCAGTGGAGGCGTCCTTTGCCGGTTAGACGGTACTTCTTAGATAACGCCCAGCGAGATCATGGCGTCGGCGACCTTGACGAAGCCGGCGATGTTCGCGCCGTGCACGTAGTCGCCAGGCTTGCCGTACTCGGCAGCCGTGTTGATGGTGCGGCTGTGGATGCCACGCATGATGCGGGCGAGACGCTCGTCGGTGTACTCGAAGCTCCAGGAATCGCGTGACGCGTTCTGCTGCATTTCGAGAGCCGAGGTGGCGACGCCACCGGCGTTTGCTGCCTTACCCGGAGCAAACGCGACGTTGGAGTCGCGGAAGAGTGCGATGCCACCGGGGGTGGTGGGCATGTTCGCGCCTTCGGCAACAGCCTGAACGCCGTTGGCGATCAAGGTCTTTGCGGCGTCTTCATCGAGCTCGTTCTGGGTTGCGCAGGGGAGTGCAACGTCGCACGGCACGTCCCAGATGGAACCGCCGGCGATGAACTGCGCGTGCGGAACGGCGTCGGCGTACTCGCTGATGCGGCCGCGGCGAACTTCCTTGATCTCTTTGAGGAGGTCGAGGTCGATGCCCTTCTTGTCCACGATGTACCCCGAGGAGTCGGAGCAGGCGATCGCGACGCCGCCGAGCTTGTGGATCTTCTGGATCGCGTAGATGGCGACGTTGCCGGATCCGGAGATCACGACGTTCTTGCCTTCGAGGTCTTCGCCCTTGGCCTTGAGCATTTCGGCGACGAAGTACGCAACGCCGTAGCCGGTGGCCTCGGTGCGGACCTGAGACCCGCCCCAGGTGATGCCTTTGCCGGTGAGAACACCGGACTCGTAGGTGTTGGTCAGTCGCTTGTACTGGCCGAACAGGTAACCGATCTCGCGACCACCGACGCCGATGTCGCCGGCCGGAACATCGGTGTATTCACCGATGTGGCGCTGCAGTTCCGTCATGAAGGACTGACAGAAACGCATGACCTCTGCGTCGGTGCGACCCTTGGGATCGAAGTCCGATCCACCCTTGCCGCCGCCGATGGGCAGGCCGGTGAGGGAGTTCTTGAAGATCTGCTCGAAGCCGAGGAACTTCACGATGCCCAGGTTGACACTGGGGTGGAACCGCAGGCCGCCCTTGTACGGGCCGAGTGCGCTGTTGTACTGGACGCGGAAGCCACGGTTGACGTGAACATTGCCGTTGTCGTCGGTCCACGGCACGCGGAAGATGATCTGGCGTTCCGGTTCGCAGAGGCGCTCGATCAGCCCGGCGTCGGCGTAGCGCGGGTGGCGCTCGAGTACGACGTGGAGAGATTCGAAAACTTCGGCTGCAGCCTGGTGGAACTCCGGCTCACCTGCATTGCGAACCAACACCTGATCATAAATCTGCGCTACGCGGTCACGTACGGACACCGCTCACCTACCTGACATTGTGAGTACTTTTTTACATTTCCGTTACATAGTAGGCGCCTTTGTTGCCCAATCCGGCATCCGTTGGGTGAAGGTGAAATCCGCCACACCGGGTTTTTCCTGGAAATCAAGTGACCGTTTTATAACGATTTGCTCTTCTTTCACTCTGTTAACACTGCGCTGGTGGTTTGCTGGCGGAGCGAACAAATAGACAGAGGGGATGCGTGTGCGCTCGAAACGGTCTGTGTCAGCGTTGTTGTCCATAGGTGTAGTCACGATTGCGGCAACCATCGCGTCAGCCCCAGCGGCATCGGCGATAGGTGGACCGTGTGGGGCAGGCGGTACCGGTTCGCTTGGCTCGCTGACAGGTTCGATGACGGGGTCCCTCTCTGGCTCTGCCGGCACGGGATCGCTGGTCAATTCGCTGCCCTGGATCACGGGCGCACCGAACGGCGCATTGCCCGTATTGACCGGCCGGACCAAGGCAATCGAAATGGTGACCGGCCCTGGCAGCCCGAACGACACGATCAACCGGTTCAACGTCTCCGGTACAGATCTTGGAATCATGTGGGACAACGGGCTTTCCGGAGCTGACCACAACGTACTGATGGCATTCGGTGACACTGTCGGCGACTGCGAGGTCGACGGCGACGACTGGCGCAGCAATGTGCTCTTCCGCAGTAGTAACACCGATTTCCAGGACCGGCTTCGGATCGACAGTTCACCCAAGGACCTTCCGAATCACTCCAAGGAGATCATCCCCGGATTCGGCATCCCGTTCGAGTTCACCACGATCCCGACGGCCGGCATCTCCTACGGCGGTGTGCAATACATCCGGTTCATGTCGGTTCGTACGTGGGACGAGCCGGGCGCCTGGACAACCAACTACTCGGCGCTGGCCTACTCGACGGATAACGGCGAGAACTGGGACATCGATCCCGTGACGGTACGCGCCAACACTCCTGGCCTCGACATTCCGGGAATTCCGGCTGTGTCCTCGATCAACGAGAACTTTCAGCAGAGCGCGTTCGTCGACGGTGGCGACGGCTATATCTACGAGTACGGCACCCCGTCGGGACGCTTCGGGAAGGCAGTTTTGGCGCGTGTCCTCGGTGCAGAACTGCGAAATCCCCTTGCCTACACGTATTGGGACGGTTCGGGTTGGAGTGCGAACTCCGACGACGCGGTGCAGGTCATCAAGGCCCCGGTCAGTGAACTCGCGGTGCAGTGGAACGACTATCTCGACAAGTACGTCGCGATGTACACCAGCGCGGACGGCAGTCTGGTGATTCGGCAGGCCGATCATCCCGAGGGGCCGTGGAGTGGCACGCAGACCCTTCTGAGCGGATATACCCTGCCGAGCCTGTACGGCGGGTTCATGCACCCGTGGACCTCTCGAACCGGCAACACTCTCGAGTTTGTCGCTACAACGTGGGATCGCTACAACGTGATCTATATGCAGACCGACCTGACGGGTATGAAGATGTCGTCGTCGGATTCGCGCGACCGGCCGGACCCCGCGACAACCGGTGAGGCTCAGCTCCTGGAGATGAGAATGCCCGCAGAATAGAAATATGGAATAGAAATATGCCATAGCAATATGGCCTGCAACCGGAATTCGGTTGCAGGCCATATTCTCTGTCGTCAGAGGATGTAGAGCATTTCCTGATAGGTGGGAAGCGGCCAGTGGTCGTCCGCAACCATGGTTTCCAGGAGATCCGCAGCGGTGCGAACATCCGCCATGGCCGGCATCAATGCCTCCTGCGCATGCGTGGCAGCTTCGAGCGGCGAGTCGTGGGGAATTTCCTTGATCGCCGCGCGCAAAGCGGCAAGTGCTGCCCGAAGAGCGGTCACCGGTTCGGAAACCTCGGTCAGCGGTGCTGAATCCGGTTCGAGGCCGGCAGCCTTCAATGCGACGAAGTTCTGCGCGATCTCGGTCTGATGGCGGACTGCGGCGGGCAGGATCAGCGTCGTGCCGATCTCAACCGCAAGGCGTGCCTCGACGCCGATGCTCAGCGCGTACTGCTCGAGGCCGACCTCGTAGCGGCTGTGCATCTCTCGATGGTTGAAGACGTTGTACTTGTCGAAGAGCTCCAAAGCGGATTCGGAGATGAGTTCGGGCAAAGCGTCCAACGTGGTCCGGAGGTTGGGCAGTCCGCGTGCCTCCGCTTCGATCTGCCAGTTTTCCGAGTAGCCGTCACCGTTGAAGACGACTGCACCGTGGTTGGTGATGATGTCGGTCAGCAGGTTCTGGACAGCGGTGTCGAAATCGGCACCGTCGGCAACTGCCGTTTCGAGTTCGGTTGCCATGTAGTCGAGAGCTTCGGCCATGATCGTGTTGATGGTGACCATCGGACCGTTGACGGTCTGCATGGAACCCGGAGCGCGGAACTCGAACCTGTTGCCGGTGAAGGCAAATGGGCTGGTCCGGTTGCGGTCGCCGGGATCAGTGGGGAGAACGGGGAGCGTGTCGGCACCGATCATCATGGTGCCCTTGTCCTTCGACGACGTCGCAGCACCCTTGGCGATCTGCTCGAACACGTCGGCCAGTTGGTCGCCGAGGAAGATCGAGATGATCGCGGGCGGAGCCTCGTTGGCGCCGAGGCGGTGATCGTTGGTAGCCGACGCCACGGAGGCGCGCAGGAGTCCCGCGTACTTGTGGACGGCGCGGATCACAGCTGCACAGAACACCAGGAACTGAGCATTGTCGTGCGGATTATCGCCTGGGACAAGCAAACTGCCGAGTTCCGAGTTACCCAACGAGAAGTTGACGTGCTTGCCCGAGCCGTTGACACCGTCGAACGGCTTCTCGTGGAACAGGCACTCCATGCCGTGCTTCTTGGCGACGGTCTTGAACGTGGTCATCAACAGCTGCTGATGGTCGGCGGCGATGTTGCCGCGCTCGAACATCGGCGCGATCTCGAACTGGCCGGGAGCAACCTCGTTGTGACGGGTCTTCGCGGGAATGCCGAGTTTGAACAGTTCGCGTTCAGTATCCATCATGAAGCCGAGGACTCGCTCGGGGATGGCGCCGAAGTAGTGGTCGTCGAACTCCTGGCCCTTGGGTGGCTTGGTGCCGAAGAGTGTCCGGCCGGCATTGAGCAGGTCGGGGCGGGCGAGGAAGAAGTGCCGATCGATCAGGAAGTACTCCTGCTCGGGACCGCAGAAGGACACAATCTGCTCGGGTTCGGTGTGGCCGAACAGCTTCAGGATGCGTTCGGCGTGCACGCCCATCACCTGCTGCGAACGGAGCAGCGGAGTCTTGTGGTCGAGCGCTTCGCCGGTCATCGATACGAAAACCGTAGGGATGCAGAGGGTATTGCCGTTGGGGTTCTCGAGAACGTATGCCGGGCTGGTGACGTCCCAGCCGGTGTAACCGCGAGCCTCGAACGTATTGCGCAGGCCGCCGTTGGGGAAGCTCGAGGCATCCGGCTCACCCTGGATGAGTGTCTTGCCCGCAAATTCGGCGAGCGCAGACCCGTCGCCGACCGGCTCGAAGAAGCTGTCGTGCTTCTCGGCCGTCAGTCCGGTCAGTGGGTAGAAGACATGCGCGTAGTGGGTGGCGCCCTTCTCGAGTGCCCAGTCCTTCATGGCCGATGCAACGGCGTCTGCAACCGCCGGGTCGAGGGGCTTGCCCTGTTCGATCGTGGCGATCACGGACTTGTAGATCTGCTTGGGCAGGCGCTTCTGCATCACCACTTTGTTGAACACGTTGGCGCCGAACACCTCGCCGGGAGCTTCGTCGCCTGAGAAACTCACGACGGGAGGTGTGTAGGCCTCGACGTCCTTGATCGCTTGCAGACGAACTGCATTTCCACTCATCTACGTACCCCTCGCGCGGCCCAGGGCAGCTTGTTGCGACCCGATTGCCGATCACTTTACGAACCTTCTGTATCGGGAATGTTTCACAGACATTGCGCCTGCCCTCGACTTGTCGGTGGGTTCGGGCAGGATTGCCGAATGTCAGCGATCAGGGTGTTGGTGGGCAGTGCGGTCGAACCGGAAAATCTCGCGGAGGTCATAGGTATCTATCGCGAACTTGTTCGCGAGACCCGCAAGGAGAGCGGCTGCATCAGCTACGAATTGCTGCAGCAAAGCGACAATCCCGGTGAGCTGATGTTGGTGGAGGAATGGGAATCCCAAGCACACCTGGACGCTCACACGCACACCGATCATTTTGTGCGGTTGGTTGCGGCCCTGGACAGGTTGGAGAAGGCCGCGCCGGCGCTGATTTATTCAAAAGTGTTGTGACGCAGATATTCCCATAGGTATTGATTGCTGCTAGAATCGAATATACGTTCGAACTTGGGGGTGTTGATGAGCGGCATTGTGGATGCATTGGTCGAAGGACATGCGTCCATTGCGCGCGCCCAGTTCCTCGAAGTTGATGCCGTCACGTCGCTGTACTTCGAGCGGTGTTCCGAGGATGAGAATGCCGGTCGCAATGCCGCGGTTCAGGGTGAATTCGTACATGTCGAAGTTGCGTTCGTTCTGAGTATCACCGAGTATGCGGCGACGCGGATGATCTCGTTGGGGTGCGATCTGCGCTTGCGGTTGCATCGGGTGTCTGCGGCATTTGCGTCGGGAGTGATTGATCTCGGTAAGGCGACAGCGCTTTCGGATGCGCTGGCAAATGTGTCCGATGATGCACTTGATCTCATTGAACAGTTACTTCTGGACGGCGCCGACAAATGCAGCAGCAGCAGGCTCAAGGCCCGAGCGCGCAGCCTGATCGCACGCCATGATCCGGAAGGTGTGCGCGCTCGGCGGCGGCGCGCGCAGGAAGACCGCGATGTGCGGATCAGTGCGGGTGTCGACGGTATGTCGACGCTCGACGGTGTGCTGCCGGCGGTTGGTGCGCACATCGTGGCGGCAAAGCTGCAGACGATGTCGCGGCAGGTATGTGCGCGCGATCCTCGAACCTTGGCGCAACGTCGCGCCGACGCCTTGGTAGCGCTGTCGGAGGGGCGGGCAGTTCTCGCCTGTGCATGTGGCACTGATTGCGGGCGGGATGTGGAGCCGACATCAGCCCCGTCGCAAGCGACAATTCTGGTGGGCGTCAATGTTTCCACGTTGCTCGGTTTTGATGATCTGCCGGCTTTTCTGCATGGATACGGTGCTATCGATGCGGAGTTGGCGCGGGAAATCGCGGCCGACGGTGTGTGGCGGCAAGTGCTGACGCTCTCGGAGAAGGATCGTCAGATTCTCTGCCAAAACCTCACGGGAACACATGGTTTCAAGACTGGCGGACCTGTACTCGGAGTGGGTAGGCGGTCGAGCGCACCATTAGTGTCACCTGCCGCCGTTGCAGCGCGGAAGCGGTACCGGGAGGAGTGGACGTATCGACCTTCGGCTGCGCTTGCGCGGACGGTCCGGACCCGCGACGGTACGTGCCGGTTCCCGAATTGTGTTGTACGGGCCGAGAATTGCGATCTCGATCACACGGTGGCGTTCAATCACGAGAATCCTGACCGCGGTGGGCTCACCACGGAGCAGAATCTGGCATCCGTGTGCCGCAAGCATCATCGGCTCAAGACCTGGGGGTACTGGACCGTGCGGCAGATCGGAGGTGGCCAACTCGAATGGGTCGCACCGACTGGTTCTCTTGTCGTGACGAAGCCGCGGGGTGCGTTTTGTGATCCCGATGTGCAGTCCGATGAAGTCGAGCGGTTCCGGCTTACGGAAAGTCATGTGGTCGAGCGATTGTTCCGATGCCATGGCCGGGGTGTCGAGGCAGATCTCGAGTTCATGCTCGATTCCACGGTGGCGGGATGGCGGCGACGGCGACCACTTGCTCGCGCTGCGATTCCATCCCACGTGGTGAACGAGCCACCACCGTTCTGACCAGAAAGTATGGTGCCCCCGGCAGGATTCGAACCTGCGACCAAGAGATTAGAAGGCTCTTGCTCTATCCCCTGAGCTACGGAGGCGCGGAGACGATATTACCTTCCCGCGTGACAGCGCTCGATCACCCCCGTCTGGAATACGCTCGATAGGAGAAGACACCGAATGGGAGCTGCAGATGCGGGATGTTCTGTCCGAACTGATGAAGGTGTGGCGAGCCGACGGTACGGCAGGTGTCGGGACAGTGGTGCGGACGTTCCGGTCAGCTCCCCGGATGCCGGGCGCGTCGATGCTGGTGGCCCCGGACGGTTCGGTGACCGGCTCGGTGTCGGGTGGGTGCGTCGAAGGGGCCGTGTATGAAACAGCCACGGAGGTAATCGAATCCGGTGTACCGACCCTAGAAAGGTACGGCGTTGCCGATGACGACGCCTTTGCGGTGGGGCTGACATGCGGCGGCACGATCGAGGTCTTTGTCGAAGCTGTGTCGAGGCAGACGTTCGACAGTCTCGAGAGTGTGGCCGCCGATGTCGAGGAGCATCGCCCGGTAGCGGTGGCAACCGTCATTGCTCACCAGGATCCGCTATGGGTGGGCCGACGCCTGGTGATACGACCGGACACCACGGACGGTTCGATCGGATCGGCGCGCGCGGATTCCGCGGTAACCGACGACGCTCGTGGCCTGTTGGCGGCAGGACGTACGGAAGTGCTGACGTACGGACCGGACGGTGAGCGTCGAGGTGAGGGGATGCGGGTTTTTGTCGCGAGCTACGCTCCCCGCGCCCGGATGCTGGTATTCGGCGCCATCGATTTTGCGGCCGCGGTCGCCAAGCAAGGTTCATTTCTCGGGTACCGGGTGACGGTGTGTGACGCCCGCGAGGTTTTTGCGACTCCGTCACGGTTTCCGACAGCCGACGAAGTGGTGATCGACTGGCCGCATCGGTACTTGGCAGCACAGGCGGAAGCCGGGGCAATCGACTCACGCACGGTCATCTGCGTGTTGACTCACGATCCGAAATTCGACGTGCCCCTGCTCGAGGTTGCGCTCCGACTACCGGAAGTCGGGTTTGTCGGCGCGATGGGTTCGCGTCGCACACATCAAGACAGGCTCGAACGATTGCGGGCGGCAGGTGTCACCGACCTCGAGTTGGCGAGGCTGGCGAGTCCGATCGGTCTGGACCTCGGCGCGCGAACGCCGGAGGAAACCGCAGTGTCGATCGCGGCGGAGATCATCGCGCTCCGGTGGGGTGGTGAGGGCAAGCCGCTGAGCGGGTTGGAGGGCCCGATTCACCGCAGTTCAGGGGAATCCGAGAGCCGCTGACCTGGGGAAATGCACGACCGCCTGTGGCACTCTTGACTCGCTGTGACGCTCGGCAGAAGCTGAGATGACAGTCGAATGTGGGGTGCATCACATGCAGGTTCCTGGGCCGTTCGAGTACGAGCGGGCAACCGGTATCGACCACGCCATCGGATTGCTGGAGCGACTGGGCGATCAGGCGCGCGTTGTTGCGGGCGGACACAGCCTGCTTCCGATGATGAAGCTGCGACTGGCAAACCCCGAGTATCTGATCGACATCAACGACTTGGCCGAGGAACTTGGCTACATCACGTTCGGGGACGGACACGTTCGGATCGGCGCGATGGCGCGTCATCGTCAGTTACTCGAATCCGACGACCTTGCCGGCGCCTTCCCGATCTTTCGAGACGCGGAAAAAGTGATCGCCGATCCGGTGGTGCGAAACCGCGGAACCATCGGCGGTTCGTTGTGTCAGGCCGACCCCGCGGAAGACCTCAGCACCGTGTGCTCGGTGTTGGAGGCGACGTGCGTCGTACGTGGTCCTTCGGGAACCCGCGACATTCCGATGGCGGAATTTCATGTCGGCCCCTATGAGACGGCCCTCAGCACAAACGAGATTCTGGTCGAGGTTCGGATTGCGAGCAGGGCCAACAGTTCGAGCGCGTACGCAAAGGTGGAACGGCGCGTGGGGGATTGGGCGATCACGGCTGCGGGTGCATCGGTGTGGATGGAAGGCGGCGCGATTAGGAGAGGACGGCTCGGCCTTACTGCGGTCAATTCCGATCCGCAGGCGCTGGCCGCGATTTCCGGATATCTGGAGGGCAAGGCGCCGTCCGAGGAGGTTTACCGGCGCGCCGGGGAGATGGCCGAGCAGGCCTGCGAGCCCGTCACCGATCAGCGCGGAAGTGCCGACTACAAACGCCACCTCGCCGGCGTACTGACCGTCCGCACTCTGCGAAGCGCTGTGACCAGGATTGGGGAAGACTGATATGCGGGTATCGATGACGGTCAACGGTGAGCCGGTGTCGGAAGACGTGGAACCGCGCATGTTGTTGGTGCATTTCCTGCGAGACCAACTGCAGCTCACAGGAACTCACTGGGGATGCGACACCAGCAATTGTGGGACCTGCGTGGTGACGGTGGACGGGGAACCGGTGAAGTCGTGCACCATGCTCGCGGTTATGGCCGACGGTCACGAGATCGGAACCGTCGAAGGTCTTGAACGAGATGGTGTGCTCGACCCCATTCAAGAGG
Organism: Rhodococcus sp. IEGM 1366; assembly: GCF_033142425.1. Taxonomy (NCBI): domain Bacteria; kingdom Bacillati; phylum Actinomycetota; class Actinomycetes; order Mycobacteriales; family Nocardiaceae; genus Rhodococcus; species Rhodococcus sp. IEGM 1366. The sequence goes on from NZ_JAWLRZ010000004.1 coordinate 70,730, forward strand.
GATTCATGCACTGCCACGGATTGCAGTGCGGTTTTTGCACTCCCGGGATGATGATCACCGCGCGAGCGCTCCTTGATCGCGATCCTGACCCTGACGAACTGACAATCAGGGAAGCGATTTCCGGTCAGATCTGCCGCTGCACGGGATACACGACGATCGTGCGCTCAGTGCAGTGGGCAGCGGCGCATCCGGTAGGAGGTGCGTCATGACCAGCGTGGACTCGGCGCCTGAGTTGGAGGTCAACGACGGAAAGCCGTGCGGGCATGGGCGAATGCTCCGCAAGGAAGATCCCCGCTTCATTCGAGGTCAGGGTCACTACGTCGACGACGTGCAACTGCCTGGCATGCTGCATCTCGCAATTCTGCGTGCGCCGGTGGCACATGCTCGGCTGGTGAGCATCGATACCACTGCGGCGCAGGAACATCCGAAGGTGAAGGCGGTGGTGACGGGAGCGGATCTGGCCGCGCAAGGTCTTGCGTGGATGCCGACGCTGTCCAGCGACGTGCAGGCGGTACTGGTTACAGACAAAGTGCGCTTTCAAGGGCAGGAGGTCGCATTTGTGGTGGCCGAGGATCGGTACTCGGCGCGGGACGCCTTGGAGCTGATCGAAGTCGAATACGACATCCTCGATCCGGTGATCGACGTGCGTACTGCATTGTCGCCGGACGCACCGGTGATCCGCACCGATCTCGACGGCAAGACGGACAATCACTGCTTCGACTGGGAAACCGGTGACAAAGCTGCCACCGACGCGGTGTTCGCTGCAGCCGACGTTGTGACAAAACAGGAAATCGTCTATCCGCGTGTGCACCCGGCTCCGATGGAAACCTGTGGGGCAGTTGCCGATTACGACCGTGTCTCCGGAAAGCTGACCTTGTGGTCCACCAGTCAGGCGCCGCACGCGCATCGCACTCTGTACGCTCTAGTGGCAGGTTTACCCGAGCACAAGATCCGGGTGATTTCCCCGGATATCGGGGGCGGGTTCGGAAACAAGGTGCCGATCTATCCGGGGTATGTGTGCGCGATAGTCGCTTCGCTCGTGACCGGGAAACCAGTCAAGTGGATGGAAGATCGCAGCGAAAACCTCACCAGCACAGGATTTGCCCGCGACTACATCATGCTCGGGGAGATCGCGGCAACCAAGGAAGGCAAGATCCAGGCCATTCGTACTCATGTGCTGGCCGACCACGGCGCATTCAACGGAACGGCGGCGCCCACCAAATACCCGGCCGGTTTCTTCGGCGTCTTCACCGGCAGCTACGACCTCGAGGCTGCATACTGCGCAATGACGGCGGTGTACACGAACAAGGCTCCGGGCGGAGTTGCCTACGCGTGCTCCTTCCGGATCACCGAGGCGGTCTACTTGGTGGAACGGTTGGTCGACTGCCTGGCGTTCGACCTGGACATGGACCCCGCGGAACTGCGATTGAAAAACCTGTTGACGCCAGACCAGTTTCCGTACACGAGTAAGACCGGCTGGAAATATGATTCGGGCGACTATGCGACAACCATGCGCAAAGCGATGGACATGATCGGCTATGACGCCCTACGGCGCGAGCAGGCGGAGAAGCACTCGCGCGGCGAATTGATGGGCATCGGCATGTCCTTCTTCACCGAGGCCGTCGGAGCGGGTCCGCGCAAGAACATGGACATCCTCGGGCTGGGAATGGCCGACGGTTGCGAATTGCGAATACACCCTACAGGTAAAGCGGTAGTGAGGATTTCGGTTCAGACACAAGGGCAAGGACACGAAACGACGTTTGCTCAGATCGTGGCTGAAGAGCTCGGGATTCCGCCGGACGATATCGACGTCGTGCACGGCGATACCGACAACACTCCATTCGGGCTGGGCACCTACGGCAGTCGATCAACGCCGGTTTCCGGTGCCGCCGCTGCGCTGGTTGCACGCAAAGTGCGCGACAAGGCCAAGATCATCGCGTCGGGGATGCTTGAGGTGTCCGTCGCGGACCTCGAATGGGAGAAGGGGTCCTTTCATGTGAAAGGCGATCCGTCGGCAGCGGTCACCATCGCGGACATTGCGATGCGGGCACACGGTGCCGCCGATCTGCCCGAGGGGATCGAAGGCGGTCTCGAAGCTCAAATCTGTTACAACCCCGAGAATCTCACCTATCCCTATGGTGCGTACTTCTGTGTGGTCGACATCGACCCGGGTACCGCGCAGGTGACTGTTCGCAGATTCCTCGCGGTGGACGACTGCGGAACCCGGATCAATCCGATGATCATCGAGGGCCAGGTGCACGGCGGTATCGTCGACGGTATCGGCATGGCGTTGATGGAGATCATCAGCTTCGACGAGGACGGCAACTGCCTCGGCGGCTCCCTCATGGACTATCTCATCCCGACAGCGATGGAAGTACCCAACCTCGAAACCGGGTTCACCGTGACCCCGTCGCCCCACCATCCTATCGGTGCCAAGGGAATTGGGGAAAGCGCAACCGTCGGCTCGCCGCCGGCCATCGTGAATGCGGTGGTCGACGCGTTGAAGCCCTTCGGGATTCGGCACGCGGACATGCCGTTGACACCGTCGCGGGTGTGGGAAGCGATGAATGGTCGAGGTAGGCCACCTATCTGAGAAAGGCTGGATCTGAGAAAGGGTTGGGCAATGAACGGCACCACTCACGACGTGCGATTGCGCGCCGAGCAATTGATCGGTGAGCGGCGCCCCTTTGTGACCGCAACCGTCGTCCGGGCCCAGCAACCCACGTCGGCACATCCCGGAGATACGGCAATAGTGTTCTCGGACGGAACAATCGAAGGATTTGTCGGCGGGCAATGTGCTCAGAATTCGGTACGCGAAGCAGCGAGAGGTGCTTTGGACAGCGGTGAAAGTGTGCTGCTGCGAGTACTTCCCGATGGAGCGCCGCCATTTCCGAAAACCAGCGGTGCCGACGTGGTGGTCAACCCGTGTCTGTCCGGTGGCGCGATGGAAATATTCTTGGAACCCACGCTGCCGGCACATGTGCTGTCTCTGTACGGCGATACCCCGATCGTGGATGCGGTGGTCGAGTTTGCCCGTGTGCTTGACCTCGACGTTGTGCGGAGTTCTGCGGCGGAAGCCGTGACTGAGGATGCAACAGCCGTGATTATCGCAAGCCTCGGCGGCGAAGAGGCACTGACGATCCGCGCTGCGCTCGATGCCGGAGTGCAGTACATCGGCCTGGTCGCAAGCCGAGTGCGGGGCGCCGCGGTGCTCGAACAACTGGAGTTGACGGATTCGGAGCGAGCGCGAGTTCACACCCCGGTCGGGATGTACATCGGCGCCAAAACGCCAGCAGAGATCGCACTTTCCATCGTTGTCGACGTGGTCCGCGCTATCCGTCTCGATGGTGTGAGTGTTGCGCGGAATGACCCGGTGGCGAAGACGGCCCTCGATCCGATCTGTGGAATGACTGTCACCATCAATGCTGACACACCACATCTCGAGGATGACGGCGTCGACGTGTGGTTCTGTTCACCGGGTTGTCGGCATAAGTACGAGAAGACATGAGCGGCGAATTCTCCGATGTCGCGGAGTTGATCCGCCGCTTCGACGCATATGACTATCTCTTGGATGTGGGCACGGCAACGGCGTTGTATCTTGCTCTGGAACTGGGGCGGCCACTGCTGCTGGAAGGTGAGCCGGGAGTGGGGAAGACCACTGCGGCAAAGGCTTTGGCGCTCTCGCTCGATGCGCCGTTGATCAGGTTGCAGTGCTACGAAGGGCTCAGCGCCAACGAAGCTCTCTACGACTGGAACTACCAACGTCAGCTGCTGGCGATCAAACTGTCCGAAGCGCGTGGGGATGCGCTCGACGAAGCCGATCTGTTTACCGAGGAGTTCCTGCAGGAACGCCCGATTCTGCGATGTGTGCGGCACCGCGGGCCGGCAGCTCCTGTGCTGCTCGTCGACGAAATCGACCGTGCGGACGACGAATTCGAGGCGTTGCTCCTCGAGTTTCTGGGTGAATCGGCCGTCACGGTTCCCGAACTGGGCACGTTCACAGCCATGCGCCCTCCGGTAGTGGTCTTGACGTCGAACCGCAGCCGCGATCTCCATGACGCGCTCCGGCGGCGTTGCCTCTACCACTGGATCGACTATCCCGAGCCGGAGCGTGCGGTTGCGATCGTACGACGCATGGTGCCGTCGGCGAATCTGGCATTGATCGAGCACGCCACCGCGTTTGTCGGACAGATTCGAGGCGCCGATCTCGACAAGGCGCCGGGCGTCGCCGAAACCATCGACTGGGTATCGGCTCTTGTGACTTTGGGGGTGGCTGATCTGGTTCGGGAGGACGTCGTTGTCAGCTTGGGCGCATTGGCAAAAACTCCGGACGATCGCGCGGTACTGCGCGGCGAGTTGATGAAAGGGCCACCATGAAGATCTCACACGAATTCACCGTCACCGCACCCGTCGAGGAGGCGTGGACAACCCTCACCGACCTCGAAGGAATCGCGCCGCTCCTGCCAGGCGCTCAGATGACCGGACGCGAGGGAGACGATTTCCTGGGCACCGTGACAGTCAAAGTGGGTCCGGTGCTCAGCGAATTTGCCGGCCGCGCAACATTCGTGGAGAGGGACGAAGAAACACACAAGGCTGTGATCAATGCCCGCGGCCGTGACAAGCGCGGATCCGGAAATGCGAGCGCCACCATCACCGCGCAGCTACATCCCGAAGGAGCGCAGACACGAGTGAGTGTGGACACCGATGTGAAGATCGTCGGAAAACTGGCGCAGTTCGGCAGTTCCATGATCACGCAAGTATCGGAGAAGTTGATGGGGGAGTTCGCGGAATCGTTGGAAGAGAAACTAGCCGGACCGGCACAAGCTGTGGAAACACCGAATGCCGAACCTCTCGACTTAGTCGAACTCGCCGGCGGGTCCGTCGCGAAACGTGCTCTGCCACTTCTTGTTGCGGTGGCTGCGGCGATCGTCGTGTTTGTGTTGCTGCGTCGCCGAAGCAGATGATTCCTGACGCGGGCGCGACTTTATTGCGCGGTGTGGATGTTGCTGCCTTCGCGACCGCCTTGGTCGACCTGTTGCGTCGGCACGGAGTTGGAGTGTCGGCCGTCGGGGCCGCCAACTTCAGTGAAGCCGTGCATGTCCACTCGCCACGCACCCGGACACAGTTGTACTGGACCGCGCGGATAACTCTGATCAACCGTCAGGAAGATCTCGAGGTCTTCGACGCGCAGTTTGAGCGAGTTTTTGTCGGTGCGACTCTGGGCCTGGACCCGATTGCGCGGCGTGTGGGCAGTGACCGCACGGTCGGCGACGCGACTCTTCCTGTTGCTGGTGTTTCTAGTGGGGGCGCGGACATCATCGACGTGCCGTGGATCGGGCGTGCGACGTCGAGTGGGCGAGAAGCCGTGCCGGACCAGGTTCGGCCGGGTCTACTACTCCCGAGCGCCCTTGCCGGGAAATCCGAGGAGCCTTTTGCTCAGTTGAGCCCGAGCGATCTTGCACTCCTCGGGCAGTGGATCGAACAAGCGGAGTCGGACTGGCCACGGCGCCGCCGGAGAAGACGCAGACTCGGCCGGCGCGGAACCGTCGACCTGCGCGCAAGTATGAGTATCGCGAGGCGCACCGGATTCGAATTTGTCCGCCTCGCCCGTGCCCGCCCACAGCAGCGGCCCCGCACGATTGTGGTGCTGTGCGACGTCAGTCGCTCGATGCACGGATACGCGGACATGTATTTACATCTGATGCGAGTCGCCGCCCGGCGCGGCGACGCCGAAGTTTTTGCATTCTCGACCACGTTGACCCGGCTCACTCCGATCCTGGCGCATCGCAGCGCCGACGCGGCCATCGCCGAAGCCAATAATCGAGTTGTCGATCGGTACGGCGGCACCCACATCGGAACATCTCTTGCGTCACTGCTCGCCTCACATCACGGACACACCTTGAGAGGGGCGGTAGTCGTCATCGCCTCCGACGGTTGGGATAGTGACGATCCCGACATTCTCGTGCGCGCTCTGGCCCGAGTCCGGCGCCGCGCCCACCGGGTCGTGTGGCTCAATCCGCGTGCAGGTGCGACCGGGTTCGAACCCCTGACCGGTTCCATGGCAGCGGCCTTGCCCTACTGCGACACCGTGCTCCCGGCTGATCGATTGACCGCTCTGCGGGCCTTGTTCACGTCCATCTCCGACGCACAGTAGTAGGTGGATTGTCGTCGACGATCCCATAGGTCCTACCCTGGTAGCTATGGCTACACCCGACCTTGCGCAGACGCAGTCCCCTCCACAAACGAGCGTCCGCGCTTCTTCGACCGCAATCTTCGTGGTCTGTGGACTGATTGCCGGGATGGTCGCAGCTCTCGTCGTCGGGTTTTCCGCATCTCAGGCGTTGACCCTGCTCGGCATTCCCGACCCCGGCGCGATCACGACATATGGGCTGCCCGCAGTTCGCGCTGTTGCCGAGGTTGCCGCTGTCATCGCGATCGGCTCCCTTCTGTTAGCGGCGTTTTTCGTGCCACCACAAAAGTCCGGTGTGCTCGACGTCGACGGCTATCGAGCGGTCCGGACGGCATCGCACGCCGCGATCGTGTGGGCGGCATGTTCGCTGGTGCTGATTCCGCTGACGCTCTCCGATACGTCGGGTCAGCCGTTCTCGGAAGCGATCAAACCGGCAAATCTGTGGTCCGGACTCGATCAGGTGGAAATCGCCGGTGCCTGGCGCTGGACGGCCGTCATAGCTGTGGTCCTGGCAATTCTGGCTCGGCTGACACTGCGCTGGTGGTGGACGCCGTTGCTGCTGGTGGTCGGCTTGCTCGGCCTTATGCCCCTCGCTCTCACCGGGCACTCGTCGTCGGGGGGCTCGCACGACATTGCTACCAACAGCCTGATCTTGCACCTCGTTGCGGCGTCGCTGTGGGCTGGTGGATTGTTTGCGCTCCTGGCCCACGCTCGCCGCGGCGGTGATCACACGGATGTCGCTGCTCAGCGCTTTTCGACGGTCGCCACCATTTGTTTTGTCGTCATGGGTTTCAGTGGTGTCATCAACGCGATTGTGCGTCTCCCACTCGACGACCTGTTCACGACGACGTACGGTCGCCTGATCGTCGCGAAGATCGTTGCGCTGATCGTCCTCGGATTCTTCGGGTGGTTGCAGCGCAGTCGCGCGTTGCCTGCGCTCGCCGAGAACCCGAACTCCCGCTCGGCGCTGATCCGTTTCGCCGGCGGCGAAGGCATCATCTTTGCTGCCACCATCGGGCTGGCAATCGGACTAGGCCGCACACCGCCGCCTCCGCCGACGAGCATCCCGACCATTCCCGAGGTCGAACTCGGCTACAACCTGCCGGACCCGCCGTCGTTCATGGCATTCGTAACCGAGTGGCGTTTCGATTTGATGTTCGGCACAGCCGCGATCGTCGCTGCGGTTCTGTATTTTCTCGGCCTGCGCAAGCTGTCGAAGCGTGGCGATTCCTGGCCTGTCGGCCGCACCATCTCCTGGATGATCGGATGCGCGGTCCTGCTGATCGCGACCTCGTCGGGCGTGGGCAAATACGCGACCGCGGTGTTCAGCGTTCACATGGCCGGACACATGGCGCTGTCGATGCTGGCGCCCGTTCTGTTGGTTTTGGGCGCGCCCATCACGTTGGCGTTGCGCGCTCTCGAACCCGCGGGCAAGGACGGTGTACCCGGCATTCGTGAGTGGATTCTCGTTGCCCTGCACAGTCCGTTCTCGCGATTCATCACTCACCCGATTGTCGCTGCGGTTCTCTTTGTCGGCGGCTTCTACGTGCTCTACCTCGGCGGTATCTACGGAGCCACGGTCGATTCCCACAGCGCGCACCTGCTGATGAACCTGCACTTCATTCTCAGCGGCTATCTCTTCTACTGGGTGGCGATCGGTGTCGACCCGTCGCCGCGCCAACTCCAACCCGTGACCAAACTGGCCATGGTCTTCGGCTCGCTCCCGTTCCACGCGTTCTTCGGTATCGCCTTGATGAGCACCACCACGATCATGGGCGGCGAGTTCTTCCGTTCACTTGGCTTGGGCTGGAACGACGATCTTCTCGGCGATCAGAAATTGGGCGGCAGTATCGCCTGGGCTACGGGTGAGATCCCGCTGATGGTGGTCATGCTCGCCCTGCTGGTGCAGTGGTCACGCTCCGACCGGAAAACGGCCGTGCGAACGGACCGCGCAGCCGAACGCGATCACGACGCAGACCTGGCCGCGCACAATGCGATGTTTGCCGAACTAGCCAGGCGCGACCGTGAGGGCTGGGGCCCGCGCGAAAAGAAGTCGGAGGACTCCTCGTCAGCGGAGTGAGGGCTGATCCCTCAGGATTGTGCGACCACGGTTGCGACGAGGCCGTGACTATGCCAGACGGCATTGATTTCTTCGGCTGGTGAATCCGTGGTGGCGTTGTCGTACGCAATCATCAGTTCGACGTTCCCGACGATCAGCCGGAACATCCGAACTGCGCGAGTAGTGACTCTGTTACGTCGAGAATCGCTCGACGATTTCGCGCTGCGTCCCACTTCAATTCCTGACCATTTGGGAAGGGAGGCTGGAAGTTCGCGATAGCAGCAAGCGCCGACACTGCCCGGGCTTTGCAGCCCGGGCAGTGCTGTTTCACAGGGCCGTCGACCGTTGGACAAACTGGCCTGAGATTCATACAGAAGCTGAAACCAGAGCGCCGAATCGCGCCGCGGCTTCTCGATATTCAGCCTCGAGCTGGTTGACGATCTGGCTGACGGGTTCGACGCCGCGAATTGTCCCCAGTCCTTGGCCTGCTGCCCAGACGTCCTTCCACTTCTTGTGCGCGCCGGCGGTCGAGTTGTAATCCCGGGGTGCCGGTCCGATGAGTGCGTCGGGATCGAGGCCGTTGGCGATCAGACTCGGCCGTAGCCAGGACGCGTTGGTTCCGGTTATGCCGGCACTCACGATGAGGTCGTCGGGGCCATGATCGACAACCATCTGCTTGTACTCCGCCGGAGCCATGCTCTCAGCTGCGGTGAGGAATCGTGTGCCCATGTAGACCAAGTCGGCTCCGGCCGCGACTGCGCCTGCCACTCCGTGACCGTCGCTGATGCCGCCGCCGACGCTTATCAAGCCGTCGAAGAACTCGCGCACCGCGGAAACGAACGCGAACGGGGAGAGATGCCCGGTATGGCCTCCGGCGCCCGCGGAGATGCAGGCGAGACCGTCGACGCCGACCCCCGCAGCTTTGTGCGCAAGCTTGATATTGACGACATCGGCGATTACAAGGCCACCGTAATTCTTGACGACGTCCATGACCGGCGCCGGCGATCCGAGGGCAGTGATGACTATCGGTGGCTGATGCTCAGCCACCAGGGCTAGGTCCTCGGAGAGGCGTTGGTTGGTGCTGTGGGTGACGAGATTCAGTGCCCACGGCGCGGCCGCGATGCCATCATGTCGGGCACGGTTGACGCCGTCGTTGATAGTTCCCATCCAGGCGTCGAGGTCCTCGGATGTGCGGCAGTTAGGCGCGGGAAACGAGCCGATGATGCCGGACGTGCTGGCTGCGACAACGAGCTCGGGGCCGGAGACCAGAAACATCGGCGCCGATACGATGGGTAGTCGAAGCGGCTGGGGTAGAAGAGAATTCATGATGTCCTTTCGAATTCCCCTGGTAGGGGAGAGAACCGGGGAGCGCGACGTTGGACAAAGCTGGCGACGCCTTCGCGGAAGTCGGCTGAGCTGAGTACTTCGGGGAGAATCGCGTCGACTTGCTCGACAGCAGTGGCGATGCGATCCAGATGGGGTGCCCAGAGATCTGATTTGATGCGTGCGAGTGAGGCAGGAGAGCAGTGTGAGGCCATGTCATGGGCCAGTTCAATCGCGGCGCCCAGGGGGTCGTCGGCGAGATGGTGGACGACGCCGAGGTGTGCGGCTTCGCGTCCATCGAATGTCCGTCCTGTCAGCAGTAGTTCCGCGGCCGTGGCGGCACCAGCCACTCGCTCGAGCAGTGGCACGGCGCCATGCATCGGGGGTAGTGCGCGACGGGAGAATGCTGTGGAGAATCGAGCGGCCGGTGACGCGATGCGAATGTCGCATTGCAGCGCCTGCACCAATCCGATTCCAGCGCAAGGTCCTTCGATCGCTGCGATCACCGCCTTCGGCACGGTGATTGGAAACCATTCTGGTTGGGCGATGGTCTCGGCTTCGGGGTTGGTTGTACCGGTTTCGGTATAGGTGGATAAAGCCTCGGTGTCCGCGCCTGGACAGAATGATCCGCCCGCGCCGGTCAGGACGAGAACCCGCGCTCGTGGATCGTCGGTGAGCGTTTGTAGGGCGTCGAAATATTCGCGTTGCATCGGCACTGTCCACGCGTTCTTTCGATGCGGTCGGTTAAGGGTGACTACGCCGACGTTGTCGTGGATGTCTACCTGGACGAGATCGCTCATACAGTGCACCTTTCTGTCTCTTCTTGGCAAACATCTGTTGCTACTTCTATTGAAGAAACGCTCAGAGTCTTGGGATCATTCGGAGTTGTTGTGGGGATGAAGTTCTCAATTTTCACGAATATATGCATACTGACCTGGATGTTTCGACAAAACTTCATCATGAGAGGTGGATCACAAGTCACTTCCTATGTAATAGTATATTCACAAATGACTCACAGGGAAGTGTGAGTGGGTACGACGGCTGTTTCGCTCTGAACGAGGAGAAGGTCTAAGCATGAGACTGTTCACGGACGAGGTTGCCGAGGGTTACCGGCGCGATGGTTGGTGGAGCGGACGTACATGGTCCGACCGACTCGATGAACACAGCAGTGAGCGCCCCGACGTGCTAGCGCTGGTCGATGCACCGAATCGCTTGTCGTTCACCACAGGTGTGCCGCGTAGCCTCACCTGGGCAGACGTTGGAGCCGAGGTGGACCGACTCGCCCGCGTGTTGTTTGCTCACGGTGTTTCGGCTGGCACAGTGGTGGGCGTCCAATTGCCTAATATCGTTGAACTTCCGATGATCTATCTGGCTGTCGCCAGGCTCGGGGGCATTGTCACTCCATTTCCAGTGCAGTATCGCAGCCATGAGCTCGAGCGCATGGGAACGGCGGCTGGTATGCAGGTGTTTGTGACTGCGGCACAAGCGGTCTCGCGGCCACTTGCCGCAGAGTCCGCAGCGCTCGACGTTCCCACTTTAGCCCATGTTCTGGCCTTCGGTGAGGAGGCCGGCGAGGGGTACGAGCTGATCGACTCGCATCTGGCTGCGCAGCAACCGGATCCGCTGTTCGACGAGTATGTGAGCTCTCTGTCGCGGCATCCCAATGATTGCATCACCCTGGTGTGGACCTCCGGAACGGAGGGCGTACCGAAGGGGGTGCCCCGGGCATACGGAGACTGGGATGTGTTGGGCGAATCATGTATTCAGTCGCCGAAGCTGTGCTCGAACGACATCTTGTTGAATCCGTTTCCGATGGTCAATGGGGGTGGCCTTGCAGGCATGTTCGTGCCCTGGATGATCCTCGGGGCCACGCTGATCCAGCACCACCCGTTGGCTCTTGACGTCTTCATCGACCAGATCGAGGCCCATGGCGTCACGTACACGTGTGCACCGCCGATGGTGTTGGATGCGCTGGTAGCTGACGACTCCGTTGTCGCAGGTCGCGACATTTCAACCCTGAGGGCGGTGTCGTCGGGGTCGGCGCCTTTGTCCGGGTGGATGATTCACCGTTGGGAGGCGAACCGAGGGGTGGAGGTGCTGAATCTGTTCGGATCAAACGAAGGTGGGGTGTTGTACGCCGATCCCGATACGGTTCCGGATCCGGCCGAGCGGGGTCGGTTCTTCCCTCGGTACGGTGTGCCCGGTATGCCCTATCGGACGGCTGTCGCTGCAGCGATGCAGGCGCGACTGGTCGACCTCGAAGACGGCACGGAGATTACCGAAACCGGCCGAGCCGGTGAACTCCGTCTCAAAGGCCCGACCATTTTCTCTGGATACTGGCACGCTGGACGTTCTGGATTCGATGAACAGGGCTGGTTCTGCACTGGCGACGTCTTCGAGATCTCGACCCACAACCCCGACTACTTGACGCATGTTGACAGGGCAAAGGACCTGATCATCCGCGGTGGGTACAAGATCTCTGCCGCCGAGATCGAGGGCATGCTCATCGCTGAACCGGAGATCGTCGAAGTAGCTGCGGTGGCGATGCCGGACGAGCGACTCGGCGAGCGGATGTGCCTGTTCGTAGTACCGGCAGATCCGTCCACGCCGCCAACTCTGGAATCTCTCATCTCGCGTCTGATTGATCAGGATGTGGCGAAGTTCAAACTGCCAGAGCGACTCGAAATTGTTTCAACTCTGCCGCGCAACGCTATTGGGAAGATTCTCAAGCGAGAGTTGCGCGAACGTCTGACATCCGCGGCCACCCCGGCCTGAACGAAGGACACGCCATGCCTAAACTGCCAGCTTTACGACAGATCGTCCTGATCGTCCCCGACCTCGGCGAGGCCGTCGCACGGGCTCGCGAAATTTTCGGTTTCACCTCGTGCACTCGTGACGTAGAAGCGATGGAAGAACTGGGTTTCATTCATGAGATCTTCAGTTTCGCAGATACTTTCATCGAAATTGTCGCTCCGATCGACGCTGACTCTCCGCATGGTCAGATGGTCGCCCGTCAGGGCGCAGGTGGCTACATGGTGGACGTGCAGGTCGCGAACCTCGACGAACTTGTCGACCGTGCCGGCCGACTCGACATCGCGCCGTTGTTCGTCCAAGGCTTCGAGGGACACCGAATCTCCCAGTGGCATCCGAAAACGCTGGGTACGCTCGCAGAATTCGATCAGGTAGAGCCGCACGACACCTGGCACTTTGCACCCGGGATCTTCGAAGCGTCATGCACCGACGTGGCCCGAGACATCATCGGTGCCGAGATATCCACAGACGACCCGAAAGTGATGGCGCAGAAGTGGTCTCAGGTTGTCGGTGCGCCGGTCCTCGGAAACGCGACAGTTGAACTTGCGAAGGGGAGTATCACGTTTGTTCCGGCCGACGGCCGCAAAGGCCTGACGGCAGTAGATGTCATCGCCACCGACCCAGCCCGAATCGGGGAGAGCGTGATCCTCGGTGGGGTCGAATTCAGATTTGTTGCAGAAGGAGAAAACGTATGAGCGAATTCATTCACTACGAGGTCAGCGATCGCATCGCGACGATCACCATCGATCGTCCCGAGAAACGTAATGCGCTCAGCTACGCCATGTACGACGCGATCCGCGATTACACGGCGGCGGCAGATGCAGATCCGCAGGTCGGAGCTATTATCCTGACCGCAGTTCCTGGACAGTTCTGCGCAGGTACAGATCTGACAGAGTTGCATGACGTAGAACCCGGCACGACAGGCTCCGACCGGGTCGGGCACACCGACGGTCGGCACTGGTTCCTGTGGGACTGCAGCAAGCCGACGATCATCGCAATTGACGGACCCACAGCCGGCCTCGGAGTCGAGCTCGCAACGCAGGGTGATTTGCGTATCGCTTCGACGCGTGCACGTTTTTCCTGGATCTTCGTCCAACGCGGTCTGATTCCCGACACCGGAGCCGGCACGTGGCTGCTGCCTCAGCAGGTGGGTCCACAGCAGGCGAAACGTCTTGTCTTCTCTGGCGAGTTCATCTCTGCGGAAGAGGCTGCTGACATCGGTTTCGTCCTCGAGGTTGTGGAGCCGGAAGACCTACCCGCGGCGGCGCGTCGGCTCGCTGAAAGTGTGTGCACTGGTGCTCCGTTCGCAATCAAGCGAGCAAAGGAGTTGCTCAATGCAGCGCCTTCGCGTACCCGCGACGAGCACCTCAACGCACACATCGAGGCGCTGACCGAGTGTCAGTTGTCGGAGGACCACAAGGAAGGGGTCGCAGCCTTCCTCAGCAAGAGGGCACCGGTGTTCACCGGTCGTTGACCTCTGATCGGTCGGCTGCCTCGAAGTGCAGATCTTCCAGGACGAGAACCCCGTTGCACGTATTGCACGTGAAACGGGGTTCGAGTTCGCTGCCGCAGGAGATGTGGGTCAAGGACAGCCCGGTAGACCCGTTCTCGGACAGCCATTGACGAGCCCAGGAGTTGATGGTTGCGAACACGGAGAAGATGTCCAAGCCTTTGGGAGTGAGGCGATACTCTTGGCGGCGGGCGCCGCTGGAAATGGCTTCCCGGCTCATCAGTCCGGTTTCGACGAACAGGTTGAGTCGATCGGTTAACGTGACGGGTGAGATGTTGATCCTGTCCTGGAAATCGCCGAACCGATGAGAGCCGGTCAAAGCGTCGGAGAGTACAAGGGTGGACCATCGGTCACCGAGAACCTCGGAGGCATCGATCGGGGTGCTCATCACAGGTGATCGACGCGAGCGCTCAGACCGTACGTCCAGGAGAAGTCGATCGTCCACGGACCCGCGGACGTCGCGAGCAGTCAATCCTATTGCGCCACAGTGTCCGCAGCCGAATATCGGTTGGGCCTGGTGTCCGCATGCCTGGTGCGTTAGTTCGATATGGGCGTCGCGGTGCCGCGGCGACGCCCAGGTACGGTCCCATGCCCAGATCGCGACCATGATGCGCCACAAGTCGGTGCCGGACTCGGTCGGTAGGTACTCATGTCGGGTCGGGTTGGTTTGGTAGCGGACTCGCTCCAGCAGTCCGGCTTCGACAAGGTTGCGCAGGCGGCGTGAGAGTACCGGGTCGGATATGTCCAGTTCGTCCCGAAGTTCCTGGAACCGTCGCGTTCCGAGGAAGACGGAACGCAGTATTCGCACAGTCCACATGTCGCCGAGCGTGACAAGCGCTCGGCCGAGGGCCGACTTGGATTCGTGATCGATACTGTCCGTTGGTGATTGGGCGAGTGTCGGCTTGTTGTTTGCGGCCACGTTGCACCCCTCTTCGTTGTAGATCGGTGATGCCGAGACCCACTCCTGAATCTGTCCGCGCACCGCGCGGACACCCACGATCTTAACGTGTTGCGTGCGTTGCAGGGTCAAGACCACGCTAAATGTCACTGTGCAGAGTGCAGCAGTGACTGTACCGCGGTCTGGGTCATCCCCGGTTTACTGGTGTCGATGTGGCGCCTTGTGAGATCAAGCTTTCGCTAGCGTAGTAAAAGATTTGAACTTGATGCCGGTTGACGCTGCGGGGTGAGTATCAGGTCGAGTATTGGTCTTGTTGAGGTGTGATACATCTACTGCAGAAAGGTAATTCTCAAAGATTTGAGTGGTAGTGATGCCCCTCACATGCTTTACTGTAGCAAGCGCAGTCACTGTGCTAGTGATAGTTATTCAAAATTCATCGATGCGAAAGGTGATTCGGTGCTGACAATCTCCGACCTGGCGATGCGCTTCGGTGGCATCACAGCCCTCGATCACGTGAGCTTCACGGTGGCCGACAACGAGATCTGTGGACTCATCGGCCCCAACGGCGCGGGCAAGACATCGTTGTTCAACTGTGTGACACGCATGTACGAGCCCAGCGGGGGATCGGTCGAGTTCAACGGCACCGACCTTCTTCTGGTCAAGCGTCACCGCATCGTCGAACACAAGATTGCCCGTACGTTCCAGAATCTGGCATTGTTTCCCAGCCTGACGGTCCTGCAGAACACCGTCATCGGGGCGCAGAGCAGACACACCCCGAGACTGCTACCCTCGGCGATCTTGTGGCCGACAACGCGCTCGGCTCAACGTCGACTCGAAGGAGAGGCGTGGGAACTGCTGAAGCTACTCGACCTCACCGATGTCGCCCATCATCACGCCGAGGGACTCCCGTTCGGAACCCTTAAGCGGGTGGAACTGGCACGCGCACTGATCAGTCATCCAGAACTGCTCATGCTCGACGAGCCTGCCGGCGGACTGACGCATGCCGAAGTTCATGACCTCGGTCAGTTGATCCTGAACTTGCGCAAGGAGTTCGGATTCAGTGCACTGCTCGTCGAGCATCATATGGGGCTGGTGATGGGTATCTGCGATCACGTGGTGGCAATGGAGTTCGGTCGTACGATCGCCGACGGACTACCAGCCGAAGTGCAACGTAATCCTGCCGTCGTGGCGGCATACCTGGGGAAGGCAGCATGAGTGCGACTCCGCTATTGGAAGTTAAAGGACTCTCAGCCGGCTACGGCGCTGCCGCTGTTCTGCGAGACATAGACCTGGCTGTCCGACCTGGGCAGGTCGCCGTAGTGCTCGGGGCGAACGGAGCGGGTAAGACCACGCTCATGCGAGCTTTGGCCGGCACCTTGCCCCATACCGGCACTATCAGCATCGACGGCGTCGACGTCTCGAACTCACGTCCCGACATCATGCTGCGCCACGGGGTCAGTCTGATCCCGCAAGGACGTGGAACGCTGACAACGATGAGTGTGCGGGACAACCTTCGCGTCGGCGCGGTCAGTCGCAAGGACCGCGCCGGCATCGCGGCGGACCTCGAGCGCTGGTTCGAAATCTTCCCTCGATTGGCTGAGCGCAGCGAGCAGATCGCCGGCACGCTGTCTGGTGGAGAGCAACAAATGTTGGCTGTTGCAAGGGCTTTGATGAGCCGTCCGAGACTGCTGCTCTGTGACGAAGTGAGTCTGGGACTTGCCCCGCTGATCGTGCAGGGCCTCTTCGACCGCCTGCGCCAGGTCAACGAAGAGTCGGGAACTGCACTGCTGCTCGTAGAACAGAACGCGGAACTCGCTTTGGACATTTCTTCACAGGTCTATCTGCTCGAGGTCGGTTCTGTGGCCGCGTCGGGCACCACGGAGTCGTTCCGTGAGAACAACTCCATCCGCCAGGCATATCTCGGTTACTAGGACGGAATCATGGAAATTCTGCTGTCACGCCTGTTTGCCGGAACCACGGCGGGCGCGCTCTATATCTTGATCGCTCTTGCCCTGGTGGTGGTGTTCCGGAGTTCGTCGACAATCAACTTCGCACAGGGTGAATTCGCCTTGTTCACTGCATATGTCGCCTGGTGGCTCAACGGTCACGGAGTTCCGATTTGGATCGCGCTGATCCCGATCATGGTGCTGGGCTTCGGGATGGGCGCACTCGCCGAGCGGTGGCTGGTTCGCCCGGTGCGACGAAGGGACGAGAGTGCGGTCCTCATCGTTTGCCTCGCCTTGTTTACCGGTCTCAATGGGCTCAGTGGCTGGATCTGGGGATCGGAGGACAAGGTGTTTCCGCGGATGTTCCCGCACGGTGAGAACGACTACTTCTCGATTGCCGGGGCTCGCCTGCACTACGACTCAATCCTGATTATGGCGGTCACGACAGTCGTCGTGATCGCGGTCACCGTGATGTTCACCAAAACCGATCTCGGGCTGCAGATGCGTTCTGTAGCAACCAATCCGGAGTCTGCGGCGCTGTGTGGCATCAAAGTCGGCCGAATTCTGACGCTCAGTTGGGGCATCTCGGCTGCTATCGGCGCACTGGCGGGCGCAATGATCATCCCGATCCTGCCGCCGGGCCAACTCGGACTGAGCGGCATGTTCCACGTGCTGATCTTTGCCACTGCAGGGGCACTACTAGGCGGTCTGGACAGCATCAAGGGTGCTGTCGTGGGTTGCCTGGGCCTGTCCGTCGGTTTGTCCCTACTCAATGGCTATGCGACGTTCCTGCACGGATCGTTGTCCTTGACGATCGCCCTACTGGTCATCGTCGGTGTCCTCGTGTTCAAGCCCACCGGTCTCTTCGGTGCCCGTCAAGTGGAGAGAGTATGACTACTGCGATTGAGAAGTCCGCAACCGAGGAAACCTTGGTCGCGAATCCGGTTGGAGCTAAACGTAAGCGGAGCCCGCGACTGATCGAGCGTGGATCTACTACCTACCGGATACTGCTCGGAGTCGGCTTCGCAGTTGCGGCCGGCGTGATCGCGTGGGGTGGCTCGCTTGGGCCGTTCGAGCAGGGCCAGCTCACCCGAGTAGCGATCTATGCGATCGCGATTGCCGGTCTCAATATCGCCACCGGCTACCTCGGACTCATCTCGGTCGGACACTCGGCGTTCTTCGGACTCGGAGCGTTCACCACCGGTGTGTTGGTGGTCAAGTACGGATGGTCTCCGCTCGCCACTATGCCTGCCGCGCTGCTGATCTGCTTTGTCGTCGGCCTTGTCGTCGGGCTCCCCGCTTTGCGCATCAAAGGGCTCTACCTCGCCACGGTGACACTGGCCTTCGGCGTCGCCTTCCCCGAAATCATCGCGTACTTCAGCGATTTGACCGGCGGTTCCAAGGGCATGACGATCCCACGAGCGCTCCTGCGTCCACCGAGTTGGTCCGGTTTCACGCTCGGCGAGAAGGATCAGTGGTTGTATTGGCTGTCAGTAGTCGTGCTATTGGTCGTTGCCTGGGTTATCCGTAACCTGGTCCGTAGTCGCTACGGAATGGCCATGCTGGCCGTTCGTGACAACGAGATCGCTGCGGCGGCATCCGGAATCAACATCGCGAGTGTCAAGACCACCGGGTTCGGGGTTTCCGGTGCCATCACCGGCGTGGCCGGAAGCCTGTTCGCAATGTACATGGGCAGCCTGTATGCGGAAGGCTCGTTCACGCTTCTGGCGGGTATCACGCTGCTCATCGGACTTGTGATCGGTGGTTCGTCGACCCAGATGGGCCCACTGATCGGTGCGCTCATCGTGGTTTACCTGCCCTACTACACGTCGGATATCGGTCAGGGGCAGGGCGCAGCAGTGCTGTTCGCAGTAATCCTGATTGCCGTGATCTTTGTGGCACCCGACGGCGTCGCCGGTGCGGTCCGCCGTGGACTCGCTCGTTTTGTCACTGTGCAGCCGGTAGATCCGCCCCCTGCACTCATCCCTTCCGCCCCGAGCGGCGACCAATCAAAGCAAGCCTGACATCTCACTTTCACCACCTACGAAAGGCACAGCCATGTCTTTTTCCTCCACTTCAGTGCACTGGAAATATGCTGCGCTTCCGGTCGGTCTCGTCGCAGCTCTCGCATTGAGTTCGTGCGGCGGCGCCCAGGACAGTGCGGGCGCTCAGACTGCATCCGGCGTCAACGTCGACGATTGCACCAACCCTGAGTCGGTGAACGAGAAGATCACCGGAGAGTTCACGCTCGGATATTCGGCGCCGCTTTCAGGCCCAGTGGCGGGTCCGGTCAAGTTGGCATCCGACGGATACATGGCGCGCATCGATGCGGCAAACGCAGCCGGAGGCATCGACGGAGTGAAGATCAATGTCGTCTACAAGGATGACGGCTTCCAGCCCGACAAGGCCAAGGCCAACGTCACCGAGTTCGTAGAGAGCTTGAAGGTAGACGGGCTGAGCACCTTTGGCGCCGGCACACTCGGCGCGATGGCCGCCGACCAGAATGCTGCCTGTGTGCCGATGCTCTACCCGAGCTCTTCCGCTCCGGAGTTCAGTGTGATCGCGGACTACCCGTGGACCGTGCAATTCCTGCCGTCCGCCACATCGGAAGCGAGCTTCGCGGTCAACCTGATCAAGAAGACGTTCCCCGATGGAGTCAAGCTCGGCGTCGCCGAGAACCAGACGGCCTCTGGCATGAACTACAGCGAGGCATTCAAGGCTGCGGCCAAGGAAGCTGGGCTCGACATCGAGGTGGTTACTCCCGATACCGACCCCAACGCCGCCGCGACTGTATTGAAGGCGGCCGGCGTCAATGCGGTATACCACGCAGGCATCGTGGGCAGTTGTGGTGTCCTCGACACGGCGATGGGGCGGATCGGCTACAAGCCCGAGCTGGTACTCAAACCGAGCAACTGCGTTGCGGCATCCGAGTACATCGCTGCGGGCGCAGCTGCCGACGGCGTCAAGGTCCCGGCATACCTCAAGCTTGTAGGATCGCCGGACTTCGCGGACGACGCCGGTGTCAAGATGTACCTCGATCAGGTCAAGGGCATCTCCGATCCCAGCAACGCCGTGACTGCGAGTGGGTGGACCGGGGCAGATCTTCTGGTGAATACGCTCCAGCAGGCAGCAGCCTCACCGGAAGGTCTTACCCGACTGAGCATCATCGAGGCTGCACGCGATCAGAATTACGCCTCGCCGCTGCTGATCGACGGCGTCATGTGGGAGAGCACGCCCGAGAAGATGACAGGCTTCAACGGATTCTCCGCGCTGACGTGGAGCGCAGCCGAGCAGCGGTTCGTCTCGGACGGAACGGTTCTGGGAATCGGTAGCTGATCTGCAGTACAGGTGAGCGGTGGGGTCTGAGCTTCTTTCGGATTCCCCACCGCTCACATGTTTTCGAATATTGAAATCTAGTGCAGTGCTGAGATTTTCGTGGCCTCGAATGCCACGTCGGTTCGACTGATCTCGATGTTGCAGGCGTTGCAGGTGTACCGGGGGAGAAGGATGTGATCGCCGGCTCGATGGAAGAACTCGAGCCCCGACAGTCCGTCCAGGGACAGTCGATCCTTGGCCCACTCGTTGAGTGCCGCGAACACCGGAAAGAAGTCCAGGCTCTTGGGCGTCGTCCGGTACTCCTGACGGCGGGCGCCGTCTGTCACAGGGACCCGCGCAAGCATTCCGTTCCCGACGAAGACGGTGAGTCGGTCGGCCAGGGTGACCGGGGAGATCGAGCCGAGCGCGTCCTGAAAGTCGCTGAATCTGCGGATGCCCTGCAATGCGGCAGACAAGATGAAGGTGGACCAACGGTCGGCAAGAACACTTGTCGAGTCCATGTTGGCTGCGACATCGTTGGCGGAGGATCGGCGCGATCGACGATCACTGACGTCGAGAAGTAGTCTGTCGTCGACCGCGGTGTAGACATCGCGGGCCGACACGCCGATCGCATGGCATTCTCCGCAACCGAATACGGGTGCGATCAGATGCCCACAGGTGAGATGCCGAAGCGCAGTCTCGGTTTTCCGGCTCACTCGAGGCGCCCAAGCACGGTCCCAGGTCCAGAGTGCAACAAATGTCTGCCAGAGCTGCTCGCCGGATTCGGTGAGCACGTATTCGTTTCGCGGCGGTGCGATCGAGTACTGACGTGCGGCAAGAATGCCATCAGCCGTTAATCGGGTGAGTCGTTGTGACAGGACTGCATCGGAGATCTGCAAATCGTCACCCAATTGCCGGAAGCGTCGCGCGCCGCCCAAAGTGTGGCGAATTATCTGCAGGCTCCATTTGTCGCCGGCGATCAGGAGCGCGTGCCCCAAGGCGGACGACGCGGGGCGCGGCGCGCTCGGAGTGGCAGGCAGCTTCGTGGACATGGCTTCATCATTGCAAACCTCTGTTCCCGCGTTCGACCGGCTCGCCGCAGTCTCTGACTCAGACATCACTCTTGTAAACGAAGTATTGACTTTGCCCTCATGGAGTGAAAGGACTCTCATTCTGACGGGTTCATTTGGAAATAATCCTCGTAAGTCGTCTAAAAGTCCGAAAGCCAACGAGACATAGTCACTATGGGTATTGAAGTAATCGGATCAAGACGCTAATCTTCGGAACAAGTGATTGTGATGTCGGCAACCGAGTTCCCAGCTCCTTGTCCAGATGCTGCGGACGATTCCAGAGAAGGAAGTGCACAGCGATGAGACTGCATCCCCAAACGACCGTGGATGAGTACACCCGAGCTGGCTTGTGGGGGCAGGACACGTGGGACGTGTTGCTGGAAAAGAACGTTGCCGCACAACCCGATGCCATTTCCATCGTCGACCCGGCAAATCGGGAAGCCATCACGGACGGCCCGCCGCGAGAACTCACGTGGGCGGAGCTTTCAGACCTGGTAGATCGACTCGCGGTCGCGCTGCTGGACGCGGGAATCGGTATTGACGACGTGGTGGGCGTCCAGTTGCCCAACTCGGTCGAGCTCTCGGCGTCGCTGCTCGCGATCACCAGTATCGGCGCCATCGCCTCGCCGCTGCCTGTCCAGTACCGCGAGTACGAGCTCGAACAGCTGGCCGAACTAGCGAAGTTCCGTGCATTCGTGACGGTCAGTCGCGTCAGCAGTCACCGGCTGGTCGACTCGGCTATGACGGTTAAAAGCAGTGTGCCCAGCCTTACGACAGTGTTCGCGTTCGGTGACAGCCTCCCAGTTGGTGCCGTGGACATGGGGCAAGTGTCGGCAGAGGTAACTGATTTCAGCGCTCTGCGCGATCACCGTGCCACATTCACCGCCGACCCGAACGACTGCGTCACGATCTGCTGGACGTCGGGTACGGAATCGACGCCCAAGGCGGTTCCGCGGTGCCCCAACGACTGGTACGGCTCCGCCATGGGAAGTGTGTCTGCTGCGGCTCTCTCGCGAGATGATGTGCTGCTCAACCCCTTCCCGATGGTCAACATGGCTGGAATTGCCGGCATGTTCCTGCCCTGGCTTCTGACCGGTGCGACGCTGGTGCAGCACCATCCGTTCGATGCGCCTACCTTCTTCGGCCAGCTGATGCAGCGCAAAGTCACGTACACCGTCGCACCGCCGGCGCTACTGACCCGCGCACTCGCCAGTGACGCTGCGTCCGCGGGTGTTTTCGACAGTGTTCGCGTTATCGGTTCGGGCTCGGCTCCGTTGTCTCCTCACATGATCGGGGAGTACAAAGAACGTTTCGATATCGAGATCAACAACTGCTTCGGCTCCAACGAGGGCACGTGTCTTGTCGGCGATCCGGTGACTGTGCCGGAGTTGGACCGTCGGGCGGTCTACTTCCCGCGGTTCGGTTCGCCCGACCACACCTGGGACAACACGGCGTCGCTCGGGATGGATAATCGCCTGGTCGATCTCGCGACGGAAGAAGAGATCACGACTGCGGGCGTCCCCGGAGAACTGCGCATCAAGGGGCCTCAGGTGTTCTCGGGATACCTTGCCGGAACAGCGTCTTCGGATCCCTTCGACAAACAAGGCTACTTCGCTACCGGCGATATTTTCCAGTACGTCGCCGACGAGACCGGCGACCTGCGCTACCTCCAGTACGTCGACCGCGCCAAAGACCTCATTGTGCGCGGCGGCATGAACATCTCACCAGCGGAACTCGAGTCGATGCTTGCCGGTCACCCGGCGGTGGCAGAGGCCGCCATGATCGGAATTCCCGATCCTGAGATGGGCGAGCGCGTCGCGGCAGTGGTGGTGGCATCCGGCGACGTCGATCCGACACTCGAAGACATTCTGATTTTCCTTCGCGCACAAAATATTGCGGCGTACAAATTGCCCGAATCGCTGACTGTGCTCGACGAATTGCCGAGAAACCCCGTCGGGAAGGTCACCAAGCGTGAACTTCGGACGATGGTCGTCGCAGTCCCGTCGAGTGCGTCAAAGAGTTAAGGAGATCGACCGATGACCGATCCCGTATATGTTTTGGGCGGAGCCCAGACAGATTTTGCTCGTAACTGGACCAAAGAAGGTCTCGGCCTCTTCGAGATGTTCGCAGAGATTCTTCCGGCAACACTGGCCGATGCCCGAGTCGACGCGTCTGAGGTGGAAGTTGTCCATGTGGGAAACCTTGCCGGAGAACTATTTTCCGGTCAGGCACAGCTCGGCGGAATGGTAGTCGCAGCTGAGCCGAGATTGGACGGAGTGCCGAGCACTCGCCACGAGGCAGCATGCGCGTCGGGCGGTACGGCCATTCTGGCAGCTTGCGCGGATATCCAGGCCGGACGCTACGACGTGGCTTTGGTTGTAGGCGTCGAATTGATGCGCAATGTTTCGGCACAGACCGCTGCCGAACACCTGGGTTCGGCAGCCTGGTCAGGCCGTGAGGCAGTAGATGCAACGTTCCCATGGCCGGCACTCTTTGCCGAGATCGCTACCGAGTACGACCGGCGCTACGGACTGGATCATGTCGAACTGGGACGATTCGCTGAGATCGCGTTCGCCAACGGAAGAACGAATCGGCTGGCTCAGACGCGTGATTGGGACTTTCCTGACGGGTCGTTCGACGAGAATGACGACGTCAACCCGGTGGTGGAAGGATTGCTTCGTAAGACGGACTGTGGCCGGATCACCGATGGTGCCGCCGGAGTCATCCTTGCCGGGCCGAAGTTTGCTCAGGCATGGGCTGAGCGCAATGGCCGCACACTCGAAGACGAAGCGAACATCGCGGGCTTCGGGCATCGCACAGCGACACTGCTACTCGCAGACAAGTTGGAGCAGAGCGCCGACGCCGATTACATGTTCCCGCACCTGCGCGGTGCCGTTGAGGATGCTTACCGGCGCGCCGGCATCGCGGGCGTAGAAGAACTCGACGTGGCAGAAATTCACGACTGTTTCACCATCAACGGTTTGGTCACGCTCGAACACATCGGAGTGGCGGCTCCGGGTAAGGGCGGTCAAGCCGTCACGCAAGAGATAATCGGCCGCGAGGGCAGCTTGCCCGTCAATCCCGGCGGCGGCCTTCTCTCGAACGGGCATCCCGTGGGGGCAACCGGTGTGCGGATGGTTCTCGACGCTGCAAAGCAGGTGACGGGGCGGGCCGGCGAACACCAGATCGACGGTGCGCGTACTGCTTTGACGGTCAACATCGGTGGGTCTTTCACCACTGCCGTGTCCACTGTGGTGACGCGAGGTGTCCGATGAGTAGTGATCGCGAAGCGTATGTTCTCGGGTCTCTCCGAACTCCGCGTGGGAAGTCTTCTGCGTCAGGCGGTCTGGCTGGGACGAGTCCACTGCAACTGGTTGAGCAGTTGTTGAACGGACTGGTCGCACGGCTACGTCTCGACCCGAGTGTGGTTGACGAATTTGTCCTTGGCTCCGCTTCTCAGGTGGGGCCGCAGGGCGGCAACATCGCCCGCACCGCCATTCTCACTTCGGGTTGGCCTCAACATATTCCAGGTTTGATGGTCAACCGGTTCTGTGCTTCCGGTATCGACGCAGTGTCCGTTGCTTCGGCGATGGTGCGCTCGGGCCAGGCGGACCTCGTGATTGCCGGCGGCGTTGAATCTTCCTCGTCCGTACCGATGTTCGCAGACAAGGGACCTCTGTGGGCTGATGCCGACGTCATCGAATCCATCGGCAGCGTGCACATGGGTATTGCCGCTGACATCGCTGCTACCGAAGGTGGTTACGAACGCGAAGAGCTCGATGCCTACGGGTTACGGACGCAGCACCGCGCTGCCGCCGCGTGGGCCGACGGGTTCTTCGATTCGACGGTCATACCCGTACTTGACGGTGCGGGCGCGGTGGCGCTGGCTCACGACGAGCACGTACGAGCCTCCGTTACCGCAGACCAGATGGCTGAACTCCCACCGGCATTCGCTGAACTCGGTGCTTCCGGCCAGGACGCATTGGTGCTGCGGCACCTTCCTGAGCTGGGGGAGATCCGGCATTTGCACACGCGCGGAACCTCGCCGTCCATCGCCGATGCTGCCGCACTGGTGGTCGTCGGAACGGTGGAAGCAGCGCAGCGCGCGGGTCTGACACCGCAGGCGCGAGTGGTCAGTGCGGCAAGTTCGGGTTCGGATCCCGTGCGGATGCTGCTCGCGGGGCAGCACGCAATCGAACGGGTACTGGAGCGGACCGGGCATACACCAGACGATCTCGATGTAATCGAGTTCGCCGAGGCATTCTCCGCACTGTGCCTGAAGATTCAGCGCGACATGCACTTCGACGACAAGCGGTTCAACGTCAACGGCGGAACCATCGCCATGGGCCATGCTTTCGGCGCGACGGGTGCCATCCTCGTCGGGCAGGCCACTGAACAACTGGGCCGGTCCGGAGGACGCTACGGTGTGGCCGCGGTCAGCGGCGCTGCCGGAATGGGATCGGCAGTACTGCTCGAGCGTGTTGGATGAACACGCGCATGGAAGTCTCGCTCGGACTATGGCAGGACCGCCCGGCCGAGGAGGCGCTTCAGACGGCGACCCTGGCCGACCGATTGGGATTCCAGGCTCTCTGGATCGGCGAGATGGCCACCTACGATGCGTGCGCACTAGGAATGGCGGTTGCGGCACGTACCGAACGGATCAGTCTTACCCTTGGGCCTTTTGCTGTCGCTGTTCGTGATCCGATGATGATCGCGATGGGCGTGGCATCTGTCGCGTCGTTGTCCGGACGGACCGTCGATGTGGCGTTGGGGACATCGAGTCAGGTTGTTGTGGAGGAGTGGCACGGTCGGTCACGGGCCCGTTCGGCGCGTGCCCTCGCCGAATCGGCTCGAGCTCTGCGTCCGTTGCTGGATGGCGAAAAGTCTTCCCTGGATGGCGAAGTGGTTCGCAGTCGCGGTTATCACTTACGGCTTCCGGCGCCGAAATCGAGTTTGACGGTGGCTGCTTTCGGACCGTCGGCTATTCGAACCGCGGCACGGTACGCGGATCGGATGGTTCTCAATCTGGTGAGCGTCGAAACTGTGCGAGCGTTGATTTCGGAGCTACGTCGGGAGGCGGCGGCACTAGACCGATCGTGCCCGAGGGTTGCCGTGTGGTTGTCAGCCGCGGTGGATGCGGGCAAGCCTGCGATCGACCAGATTCGACGTGCTGTCGTAGGATACCTGGCCGCGCCGGGCTATTCGGAAATGTTCGAGCGAGCAGGATTTGGCGACGTGGTGGCGTATGCCCGCACCCGTCCGCATCCACGAGACCTTCTCGCCCGAGTACCTGACGAGCTTGTCGCGGCAGTCAGTGTGGTCGGCGACAGAGATCAGGCACGGGCGCGCGTCGAGGCGTATATCGACGCAGGAGTGGACGACATCGTGTTTCTGCCCTCGGCGACCGACGTAGACCCTGCGGGCGAGCGAACACTGCGCACTCTCGCCGGTCTTTTTCCGAACACGCTTGCTTAGTTACAACTTTCATACTTTCTGCTGATCGAAGGAGTGCCAGTTATGGACATCGAAGTTCTGGGCCGCGTTCTGTCCACGATTCCGGACGACGACGATCACCCCTACCGTACTGGTCCGTGGCGTCCGCAAACCACCGAGTGGTCGGCAACCGACCTGGTGGTCGAAGGCGAGATTCCCGCAGATCTGGATGGGGTCTATCTACGAAACACCGAGAACCCGGTCCATCCGTCGTTGGGTAATTACCATCCGTTCGACGGTGACGGAATGGTTCATGTTGTAGGTTTTCGTGATGGAAAGGTGTTCTACCGCAATCGGTTTGTCAAGACTGATGGATTTCTGGCAGAACAGGAATCCGGCGGACCGCTCTGGACCGGTATCGTGGGCAATCCGAACAAGTCGATTCGCGAGGACGGTTGGGGTGCACGCGGGCGACTGAAGGATTCTTCCAGTACCGATGTGACCCTGCATGCGGGTGTGGCGCTCACCAGTTTTTATCAGTGCGGTGACCTGTACAAGCTCAACCCCACCACCCTGGAAACGTTGGGCAAGGCGGACTGGAACGGCCAATTCCCTTCCGATGTGGGGGTATCTGCCCATCCTAAGATCGATACACGTACCGGTGAAATGCTGTTCTTCAACTACGGCAAAGACGAACCGTACATGCACTACGGAGTCGTCGACGCTGCGGAGCAGCTGGTTCACTACATTGATATTCCACTGCCCGGGCCTCGGCTACCGCACGACATGGCGTTCACCGAGAACTACGCAATTCTCAATGACTGCCCGTTGTTCTGGATCCCGGAGGCGCTCGCTGAAGGGAAGCACGCCACCCGCTTCTATCCCGACATTCCCTTGCGGATCGCGGTAGTTCCTAGACGTGGAAACACCTCTGACATCAAGTGGTTCGAGGCAGACCCGACATTTGTGCTGCACTTCGTCAACGCCTACGAGGAGGGGGAGGAAATTGTTCTCGACGGCTTCTACGAGGACAACCCCGAGCCGGCGGACGACGGCATCGGTTCCGCGTATCAACGTGCATTCCGGTTCCTGTCACAGGAACGGATGGGAACACGTCTGCATCGCTGGCGACTGAACATGCGAACAGGAACGACTCGGGAAGAGCACCTTTCGGATCTCGTAACCGAATTCGGCATGATCAACGCCAACCAGGGGGGTATCAAGCATCGGTACACCTATGCGGCACAGGCGGTTCCGGGCTGGTTCCTGTTCAGTGGACTGGTCAAACACGACACTCTGACAGGTAAAGAAGAGACGTATTCCTTCGGGGAAGGCATCTACGGCAGTGAAACCGCGATGGCGCCGCGCATCGGTTCGACCTGCGAAGACGACGGCTACCTGATCACCATCATCTCCGATATGAACAGGGACATCTCGGAATGTCTGGTATTCGACGCGCAACGACTGAGCGATGGTCCCATAGCCCGGGTGCGACTACCCGAACGGGTCTCGAGCGGAACGCATTCGACGTGGGCGCCCGGTTCCGATATTCCCGACTGGAATACCGCCGACAAGATGGAGGATGCGCTCGGACTGTAGCTCGCGGGGCTTCTAACATCCGGCACCGACACTGCCCGGGCCACAAGGCCCGGGCAGTGCTGTTTCTCCACAGCAACCTCATTCATGCACAGATGGAAATTGGTTCCGCGCAGTCCGCAATTCCTGATCCAGACTCGAAGGGCCGACGATCGATCGGCGCGTGGCTTATGGGATTCGAGGGGATCAACATGTACGAGACATCTGCAACGGTTGTCGGCACCGTCATCACCAATCCGGTGAAGCGGCAAACCGCCAATGGTGAAGAGGTGCTGAGCTTTCGGATGGCCAGCAACGCACGACGTAAGGATGCGGTGACCGGGGAATGGACCGACGGCGCGACGCTCTACCTCACGGTCACGTGTTGGCGGCGGCTGGTCACCGGCGTCGGCGCATCCATCATGAAGGGTGATCCGGTGATGGCGACGGGGGAGTTGCGCACCAACGAATACACCACGAAGGAGGGGATTGCTCGTTCCGATCTGGAGATGAGAGCAACTGCAGTGGGGCCCGATCTTGCCCGGTGCATCGCAAAAATCGAGCGGCACAGCAAACCTGTGTCAGGGGACGAACCGACAGAGACAGAGACTGCGGCGGCGTAGGTTTAGGCGCGAGTTTTCGGGCAGTCGCGGGGGCGGCCGTGGTCGTGCCCCGCGTCTACTCGCTCGAGCAATTCGGTGAGAACAGCTCGTTCGGATTTGTCGAGGTCGTCGAAGATATCCGAGGATTCTCGCCGTTGCGCCCGGGCGACCTCGGCTGCCAGGGCAGCGCCGGCATCGGTGAGTTCGAGGAGCACTGCTCGTCGGTCATGGGGGTCGGGAGTTCGCTTCACCCATCCCGCCGCTTCGAGGGAATCCACGACATCCGTGGCGGAGCGGGGAACGATGCGCAGCTTTTCCGCGAGAAAGCCCAATCGGACCGGTTCGCCTACTCGGGTGAGCACTCTCAGAGCACGACTCTGTGACGGGGAGAGTCCGAATGGCTCGAGGGCCGCGACCTGGCGTCGTCGAATGGTTCGCGCCACGGACAACACGACATCGGTGAGTTCGCGCTCTCGGGAATGCATGGCGTCAGTCTAGCGTTGTTGGTGTCAGCCTCATAGTGAGGTAACCTCATCAATATGAAATTAAGGTGAGAAAGCCTCCAGGAGGTAAACGTGAAACCAGATCACATCAGAGATTTCGAAAATTCCGCTGTCGAGACCACTCCGGCGGACCCCGTATCACCACGACGTGTCCTCGAGCTGTTCACGCCGTATCGGACACAGATCGCCATCGTCACGGCGGTCATCACGCTCAGCGCCATTGTGGCCTTGGGTAGCCCACTGCTCCTGCGCGAAATGCTCGACAAGGCAATCCCGGACAAGGACCTCGGACTGGTCAGCATCCTGGCAATCGGCATGATCGCGATTGCCGTGATCACCAGTTGCCTCGGTGTTGTGCAGACGTGGATGTCCAACAGCATCGGCCAGAAACTGATGCACCAACTGCGTGTCCGGGTGTACACGCACCTGCAGAATCAGTCGCTGGGGTTCTTCGCGAGAACCAGGACCGGTGAGGTGCAGTCACGTATCGCCAACGATATCGGCGGAATGCAATCGGTTGTCACCAACACAGCCACGTCGATTGCGCAGAACGCGACCACCGTTGCAGCGACGATAGTTGCGCTCTTCCTGCTCGACTGGCGACTGGCGATCTTCTCGCTGGCGATCCTGCCGGTGTTCATCCGGATCGCCCGCAAGATCGGTAACGAGCGCCGCAAGATCTCAGGCAAGCGGCAGAAGTTGCTCAGCGATCTGTCCGTTCAAGTTGAGGAATCACTCTCGGTCAGCGGCATTCTGCTGGGAAAGACAACCGGTGCGAAGTCCGCGTTGACCGACCGCTTCGCCGAACGCTCGGCCGAGGTCGCCGACGTCGAACTCCGAGCGATGATGGCCGGTAAGTGGCGCATGGCGTCGATGTCGATCACGTTTGCGGCCATGCCGGCACTGGTCTACTGGTTTGCGGGATTCACGCTCGACCACGGCAACACCATCACCGTCGGCACGCTGGTCGCGTTCACGACCTTGCAGACTCAGTTGTTCCGGCCCACCATGATGCTGCTCAACACGGGCGTCGAGGTGCAGAGTTCCATGGCATTGTTCAGTCGCGTGTTCGAGTACCTGGACCTGCCGATCGACATCGCTGATCCGGAAGAGTCGAAGGAGTTCGACGTATCGGCACTGTCGGGCGAACTGCGATTCGATCATGTCGACTTCTCATATCCGGGAACAGAGCGCAAGACTCTCGACAACATCGACCTCACAGTCCCGGCCGGCGGAACACTGGCGCTTGTCGGCTCCACCGGTTCTGGCAAGACCACCCTTGGTTACCTGGCCGCGCGGCTGTACGACCCGACGGCGGGATCGGTCAGGATCGACGACGTCGATCTGCGGGACCTCGATCTGGCGACGGTCTCGGATCTGGTCGGCGTCGTATCGCAGGAGACATATCTGTTCCACACGACGATTCGCGAGAATCTGCGGTTCGCAAAGCCGGATGCAACCGATGAGGAGATCGAGCAAGCTGCGCGGATCGCCCAGATTCACGAGTTCATCTCCGGCCTGGATGACGGTTACGACACCATGGTGGGTGAGCGCGGTTACCGCTTCTCCGGAGGTGAGAAGCAACGCATCGCCATCGCACGGACAGTCCTGCGGAATCCGCCGATTCTCGTTCTCGACGAAGCGACGAGTGCGTTGGACAACCGCACCGAGCGCGCGCTGCAGGACGCACTCGACGAACTGATGGTCGGACGCACCACTTTGGTTGTGGCGCACAGGCTTTCCACGGTCCGTGACGCGGATCTGATCGCTGTTCTGGATCAGGGTCTTGTCGTCGAGAAGGGCACACACGACCAACTGGTGCAACAAGGCGGACGGTACGCGCAGCTTCTCGCAGCTTCTTCCAGCGAAGCCTTGGAACTGCCGACCGAACTGCAGAGCGTGTGAACCCGTCGACGCAATGTGGGTAATGCGACAAACACCGATAGGCTGGCGGTCATGGCTGAGTTCATTTACACGATGAAGAAGGTGCGCAAGGCGCACGGTGACAAGGTCATCCTCGATGACGTCACGATGAGCTTTTACCCCGGCGCGAAGATCGGTGTCGTCGGACCCAATGGCGCTGGTAAGTCCAGCATCCTCAAGATCATGGCCGGGCTGGATCAGCCGGGCAACGGCGAGGCCTTCCTTGCCCCCGGCGCATCCGTCGGCATCCTCATGCAGGAGCCGCAGCTCGACGAGACCAAGACCGTTCGCGAGAACGTCGAAGAAGGCCTCGGCGAGACCATGGTTCAGCTCAAGCGATACAACGAGATCGCCGAGCTCATGGCTACGGACTACTCCGACGAGCTCATGGAAGAGATGGGTGAGCTTCAGGAGAAGCTCGACCATGCTGACGCCTGGGAGATCGACTCCCAGCTCGAGCAGGCCATGGACGCGCTTCGTTGCCCGCCGCCGGAAGATATGGTCACCCACCTCTCCGGTGGTGAGAAGCGTCGCGTCGCGCTGTGCAAGCTGTTGCTGAGCAAGCCCGACCTCCTGCTCCTCGATGAGCCCACCAACCACCTCGACGCCGAGTCGGTTCTGTGGTTGGAGCAGCACCTCGCTGCATACCCCGGCGCTATCCTCGCCGTCACCCACGATCGCTACTTCCTCGATCACGTGGCGCAGTGGATCTGTGAGGTCGACCGCGGTCGCCTCTACCCGTACGAGGGCAACTACTCCACCTACCTGGAGCAGAAGGCCGCACGCCTCGAGGTTGCCGGCAAGAAGGACCAAAAGCTGCAGAAGCGCCTCAAGGACGAACTCGCGTGGGTTCGTTCCGGTGCCAAGGCTCGTCAGGCCAAGAACAAGGCTCGTCTCGATCGCTACGAGGAAATGGCGAACGAGGCCGAGAAGACCCGCAAGCTCGACTTCGACGAGATCCAGATCCCGGCACCGCCGCGTCTCGGTGACGTCGTCGTCGAGGTCAAGAACCTCGACAAGGGCTTCGACGGCCGTGTCCTGATCAAGGACCTTTCGTTCACCCTGCCGCGCAACGGCATCGTCGGCGTCATCGGCCCCAACGGTGTCGGTAAGACGACGCTGTTCAAGACCATCGTCGGCCTCGAAGAGCCAGACGCCGGTGAGGTCAAGATCGGTCAGACGGTCAAGCTGAGCTACGTCGACCAGAACCGATCCGGCATCGACCCGAAGAAGACGGTCTGGGAGACCGTGTCCGACGGGCTCGATTTCATCGTTGTCGGTCAGACCGAATTCCCGTCGCGTGCGTACATCAGCTCGTTCGGATTCAAGGGCCACGATCAGCAGAAGCCGGCCGGAGTTCTCTCCGGTGGTGAGCGCAACCGCCTCAACCTGGCGATGACGCTCAAGCAGGGCGGCAACCTGATCCTGCTCGATGAGCCCACCAACGACCTCGACGTCGAAACCCTCGGTTCGCTGGAGAACGCTCTCGAAGAGTTCCCCGGCTGCGCCGTCGTGATCTCGCACGATCGCTGGTTCCTGGACCGCACGTGTACTCACATCCTCGCGTGGGAAGGCGGCTTCGGCGACAACGAAGCTGCGTGGTACTGGTACGAAGGCAACTTCGAGGGCTACGAGGCGAACAAGGTCGAGCGTCTCGGCCCCGACGCAGCGCGTCCGCACCGCGTCACGCACCGCAAGCTCACGAGGGACTGATCGGTGTCGGACGTATTCACGTGTGAGGTTCAGGTTCGGTGGGGTGATTCCGACCGGTTGGGCCACGTCAACAACACCAGGTATGCCGAGTACATGCAGGAAGCTCGCATTCAGTTCCTGACGTCGAAGCTTGCCGCCCATGGTGGCCGTCCGGGATACGTCGTTGTCCGGAAGATGTCCATCGAGTTCCTCAAGCCGGTGACGGATCGTTCGGGTCCTTTGAATGTCGAGATCTTCACGACTCATGTCGGGACTTCCTCGTTCACGGTCCGGCACGTCGTCCGCGACAACACCGGAGCGGAGTGCGCATCCGGTGACGCATTGATGGTCGGATTCGACACTGTGTCCGAAAAGTCCAGACCCCTCGCTGACAGCGAGCGTTTGGTGCTGGAAGCAGCGCTTGTTCCGGCGTAGTTCACCCTAGGTAGCGGTCACCGCGGCTAGTCTCGAGCATGAGATTGGCCGCGGTGATCAGAACCCACAGGATGTGAGCCAGGAATGACCGACCGAGCACCACACAATTCCGAAAGCCTCGACGAAGCGACGTTACTCACGCGCCTTCGCGAGGCTTTTTTCACACATATCGACGAGGGTGACAGCGGCGATGTGATCAACGGCCGATCCAATCGCGTACTGAAAGCGCATCTCGAACTCGGGCGCACTCGGGTGCCGGGCACGGCGGTGTGGCGGGTCTATCGGCCCTGGGATCCGGCGAAGTTGGGTGCGGCGATCCAGATCGTCAACGACGACATGTCGCTGTTGGTCGAATCCATCACCGCGCTGCTCAATCGCCTAGGTGTGGGTATCAGTCAGTACGCCCATCCGATCCTTCGAGCGGATCGGGACAATTCGGGCAATTTGAAGTCTTTGGGAGACACCGGTATCCAGGAATCCTGGATGCACGTGCAGTTGGACGCGGCAGCGCAGGATTTCGAACTCGACGCCATCGAAGAACACCTGGGCAAGGTGTTGGCCGATGTCCGCGTCGTCGCCGACGACACCCCGTCCATGACTGCCCTGCAATTGAGTATCGCCGACGAACTCGAGGCGTCGGCAGCCTCGGCTACCGGCCGCGTCTCGTCGGAAGAATTCTCCGACACGGCAGGCCTCCTGCGGTGGATGGCTGCCGGCAACTACGCCGTGCTCGGCTATCGACGGTTCGTCGGCACCGCGGACGGCTCCCGCACGGTGGACGGTAGTGGACTCGGTGTACTGCGATCCGACGCCGTCACCGACGGTCCGATGAGCCTGCCGCCCGTTGCCGATCTCCCAGATCGGCCGCTGCTCGTCCTGACCCAGGGGTCGTTCCCCGCCACCGTTCACCGCGCCGTGTATCCGTACTTCGTCGGGGTGTCGATACTCGACGACGACGGAAACATCGTGGGGGAGCACAGGTTCCTCGGCGTCTTCACCGTGGTGGCCCTCCACGAAAACGTTCTTGCCATTCCGCTGATCGAGCGCCGGGTGCGCGAGGTGATCAGCCGCGCCGGTGTCGACCTCGATTCGTACTCCGGCCAGGCGATGCTCGAGGTCATTCAGTCCTTCCCCCGCACGGAGTTGTTCTCCAGCGACACCGACACCTTGTTCGAGACTGTTCACGCGGTGCACAGCATCGGCCTGCGTCGTCAGGTGCGGCTGTTCGTTCGCGAAGACACGTTCGGTCGGTTTGTCTCCTGCCTGGTGTACCTGCCACGCGACCGCTACACAACGCGTGTCCGGTTGGCGATGCAGCACACGCTCTGGAGTGAATTCGGTCCAGGCACAGTGGATTACACAGCCAGGGTGAGTGAGAACGACCTTGCTTTGCTGCATGTGACGATCCGGCGTGAGCCTGGCAGCGCACCGATTCGACTCGATGTGTCCGAAGAAAACCGTGAACGCGTTCAGGCGCTGCTGACCGAAGTCAGTCGTAGTTGGGACGACCGCATCACCGATCTCGTCCGTGAGCGCTCCGACCTCGATCTGGAATTGGTGCAGCGGTACATCCGGGTTCTTCCCGACGGATACAAGGAGGACTTCGAGCCCTCTCGCGCGTTGTCCGATATCTCTCGGCTCGAAGCGTTGGCTCCCGGTTCGATCGACGTGTTGCTCTATCGCGGTGAGGATTCCGAACCAGGTCAGTGGCGGTTCACGCTGTTCGTCGGCGGCGACGCCATTTCGCTGAGCCAGGTTCTCCCGGTACTGCAGTCGCTCGGTGTCGAGGTGCTCGACGAACGGCCACACGTGGTCCAGCGACTCGACGGGGTGAAGTGCTGGATCTACGATTTCGGGTTGTCTGTACCGGCGGAATTGCGGGCATCCGTGCAGTCGGACCTCGACACCCAAGTACCACTCGAAACCAGCACGGTAGCGCTGACAGAGGTGCAGAAGCGGTTCACCGCGGCGTTCGGTGCGGTGTGGTTCGGGCGCGCCGAGGCTGACCGGTTCAACGAACTGGTACTGCGGGCAGGATTGACGTGGCGGCAGGCAGTCATCCTGCGGGCTTACGCAAAATACTTGCGGCAGGCTACTTTTCCGTACAGTCAGTTTCATATCGAGGGGATCGCACTGTCGCACCCGCGGACTGCGGCGGCGCTGGTGGAACTTTTCGAAGCGAAGTTCGATCCGAACTTGACTGGTGGGAAGCGTATCGAGGAGTTGGAGGCGCAACTGCGAGCCTCGATCGACGAAGTTCTCAGCCTCGATGCCGACCGCATCCTGCGGGGAATGTTCTCGCTGGTGAAGGCAACCCTGCGCACCAACTTCTATGTCCTGGATACGGATGGGCGCTCGCGCGGGTATCTGTCGATCAAGCTTGATCCTTCTCGGATCAGTGAATTGCCCAAGCCCAGGCCGGCTTTCGAGATCTTTGTGTACTCGCCGGAGGTTGAGGGAGTGCACCTGCGGTTCGGCGCGGTGGCCCGTGGTGGTCTGCGGTGGTCGGACCGTCGGGAAGATTTCCGGACCGAAGTGCTTGGCCTCGTGAAGGCGCAGGCGGTCAAGAACGCGGTCATCGTCCCCGTTGGTGCCAAGGGCGGATTTGTCGTGAAGAACCCGCCGGTCCCGACCGGAGATCCGGCAACCGATCGCAGTGCCACACTCGAATCCGGCAAAGCCTGCTACCGGACTTTCATCTCGGGTCTGCTCGACATCACGGACAACGTTCATCCTGAGACCGGGGAAGTGGTGACGCCGGATCGGGTCGTGCGACTCGACGACGAGGATCGATACCTGGTCGTCGCCGCGGACAAGGGGACGGCATCATTCTCGGACCTGGCGAATTCCGTTGCTGCGCAGTACAACTTCTGGCTCGGCGACGCATTTGCCTCGGGTGGTTCGGTGGGATACGACCACAAGGGAATGGGGATCACCGCTCGCGGCGCGTGGGAAAGCGTCAAGCGGCACTTCCGGGAAATCGGTGTCGACACGCAGTCCGAGGACTTCACCGTAGTCGGAGTCGGGGACATGAGCGGCGACGTATTCGGCAACGGTATGTTGCTGAGCCGTCACATCCGACTGGTCGGGGCATTCGATCACCGGCACATCTTCCTCGACCCCAACCCGGATGCCGCGCGATCATTTGTCGAGCGTGGCCGACTCTTCGAACTTCCGCGATCGTCGTGGGCGGATTACGACGCCAGCCTGATCAGCGACGGCGGCGGTGTGTGGGACCGTACCGTCAAGTCCGTCCCCATCGCCGAAAGTGTGCGCGTTGCCCTGGGGTTGGACGAGGGAGTCACCAAACTCTCGCCGCCCGAATTGATGCGCGCGATCCTGTCCGCACCGGTGGATCTGCTGTGGAACGGCGGCATCGGTACCTATATCAAGGCGTCGGCCGAAACCAACGCGCAGGTCGGCGACAAAAGCAACGATGCGGTCCGTGTCGACGGCGCTGACCTACGGGTCAAGGTGGTCGGCGAGGGCGGCAATCTCGGTGTGACGGCGCTGGGGCGAATCGAGTTCAGTGCCAACGGCGGACACATCAATACCGACGCGATCGACAACTCGGCGGGGGTGGACTGCTCCGACCACGAGGTCAATATCAAGATCCTGCTCGACACGTTGGTTCGCTCGGGCGCGCTCCCCGCAGATGAGCGGAACCCGTTGTTGGCCTTGATGACCGACGATGTTGCGCGCCTCGTTCTGGCGGACAACATCGCCCAGAATGCTCTGCTGGGCATTTCGCGGGTCACCGCCCCTCAAATGCTTGCCGTCCACCGGCGGCAGATCAGCGATCTGAGCTCCTCGCGCGGACTCGATCGCGCACTGGAGGCACTACCGTCCAACAAGGAAATCGATCGGCGCCTGTCTATCGGATCCGGTTTGACGTCACCGGAATTGGCGACTCTCACCGCGCATGTGAAGCTCGCGCTCAAGGACGATCTGCTCGCCACGGAGTTGCCGGACAACGAGTACTTCGCGCAACAGATTCCCGGATATTTCCCGAGTGCGGTGCGCGATCGGTTTGCCGCACAGATCAAGGACCACCCACTGCGCCGACAGATCGTGGCGACCATGCTGGTCAACGAGGTCATCGACAACGGCGGAATCACCTACGCGTACCGGCTTGCGGAGGAAACCGGCGCCAGCAGTACGGATTCGATTCGGGCGTACGCAGCCGTCCGTGAGGTGTTTGCGCTCGACGACGTGTGGGGGCGGATTCGTTCGGCCGGACTCGCAGCTGATCTCGAGAACGATCTGATCGTGGAAACGTGCAGACTCCTCGACCGAGCCTCGCGGTGGTTTCTCGCCAATCGGCCACAGCCCATCGCGGTGGGGGCAGAAGTGTCTCGCTACTCCGCGGCCTACCGTTCGACGGCGCCCCTTGTTCCCGATTTGCTTGCCGGCCATCAATTGACGGATCTGCTTTCCCGAGCCCAATCAGTCATCGACCGTGGGGCCCCCGAAGCTCTGGCGCTCGAAGTCTTCCGGCTCCTGGACGTGTACTGCCTCCTCGACATCGCGGATATCGCCGACATCGCCGAGCACGACATCGCGGAAGTCGCGCAGCTCTACTACGCGCTTGACGCGCATCTCGGAATCGACTGGCTGCTCACGGCCGTGTCCGGACTCGAGCGTGGGGATCGCTGGCATTCACTGGCCCGGCTGGCGTTGCGTGACGATCTGTACAGCTCGTTGCGGCAGCTCACGATGGAAGTGCTCGTCGGCGGTGAGCCGGGAGAATCGCCGCAGGAAAAGATCGACGAATGGGAAGCGACCAACGCGTCGAGGCTGAGCCGGGCGAGGGCCGCTCTCGGTGAGATCTTCGAGTCTGGGACGCTTGACCTCGCGACGCTCTCGGTAGCGGCGCGGCAGGTTCGCAGCATGGTGCGCAGCATGGGCACCCGATCGGAGGTAGGGCGTTGAGCGAAGGATTTCATGCCGACGTGGCGGTTCGATGGTCCGACATGGACGTCTTCCAACACGTCAACCATGCGCGCATGGTGACACTGCTCGAAGAAGCTCGGATTCCGTGGCTGTTCCACGACGGATGTCCGACGGTGTCATTGCGTGACGGTGCGGTTGTCGCGGATCTGCATGTGCGGTATCGGGGGCAGCTGCGGCACGACGATTCACCGCTCGACGTGTTGATGTGGGTGGAAAAGATTCGAGCCGTGGACTTTACGATCGGATACGAGGTGCGCCCCAAGTCGGCGGGACTCTCGGTCGCGCCGTCCATAGTCGCGTCGACGCAGATCGCGGCGTTCGATATCGATACGCAACGACTGCGGCGGCTCAGTGGTCCCGAGCGTGGGTACCTGGAGCGTTGGCAGCGTGCATGAGCGAATGCTGACCGTGCCCGATGAAGCCGAGCGCAAGAACTTGGCCGGCTTCATCGGGCACGCGTTGCGGTTGGACGAATCGGCCGTCATCAGGATGCGTCGACGCGGCCCGGATCACGTGAGTGTGTGGGCAGCAACAGGGTTCGACGCCCTGGCGACGCGCACTATCGTCGGCACCGTCAATCCCGACGACACCTCGGCGGCCGGGGATACCTTGTTGGCTGCACTGTCCCACGCGTCCGGTGAACTGATCGATCCGGGATTCTCGATGGACTCGGCGTGGCGTGGAGCGCTGCCGCCGGCCGAAGGATTCGAGCACCTCGACGATGTCCCGGCGCACGTCTTGATCGAATTGGCCCAGCGCGGAAATGCTTTGGCGCAGGAGCACGGCAGCAGTTCGGGACCGCCCGTCTCGTTGCTCGATCAAGAGGTGCTCGAGGTCAGTGGGCCGAGCATCACGGCCGGGATCTCGATGCGGGCGATATTTGCGCTGACCGCAATGGGATTCGTCGATGTGAACCGAATCAATGAGACGGAGTTGGTGCGGGTTCGGGCCAGTAGATCGTGGATTCGTCTCGACGCGCGCTTCGGTTCGATCTATCGCCACCGCGGCGGGTCGATTCCGTTGATGGTGGCTCGCTAGCTAGCTGTTACGCAGTGTCCCTGCCGTCAACAAGCCGAGGGCCGCGACGACGGTGGCCATGCCGAGCATGGCCACTGTGGTGATGGTCTCGCCGAGAACCACTGCGCCGAGAATAGCTGCGACTACCGGCTCGAGCAGCGTCAGCGTTGCGACGGTTGCCGGGTTGAGGTGCCGCAGTGCCGCCGCGAAGAGCAGGTAGGCCAACACGGTCGGAACCACAACGAGGTACACCACCGCGGTTGTCCCGGCGCCGGTATCGAGCCCACCTGGCCACTGCCAGATCAGGATCGGTAGTAGGAGGATCCCGCCGATGCCGAACATCTGACCCATCGCGCCCTGCGTGGACACTCCCGCCGTGATCATGTGTGCGCCGGCAACGGTGTAGATCGCGTAGCCCAGTCCGGCGATGAGTGCCGGCACCGCGCCGGCGAGTACGTTCGCCGATCCGTCGCCGGGTTGGCCGGCGACGATGAGCGTCATACCGGCGACGGCGACCAGGGTCGAGAGGAACCACAGCGGGCCGGGCATGCGGCGGTCCACCAGGTACTGCAGTACGCCGGTGAACGCC
The DNA here is from genome assembly GCF_033142425.1 of Rhodococcus sp. IEGM 1366. NCBI lineage: Bacteria > Bacillati > Actinomycetota > Actinomycetes > Mycobacteriales > Nocardiaceae > Rhodococcus > Rhodococcus sp. IEGM 1366. The sequence continues at coordinate 110,574 of NZ_JAWLRZ010000004.1, forward strand.
GGACCTGATCCCAGTGCGATCATCGTGCCTGCCGCAACTCCCGCTGCCTGCACTCCGGTGAAGAACCCCAATTGATATGCGGCGACACCGAATCCGCCCGTGAGCGCGGATTGGCTGGTCGAGCGAGTGAACCCGAGGCCGCCGCGCGCGTACGCAAACACCGCGAGGATCAGGCCTGCGAGAACCACCCGCGCGGAACCGACGGCCAGGGGATCGAGGTCGTATCCGAGGCTTTCCGAGGCCAAGGCCTGTGCGGTTCCTGTGGTTCCGAACAGCACGGCCGCGGCTACAACGGCCAGGACCGATCCCCGGTGAGTTGAGGTCCGACTCAGATCAGCCACGCAGCGGTGTTGACGGGCAACAGACCGTCGACCAGGGGAGCGCTGCTGAGGATGACGTCGCCGGCGGGCAGGGAAATAGGCACATCCGACGTGTTGAGGGCACAGATCAGACCGCCCCGTCGACGAAACGCCAGGCACCCGGGAGGGCTCCCGTACCAGTCGATGTCGGCACCCGAGATCTCCGGCCGGGACGAACGCAATTCGAGGGCGCTGCGGTACAGCGAGAGCATCGAATCGACGTCCTCGAGTTGAGCCTCGACCGTCAGCGTCGACCACTCGGGTGGCATCGGCAACCACGTGCTCGAGGCTGTGGTGAATCCGAAGGGCGGAGCGGCTCCTTCCCACGGCAACGGCACTCGGCATCCGTCGCGACCACGCTCGGCGTGACCGGAGCGTTCCCACACCGGATCCTGCAGGGCGTCGTCGGGAAGATCGACGTTGGGCAGTCCGAGTTCGGCGCCGTTGTAGATGAAGGCGGCACCGGGCAGTGCAAGCTCGACCAAGGCCATCGCCCGTGCGCGCAGAGTTCCGATCTGGCCTCCGCCGTAGCGGGTGACCTCACGTTCGACATCGTGATTGGAGAGCGTCCACGTGGGAACACCGCCGACCTCGGCTACGGCGGCGAGGGAGTTCTCCACCGCTGCCCGCACGGATTCCGCCGCGAACTCGGTTTCTGCCAACCGGAAGTTGAATCCGAGGTGAAGCTCGTCCGGACGGATGTACTCACCGAAGCGCTCGTTGTCGCGAACCCAGATCTCTCCCACGGTCATAGCCTCGGGGAATTCGTTCATGACCTTGCGGATTCCGCGGTGGATCTGGTGGACCTCCGGATTGTTGAATCGCGGGTCGTCGTCGTCGTTGCGCATGAGTTCGTTGAGGTCCCAGTCATGGTCCGGCAAACCCTCCGGCTTGGCCATTCCGTGGGCGACATCGATCCGAAATCCGTCGATACCCCGGCTGAGCCAGAAGCGCAGAGTCTTGGCCAGATCCTCGAAAACCTCCGGGTTGTCCCAGTTCAGATCAGGCTGTTCCTTCGCGAAGATGTGGAGGTACCACTGCTCCGGTTTTCCGTCGGCACCGCTGATGCGGGTCCACGCCGGACCGCCGAAGATGCTTGGCCAGTTGTTGGGTGGTTCGGTGCCGTTCTCGCCCTTGCCGTCGCGGAAGATGTAGCGGGATCGTTCCGGGGAACCTGGTGCGGAGTCCAGCGCAGCTTGGAACCATTCGTGCTGGTCGCTGGTGTGGTTGGGGACCAAGTCCATCGTGATCTTGATATCGCGCTCATGTGCGGCGCTGATCAGTGAATCCATCGCGGCAATGTCGCCGAACAGGGGATCGATGTCACGCGGGTCTGAGACGTCGTACCCGTGATCGGCCATCGGCGAGCGCATGACCGGACTCAACCAGAGGGCGTCGACGCCCAGCAGTTCCAGGTACCCGAGTTTGTCCTCGATTCCGCCGAGGTCACCGATGCCGTCGCCGTTGGAATCGGCAAAAGATCGCGGATAGATCTGGTAGAAAACTGCCTCGTTCCACCAAGGCGGAGTGGACGGGTTGGTAACGGTCGAATCCGCGGGGCTACTCACAAGTTCTCATAGTGCCAAACCTCGAGCACTCGCACGACTTGGACACGGCTGTTTGGTGGTTCTTTACCTCACCTTGGTGTACTTTCCAGGAGCGAAGACTCTGCCGTCGGCAATCTTTGCGCTACCGATTTCTCGAGGGGGGAAAATCATGAGTTTGTCGGCAATCGAAGCAGTGAGTCTGGACCAACTTCCGTTGAACGACGATCCGATCAACGCGGACTGGATCATTTCCGGGGATCCGGTCGCCCGCGCCGCGCAATGGTCTGCCAGCAAGGACGGCACCACGACAACGCACGTGTGGGACTGCACCAAAGGGCGGTTCCGGTGGTACTTCAGCGCCGACGAGATCGTTCAGATCCTCGAAGGATCGGTGACGGTCGAGTCCGCGGGGGTCGAGAAGCGCACTCTGTCTGTCGGTGACGCCGCGCTCTTCCGCGCCGGCAGTTGGTCGGAATGGCACGTCGAGGATTACGTCCGCAAACACGCGATTCTGAGCGTGCCGCTGCACCCGAGCGTGTCGTTCGGTGTTCGGGCTGTCCGCAAGCTCGGACGAATGGTCAGACGCTAGCGGTTCAGATGGCGGAATTGACCATGGACGCTGCAGCCATCTCCATGTAATCGATCAACTGTTGGCGATGTGCGGCGTCCAAGGTCTTCTCGTCGATGGACGCGATCGCAACGTGCATGCAGCGTAGCCACGCGTCCCGCTCGATCGGGCCGATCACGAACGGATTGTGCCGCATCCGCAAGCGAGGGTGTCCGCGCTCGTCGGAGTAGGTGTGCGGGCCGCCCCAGTACTGCTCGAGAAACATCCGCATGCGGCGCTCGGCTGGACCGAGATCCTCTTCCGGATACAGCGGGCGAACAACCTCGTCCTTCGCGACTTCCTCGTAAAACCGCGCGGTGAGCTTGTGAAACGTCTCGGCTCCGCCGACGGCGTCGTAGAAGGTCTGCTGTACGTCATTCATGGCGTGTTCCATTGTGCCTGACGGCGGGCGTGGTCGGTTTCCGGGTCGACCGGAGGTCCGTTCACCCGAAATTCACCGGCAATCCGAGCAATTTTGTGCGAAATGGGAGTGCGTAACCGGAATATCCGTGGTCAACTTGGGGGCAGTCTCCCGGAGGTCCTATGAAGAACCGACACGCTGCACGAAATCACCGACAACTTCAGCCCGCTGGCGGCCGTGGTGCCATCGCTCGCGCAGACGCGCGGCATGAGCACGCGTCAGGGGCTGTTCTGGAAGTTGTTCCTGACGGATTCGGTCAGACCACCGAGTTCGCCACGGATCACGTGGTCCCCGAGTGGATCAAACGCCGAGTGCTACTACTCAATGTCACCTACGAACCGCTGACGGCCCTGCCGGCACGACGGGCCGTGGTCTTGATGGCCTGCGGTAAAGCCGACACGGTTCACGAAGACGAATTCGGACCCATAGTCCACTCTGCGGACTGGTCGGTGCAGGTGCCATCGGTCATTCGCCTACGAACTTATGTGCGCGTCCCGTACCGCGCCCGTATTCCCATGACCCGCGCGGCACTGATGCATCGTGACCATTTCCGATGTGCGTACTGCGGCGCAAAGGCCGAGACCATCGATCACGTGGTACCGCGCAGTCGCGGCGGCGGGCATTCATGGGAGAACTGTGTGGCGTGCTGCGCGCCGTGCAACCACCGCAAAGCCGACAAGATGCTCAGCGAACTGGGGTGGACACTGCGCGCGGAATTGGTTCCGCCCTCCGGTCCGCACTGGCGATTGTTGGCCGCAACCAAGGAACTGCACCCGTCGTGGGTGCCGTATCTCGGTGTCGGTGCCGCCTGACTCGAACTGCCCGGAACAAATTGCTCGATAATTTGTGGCCCTGACGCTGTCCTTCCTGGCGTTCTGGGCTACGTTATCTGGTGTGAGCATTCTCGAGGTAGTACTGATATACGTTGGGATCCCGGCCCTGATCACCGCCTTCTTCGCGGGTGCGTCCTTCCTCGGGAAGAAGACGCCGGGTCCGGTTCCGCCGGCGTTCCATCTGGGTGAGTCGTGGGATCACGCCCCCATCCTGTGGAGTGCTGTCGACGAAGTGACCGTTCGCGGCGGTCACCACGGCAGCGCACACGCGATCGAAGCCGGCTCGGCTGATCTGATTGGAGGAACCGCAAGTGGCAAGTGGTGATCATTCGACAGCGGTCGCAGTAGCGCCCGAAAACCTGCCCGTCGGCAGCGTCATCACGACCAGTGGCCGTATCTCCGGCGTGCATCGTGTGGGAGAGCCGTTCGTTGACGACCTTCCGTTCACGACCAAGGACCTGGTAGCCCTCGACGTCGCGCTGACCGAGGCCACCCGTTCCACCAAGGTGCGTTTCAATGCGTACGTCGGCGACCTGGGCGCAGACCCGGCCGCCGGTGCCGACGCACTGTTCCCGACCACACCTGAGGCGGAGCGTTCGGTTCTCATCGCCGTATCGCCCAACCAGCGTGTCGTCGAGGTCCGCAGTGGCCGCGTCGTTGCCGATCGGGTCACCGACCGCGTTGCGCAGCTCGGCGCAACCGCAGCAGTGAGCTCCATCAGTGAAGGAAACCTGATCGACGGACTGATCAGCGGAATCCGTGTCATGGCAGCAGCAATCTCTGCGCCGTAGTTCGCAGTCCTTGCAGTAGGGCCGGTGCCCGCCTCGATTTCCTCGAGGCGGGCACCGGCCTTTTGTATCAGCTGGCGTCGAACTTTCGGGCGGTGAGCGATCGAACTACACCGGCCTGGCCCTCCACGACAAGGCGACGTAGCGCGGGAGGAATGTCGCCCTCGAGGAAACGATCAGCCGCTGCGACGGACTCTTCACTGACCGACCACGACGGGTACAGACCGACGACGACGGTCTGCGCCACCTCACTCGAGCGGCGTTCCCACACGCCGGCGATGTCGTCGAAATAGCGCGAGACAAACGGTTCGAGGAGATCGTCCTGTCCTTCGCGGGCGAAACCACCGATGATGGACCGCGCCGTGATGTTGGGCACCGAATCGTCGCCGACCACCTTTGCCCACACCTGCTCCTTCACCGCAGCTTGCGGTCGACCGGCAGCTGCGGCAGCGGCCTGCCTGGCACCTGCCGCAGTCGGGTCGCGCAAGGCCTCGGCGTCGATGAACGGGGTCTCCAGCCCCTCGGCATCCACCTCGCCTGCCGCGGCGAGAGCTCCGACAATGCGCCACCGCAGATCGGTGTCGACAACCAGACCGTCGAGGCCGACGGTCGCGGGGTCGGCGTCGAGCAATTCGTTCAGGACCTCGGTGTGCCACGGGGAGAGTGCAACTCCGGTGAGCGCGTTGACAAATGCGAGTTGGTGATCGGAACCGGCCTCGGCTTCGCGGGCAAGTTCGAGAAGCCGGTTGGCGAAGTCCGCCCAGCCTTCGGCTGCAGCCCAGACCGGATCGGCGTAGCTTCCGATGGCGGTCTGTGCTTGGAGCAGGAGGCGTTGAACCACACCGACCTCGGTTTCGGCGCTGATGCCTCGCTGAACCAGAGCGACAAAATCGCGAGCCTTGAGTTCGGCCTGACGAGTCATCTCCCACGCTGCGGACCAGACCAGAGTGCGGGGGAGTGATTCGGCGATGTCGCCGACCCGGTCGATTGCCGTCGAGAGGGACTGCGGATCGAGTCGCACCGAGCAGTACGTCAGGTCGTCGTCGTTGAGCAGAATCAATTGACCGCGATGAACTCCGAGAAGCTCAGGAACGTCGGTGGTTTCGGCGGCGTCGAGATCGAGTTCGACGCGGCGGCTCCGCACGAGCTTGCCGTCGACGTCGTCGTAGATGCCGACCGCGATGCGATGAACGCGTCGCTCACCGGCACCGGGGGCAGCGCCGTCCTGCAACACGGCAAAACGGGTGAACTTTCCGTCTGCGTCGACGTCGAAGTCGGGGCGAAGGATGTTGAGGCCGGTGGTCTTGAGCCACTGGGTTCCCCAGTCGGAAAGGTCGCGCCCGGAGGACTTTTCGAGAGCGCCGAGGAGGTCGTCGAAGGTGGCGTTTCCAAATGCGTGTTCACGGAAGTACTCCCGCAGTCCCGCGAGGAAGGGGTCGAGGCCGACGTAGGCCACCAATTGCTTGAGAACGCTGGCGCCCTTGGCATACGTGATTCCGTCGAAGTTGACCTCGACTGCTGCCAGGTCCGGGATGTCGGCGGCGATGGGGTGGGTGGACGGCAACTGGTCCTGACGGTAAGCCCACGACTTCTCGACGTTGGCAAAGGTTGTCCAGGCGTTCTTGTACTCGGTGGCCTCGGTCTGGCAGAGCACAGACGCGAAAGTCGCAAAGGATTCGTTGAGCCACAGGTCGTCCCACCACGTCATGGTGACGAGGTCGCCGAACCACATGTGGGCCATTTCGTGAAGCACGGTTTCGGAACGACGCTCGTACGAGTAGCGAGTGACCTTGGACCGGAAGACGTAGTCCTCCAGGAACGTCACCGCTCCCGCGTTCTCCATCGCGCCTGCGTTGAACTCCGGGACGAACAACTGGTCGTACTTCCCGAAGGCATACGGCACACCGAAGTTGCGGTGGTAGAAATCGAAGCCCTGCTTGGTTTCGGTGAACAGGCGCTCTTCGTCCATGAACTCGGCAAGCGAAGCGCGGCAGAAGATTCCGAGGGGGATGTTGCCGTGCTCGTCGGAGTAGTTGTCGGTCCACACGGCGTACGGGCCGGCTATGAGCGCAACGAGGTACGTGCTCATCTTCGGTGTTGTACGGAAGACATGCTTGCCGGGATCGGCGGCCAGGGACTCTACGACGGCGGAGTTGGAGATGACCTTCCACGAGGTCGGCGCAGTGACACGGACATCGAACGTCGCCTTGAGATCCGGCTGATCGAAACACGCGAACATGCGCTTGGCGTCGGCGGTCTCGAACTGCGAGTACAGGTAGACGGCGCTGTCCGTCGGGTCGACGAAGCGGTGCAGACCCTCTCCGGTGTGCGAGTACACACAGTCGGCCTCGACAACCAGTTCGTTGCTCGCGGCGAGGTCCGTCAAGGCTATTCCGGTGGCCTCGTCGTAGTCGGAAATATCGATCGGGGTGCCGTTGAGCACTGCGGAATGAACTCGGGCAGCGATGATGTCGATGAAACTGCTCGAGCCGGCGGTGGCCGAGAAGGTCACGGTGGTCTTGGAGAAGAACGTCTCCTCACCAGGGGCATCACTGCCGTCGGTGAGATCGAGTTCGATCAGGTAGTTGTCGACGGTCAGCAGCGCTGACCGTTCGGCTGCCGTCTCGCGTGTCAGGTTCGGTGCGGCCACGAAGATCTCCTCGTCGATGGTGTGGATCTTTATGAGTCCATCCCATCACGGCGGGGACTACTTCGTGATCGCGGACGCCTCCGTCAATGGAACCGAGGGATCTGCCAGGCGCTTCGGATCCACCGGTGCACTCGACGCCACCAACTCCTTGATTGCGTCACCGGCATCCCAGATGTTGACGTTCATTCCCGCCAGAACCTTGTTGTCGCCGTCGAGCCAGAAGGCCAGGAACTCGCGGTTGTCGACGTCACCGCGGGTGACCACGGAGACGTAGCTGCCATGCGGAGCGTGCCCGACGTACTCCATTCCGAGGTCGTACTGGTCGGTGAAGAAATACGGCATCCGCACGTACTCGGCCGGTTTGCCGAGCATGGTGTCCGCGGCTGTCGCCGGTTGGTTGAGAGCATTTGCCCAGTGCTCCACTCGAATTCGCGCGTTCAGGATCGGGTGCGTCGCCGCCGCGATATCGCCGATCGCCACGACGTCTGGGTCGCTGCTCTGCAGACCCGCGTCGACGAGGACTCCGCCGTCGACCTCGATACCGGCGGCCGTGGCCAACTCGGTGTTGGGGAGAGCGCCCACAGCGATCAGGACGGCGTCGGCGGGAACTACGCTGCCGTCGGCCAGGGTGACGCCGGAAGCAACTCCGTCTGTCACCGCGATGGACTTCACGTCGGTGCTCGTTCGTAGATCAACGCCGTTCGCGCGGTGCAGTGCCGCAAACACTTCGCCCATCTCCGGCCCCAGCGTTGCTTCGAGGGGGAGACTCGCATGCTCGAGGATCGTCACGTCGACACCGAATCCGCGCGCGGACGCGGCGATTTCCAGGCCGATCCAGCCGGCACCCACCACAACCAGTTTCTTGTCCGCGGACAGAGCCTTCAGCAGCGACGACGCCTGGTCGATGGTGCGGATGTAGTGCACACCGTCGGCGTCCGCCCCTGGAATGTCGAGTCGCCGAGAACGCGAACCGGTGGCGAGCGCCAGTTTGTCGTACGAGAGCGTGGAACCGTCGGGGAGAGTCACGGTGTGCGCGAGGGGGTCGAAAGCGGTTGCGGTTGTTCCGGGTCGCAGGTCCACGTGCTGATCGCGGAACCATTCACCGTCGTGGACCGTGAATTCCGGGAGGGTCTTCTTGCCCGCAAAGAACTCCTTGGACAGCGGTGGACGCTCGTACGGCAAATGGTCCTCTTCGCTCAGAAGGACGATGTCTCCGTCGAAATCCCGCTGTCGCAGGGCCTCCGCAGTTTTTGCTCCGGCCAAGCCGCCGCCGATGATGACGAATCTCCGATTTGTGCTCATGGTTGAACCACTCCTTCGCACTCGTGTTCTTTCGACATTACTGGTGAGAGAAGGTGGTTCGGGAGTATGTGGGAAGGATTGGTGGGGGATGATTGTTGCCATGGCGGGGTACGCAATTTTTCGTTCCCGCTAGGACCGTGACCGATAGGGAGTTGTTTACGTGAGTGCAGTCGAGAACAAGAGTGCCGACCGAGCTGATTTCTGGTTCGATCCTCTGTGCCCGTGGTGCTGGATCACCTCGCGGTGGATCCTCGAAGCGCAGCAGGTGCGCAACATCGACGCGAAATTCCACGTCATGAGCCTGGCCGTCCTCAACGAAGGACGTGACCTGCCCGAGGAGTACCGCGAGATGATGACCAAGGCATGGGGACCGGTGCGCGTCGCAATCGCCGCTGCGAAGCTGAAGGGCGACGACATCCTGCTGCCGCTGTACACGGCCATGGGAACCAAGATCCACAACGAAGGCAACAAGGACTTTGCCGACGTCATCAAGCGTTCACTCGACGAGGTCGGACTCCCGGCTGAACTTGCCGACGCAGCCGAGTCGACCGAGTACGACGAAGCCCTGCGTGAGAGCCATCATCACGGCATGGACGCGGTTGGCCCCGACGTCGGAACTCCCACCATCCACGTCAACGGCGTTGCCTTCTTCGGCCCGGTTCTCTCGCGCATCCCGCGCGGCGAGGACGCAGGACGAGTGTGGGACGGCGCAGTTGCGCTGGCGAGCTACCCGCACTTCTTCGAACTCAAGCGCACGCGCAACGAGGATCCGCAGTTCGACTGAGTTCGACCGCACCAGGGCCGGGTGCGCGCCGGGGGATGAGCCTGAGAGAATTGTCCCCATGCGCGTATACCTGGGTGCCGACCATGCCGGATTCGAACGTAAGAACGAGATCATCGAACACCTCACAGCCAATGGCCACGAAGCCATCGACTGTGGTGCTCACGAGTACGACGCCGTGGACGACTACCCGGCTTTCTGCATCGAAGCAGCGAAGCGGGTAGTCGCCGACGAGGGAAGCCTGGGCATCGTCCTCGGCGGAAGCGGCAACGGCGAGCAGATCGCCGCGAACAAGGTTCCCGGCGCCAGGTGCGCTCTGGCGTGGAGCGTCGAAACCGCCAAGCTGGCCCGCGAGCACAACAAGGCACAGCTCATCGGCATCGGTGGACGCATGCATTCCCTCGAGGAATCGCTCGCCATCGTCGACGCCTTCCTTGCCACCGAGTGGTCAGGCGAAGAGCGTCACCAGCGCCGCATCGACATCCTCTCGGAGTACGAGAAGACCGGCGTCGCACCGGCATTGCCGCAGGCCTGATCGAGAAGTAGTCCCGTGCCAGAAGGTCATACCCTGCATCGACTGGCACGGTTGCATGCCAAGAAGTTTGTCGGTTCACCAGTGCGCGTACTCAGCCCGCAGGGTCGATTTGCCACGGACGCGGCTCTGGTGGACGGGCATGTACTCACGTCGTCGGATGCCTGGGGCAAACACCTGTGGCACACATACGACAACGGTCTGATCGTCCACGTACACCTCGGTTTGTACGGAAAGTTCACCGACAGCGCCCTCCCGATGGAAGAACCGGTGGGGCAGGTCCGGATGCGAATGGTCGGTGCCGGCTTCGGCACCGACCTTCGTGGTCCCACCGCCTGTGAAGTCTTGCTGCCGCCGCAAGTAGCCGCTATCGAAGCCAGGCTCGGCCCCGATCCACTGCGCCGCGACGCGGACCCGCAGCAGGCGTGGGCGCGAATCTCGAAGTCCAAGACGGCAATCGGCGCACTGCTCATGGATCAGGCAGTGCTGGCCGGGGTCGGCAACGTCTACCGCGCCGAATTGCTGTTCCGTCACGGCATCAACCCCGAACGCCCCGGCAACCTCGTCAGCTACGACGAATGGACTGCCATGTGGGCGGACCTCGTCGAACTCATGAAGGTCGGCGTGCGACGCGGAAAAATGCACGTCGTGCGGGCCGAGCACGACAACGGCGATCCGGCCTACGCCAAGGATCGTCCGCGCACCTACGTCTACCGGCGCGCGGGATCACCCTGCCGGGTCTGCGGGTCACCGGTCCTTCATTCCGTCATGAAGGCACGAAACCTGTTCTGGTGCCCGGTGTGTCAGGCTGTGTAGCCGGCGCTCTAGAAGTCCATGCCGCCGAAGTCCATCCCGCCTCCGTCGCCGAATCCACTGTCGCCGAATCCGCTGTCACCTGAGTCGTACCCCTGGTCGCCTTGGTCGTAGCTCTGATCGCCGGCGTCGCCTTGGCTTTGATCACCTGCATCTGCGCCTTGATCTGCGTTGGGATCACCGCCCGCTGCGAAAGCCTCTGCGCCGTAAGGAACTCCGGCCATCCCGGAGAACATGGTCGAGAACAGCATCATCGAACCCAGGCCCCAGGCGCCTGCGACGAGGGCGGGCTTCCACCACGGCTCGGAGTACCAACCGGCCGGAACGGGTCGGCCGGCGACGCGACCGCCGGGGTAGTAGTTGGGGGTACGCGACGACGGGGTAGGCGATGCCGCGACCTTGCGGCCCTCGAACTCGACCTCGCGGGACTCGGTCACCGCGCCGGCGGCTTTCTGGCCGTCGATGGTGGGAACGTCAGGACCCGGATCCATTCCCATGGCGACTCGTGCCGCGCGAATGTAGTAAAGCCCTTCCAGCGCAGTCTGTTTCGCGAGACGCGCTTGAATCGGGGTAGCGGCCTGATCGATCTGCGAGCCCGCCGCTGTGTAGCGCTCGGCTGCGTCGGCGAGTGCTTGCCGTGACGGTTCGTCGGTGCCGGTGAGGTTGTACACCTGACCGCCGAGACGCTCGATTGCCTGCCTGGCATCAGCTTTGGCGTCGTCGAGTTGTGTCGCGCTGTGGGTGGAACCGCGTTGCTGGCTCTTCATGACCAGGAACACGACAACAGCCAGAACGACGAGGATGAGAAGAATCGTGGTCACGGGTGGCCTCCGAGCAGTATCGATCCGGACAACTCCAGGATACGGATCGCTGCAACAAAAAATCCGCACCGGCGAGGCCGATGCGGATCTTTGTGGAAGTTTCCCTCCGATGGAGGGGATGACGGGAATCGAACCCGCGTGATCAGTTTGGAAGACTGAGGCTCTACCATTGAGCTACATCCCCGTGCACACGCGAACTCGGGATCGCCGTGTTCGTCGTCTGCGATTCGAAACTGTACCCAATGCGGGCGCGGATTTCATAATCGGGGGGTCGAAAGCGTTCTCACCAGGGGAATCTCCGGCGAGGGTGGGTAGTCGAGGGTCAGTGGCTCCGGTGAGCCCGGAGTTTCGGGCCGGATGCAGGCTGCACGTGCTTACGGCTATCCGTGTACAAATGGTGGGCGGGTTCGTGAGAGAGTAGTGAGCGCGATAAGGTTTGGCGCAGTCGCAAGTACGCGGCTGTTTTCGCGAGCGTGTTCGTAAGAAGCATGTTTGCGAGTAACGGGATGTAGCGCAGCTTGGTAGCGCATCCGCTTTGGGAGCGGAGGGTCGCAGGTTCAAATCCTGTCATCCCGACAAGTACGTATACGAGACTCCACTACTGCACACGCAGGAGTGGAGTGTCGTGCAAGACCACACGAGCAAGACCGAAAACCTGCAGTAAGCCAGTTATGAGCAAGACCAGACGAAGGAGCGAAGTTTCGTGAAGAGCACCGTCGAGCAGCTCAGCCCGACGCGAGTCCGTATCAACGTTGAGGTGCCCTTCGCGGAACTCAAGCCTGATTTCGACAAGGCCTACAAGGCCCTCGCGCAGCAGATTCGTCTCCCAGGCTTCCGTCCGGGCAAGGCCCCGGCCCGCCTCCTCGAGGCACGCGTCGGTCGCGCCGCTGTGCTCGATCAGGTCATCAACGACGCTCTGCCGTCGCGTTACTCCGAGGCTGTCACCAGCGCCGGCGTCAAGGCACTCGGCCAGCCCGAGATCGAGGTCACGAAGCTCGAAGACGGCGACGTCCTCGAATTCGCTGCCGAGGTCGACGTGCGCCCCGAGATCGAACTCCCGGATTTCAGCTCCATCAACGTCACGGTCGATCCGATCGAGATCACCGATGAGGCCATCGAAGAGCAGCTGCTCTCGCTGCGTCAGCGTTTCGGCACCCTCACGGGCGTCGACCGCGCAGTCGAGGACGGCGACTTCGTCTCCATCGACCTGTCGGCCACCGTCGACGGCGAGAACGTTGCCGAGGCTACCGCCAGCGGACTGTCGCACGAGGTCGGTTCGGGCCAGCTCATCGAGGGCCTCGACGAAGCCATCATCGGCCTGAAGGCGGGGGAGTCCAAGGACTTCACGTCGACTCTGGTCGCCGGTGAATTCGCAGGCAAGGAAGCCGTTGTCACCGTGACCGTGCAGACGGTCAAGGAGCGCGAGCTTCCGGACGAGGACGACGAGTTCGCTCAGCTCGCCAGCGAGTTCGACACCCTCGACGAACTGAAGGCAGACCTCCGCGAGCGCGTCGGACGCGTCCGCAAGGTCGAGCAGGCCGGCCAGATCCGCGACAAGGTTCTCGAGCAGCTGCTCGAGACGGTCGAGGTTCCGCTGCCCGAGGCCATCGTCAAGGCTGAGGTCGACGCTGCACTGCACGACGCCGTTCACGGTCTCGATCACGACGAAGAGGCTCTGAACAAGGCTCTCGAAGAGCAGGGCAGCAGCCGCGAAGAGTTCGACAAGGACACGTTGGAGGCCGCTGAGCGCTCCGTCAAGACGCAGCTCCTGCTCGACTCCATCGCGGACGCCAACGACGTCACCGTCGGCCAGGACGAGCTCACCGAGCGCATCCTGTTCCAGGCACAGCGTTACGGCATGGCTCCTGAGCAGTTCATCCAGCAGATCCAGCAGGCCAACCAGCTTGGTGCGATGTTCGCCGATGTCCGTCGCGGCAAGGCTCTCGCAGCCGTCGTCGAGGCTGCCGGCGTCACCGACAGCAGCGGCGCTGCTGTCGACACCGCTGAGCTTTTCGGTAACGGCAAGGCTGACGAGGACGCAGAGGCGTCTGATTCTGCCGAGAGCGAAGACAAGTAAAAAAGCAGGTTATCGGGTGTTTTCACCGCGATCGGCTGCAATGAGTTTTCCGCTTTGAGCGAAGTAGGGCGGCACCGGGACTCCGGTGCCGCCCTACTTGGTTAGTGTCTGTGTCAGCAATTCGTATTTGGCAAAGAAGATCCACATAGAAGGCAGGTACCGTGACTTCCAATCACCTGGAGACTTTGCAGAGTCCCGCCATGACTTCAGCCACCGCTGGGTTGAACCTCAGCGACTCGGTATACGAGCGCTTGCTCCGTGAGCGCATTATTTTCCTCGGCACCCAGGTCGACGACGACATCGCAAACAAGCTGTGCGCGCAGATCCTGCTTCTCTCGGCCGAGGACCCGACGCGAGACATCTCGCTCTACATCAACTCGCCTGGTGGATCCGTCACCGCCGGTATGGCGATTTTCGACACCATGCAGTTCGCGGAGTGCGACATCGCGACGTTCGGCATGGGTCTCGCCGCGTCGATGGGGCAGTTCCTGCTCTCGGCAGGCACCAAGGGCAAGCGTTACGCCCTGCCGCACGCCCGCATCATGATGCACCAGCCGTCCGCCGGTATCGGTGGTAGCGCCAGCGACATCGCCATCATGGCCGAGCAGTTCAAGCACACCAAGCGTGAAATGGCCGAGCTGATCGCTCAGCACACCGGTCAGACGGTCGAGCAGATCACCGCTGACTCGGACCGTGACCGTTGGTTCACGGCGAAGGAAGCCCTCGAGTACGGCTTCGTCGACCATGTCGTCTCTCGTGCGAATCAGGCCGGCGGCACCGGCAACTGAGTCGGTTGATCCGTCCTATTGCTGCCCAATTCATACTTTGGAGAACTGATGACAAACCTTTTCGGAGCTAACTCGCTGGGCGGCCAGGCGCCGTCGGGCCCGCAGTCGCGCTACATCCTGCCCCAGTTCACGGAGCAGACCAGCTACGGAGTCAAGACGTCCGACCCGTACAACAAGCTTTTCGAGGAGCGCATCATCTTCCTCGGCTCGCAGGTCGACGACGTGTCCGCGAACGACCTCATGGCACAGCTGTTGGTTCTGGAATCGCAGGATCCGGACCGCGACATCACGATGTACATCAATTCGCCCGGTGGTTCGTTCACCGCGCTGATGGCGATCTACGACACGATGCAGTACGTGCGTGCAGACATCTCCACCGTCTGCCTCGGCCAGGCCGCGTCGGCTGCTGCTGTTCTGCTCGCCGGCGGTACGCCGGGTAAGCGTTTTGCGCTCCCCAACTCGCGCATCCTGATTCACCAGCCGGCCACCGGCGGTATCCAGGGCCAGGTTTCCGATCTGGAGATCCAGGCAGCCGAGATCGAGCGTATGCGTCGTCTCATGGAGAACACGTTGGCTCTGCACACCGGCAAGGATCCGCAGACGATCCGCGTCGACACCGATCGTGACAAGATCCTCACGGCCGAGCAGGCCAAGGAATACGGCATCATCGACGACGTTCTGGCGTACCGGAAGCTCAGCGCACAGAAGTAGTCGTTTTCCGCCTCGTGTCGACCACCGAAATTCGGTGCGCGACGCGAGGCGGATCGGTCGGGAAGTACCAGGTGGAAGACATGCCTGAACTATTTCCCCGACAATATTCTTGATAATCCGTCGACGAATCGCCGACAACAGGTCGACCGTGGTTCGGAACAACGGGTACCGTCACATCACGGGCTGGTTCTGGATCTGCGTTCTGGCGAGTGCACGTACACGAAGGAAGTAGGGACCTCACGAGATGGCACGCATCGGCGACGGCGGGGATCTGCTCAAGTGTTCTTTCTGCGGTAAGAGCCAGAAGCAGGTCAAGAAACTCATTGCAGGACCCGGGGTGTACATCTGCGACGAGTGCATCGACCTCTGCAACGAGATCATCGAGGAAGAACTGGCCGAGTCGAGTGAGGTCAAACTCGACGAGCTGCCGAAGCCCGCGGAGATCCGCGATTTCCTCGAGAACTACGTCATCGGTCAGGACTCCGCCAAGCGGACGCTCGCAGTGGCTGTGTACAACCACTACAAGCGTATTCAAGCCGGCGACAAGGGCCGCGATGCCCGCGGCGAAACCGTCGAACTCGCAAAATCCAACATCTTGATGCTCGGTCCCACCGGCTGCGGTAAGACGTATCTCGCGCAGACCTTGGCGAAGATGCTCAACGTTCCGTTCGCGATTGCGGACGCAACGGCCCTGACCGAGGCGGGTTACGTCGGTGAAGACGTCGAGAACATTCTGCTCAAGCTGATTCAGGCTGCGGATTACGACGTCAAGCGCGCCGAGACCGGCATCATCTACATCGACGAGGTCGACAAGATCGCTCGCAAGAGCGAGAACCCCTCGATCACCCGGGACGTCTCCGGTGAGGGCGTTCAGCAGGCTCTGCTCAAGATTCTCGAAGGCACGCAGGCCAGCGTTCCGCCGCAGGGTGGGCGCAAGCATCCGCATCAGGAATTCATCCAGATCGACACCACGAACGTGCTGTTCATCGTCGCCGGTGCGTTTGCCGGCCTCGAACGCATCGTGTCCGATCGGGTAGGCAAGCGCGGCATCGGCTTTGGTGCCGAGGTGCGCTCCAAGGCAGAACTCGACACCGTCGATCGTTTTGCCGAGGTCATGCCGGAAGATCTGATCAAGTTCGGTCTGATTCCCGAGTTCATCGGCCGTTTGCCGATGATCGCGTCGGTCACCAATCTCGACAAGGCGTCGCTCGTCCAGATTCTGTCCGAGCCCAAGAACGCTCTGGTGAAGCAGTACCGTCGACTGTTCGACATGGACGGCGTGGAACTCGAGTTCACCGAGGAAGCCCTCGACGCGATTGCCGATCAGGCCATTCTCCGTGGCACCGGTGCCCGTGGACTGCGCGCCATCATGGAAGAAGTTCTTCTCCCCGTGATGTACGACATCCCCAGTCGCGACGACGTCGAGAAGGTTGTGGTGACCGCCGAGACCGTCATCGACAACGTTCTGCCGACTATCGTCCCGCGTAAGCCGGAGCGCGGCGAACGCCGCGACAAGACGGCTTAACATCAAAACAACTGTGGCCCGGCATCTCTCGCGAGATGCCGGGCCACAGTTGTTTGTGGGGTGTTCGACTAGATCGGGTTGCCGAGTTCCTTGAGCGGGGTGCGGAAGGTTTCCTTGGCGGTGAAGGCGGAGATCGCACAGATGACACAGGCGACGGACGTCAGAATTGCGACGGGCATCCAGTGGGTCTTGTCGCCGCCCATCAGAGCGTTGCCGATGGCGGGTGCAAAGCCGGCGAGCGCAAATCCGACCTGGGTTCCGATTGCGATACCCGAGTAGCGGACCTTGGTGTTGAACATCTCGGAGTAGAACGACGGCCAGATAGCGTTGGGTGCCGCGTAGAAGACGGACATCAAGCCGATTGCCGCAAGGAAGATGAGCGGAACGTTTCCACTGGCGATCGCACCGAAGTAGACGTAGATGAAGACCGCGCTGCCCAGTGCGCCACCGACGAAGAGCGGTCGACGGCCGATTCGGTCGGACAATATCGCCCAGGCAGGCTGGCTGATCAGTGCGACAGCGTTTGCGGCAATGGCAACCCACAGCATCGTGGACTTGGGGATTCCCACTTCTTCAGTGGTAGCGAAGGCAAGACCGAACACGGAGAAGATGGTCGACACGACGGCGATGAAGGCGCAGCAGATGACGCGGACCAGATTTGCGCTGTGTGTGCGAAGCAGGTCGGCGACGGGGAGCTTCGCAACGGCCTTGGATTCCTGCTGCTCGATGAACTCTTCGGGCTCTTCGAGCTTGAGTCGCATGATGTAGGCGGCAATGAGAACGATCAGGCTGCCCCAGAACGGGATTCGCCAACCCCAGGTGTAGAGAATGTCGTCGGGCAGCGCCGCGATGGGGAGGAATACCAGGCTGGCGAGGATGAATCCGGCTTGAGTGCCGTTGAGCGTCCAGCTGCAGAAGAAGGCGCGTCGGCCTTCCGGTGCGTGTTCGAGAGTGAGTGAGCTCGCGCCACTCTGCTCGCCGGCCGCGGAGATGCCCTGGGCGATGCGCATCAGGACGAGCAGTATCGGCGCGAACACTCCGATCGAGTCGGCGCTCGGGATGCATCCGATGAAGAAGGTGGCCGCGCCCATCATGATGAGTGTCAGCAGCATGATCTTCTTGCGGCCGACGCGGTCGCCGAAGTGTCCGAGAACCACGGCGCCGACGGGACGCGCGATATAGGCAACTCCGAATGTCGCGAGGGAGAGCAGTGCCGCGTGCCCGCTGTCGGGGAAGAACACCGTCGGGAAGATGAGCGCGGCGGCTGATGCGTAGATGTAGAAGTCGTAGTACTCGAGCATGCTGCCGAGGAACGACGACGTAGCGGCGCGTTTGACCTTGGTGGTGTCTGTTGTGGGCAAGTGCCCTGCCTCAGGTCCCGACGGTGTGACCGTGCTAGCTGACATGCTCATCTCCTGGTGGAAGCGAAAGTGGAGGGCTCTACATCCGCGACGTGGTGTTCGGCGTACTTGTTCGTACTTTGAACGTTTGTGCGGAGAGCGATACACAGAATGTAACTGACGCCACACCGACTACACAAGATTATTAACCAAATAGTTCATAAAAATCTAGCTACGTTTCGGTTGGTTATCGAAACCCCAGTTCAGAGAGCTATGGCTGAGGCCGCTGTGTGGCCGCAACCAGTTCGGCTACCTGCTCCTGCGTGATGCCGAGGCCGAAGGCCGCGAGTTTGCCGAGCGGCATGGAACCGGCCATGGCCATCAGTTCGGGCGCTATCGGCGGGGAATCTTCGGTGGCGGCAGCGGCCATCGCGGCGCCGAGAACTGGGCCTCCGACCGGATGTGCGAACCACTCGGCGATGGTCGACATGGCGTTCAGCGGGCGAGGTCCGATGTTTCCCGGCAGGGTGATCCTGTCCGTGGTTGCAATGTCGCGCGAGGAGAAGCCGACGCGAACGTCGTAGTCACCGGCTTCGACGGCCCAGTCCTGGTCCTTGGCGGACCAGTAGGAAAATGCGCGCGGGTCGAGTGTGATCGTCGTGGTTGTCGATTGCCCGGCTTCGAGGTGGACTTTGGCAAAGCCCTTCAGCTCTTGGGTAGGTCGGTCGACGGCAGAGCCCGCGTCGTGGACGTATACCTGGACAACCGTGCTGCCGGCTCGATCACCGGTGTTGAGCACGGTCACCGTGATCTCGGCAGAATTTTCTCCAGCGGTGATTGCGGTGTCGGTGACGGCAAAGGTGGTGTAGCTTCGCCCGAAGCCGAAGGGGTAGGCAACGTCGTGGTCGACGGAGTCGTAGTAGCGGTATCCCACATACAAACCTTCCCCGTATCGCACGTGTTGCGCAGATCCCGGGAAATGAAGGTATGACGGGTTGTCTTGCAGCCGAAGGGGAATCGTCTCGGTGAGGTGGCCGGACGGGTTGACGAGACCGAACAGGATGTCGGCGATCGCCGACCCGCCTGCCTGGCCGAGAAGCCATCCTTCGAGGATGGCGGCGGCGTACATGCGCCACGGGTTGATCGAGACGACGCCACCGTTGGACAAGACCACGACGGTGTTCGGATTGGCGCTGTGCACTGCTTTCAGCAGGGCGATCTGGTCGGCGGGCAAGTCGATGTCCGAGCGGTCGAACCCCTCGGATTCGGTGGCTGACGGGAGGCCGAGGAAGAGGACGGCCACGTCGGACCTGCGGGCAGCGTCGACGGCTTCGGTGACTTTGTCGCTGTCCGGGGTGCCGTCGAAGGTGAATCCCGGAGCGAAGGTCACGCGGTCGGAACCCGCGATGGCCAGGATTGCGTCCAGCGCATTGTCGAGGGTGGTCGGTACTACCTGTGAACTGCCGGCGCCCTGGTACCGCGGACTGCAAGCGAACTCGCCGATGACCGCGACGGTCTGCCCTCCCGGGGTCAGGGGGAGGATCTCACCGTCGTTTTCGAGGAGGACCGCGGATTCGGCGGCAGCGGTCCGGGCGAGTTCATGGTGATTCGCAGCGTCGTAGGTGTGGCCATCGATCCGAGCGCCGGCAGTACGGTCGACCAGCGTCGCCACCCGCTCGGCAGCTGTGGTCACGACGGATTCGTCGAGGTCGCCGCTGTGTACGGCGTCGACGATCTGTCCGTCGGTGCCCGAGGGCGGCATCTCCAAATCCAGGCCGGCGGCAATCGCCGCAACCCGGTCGTTCACGGCTCCCCAATCGGAGACGACAAGGCCGTCGAATCCCCACTGCTCGCGCAGAACTTCGGTGAGCAGCCAATGGTTCTGGCTCGCGTAGACGCCGTTGATCTTGTTGTACGAGCACATCACCGTGGTGGGCGCTGCCGCGGTGACCGCGTACTCGAATCCAGCGAGGTAGATCTCCCGCAGGGTTCGCTCGTCGATATCGGCGCTGACCCGCATGCGGTCGTGTTCTTGGTTGTTGGCGGCAAAATGCTTGAGCGACGTACCGACGCCGCGGGACTGAATACCGATGATCAGTGCGGCAGCCACGCGGCCGGATACGAAGGGATCCTCGGAGACGTACTCGAAGTTCCGCCCGCACAAGGGGGATCGTTTGATGTTGATACCGGGGCCGAGAAGGACCGAGACCTGCTCGGCTTTGGCTTCGTCGCCCAGCGCTTCGCCGACGCGGCGGATGAGGTCGAGATTCCAGGATGAACCGAGTCCGACGGCCGGCGGGAAACACGTGGCCGGGATGCTCTGACCGAGCCCGAGTGCGTCACCGCCCTCCGGTTGTTTGCGAACGCCGTGCGGGCCGTCGGTCAGCAGTATCGACGGAATTCCGGCGACAGCCTGGCTGTGCCAGAAATCCGATCCCGAGGTCAAGGAAGCCTTGTCCTCGAGTGAAAGTCCGTGCGCGCTGTTCTCGGTCACGTGTGTCCTCCCGGTTGCGAGTGCTCCGAAGTCAATTAGTTGGTAGTCGGTCAGGCGGGGGTAGGCGCCGTCAGGAAAGCGACGACCATGTCGCCGAGCATGGTTCGCAGGTGCTCGCGATGCGTCGGGGCGATGAGGTCGCGGTCGAAGAGTGCTTTGAATGTGTAGCGGTTGGCGATGCGGAAGACGCAGAAACTGCTGATCAGCATGTGCACGTCGAGAGCGTCGACGTCGTCTCGGAACGTGCCGGCCTTCTGGCCGTCGAGGAGGATCTGTGACACCAGGTCCGCGGCGGGAGCGCCGAGTCCGCTGAGCACTTCGGACTTCTCGATGTACTCGCCGCGCAGCATGTTCTCGTTGGCCACCAGGCGAATGAAGTTCGGGTGCTGCTCGTGGTGATCGAAGGTGAGTTCTGCAAGTGCGCGAACAGCTGCCGTCGGATCGAGGCCCTCGAGATCGAGTTCACGCTCCTGCGCCCGGATCACGCTGTACGCGTGTTCCAGAACCGACTTGTACAGCCCTTCCTTGTCGGTGAAGTAGTAGTAGATCATGCGTTTTGTGGTGTGAGTCTTGGTGGCGATCTCGTCCACGCGGGCTCCGGCGAAACCCTTGTCGGCAAACTCCTCGGTCGCGACGGCGATGATGTTCACTCGGGTGAGATCGCTGTTTCGACGTCGTTTCTCGGGCTTGGATGCCAGTGCATTCGCGGAGTGCTCGGAGACCATGGACCTCACTCTATCTGCGGCGGAGTTGGGTGAGTTCCTTGTCGAGTGCGCGTCGGAGGAGTAGTGTCCGATAAATTAACTCACTAGTTCGTACATTAGCTTCGAGGTGACCCGATGGCAGTATCAAGACCGATCCTGGTTCTCAACGGACCCAATCTCAATCTGTTGGGGCAGCGCCAACCGGAGTTCTACGGTCGGGACACCCTTGATGACGTAGTTGCCCGCTGTGAGGTCGCGGCCGCAAACTTCGGTGCCGTCGTCGAGGCAAAGCAATCGAATCACGAGGGTCAGCTCATCGACTGGATCCACGAAGCACGCGGACGAGTTGCCGGCATCGTGATCAACCCCGGCGGCTATTCGCACACGTCGGTCGCCTTGCGGGATGCGCTGGTCACGCTGGAAGCTCCCGTTGTCGAGGTTCATATCAGTAACATTCACAGTCGTGAAGACTTCCGTCAGCACTCGTACGTGTCCGGAATTGCAGACGCCGTCATCTGCGGACTGGGGATCGACGGATACAGCGCCGCAGTCGAGTTCGTGTGCGTCCGAGGAGAAGAGAACTGATGAGCGAGACAATTCTCTGTGGTCTTATCGGCACAGGAATCGGTGCGTCCTTGACGCCGATCATGCACGAGGAGGAGGGACGGGCGCAGTCTCTGCCGTACGTCTACCGCATCCTCGATCTCGACGTGATGGGGCTGGCACCGTCGGATATCGGTGAACTGCTCACCTACGCCAAGCGTTTCGGCTTCCGCGGCCTCAACATCACCCACCCGTGCAAGCAGTTGGTGATCGAGCATCTCGACGAATTGTCCCCTGACGCAGCAAAACTCGGAGCCGTCAATACGGTTCTCTTCGAGGGTGGCAAAGCGATCGGTCATAACACCGACTGGTCCGGCTTCGGACGTAACTTCGACACGGGACTCCCCGGCGCGAAGCTGGACCGGGTGGTCCAGCTCGGTGCCGGCGGCGCGGGTGCTGCCGTTGCGTATGCGGCGCTGACGCGCGGAGCTCGCGTGCTGACATTGGTGGATTCGAGTCTTGCTCGGGCGCAGGAACTTGCGCGGACGTTAGCAGTGCAGTTTCCCACTCAGAGCGTGGTAGCGAAGCACACCGACGACCTGGCCGATGCACTTGCCGACGCCGACGGGTTGATTCATGCCACCCCGATGGGAATGGCCGCGCACCCCGGTATGGCCTTCTCCCCGGATCTTCTGCGCCCGGACCTGTGGGTTGCGGAGATCGTGTACCGCCCCCTCGAAACAGAGCTCCTTCGCCAGGCGCGCTTGATCGGTGCCCCGACGCTCAGTGGCGGCGGGATGACCGTTTTCCAAGCCGTCGACGCCTTCCGGATCTTCACCGGTATCGAGCCGGACAGTGATCGGATGCTCGCCCACATGACCGCCCTTGTTCAGGGTGAGCAGGCGGCGGTAGCACGATGAGCACTCCGGTTCGAACGTCTATAGCAACCGTGTCACTCAGTGGCACCCTCGAAGAAAAGCTGGTTGCGATTGCCGCGGCGGGCTTCGACGGTTTTGAGGTGTTCGAGCCGGATTTTGTCGCCTCGCCGTGGTCGCCGAAGGAACTGCGCACGCGGGCCGCGGATCTGGGGCTGACCCTGGATCTGTATCAACCGTTTCGTGATTTCGATTCCCGCAGCGAGGATCAATTCGCCCGGAATCTTGTTCGGGCGCAGCGCAAGTTCGAGCTCATGGAAGAGCTGGGCTGCGAAACACTGCTTGTGTGTTCCTCGCCGTTGCCGACGGCAAGCCATGACGACGGCCAGTTGGTCGAACAATTCTCGGTGTTGGCAGAGCTGGCGTCCGAGCACGGCAAGAAGGTGGCGTACGAGGCGCTGGCCTGGGGCGGACACGTCAATACTTACCGGCATGCGTGGAAGATCGTCGAGGAAGTTGATCATCCGTCACTCGGAACCTGCTTGGACAGCTTCCACATCCTGTCCCGCGGTGACGATCCCGCTGGAATCCGGGATATCCCCGGTGAGAAGATATTCTTCCTGCAGTTGGCGGACGCACCGTTCATGGCGATGGACATCCTTCAGTGGAGCAGGCATCACCGAAACTTCCCGGGGCAGGGCAGCTTCGACCTGAGCACTTTTGCCGGGCACGTCCACGCCGCCGGCTACACGGGACCGTGGTCACTCGAAATCTTCAACGACGTGTTTCGTCGGGCCGACACACAGCGAACGGCAGTCGACGCCCACCGGTCGCTGCTCCACTTGGAGGAGCAGGTGTCCGCCGCCGTGTCGGTTGGGGACGGACCCGAGTTGTTCACGGCACCGGAGCGGACTCCGCTCGAAGGTATCGTCTCGCTGCGCGTCGCGGCCGGACCGGCCAAGCAGGATCAGCTTCACACGATGCTGTCTTCGGTGGGCTTTCACCTGGTCGGACGCCATCGTGATCACGATCTGCAGTTGTGGCGCCACGGCCTTCTGACCATCGCCGTCGACGCGACGGCTGGGACGGTGTGGAGCGCGCCCGGTCTCCCGGCCGACCTGCCGGTTCTCACTCAGATCGGAATCCGCGCAACTGAACCCGAGGTGTGGGGCCGGCGAGCACTGGCGTTGGAGGTACCGGTCGAACAGGTGCGGTTGCCAGGTTCGGCGGACGAGAATGCCGAAGTTCCGGACGTCGTCCGCCTGAAGGTCACCGACGCGACGTCGATCGACCTACGCGGCCCAGGCAGTGCGGCGGCGTGGGAATCGGCGTTCGACATCTACCCGCTCTCGGCCGCCCGCAACCGCGCGGAGGCGTCGGTGCTCACGGGCATCGACCATGTTGCCCTTGCCGTCCCGGCCGAGAGTTGGGACTCCGTCATGCTGCTCCTGCGTTCTGTCTTCGAGATGCATCCGCACGAGGGGCTGGATGTCACCGATTCCGTCGGACTCATGCGGAGCCAAGCGCTCACCCTCGTTCAGGACGGTTCGGGAAACACTCTGCGCATCTCGCTGAACATGGTGGACGGCAGCCGAAGTGGGTTGCCCACCGTGCGCCGCGGCGGCGTCAGCCACGTTGCCTTCTCGTGTGAGAACATTTTTGCCGCGGCAGCCACCATGGCGGACTGGGGCTATGCGCCGCTTCCCATATCGCCGAATTACTACGAAGATCTCGAAGCGCGCTTCGGTCTCAATGCCGAACTGCTCGACCGTATGCGCGGCGCGGGAATCCTCTACGACGCGGATGCTCACGGCGAGTTCTTCCACCTGTTCACCCCGACCGTCGGCGCCGACCTGTTCTTCGAGGTCGTTCAACGCGTGGGTGGGTACGAGGGTTACGGCGAGGTCAACTCCGCTGTGCGACTGTCGGCTCAGCTGCGCGCGGAGTAGGGACGACCTCGATTCGGTGCGGGTGGGAGTAGACGTTCATCGAATCGCCGCGGATGAAACCGGCAAGCGTCAGTCCCGACTCCTTTGCCAGTTCCACGGCCAGTGACGACGGAGCCGAGACGGCACCGAGGATCGGAATGCCGGCCATGACGGCCTTCTGGGCGAGTTCGAAAGACGCCCTGCCGCTGACGATCAAGATCGTGTCGTACAGGGGTACTCGGCCGTCGGTGATGGCCCAGCCGATCACCTTGTCTACCGCATTGTGACGGCCGACGTCCTCGCGGAGAGCAAGCAGTTCGCCTGTGGTGGTGAACAATCCGGCTGCGTGCAGGCCGCCGGTGGTCTCGAAGATGCGCTGTCGTCGTCGAAGAGTGAGCGGCATTGACGACAGCGTGGTCGAGCGGACGGTGGTGGTGTCGCCGACCAACGGATGTCGCGTCGTGGTTCGGACGGCGTCGAGTGAGGTCTTGCCGCACACTCCGCACGCGGAACTGACGACGGTGTTGCGGTCGGTGGTGTGGTCGGGCAACGGCACTCCGGGAGCGAGAGCGATGTCGAGGACGTTGTATGTGTTTGCGCCGGTCTCGTCGACGCCGTCGCAGTAGCGAACGATGCTGACGTCGTCACGGGTGGCGATGACGCCCTCGCTGAGAAGAAATCCGTGCACGAGGTCGACGTCGTTGCCCGGTGTTCGCATCGTCACCGCCAGCACCAGGCCGCCGACCCTCATTTCGAGTGGTTCCTCGACGGCCAGCGTGTCGGGGCGCGTGACGACCCGGTCACCCGAGATTCGAACGACCGGTGTTCGTGCGGTGACTCGTCCCATCTCAGGCGCCTGATGCTTCGAGTCGAACCGTGACGGCCTTCGACACCGGCGTGTTCGATTTGGCTGCAACATGTTCGAGAGGGACGAGGGGATTGGTCTCCGGGTAGTAGGCCGCAGCGTTGCCGCGCGGCGTGTCGTAGGAGACTATGCGGAATTCCGAGACCCGACGCTCTTCCAGCGTGCCGTCAGGTGTTGTCCACTCGGACACTATGTCGACGAGATCGCCGTCGCGGAATCCGAGTGCGGTGATGTCGTCGGCGTTGACGAGAATGACCTTGCGGCCGCCCTTGATCCCGCGGTAACGATCGTCGAGGCCGTAGATCGTGGTGTTGTACTGGTCGTGGCTTCGCATGGTCTGCAGAATCAATCGGCCGCTAGGGGTGGGCAGCCACTTCAGTTCGTTGACGCCGAAGTTGGCTTTGCCTGTGTGCGTGTGGAATTCGCGCGAATCGCGCGGCGGGTGTGGCAATTGGAATCCGTCGGGTTGGCGGACGCGGGTGTTGTAGTTCTCGCAGCCCGGCACGACGCGTGAGATGGAGTCGCGGATCAGGTCGTAGTTTCCCTCGAAGGCGGACCAGCGTACGGAGTGATCACTGCCGAGGAGTTCGCGGGCGAGTTGGCAGATGATGGCGACTTCACTGCGCAGGTACGGGCTGACCGGGTTCAGTCGCCCGCGCGAGAGGTGCACCATCGACATGGAATCCTCCACGGATACCAGCTGTTTGCCGCCGGCTTGGACGTCGAGGTCGGTGCGGCCCAAGGTGGGGAGGATGATCGCAGTTTGCCCGTGGACAACGTGGCTGCGGTTCAGTTTGGTGGAGACCTGAACGGTGAGTTCGCATTGGCGCAGCGCGGTTTCGGTGGCGGCGGTATCGGGGCTGGCCTGGATGAAGTTGCCGCCCATCGCCATGAAGAAGCTTGCCTTACCTGCGTTCATGGCCCGGATCGCGTCGACGGTGTCCCAGCCGTGCTTTCGCGGCGCCGTGATCTTGAACTCGGTGTCGAGAGCGGCCAGAAATTCTTCCGGCATCTTTTCCCAGATGCCCATCGTGCGATCGCCCTGGACATTGGAGTGCCCGCGAACGGGGCAGACACCGGCGCCTGGCTTGCCCATCATTCCGCGCATCAGCAGGAGATTCACGGCTTCCTCGATGGTCGCGACTCCGTGTGCCTGCTGAGTCAGACCCATCGCCCAGCAGATGACGGTGCGTTCGGAACGAGCGAGGGCCGACGCTGTTTCGGTCAGTTGCGCCATCGTCAGCCCGGTTGCTTCGAGAACGGTGTCGAGATCAACAGCGCGAACGTTCTTTTCGTAGTCGTCCCAGCCCGCGCAGTACGTGTCGACAAATGCGCGGTCGACGACCGTGCCCGGGTTGCGGTCCTCTTCCTCGAGGAGAAGTCTGCCGAGTCCCTGGAACAACGCCATGTCGCCGCCGAGACGAATCTGCAGGAATTCGTCCGCGATGTCGACACCGTGACCGACCACGCCGGAGACCTTCTGCGGATCCTTGAAGCGTCGCAGTCCGGCCTCGGGAAGCGGGTTGACTGCGATGATCTTGGCGCCGTTGCCTTTTGCCTTCTCGAGTGTCGAGAGCATTCGAGGGTGATTGGTGCCCGGGTTTTGCCCGGCGATGAGTATGAGGTCGGCGTTTTCGAGGTCGGGAACCGTCACGGAGCCCTTGCCGATGCCGATCGACGCGGTGAGGGCGCTGCCCGACGATTCGTGACACATATTCGAGCAGTCCGGCATGTTGTTCGTGCCGTAGCTGCGAATCATCAACTGGTACAGGAACGCGGCCTCGTTGGAGGTGCGACCGGACGTGTAGAACACGGCTTCGTCAGGGGAGGTGAGGGAAGTCAGGTGATCGGCGATCAGCGCGTAGGCGCCTTCCCAATCGATGGGTTGGTAGTGCGTCGCACCGGGAGTGAGCACCATCGGGTGCGTCAGGCGTCCTTGCTGACCGAGCCAGAAGTCGGTCTTGCCGTCGAGTTCCGCGATCGAGTGCTCGGCGAAGAACTCCGGTGTGACGGTGCGCAGAGTCGCTTCCTCGGCAACGGCCTTTGCGCCGTTCTCGCAGAACTCGGCGGGCTTGCGGTGACCTGGAGTTTCGGGCCACGCGCAACCGGGGCAGTCGAAACCGTGGCGTTGATTGAGCCTGGCCAAGGTGCGCGCGGTCCGGAGAGCGCCCATCTGTTCGACACCACGTTGCAACGAGACGAGGACAGCGGGAACGCCCGCGGCGTAATCCTTCGGGTGCGTGACCTCGAGGTCGGATTCGTCGATGTCCTTGATGGGGCCCTTGCGCGTCATGACTCCATACTCTCCCGAATGCGACGGGTATGCCATGAAAGCGGAAATGTGTGTCGCCGCGCCTTGCCGGTACGCTCGCACGATGGGTGTGAACGTGCGGCCGGCTGAAACCGCAGATATTCCAGCACTTGCAGAAGTCCTCGCAGACGCGTTCGAGGATGACCCGCTGATGGTGTGGATACTGCCCGACGAGGAATCTCGACGCGCGCGGTTGGCACGTTTGTTTGCCGCCGAAGTTCGATACCACCACTTGGCCGGAGGTGGGTCGGAAGTAGCGGTCGACGAGAACGGCGTGGTCGGGGGAGCGGCACTCTGGGATCCACCGGGGCGATGGAAGCAGTCGACGTGGGAGTCCGTGATCAGTTTTCCGGCGATGGTGCGCGCATTGGGAACCCGCATGATGGTGGGTGCCGAAGTGGGTGGGGTCCTCGAGAAGGCTCACCCACAGACGCCGCACTGGTATCTCGCCACCATCGGTACCGGAGCACAGGCGCGCGGCGGCGGGTACGGCAAGGCGCTGCTGAACTCGAGGCTCGATCGGTGCGATCGCGATCGGATACCGGCTTATCTCGAATCCAGTAAGAAGGAGAACATCCCGTACTACAACCGTTTCGGGTTCGTAGTGACCGATGAAATCGTGATACCTGATGGAGGACCTACCGTTTATCCGATGTTGCGGGAGCCGAAGTGATGTTGCCTGAACTGCACGGCGGTACGCCGTTCGACGAGTTGGACGATTACATCGCCTTGCCGAGACTGTCGGGTCTGGCACTCTCGGTGGACGGATCGAGGCTGATCTGTGGGCGCGCGGTTCTCGACGACACCGGTACCGAATACGTATCGTCGCTGTGGGAATTCGATCCGCAAGGCCGTCGGCAGGCCAGACGATTGACCTGGGGCACAACCAGCGAGTCCGGTGCCACGTTTGCTTTCGACGGCGACATCCTCTTCACCGCAACACGTTCCGTGCCGGGGGAGGACTCGCCGCAACCGGCACTGTGGCGGTTACCTGCCGACGGTGGTGAGGCGAGCGTGGTGTGCCGTCGCGGCAGCGGCGTGTCTTCGGTGACGGCCGCGCGGTCGGCCCCGACCTTTGTTGCGCACACCCCGGTGATGGCGTCGGCGCGTGGGCTGGAGCACGACGACGAGATCCGCGCGGCCCGCAAGGACGGCAAGGTCACGGCGATGCTCCACACCGGTTATCCGGTGCGGCACTGGGATCACGATCTGGGGCCGGATCAACCGCATCTTGTTGTCGGGGAATCCGATTCGGAGGGTGCTGTTGTCCTGCGCGACGTGACACCGAGCGCCGGTGCGGCACTGCGCGAGGGGTCGATGTCGATCAGCGCTGACGGTTTGTTTGTCGTGTCCACGTGGGCCGTGGGAGATTCCGGCGCTGCCCGTCGCTCGACCATCGTGCGGATCGACACGGTGAGCGGGGATCGAGCCACACTGGTGGACGACGCCGAGGCCGACGTGCACAGTCCGTCTGTGTCCCCGGACGGCACTCGCGTCGCGTTCATTCGCGAAACTCTCACAACTCCGGATCATGCGCCACGAGTGTCCTTGGGGCTCTACGATTTCCGGACGGGTGCCGTAACCGCTGTTGCCGACGGCTGGGATCGCTGGCCGACGTCGCTCGCGTGGCTCTCGGACGGATCGGGCTTGGTCGTCACTGCCGACGATGGCGGTCGCGGGCCCGTCTTCACGATCGATCTGTGGGGTCAGCCTGTGCGGCTGACCAAGGATGCTGCCGCCTACACCGACATTCGAGTGTCTGCGGAGGGTGAGTTCCTCTACGCGCTGCGCGCATCGTACGAGGCTCCGCCGCACGTGGTGCGTATTGCTCTTCGCTCGGGTGAGGTATTGCCGTTGCGCGGGCCTGACGCGTTGCCGGAACTGCCCGGCACCCTGACGGAGATCAGCGCCAGGGCGCAGGACGGGACACAGGTTCGGAGTTGGTTGGCGTTGCCGACCGGTGCTGCTGCTCATGCGCCGGTGCCGTTGTTGTTGTGGGTGCACGGTGGTCCGTTGAATTCGTGGAACACGTGGTCGTGGCGGTGGAACCCCTGGCTGTTGGTGGCAAAGGGGTACGCGGTGCTGTTGCCGGACCCGGCCTTGTCCACGGGATACGGCCAGGACTTCGTGCAGCGGGGGTGGGGCCAGTGGGGCAAAGCTCCCTTCACCGACTTGATGGCTGTGACCGACGCCGCCGTGGCACTTCCCGAGATCGATCCGAACCGCACCGGCGCAATGGGCGGTTCATTCGGTGGCTACATGGCGAATTGGATTGCCGGCCATACCGACAGGTTCGACGCGATTGTCACCCACGCGAGCCTGTGGGCGCTGGATCAATTCGGTCCGACGACGGATTCGGCGTGGTATTGGCAACGGGAAATGTCACCGGAAATGGCCGTCGACAACTCACCGCACCTCTACGTGGCGGATATCAACACCCCGATGTTGGTGATTCACGGCGACAAGGACTACCGCGTTCCGATCGGTGAGGGGCTGCGCCTCTGGTACGAACTTCTTGCGGAGTCCGGATTGCCTGCCGACGCTGACGGAAAGACCGATCACCGGTTCCTCTATTTCCCGGACGAGAACCACTGGGTCCTCAAACCGACGCACACCAAGATTTGGTACGAGGTGGTGATCGCTTTCCTGTCCGAGCACATCCTGGGTGAGGACGTCTCCCTGCCGGAGATACTCGGCTGATCAGGACTGTCGGCGCCTCACATCGCGGCAAACGTCGCCGTGAGGAAAGAGTGATTGACCCGCAACGTCGGACACGAAGGCTCGAAACATCGGCATCCGATGATCGATATCGACCTTGATTCTCGGTCGAAGGGATGCAAGGAACGATGGGCGCTCAACTCGGTACTACTCAGCTCGGAACCACTAGTGTCGACACACTCTGCGCATACTGCGGAGTGGGTTGCGGTCTGGTGCTCGACATCATCACCGATCCGGAAACGGGACGTAGGAAAGCGGCACAGTCGTCGGGTCTGAAGACTCACCCCACGAATTTCGGGCGGTTGTGCACCAAGGGCAGCACAACTGCGGACATGTTGGCCGGGCCTGGGCGCATGGAGTCCGCATACCTACGGCCCAGTCGCGGCGGTGCGATCGAGGCAGCGGACATCGATGCTGTGATCACCGAGACGGCGCACCGTCTGCGCGCGATGGTCGACGAGCATGGCCCGGATGCCGTTGCGTTGTACGTGTCGGGGCAGATGTCCCTCGAAGCCCAGTACCTGTCGAACAAACTGGCCAAGGGATTCATCGGAACCAATCAGATCGAATCCAATTCTCGGCTGTGCATGGCCAGTGCCGGCACCGGTTACAAGCAGTCCCTGGGCGCCGACGGACCGCCCGGTTCCTACCAGGACTTCGAACACGCAGATGTGTTCTTCGTGATCGGCGCGAACATGGCGGACTGCCATCCGATCCTGTTCCTGCGGATGATGGAACGCGTCAAGGCGGGCGCGACATTGATCGTCGTCGACCCTCGACGCAACGCCACTGCCGACAAGGCAGACCTGTTTCTTCAGATTGCACCAGGCACGGATCTTGCGCTGCTCAACGGACTGCTGCACCTCCTGGTCGAGGACGGTCGCACCGATCCCGAGTTCATCGCCGAGTTCACCGAAGGCTGGGAGGTCATGCCCAGCTTCCTCGCGGAGTACACGCCGGACAAGGTCGCTGAGATCACCGGTATTCCCGAGGCGGACATCCGCGCCGCCGCCCGGTTCATCGGTGAGGCCGGCAACTGGATGAGCTGCTGGACAATGGGTTTGAATCAGAGTACCCACGGAACGTGGAACACCAACGCCATCTGCAACCTGCATCTCGCCACCGGCGCGATCTGCAAAACCGGTAGTGGCCCGTTCTCGCTGACCGGTCAGCCGAACGCCATGGGTGGCCGCGAAATGGGATACATGGGGCCAGGTTTGCCTGGTCAGCGTGCGGTGATGTTCGACGGCGACCGTGAATTCGTCGAGGACCGGTGGGGCATCCCACACGGGTCGCTGCGCACGGACGTCGGCGGTGGAACCATCGACATGTTCACCCGGATGGCGGCCGGAGAGATCAAGGCGTGCTGGATCATCTGCACCAATCCCGTTGCAACGGTGGCCAATCGAAAGACGGTGCTCGCCGGCCTGGAGCAAGCTGAGCTTGTCATCACCCAGGACGCATTCCTCGGCACCGAAACGAACGAATACGCCGACGTTCTGCTCCCGGCGTCGTTGTGGACCGAATCCGACGGAGTGATGATCAACTCCGAACGCAACCTGACGCTCTTCCAGCAGGCGTTGGACCCGGTCGGCCAAGCATTACCGGATTGGCAGATCATCGCCCGGATCGCGTGCGAGATGGGTTATGCCGACGCATTCACCTATACGTGTGCAGAGGACGTGTTCGAGGAGATCAAGCAGTTCTGGAATCCGAAGACCGGTTACGACCTGAGGGGCGTGACGTACGAGCGCCTCCGCAAGAACTCGATCCAGTGGCCGTGCCCACCCAACAGTGATCAGGACCGCCACCCCATTCGATACCTCAATGACGGTGTCAGTCAGCAATTGCTTGTCCGGGACGACGGCAGTACTCCGCGCCTCGCGTTCCCTACCGCCAGTGGCCGCGCGTCGTTCTTCGCCCGGCCACACATGCTGCCCGCCGAAATGCCCGACGACGACTACCCGTTCCTGCTCAACACCGGACGTCTGGCACATCAGTGGCACACCATGACCAAAACCGGCAAGGTCGCCAAACTCAACAAACTCAACCCCGGCCCATTTGTCGAAATGCATCCCGACGACGCCGCTCGGTTCGGTATCGCCGACAAGGACGCGATCGAGGTTGCCTCACGCCGCGGCCGCGCGGTGCTGCCCGCTCTGGTCACCGACCGGGTGCGCCCGGGGAACTGCTTTGCGCCATTTCACTGGAACGACGCATTCGGTGAATACCTGACCATCAACGCCGTCACCAACGATGCAATCGATCCGGCGTCGCAGCAACCGGAGTTCAAGGCCTGCGCTGTCACCTTGACCAAGGTCGCCGTCAGAGCGCCGGAAGCTACTCCCGTCGAGAGGACAACGCACGTGTCGAGGGTCGACGTTCTCGCTGATGTCTTCGGTCAAACCGATGCGCCTGCACCAGCATTCGATCCACTCGAACAGCAGTATCTCGCCGGACTTCTCGCCGCGCTGCGATCGGATGCCGACCGTACGCCTGGGGTCCCGACCTTGCCACCGACTGCGCCCTTCGATTCGGGCAAGCGGATGTGGGTCGACGGTGTCCTGGCCGGCTTGTACTCACGATCTCTCGTTTCGGGTGGCCCCCCGAAGCCCGACGCGCAGCGGGAACAGATTGTGGTGCTCTGGGCGTCGCAAACCGGCAACGCCGAGGGATTTGCCGCAGCCTGTGCGACTCGGTTGGGGGGAGCCGGATTGCCGGTGCGGGTATACGGGATGGACGAGTTCTCGGTCGCCGATCTTGCGGACACTCGTGAACTGCTGCTGATCACCAGCACGACCGGCGACGGAGATCCGCCGGACAACGGCAGCGGATTGTGGGACGCGTTGACCGGGGACGAAGCGCCTTCGCTAGCCGGGACCCGCTATTCCGTCATCGCTTTCGGTGACTCCAACTACGACGACTTCTGTGGTCACGGGCGCAAACTCGACGCTCGGCTCGCGGAACTCGGCGCAACCCGCATCGTTGATCGTGTCGATTGTGAACCGGACTACGAGGACGATGCTGCCGGTTGGTTGGACGCAGTCGCGACTGCAGTGGGAGACGTGACTGCAGTAGGAGATCAGCCCAGCCCCGTTGTGGTCGGAACGTCTCGTGTGAGTTCACCGCCGGACAGTTCGTGCCAGTACAGCAAGAAATCTCCACTGATCACCAGCCTGACCCGAAATGTTGTTCTCAATCGCCCGGGTTCGACAAAAGATGTGCGCCAGTTGGGCTTTCATCTGCCGGAGGGCACCGTCAGCTACGAGGCCGGCGACGCACTGGGTGTCTGGCCCCGCAACAGCACTCCGATCGTGGACGAGTGGCTCTCGGTTTCCGGTCTCGACGGCGAGAGCACAGTCGAACTGGGGGAGTACGGCGCGATGACGCTGCGTACCGCGCTCTCCGAACGCCTCGAGATCACCCGCGTCAACAGTGATCTGCTCCGATTCGTGCATCAGCGAACCCGGGACACTGACCTGGCGGAACTGCTGAAGCCCGAGAACAAGGCTGTACTCAAGGATTGGTCGTGGGGCAGGCAATCCGTCGACGTGTTGGCCCAGTCTCCGGTTCGGGCTTCCGTCGACGACTGGCTCGGCGTGCTCAAACCTCTTCAACCGCGGCTGTATTCGATTTCGTCGAGCCCGAAGGAGAATCCCAACGAGGTGCAGCTGACTGTCTCCGCCGTCCGGTACAACGTTGTGGGCGTCCCGCGGCGCGGGGTGTGCTCGACGTACCTGGCCGATTACGCCGGTAGTGACGACATCGGCATCTACGTGCAAAAATCCAGTCATTTCCGGCCGCCGTCGGATCCTGCGGCGCCCATGATCATGGTGGGGCCTGGCACTGGCATCGCGCCCTTCCGAGCGTTCCTGCACGAACGGCGAGCATTGGGGCATACCGGACCGAACTGGCTGTTCTTCGGGGAACAGCACGCCGCTACCGACTTCTACTACCGCGAAGAAATCGAAGAGCTCCGCCGAGACGGATTCCTCACAGAACTCGACGTCGCGTTCTCCCGGGACCAATCGGAGAAGATCTACGTCCAGGACCGAATGCGTGAGCGGGGTGCGCAGCTGTGGGAGTGGCTGCAGAACGGCGCACACTTCTACGTGTGTGGTGACGCCGAGCGGATGGCCAAGGATGTCGACGGCGCCTTGAGCGGTGTGGTCGCACAATACGGAAAGCTTGCACCCCGTAGCGCCGAGGCATACGTCAAGGCACTGGCAGCGGAGAAACGCTACGTACGTGACGTCTACTGATTTACGAAGCCTCAGTTGCGGCGGTGAGAGGTGCAAATTCACGCTGGACGGGGGAGTCATTAGGATCAAGGCGTGACCAGTGCAGCTCCAGAGAACCCGCAGACCCCCGCCGACGCCCTCCCCAAAAGCTGGGACCCCAGTGCTGTAGAGGCTGATTTGTATCAGGGCTGGGTGGATGCGGGTTACTTCCGCGCCGACGCCACCAGCGACAAGCCCGGATACTCGATCGTGCTTCCGCCGCCGAACGTGACCGGCAGCCTGCACATGGGCCATGCGCTCGATCACACCCTCATGGATGTTCTGAGCCGCCGCAAGCGGATGCAGGGCTTCGAAGTTCTGTGGCTGCCGGGCATGGACCACGCCGGTATTGCGACGCAGTCCGTCGTCGAGAAGCAGCTGGCAGCAGAGGGCACCAAGAAGGAAGACCTGGGGCGCGAAGCCTTCATCGAGAAGGTCTGGGAGTGGAAGCGCGAATCCGGTGGCACCATCGGCGGCCAGATGCGCCGCATCGGTGACGGTGTCGACTGGAGCCGCGAGCGCTTCACGATGGACGAGAACCTCTCGCGTGCGGTGCAGACCGTATTCAAGCGCATGTTCGACGAGGGCCTGATCTACCGCGCCGAGCGTCTGGTCAACTGGTCGCCCGTGCTGCAGACCGCGATCTCCGACATCGAGGTCAAGTTCGAGGACGTCGAAGGTGAGCTCGTTTCCCTTCGCTACGGTTCACTCGACGACAGCGAGCCGCACGTGATTGTCGCCACTACCCGTGTGGAGACGATGCTCGGTGATACCGCGGTGGCGGTTCATCCCGACGACGAGCGCTACAAGCACCTGCTCGGAACCACGCTCGAGCACCCGTTCACCGGCCGTCAGATCCCGATCATCGCGGACGACTACGTCGACCCCGAGTTCGGAACCGGCGCAGTCAAGATCACGCCGGCTCACGACCCCAACGACTTCGAGATGGGTGTCCGGCACAACCTGCCCATGCCCACCATCATGGACAAGACCGGCAAGATCGCCGACACCGGAACGCAATTCGACGGCATGGACCGCTTCGAAGCGCGCGTCAAGGTTCGCGAAGCTCTGGCCGAGCAGGGTCGCGTCGTCGCCGAGAAGCGCCCGTACCTGCACAGCGTCGGACACTCCGAGCGCAGTGGTGAAGCCATCGAGCCGCGCCTGTCGCTGCAGTGGTGGGTCAAGGTCGAAAGCCTGGCCAAGGCTGCCGGTGACGCAGTCCGTAACGGCGATACCGTCATTCATCCGGCCAGCCAGGAGCCGCGTTGGTTCGACTGGGTCGACAACATGCACGACTGGTGCATCTCGCGTCAGCTGTGGTGGGGTCACCGCATCCCCGTCTGGTACGGCCCCGAAGGCGAAGTTGCCAGCTTCGGTCCTGACGAGACGGCACCAGAAGGCTGGGTCCAGGACCCTGACGTTCTCGACACGTGGTTCTCGTCCGGTCTGTGGCCCTTCTCGACCATGGGATGGCCGGAGAGCACCGCCGAACTCGAAAAGTTCTACCCCACCAGCGTTTTGGTGACGGGTTACGACATCCTGTTCTTCTGGGTTGCTCGCATGATGATGTTCGGCACGTATGTCTCCGAAGACGAGTCGATCACTGCCGGAGCCGGCAAAACGGGTCCGCAAGTTCCGTTCAAGGACGTGTTCCTGCACGGGTTGGTCCGTGACCAGTTCGGCAAGAAGATGTCGAAGTCGCGTGGCAACGGTATCGACCCGCTGGATTGGGTCGAGCGTTTCGGTGCCGACGCCCTGCGGTTCACGCTCGCCCGCGGTGCAAACCCCGGCAGTGACCTCTCCGTTGGTGAGGATTCCGCACAGTCCTCGCGCAACTTCGCTACAAAGCTGTTCAATGCCACCAAGTTTGCACTCATGAACGGCGCTGCACCGGCACCGCTGCCGGCGCGCAGTGAGCTCACCGACGCCGACCGGTGGATTCTCGATCGCCTGGATACCGTTGCAGCCGAGGCCGATTCGGCGTTCGATCGCTACGAGTTCAGCAAGGCGTGCGAAGGCCTGTTCCACTTCGCGTGGGACGAGGTCTGTGACTGGTACCTCGAATTGGCGAAGGTTCAGTTTGCCGCCGACGAAACCGTCGCCGCCAACACCCGCGCGGTGCTCGGCAACGTGCTCGACGCATTGCTGCGCCTGCTGCACCCGGTCATCCCGTTTGTGACGGAGACCCTGTGGAAGGTGCTCACGGGCGGTGAATCCGTTGTTGTTGCCGAGTGGCCGACGCAATCCGGCAATGCCGTCGACGCTGATGCTGCTACTCGCATCGAGGACACCCAGCGTTTGATCACCGAGGTTCGCCGCTTCCGAAATGATCAGGGCCTCAAGCCTTCTCAGAAGGTTCCGGCGCGTGCGTCCGGTCTCTCCGAAGCCGGCCTCGACGGCCAGTTTGCGTATGTCCAGGCCCTCGCCAAGCTCACCGAACCCGAAGAAGGCTTCACCGCCTCCATCTCGGTGGAGGTGCGCCTGAGCAAGGGCACAGTCACGGTCGACATCGACACCTCGGGCACCATCGACCTGGGCGCCGAGAAGAAGCGGCTCGAGAAGGACCTGACGGCAGCACAGAAGGAACTGGTCACCGCAGACAACAAGCTCGCCAACGAAGCCTTCCTCGCGAAGGCTCCCGACGCCGTCGTCGACAAGATCAAGACACGCCGTCAGATCGCCGTCGAAGAGATCGAGCGCATCACCAACCGTTTGAAGGAGCTGGGCGACAAGTGAGCTCGGTAGAACCTCCGGAATTCGGGGAGTCCGGTTTCCCGCCGATCAGTTCGGTGCCGACCCCGGTCGACATCGCAGAGTTGGCGCTGGTCGAGGCAGAACTCGACAAGCGGTGGCCGGAAACCAAGATGGAGCCGTCACTCACGCGCATCGAGGCCCTCATGGATGTGCTCGGCTCGCCGCAGCACAACTATCCGTCCGTGCACGTCACCGGAACCAACGGCAAGACCTCGGTGACCCGGATGATCGACTCGCTCATGACCGCGCTGCATCGCCGCACTGGCCGGACCACCAGTCCGCACCTGCAGATCGCGACCGAGCGGATCAGCATCGACGGAGCGCCGATCTCCCCGCGTCTGTACGTGGACACGTTTCGCGAGATCGAACCGTACGTGCAGATGATCGATCAGCAGTCCGAAGCCGCCGGGGGACCGGCCATGAGCAAGTTCGAGGTGCTTACCGCGATGGCGTACGCCGCGTTTGCGGAAGCGCCCGTCGACGTGGCTGTTGTCGAGGTCGGATTGGGTGGACGGTGGGATGCCACCAACGTCATCGACGGTCAGGTTGCGGTCATCACCCCGATCAGCCTCGATCACGCCGAGTACCTGGGCAACGACCTCGCGGGAATCGCGGAGGAAAAGGCCGGGATCATCAAGAAGGGCCGCGAGAGCCTGGTGCCGGTGGACACCGTCGCGATCATCGCCGAGCAGACCCCCGAAGTCATGGAGGTGCTGCTGCGCCGCGCCGTCGAGGTCGACGCTGCGGTGGCCCGCGAAGGTTCCGAGTTCAAGGTGCTTGGCCGCCAGATCGCCGTCGGCGGACAACAGCTCGAACTTCAAGGACTCAGCGGCGTCTACACCGAGATCTTCCTGCCGCTCCACGGTGAGCACCAAGCGCGCAATGCGGCACTGGCCCTTGCAGCCGTCGAAGCCTTCTTCGGGGCGGGGCCCGATCGGCAACTCGATCAGGACGCCATTCGCGCCGGTTTTTCCTCCGTCGTCAATCCTGGTCGCCTCGAACGAGTTCGGAGTGCGCCGACGGTTTTCCTCGACGCGGCACACAACCCGGACGGAGCGCGCGCACTCGCGGCGGCGCTGGCGGCCGAGTTCGACTTCCGCAAGCTCGTCGGAGTGGTCAGCGTCATGAAGGACAAGGACGTCGACGCGATCATGACCGCGTTCGAGTCCGTGTTCGACGAGATCGTGGTGACGCATAACGGTTCACCGCGCGCGATGGACGTCGAGGAACTCGCGAACATCGCCGTCGCCAAGTTCGGCGACGAGCGGGTGGTCGTCGCTCCGCAGTTGGTCGACGCCTTGGAGACCGCCATCGAAATTGCGGAACAGGTGGCCGAACCAGGCGAAGCAGTATCCGGGGCAGGTGTTGTGGTCACCGGATCCGTCGTGACAGCCGGCGCGGCCCGCACATTGTTCGGAAAGGACCCAGCGTGAGTACCCCGTCAGAATCGAACCCGGAGTCCGGGCGATCTCAGTTCGGCGCGCCGACCAAGGATCCGTGGAAGGGTTTCCGCGGAATTGCGTCGGGAACCTTGATTCTCGAGGTGATCGTTGTCCTGCTGACGATCCCCGTCGTGCAGGTTGTCGGCGACGGACTGAACTGGTTCTCCGGTACGTACATTCTGGGCTTGGCAGTGTTGATGATCCTGGGCTGCGGTATCCAGGGACGTCCGTGGGCGATGAAGTACAACATTGCTCTGCAGGTCCTGCTGATCCTCGGGTTCTTCGTTCACTACTCCATCGGCATCATGGGAATCGTCTTTGCCTTGGTGTGGGCGTACCTGGTCTACCTGCGTAAGGACATCGCGCGACGGATGGATGAGGGCCTGCTTCCGGGTCAGCGCGACTGACCATTTAGGCTGGCCGACGTGACTGAGCGCACCCTCGTACTGATCAAGCCCGACGCCGTTGCCCGTGGATACGTGGGAGAAATCCTGAGTCGTATCGAGCGCAAAGGCCTGACCATCGCAGCACTCGACCTTCGCACCGCTTCCGAAGACGTGGCTGGTAGCCACTATGCGGAGCACGCCGAGCGTCCGTTCTACCCGAGCTTGTTGGAGTTCATCACGTCCGGTCCGTTGGTTGCCGTAGTGCTCGAAGGCCCTCGCGCCATCGCCGCATTCCGTCAGCTCGCCGGCGGTACCGACCCCGTCGAGAAGGCGCTACCGGGCACGATTCGTGGCGACTTCGGTCTCGAATCGCAGCAGAACCTGGTGCACGGAAGCGATTCCGTCGAATCTGCCGAGCGTGAGATCGCGCTGTGGTTCCCGGCTCTGTCGTCCATCTGACTCTTCGACGCGTTTCCCCGAGCAGTACTTGTCCCACATTGGTGCGCCCTTGCAAGTAACGGGCGCATCGGTGTGGGATACTGCTATTGGTTGAAGCGCAATTTTTGTTCTACGTGTGTTCAACCGGATGACACCCAAGTTTCGATGTGACACCAGGTTCGACGTGACATTGCGCTCGATGCCCTTTCATCGCTGCTATCGGTCAACAGGAAATCCCTGGACCTTTGCACGCTGGATGATCAGGCGCTCGGGCCACGAACCTCACGGACAACAGCCATCCAGCCAGGCACTTCATGTGTACGCAGTGAATAACGGGCACTACGGACCATGCGGAGCGAGACCTTACAATCTCGCACTCACTTCTGAGTGCGAGTACACACAGCGCGCCCCTGCGTGGCCGCGTGACAACTCGATTGCAGAGTTGGACGCGCCCGGGGGCTGAGGAGACTTACGTGGCCGATCAAGCCCCAACAGATTCAGAATCGAACGAAACTCCGGTCTTTCCGGACAAGATGCGCGTACATGCGCTGGCTAAGTTGCTGGGAATCACCAGCAAGCAGGTGCTCGCGGAGGCTGCTGCCCTCGGAACCGAGATTCGCAGCGCTCAGTCGAGCGTGCACCGTGATGTCGCCGAGCGCATCCATGCATCTCTGCATGCTGTTGCCGATGCCATCGAGCCGGTAGCTGCAGAACTCGACGCCCTGATCGACCCCGTTGTCGAGAAGCCTGTCGAGACGCCTGTCGAGACGCCTGAGGCTCCGTCCGTTGCGGAAAAGCCGGCCCGTGCGCGTCGTTCACGCAAGAAGGTTGTCGCAGAAGAGCCCGCTGTGGTTGAGCCCGCTGTGGTTGAACCTGCTGTGGTTGACCCCGCCGTTGCCGAGATCGCCGCAGATCTTGATGCGGCCGCAGCGTTGCAGGTTAGCGAGCCCGAGCAGTCGGATCTCTTCACGTCCTTCGAAGCAGCGCAGACTCACGCACCCGAAGCGGAGCAGGCACCGGCTCAGGTCCCGCTCTTCCTGCAGCCTGACATGGAAGCGGTCGAGGTTGCGCCGCGTCGTCGCCGGGCTCGTCGTGAACCGGCAGCACCGGTGGTCGAGGAGAAGTCGAGCGCACCGGTCGAGACCGAGAGCGCACCGGCCGAAACAGCTGTCGTCGAGGCAGCGGCAGTCGAAGCAGCTGGAGTCGAAACCAGGCAGACCCCGGAGACCGTCACCGCACCGCAGGCTGAGGGCGAGAACGCCGAGGCCGAATCCGACGAGGAAGACGACGACCAGCCGCGTCGTCGTCGCCGTGGACGTCGTGGCCGTGGCCGTGGGCGCGGTGAGCAGGCGGGCGAACAGAGCGAGGACGAGTCCGAATCGGACGAATCGACCTCCGAGTCGGCTCCTGATGCCGCTAAGATCACGTCGACGGACGTCGCGGCCAAGTCCGAAGAAGCCGAGAGCGACGCCGAGTCCGAGAGCAGCGAAGATTCCGATCTCGACGCGGATGGCAACAACCGTCGTCGCCGTCGTCGCCGTCGTCGTAAGACCGGCTCCGACAGCGGAGCCGATGCCACAACGACGTCCGAGGACGACCCGCCCAACACGGTCGTTCACGAGCGCGAACCGCGCAGCAAGACGCGTGTCGTGCGCGACGAGGTTC
Organism: Rhodococcus sp. IEGM 1366; assembly: GCF_033142425.1. Classification (NCBI taxonomy): domain Bacteria; kingdom Bacillati; phylum Actinomycetota; class Actinomycetes; order Mycobacteriales; family Nocardiaceae; genus Rhodococcus; species Rhodococcus sp. IEGM 1366. Next base: position 151,872 of record NZ_JAWLRZ010000004.1, read on the forward strand.
AGGGAATCAGTGGCTCCACGCGACTCGAAGCCAAGCGTCAGCGTCGCCGCGACGGGCGTGATGCGGGGCGTCGTCGTCCGCCGATCCTGACCGAGTCCGAGTTCCTGGCCCGCCGCGAGGCCGTTGATCGCGTGATGGTTGTACGCGATCGCGCCGACAGCGGTCAGCCGCACGCAACGACGCAGGTAGCAGTCCTCGAAGACGGAGTCCTCGTCGAGCACTTCGTCACCAACTCGGCCGCCGCGTCGATGGTGGGCAACGTGTACTTGGGCCGCGTCCAGAACGTGCTGCCCAGCATGGAAGCTGCGTTCATCGACATCGGGCGTGGACGCAACGGTGTGCTGTACGCCGGTGAGGTCAACTGGGAAGCTGCCGGTCTCGGCGGCAATTCCCGCAAGATCGAGCAGGCTCTCAAGCCGGGCGATCAGGTTCTGGTGCAGGTCAGCAAGGATCCGGTCGGACACAAGGGTGCCCGTCTGACCACGCAGATCTCTCTGGCCGGACGTTTCCTCGTCTACGTGCCCGGTGGTTCGTCCACCGGTATCAGCCGCAAGCTGCCAGACACCGAGCGCAAGCGTCTCAAGGAAATCCTGCGCGACATCGTTCCGGCCGACGCCGGCGTGATCATCCGCACGGCGTCCGAAGGTGTCAGCGAAGAGGAGTTGGCGCGCGACGTCACTCGTCTGCAGGCTCAGTGGGCGGGAATCGAAGAGCAGGCCGCCGCGGCGGACTCCGGAAAGTCGGGCAGCCCGCAGGCGCTGTACGAAGAGCCGGACATGCTGGTCAAGGTTATTCGTGACCTGTTCAACGAGGATTTCTCCAAGCTGGTCATCGAGGGCGACAAGGCTCACGGCACGGTGGAGAACTACATCAACTCCGTCGCTCCGGATCTCCTGCCGCGCCTCGAGAAGTACACGCCGAACAACGGCATCGACATTTTCCAGGCCCGTCGCATCGACGAGCAGTTGGCCAAGGCTCTCGATCGTAAGGTGTGGTTGCCGTCCGGCGGCACGCTGGTGATCGACCGCACCGAGGCCATGACTGTCGTCGACGTCAATACCGGCAAGTTCACCGGCGCCGGCGGCAACCTCGAAGAGACCGTGACGCGCAACAACCTCGAAGCTGCCGAGGAGATCGTTCGTCAGATGCGCTTGCGCGACATCGGCGGAATGATCGTCGTCGACTTCATCGACATGGTGCTCGAATCGAATCGCGATCTAGTCCTGCGTCGACTGACCGAATGCCTGGGCCGTGATCGCACGCGTCACCAGGTATCCGAGGTCACGTCGCTCGGTTTGGTCCAGATGACCCGTAAGAAGCTGGGCACCGGGCTGGTCGAGGCCTTCTCGACAACCTGTGAGCACTGCCACGGTCGCGGCATCATCGTCCATTCCGAACCGGTCGAGATGAAGACCGCTGACGACGGCGGTGCACGGTCATCGCAGCAGCGCAGCGAATCCGGAAGCTCACGCAAGAACAAGCGTGGCCGCTCGGACAAGCCGGCCGCCGCAGAGTCCAACGGACACGAAGCGCCGACGCCGGAGGTTCCGGCCGTCGACGCGACAGTCAAGCGGGCACATCCCGTGGCATTGGCGATGGCTGCACATCACGACGAGCACAGTCACGACGAGCACAGTCACGACGAGCAGAGCGCTGTGCCGGCGGAGGTAGATGCATCCAAAAGTGCCGAGCCGACGCCGGTGGCCGCGGATTCGTCCGCTGCCGATTCTGGCCGGGCTACTGATGTTGCTGTGGATGGTGTTGCGGCGCAAGCAGATAGCAGCGGTGGTGATGCCGCGGCCGTTGAGACCGCTCCGCGGAGTCGTCGTCGCAGTCGCAGGGCGTCTCGGGCTGCGTCAGCACCCAGTGTCGAGGCACCCGAGGTCGGCACGGTCTTTGTCCTGCCGACGCCCGAACCTGTGGCGGAAGCCGTAGCGGAGCCTGTCGCTTCCGGCACAGCGGCGCCGGTGGCAGACGACGTCGTTGTGGTCAAGAGGCCGCGTCGACGCCGAGCAGCAGCACGTCCGGCCGGTCCGCCGGTTGACGGCGAGTAAGAACTACCTCCTTTCGGAAATTGGCTTCGGTGCCCGACCCGCTGTGGCGGGCGCCGAAGCCATGACCCGAAGTTTCTGCTGGTAGACGCAGTAAATGCAGGATCGTTTCACCCCTCGGCGGGGCGGTTTGACCATGACGGTTGCTTTCCCGTAACCTTGCATAGTCGCCACCCGGCGGTAGAGATTCCGTGTGCCTAGAGTGCGGGAATGTCCCGATGCATCAGCATCGAGCCGAGGTGACATAAACCAGACCAGTCGCGATGCATTTGACGCCTCAGGCAGCAGCGCGAGCAAGTTCGAAGAAGCAAGGGGTAGCCCTCCGATGGCAACGTACGCGATCGTCAAGACCGGCGGAAAGCAGTACAAGGTCGCTGTTGGTGACCTCGTCAAGGTCGAGAAGATCGAGGGTGAGCCCGGCACTGCTGTCTCGCTTGCTCCCGTTCTCGTGGTTGACGGATCTGACCTGACCACCGACACGGCCAAGCTGGCCAAGGTCGCAGTCACCAGTGAGATCGTCGAGCACACCAAGGGCCCGAAGATCCGCATCCACAAGTTCAAGAACAAGACCGGTTACCACAAGCGTCAGGGCCACAGGCAGCCGCTTACGGTGCTCAAGGTCACGGGCATCAAGTAACCAGTTCTTTCTAGCTAATTTCACCCGAGGAGGGTCAATAGCATGGCACATAAGAAGGGTGCATCCAGCTCCCGTAACGGTCGCGATTCAAACGCCCAGCGCCTCGGCGTGAAGCGCTTCGGCGGCCAGTCCGTCAGCGCAGGCGAAATCCTGGTTCGCCAGCGCGGCACGCACTTCCACCCCGGCGTCAACGTCGGCCGTGGCGGCGACGACACCCTGTTCGCTCTCGCTGCCGGTGCAGTCGAGTTCGGCCAGAAGCGTGGACGCAAGACCGTGAACATCGTTCCGGCCGTCGTTGCGGCTGAGGTCTAGTCTCTCTCGCTAGTTGTGTGTCACAGGTGCTGCTGTTTTCAGTGAGGCCGTGACGCGTTCCAAGCTCCCAATAGGGGCGGACCAGGGTTGAAATAACCCGGTCCGCCCCTATTGTTTGTTTAAGCAGTACCTATTACCCCCCGAGCAACCCTGCTCACCAGAAGTTCAGCTCATCGCGTGAGACCCGCAATTGACTGAGGAAGGATCCGGCAGTCATGTCCCGATTCATTGACCGTGTTGTGCTGCACGTCAGCGCTGGAAAAGGCGGCAATGGTTGCGCCTCCGTACACCGCGAGAAGTTCAAGCCGCTCGGCGGCCCGGACGGTGCGAACGGCGGACGCGGCGGCGACGTCGTTCTCGTCGTCGACGAGAACATCCACACTCTCCTCGACTTCCACTTCCATCCCAATGCGAAGGCCACCAACGGCAAGCAGGGTGCCGGCAGCAACCGTGAAGGTGCCAACGGCGAAGATCTGATCCTGAAGGTTCCGGACGGCACCGTCGTGCTCGACACGGACGGCAATGTCCTGGCTGACCTCGTCGGCGTTGGTAGCCGCTACGACGCCGCTCAAGGCGGACGTGGTGGACTCGGCAACGCGGCATTGGCCTCGAAGGCCCGCAAGGCCCCCGGCTTCGCGTTGCTCGGTGAAGACGGCGTCGAGCGTGATCTGGTTCTCGAGCTCAAGTCGGTTGCCGACGTGGGTCTGCTCGGATTCCCCTCCGCCGGTAAGTCTTCACTGGTTTCCGTCCTCTCGGCAGCCAAGCCGAAGATCGCGGACTACCCGTTCACGACACTGGTCCCCAACCTCGGTGTCGTCTCCAGTGGTGAGACCACGTTCACCGTCGCAGACGTTCCCGGACTGATCCCCGGTGCCAGCGAAGGCCGCGGTCTGGGACTGGACTTCCTGCGCCACATCGAGCGCTGCGCCGTACTCGCGCACGTGATCGACTGCGCAACTCTGGATCCGGGACGCGATCCGATGTCCGACATCGACGCCCTCGAAGCGGAACTGGCCGCGTACACGCCCGCGCTGTCCGGCGACTCGGGACTCGGTGACCTCGACAAGCGCCCGCGCGTCGTCATCCTCAACAAGGCGGACGTGCCTGAGGCTGCGGAGTTGGCCGAGATGGTCACACCGGAGATCGAAGCCCGCGGATGGCCGGTATTCACGATTTCGGCCGTGAGCCGTGAAGGTTTGCGCCCGTTGACATTCGCGTTGGCGAAGATGGTGCGCGACTACCAGGAGGCTAACCCCAAGCCGGAGCCGAAGCGTCAGGTCATCAGGCCGATCAAGGTCAAGGATTCCAGCTTCACCATCGAGAAGGATCCCGATATTCCCGGTGGATTTGTCGTCCGCGGTACGCGTCCGGAGCGGTGGATCCGTCAGACGGCCTTCGACAACGACGAAGCCGTTGGCTACCTTGCCGACCGTCTCGCACGGTTGGGCGTCGAAGATGCACTGGTCAAGAAGGGCGCACAGCCCGGGGCATCGGTCACGATCGGTGACGTCAGCTTCGAGTGGGAGCCGATGACTCCGGCCGGTATCGACTTGACCCGTACGGGCCGCGGTACCGATCCGCGACTCGATCAGGTCGAGCGCATCGGCGCCGACGAGCGTAAGCACGCTCGACGCGTTCGCCGCGGTTTGCTCGACGAAGACAGCTAACACACGCGAAACCAGAAGCGAGGGAACGGGACTGTGCTCGGTTCCACCAGGGAGTCGATTGCGTCGGCTCACAGTATTGTCGTGAAGATCGGGTCGTCCGCACTGACCAGTTTGGTTGCGGGCCTCGATACCCATCGGCTGGATCTGCTGGCCGACGCCATCGAAGCTCGCATGCGTGCGGGTTCGGACGTCGTTGTGGTGTCCTCCGGTGCCGTGGGTGCCGGATTGGCTCCACTGGGGCTCACCAAACGACCTCGCGACCTCGCAACAAAGCAGGCGGCAGCCAGCGTCGGACAATTGGCGCTGGCTCATGCCTGGGGTACGTCCTTTGCGCGCTACGGGCGAACCGTGGGGCAGGTTCTGCTCACCGCTGACGACATCGCTCGGCGGACACAACACCGCAACGCTCAGCGCACCCTCGATCGACTTCGGGCATTGCACGCGGTGGCGATCGTCAACGAAAACGACACTGTCGCAACAACAGAACTCCGTTTTGGTGACAACGATCGACTGGCCGCATTGGTGGCTCACCTCGTCGGAGCAGACGCGCTGATTCTCCTGTCGGATGTCGACGGTCTGTACGACGGTGATCCCCGGAAGGGTAGTGCCACACTGATTCCCGAGGTCAACAGCCCCGAGGATCTTGACGGCGTCGTGGCCGGTTCGGGTGGCGCGCTGGGTACGGGCGGCATGGCGTCCAAGCTCTCAGCTGCCCGTTTGGCCGCCGATTCCGGTGTGCCCGTTCTGCTTGCGGCTGCGTCCGACGCGGCTGCAGCCTTGAGCGGTGCCGATGTGGGAACCGCGTTTGCCGCGCGGCCCACCAGGCTCTCGGCCCGCCGGTTCTGGGTGCGTCATGCCGCAGATACACAGGGCGACGTGCATCTCGATGAAGGCGCAGTTCGGGCGGTCGTCACAAAGCGTCGTAGCTTGCTGTCTGCCGGAATCGTCGGTGTCTCAGGTGATTTCCATGCCGGCGACGTGGTGTCGTTGATGGGCCCGGGGGAGAAGCCCGTTGCCCGTGGTGTTGTCGCGTTCGATGCGTCGGAGATCGAGGAAATCCTCGGACGCTCCACCGCGGATCTGCCGGCGGATATGCAGCGTCCGGTTGTTCACGCCGATGACTTGGTAGCGCTGTAGCTTTCGCTCGCCGCGAGAGCGGAAAGTGCTTCGGTGCAACCGATGTCGAGTTTGAGGGCGGCGAATTCGTCACCGCGGGTGAGTCCTCGATTGACTATCGCAACGGGCTTTCCCGCTTTCGCGGCGTAGCGGACGAACCGTAGTCCCGACATGACTGTCAATGACGAACCGGCAACCAGTACGGCGTCGGCTTCGTCGACCAGGTTGTACGCGCGGGCAACTCGTTCCTTGGGGACGGACTCACCGAAGTACACGATGTCGGGCTTGAGAATTCCGCCGCACGCGCCGCAGTCGACAACGCGGAAATGCGCGGTCGACTCGATGACCGCATCTGCGTCCGGTGCTATCTCGACTCCCTTTGCCGCAGCAACAGTTTCGGCGAATCCTGGGTTGGCTTCCTCGAGTTGTTCGGCCAGTGTTGTCCGCGAGATCAAACGCTGACAGTTCAAGCAGCGAACCTGTGCGTACGTGCCGTGTAGGTCGATGACATTGCGGGCTCCGGCCTTGGTGTGCAGGAGGTCGACGTTCTGGGTGATGACTCCGACGGCACGGCCACTGCGCTCGAGCGTCGCCGCCGCCCGGTGGCCCTGGTTTGGCCGGGAGCTGTCCATGTACCGCCAGCCGATGTGGTTGCGCGCCCAGTAGTGGCGCCGGAACGCGGAATCGCCGATGAACTGCTGGAAAGTCATCGGATTGCGCGGCGGGGAATCGGGCCCGCGGTAGTCGGGGATTCCGGAGTCGGTGGAGATGCCCGCGCCGGTCAAAATTGCGAGTCGGCGCCCAGACAGGAGCTCGGTAAGGGCGTCGAGGCGACTGTCACTGGTTGGCACCATTCCAGGATAGGCCGTCAGCGTCAGTAGGCGCGCGCTTCCACTTTCAATATATAGCCGACTGGGGGGCTTGCGGCAAGGCCGGGGCAGTGCCGCAGAATGGCTCTTCCGATCCCAGGTGACTGAGGGATCGGAAGAGCCATGGAAGTGGAGGGGCACGTGCCAACCCAGGGGTACGAAGACGAATTGAGCGCCGAGCAGGCTTACGTGGAGGGGCTTTACGCGCGGCTCGATGCCGAGCGTGCGCGAGTGAAGGGGAGGTACACCACAGCATTGCGGGGAGACGGCGGAAACCTCTTGCAACGCGACGACGAGGTGCGCGCCCTTGCCACCGAGGCAAAGCGGCTCGATGTGGCAGACAACGGGCTGTGTTTCGGACGGCTGGACAGTCTCGATGGTGAGCACAGTTACATCGGTCGCATCGGCCTTCTGGACGCGGACAACGAGTACGAACCTGTGCTGCTCGATTGGCGGGCGCCGGCATCACGTCCGTTCTACGTCGCCACCGCTGCTCACCCGGAAAACATGCGTCGACGCCGCCAGTTCCACACGCGCGGACGTCGTGTGGTCGATTTCACCGACGAGGTGCTCGGCCGGCCGGGTGGTACCGAGCGGGGCGACGCTGCCCTGCTCGCGGCGGTCAACGCACCGCGCGGCAACGGAATGCGCGACATCGTGGCAACGATCCAGGCGGAGCAGGACGACATCGTCCGGCTCGATCACCCCGGGGTACTGGTGATCGAGGGTGGACCGGGAACCGGGAAGACCGTGGTGGCGCTGCACCGCGTCGCGTATCTCCTGTACACCCAGCGGGCGCGGATGGAACGCCACGGCGTACTGGTGGTCGGGCCCAACCCGGCATTCCTCACCCACATCGGCCGGGTACTACCGTCGCTGGGCGAATCCGACGTGGTGTTCATGACGACGGGTGATCTGGTGCCCGGTCGCAGTGTCACGGCTGAGGACCTTCCGGAGGCTGCCCGAATCAAGGGTTCCCTGAAGTTCCTGGACGTGCTCGCGGCTGCTGTTGCCGACCGGCAACAACTGCCCACGGAACCGGTGGTGATCGAACTCGCGGACGCTACGGTGCGGATCGACGCCGAGACTGCGCAGTGGGCCAGAGAAGAGGCACGCGCCAGTGGTCACGCGCACAACGACGCCCGGGCGGTGTTCACCGAGGTACTCACGTGGGCGCTCACCGAGCGCGCGATATCCCGGATCGGCCGGGGCTGGCTGAGCCGGTCGGATCGCGACGCGTGGGAACAACTGCGGGAGGACCTGATCGAGGAGCTCACGGAACATGCCGGGTTCATCGCCGCGCTTGACGAACTGTGGCCGATCCTGACGCCGGAAACGCTTCTTGCAGAGCTGTATACGTCTACCGCGCGACTGCAGGCGGCGGGCGGCGACGACGTGCTGCTGCGCGCGCAGGGTGACGCGTGGACGGTTTCGGATGTGCCGTTGCTCGACGAATTGGTCGACATGTTGGGCCGGGACAAACCCGTCGATCAGGGCGCCGAGCACGAACGCAAGGAGGAAGCCGCCTACGCCGCCGGCGTGCTGGACATGATGATCAGCCGTGAGGACCTCATGGACGACGAGGATCATCTGCTGGCTCAGGACATGCTGTACGCCGAGGATCTGGCCGATCGCTTTGTCGAGCTCGATACCCGCGACCTCGCCGAACGTGCTGCCGCTGACCGGGATTGGACGTACCGCCACGTTGTGGTCGACGAGGCCCAGGAACTATCCGAAATGGACTGGCGGGTGTTGATGCGTCGCTGCCCCGACCGATCCTTCACCGTGGTGGGCGATCTTGCTCAACGACGGTCGGCCGCCGGCGCGATCACGTGGAGCGCGATGATGGAACCGTACGTGCCTGGCCGTTGGGTCTACCGATCACTGTCGGTGAACTACCGCACTCCCGCCGAGATCATGAGCGTCGCTGCGGCCCTGCTCGCGGAGTTTGCGCCGTCGGTCTTGCCGCCGGAGTCGGTCAGGTCGTGTGGCGTAGCCCCGTGGTCGAAGCGAGTCGACCCCGTTGAACTCGGCTCCGCCATAGCGGAATTCGTACGCGATGAAGCCGGTCGCGAGGGCACAAGCATTGTCATCGGTCCACACGGTGTGCCGGGCACGGTGCCGGCGTCGGAGACGAAGGGTTTGGAGTTCGACGCCGTTCTGGTGGTGGAACCGGAACGGATCCTGGCCGAGGGTTCCCGAGGTGCAGCCGAACTGTATGTAGCCCTCACCCGTGCCACCCAACGCCTCGGCGTCCTACATCATGGCCCGTTGCCGGTAGCCCTGGCCGGACTTGACGAAGCCTGAGGATCAGTAGCCCGCGATTGGATCGACCAGTGCTGCGAGGGTCTCTCCGTTCGCAAACCGCGTCACGTTCTTGGACACATGATCGGCGAACGCGGCCGGCCGCACTCCGGGGGGATTGGAATCGTGGGGAGTGATGATGGCGTTGGTCAGATCCCACAGCGGGTGGCCGTCGGGTAGCGGTTCGGGATCGGTGACGTCGAGTCCGGCGCCGCCGATCCGTTCCGTCGCGATCGCGTCCACCAGCGCATCGGTGTCCACGAGGGAACCGCGGGCGACGTTGATCACCCAGGAGTGTGGCTTCATCGCGGCGAGTTGCGTCGCTCCGATGAGATGGCGGGTTTCGGGCGTTGCCGGGGCCGCGATCACGAAGTGATCTGCGCGAGAAAAGATTTCGTTCATACGCATTGCCGGGTAGGTCGACACGGCGCCGGGCACGGGGCTGCCGCTGCGATTGACTGCGATGCTGTCCGCCCCCTGTGCGGCCAGCATCGGGATCAACGCACGGCCGATCCCACCGGCGCCGATAATGGCCACGGTGGAACCCCGCAGTGTGCCGACCTTCGAGAAGAACTCGAACTGACGCCACGTCTTTGCCTCGATGTGGGCCGGCAGATGTTTGACTCCGGCCAGCAGCAACATCAGGGCGTGCTCTGCCACCGACGACGAGAACGCGCCCGCAGCAGACGTCCACGTGATGTAGGTGTCCTTCGGAATCACCCCGGCCTCGAACCAGTCCTCGATCCCGGCCGAGGGGAGCTGCACCCACCGGATCGACGGCGGCAAATCCCTCGGAAACGAATCCGGTGATCCGGCCCAGATCAGGGCGTCGGCCGACTCGAGCGGACTGATCAAACCGCCACCCCGAAGCACAGCACTGTCGAGCAGTGCATCGGGGGACGGGCCGATCGCTACACGTGGTGAGGTGTCAGTCGTCATGGTTTGACGCTACGCGGGCACCTCGACGAGTGGGTAGATTCCGTTCTCGTCATGTACCTCACGCCCGGTGACCGGCGGATTGAACACACACAGCATCCGCATTTCCGTGTCAGGTTCGACGCGGTGACGCTCGTGCCCGTTGAGCAGGTACATCGATCCGGGAGCGAGGTCGTACTCGGTGTTGTTGTCGAGGTCGATCAGCTTTCCGGTGCCTTCGACGAGCCAGACGGCCTCGACGTGGTTGGCGTAGTGGAAGGTGTTGACCGATCCTGCCTTGATGGTGGTCTCGTGGAACGAGAATCCGACGCGGTCGCCACCCAGGACGATGCGCTTGCTGCGCCAGTTGCCGTCCTCGCTGGTGATGTCACGATCGGTGTCGGTGATCTCGGTGGTGGTGCGCACGATCATGGGGGAGTTCCTTTCTCTAGCTGCATACCTTGACGGTCGCTTCGGCCAGAATGGAGAGGCCGTGTTCGATCTCGTCGTCGGTAATCGTCAGCGCGGGAAGCAATTTCACTACCTGGTCGGACGGGCCGGAGGTTTCCGCCAGCAATCCCTCGTCGAATGCCAGTTGGCAGACCTTGCCGGCCCGCTCGGGCTGCTCGAAGACGAGGCCCTGAACCAGGCCCCGGCCGCGGGTCGAGACCTCACCGGGGAACTGATCGGCGAGATTGGCGAAGCACTCGCTGATACGCGCGCCCTTCTTCAGAGTGCTCTTGGTGAGTGCGTCGTCCGACCAGTAATGATCGAGTGCAACCTTCGACGTCACGAATGCCGGGTTGTTGCCGCGGAACGTTCCGTTGTGCTCGCCCGGGCCCCACACGTCGAGTTCGCGTTTGAACAGGGTGAGTGCCATCGGCATGCCGTAGCCGCCGATCGACTTCGAGAGTGTGACGATATCCGGAACGATGCCGGCCTCTTCGAAGGAGAAGAACGGACCTGTACGGCCACAACCCATTTGGACATCGTCGACGATCAGGAGGATTTCGCGATCGGAGCACAGAGTTGCGAGCGCCCGAAGCCACTCGGGGCGAGCGACATTCACGCCACCCTCGCCCTGGACCGTCTCGACGATGACTGCGGCGGGACGGTTGATTCCGCTACCCGAATCGTCGAGGACGCGGGAGAACCACTGGAAGTCCTCGGTGACGCCGTCGAAGTAGTTGTCGAACGGCATCGGTGTCGAGTGCACGAGTGGTATGCCCGCGCCGGCGCGCTTCATCGAGTTGCCGGTGACGGACAACGCACCAAGAGTCATGCCGTGGAAAGCGTTGGTGAAGTTGATGACTGCTTCGCGGCCGGTCACCTTACGAGCCAGTTTCAGCGCGGATTCGACGGCATTGGTGCCGGTCGGGCCGGGGAACTGGACTTTGTAGTCCAGGCCGCGGGGTTCCAAGATGTTGCGCTGGAAAGTCTCGAGGAAGTCGCGTTTGGCAACGGTGGACATATCAAGTCCGTGGGTAATTCCGTCGCTGAGAATGTAGTCAACGAGTGCGGATTTCATGACCGGGTTGTTGTGGCCGTAGTTGAGTGCGCCGGCCCCAGCGAAGAAATCCAGGTAGTCGCGGCCGTTCTCGTCACGAATCCAGGATCCGGATGCGCTGGTAAATACTGCGGGCCAATCACGGCAATAGCTGCGAACCTCGGATTCGAGGGTTTCGAAAATGCTTGCTTCGACGGTATTCATATCTTCTTTGTTCCTCCGGGGCAGGTTGTATACCAACGCGGAAACGCGCTAGTTGCCGATTCGGTACAGATCTTCGGCTTCGTGTCCATCGGGAAAGTTGTTGGGCGAGAACAGGCTCTGCCTACTGATCGGCACATCGCGCCGTCGGGCAAGCGCAGTGAAGAGTGCGATCGAAGCCTCGTTGTCGGGGCTGATCGTCGTCTCCATAGTTGTAACGCCGAGTGGTGCAGTGCGATCCATCAATGCGCCGAGCATGCGGCCGGCAATCGCCTTGCCGCGCTGGTCTTCGTCGACAGCCACCTGCCACACGAACAGGGTTTCCTGCTCGCTGGGGCGGGTGTAGCCGGAAACAAATCCGACCACACGTCCGTCTACTTCCGCAACGATGGACGTTGCACTGAAATCCCTGCACCACAACAGGTATGCATAACTCGAATTGAGGTCGAGCACTCGTGAATCACGTGCGATCTGCCAGAGCCGGACTCCGTCATCGATCTGTGGGCTTCGTAACAACACCGCGTCCGGCGCGGTGGTCGGGATAGCTCTCGTATCAACTGGCTTCATCGGTCATCTGAACGTAACAAGCATCGACACAGAAGTCATGCAGATGTCCGTTTAGGGCCGTGTGGAAGCGGGTACGGCCCAGGTGAGGCCATGTATGTGACGGTCCTCACATTGTGTAACTTTTGGTGTTGTCCGAGCGACTATTTGGGGCTCGCGAGCGCCAGTGGGAGTACCGAATGTGCGCCCGCTTGACGCAATGCGCGGGCTGCCATCGTGAAAGTCCAACCGGTGTCGGCCGTGGCGTCGACCAGGAGCACTGGCCCGCTGTGGGCACTCATATCCGGGACATCCCAGGCGTCAACCAATCCGGCTACGCGGTAGGCGGAGTTTGCCGCTGAGACGGGCGGGTGTTCTGGGCGTAGCGACAGCACACCCAGATCTGTGAGTCGACCCACCTGAGCCAACTTTGCTGCGAGGCTGCTGACAAGCAGTGGGTGAGTGTGGGATTCGAGCGCCATCACACCGGTGGGTCGCTCGGCCCAATCCCAGGCCGCCAGCACGCTGATGCAGGCGCTGACCACGGCGTCCGGCACTTCGGCGTCGGGGCCGTCCAGCAACGCGCGCAGGCGCTGGCCCCAGCCCAGGTCCGACAGGCGTCCGAGGATGCGTCCGGATTCGGGCCCGTCCTTGATCTTTCCCGACAAGTTGACTCCGAGCTTGCTCAGCCCGGTCGGCCACATCTTGCGAGGTTCGAGGTCGAAACCGGGCCGCTGCAGGCGCGCCCGAGTCTCGTCGAGCGCTGCGCTGTCGACGGAAGTGTCGTACCGCTGACCGGTGCAGTTGTCGCAGCGTCCACACTGCGAGTTGTCCGGCGTGAGTCCGGGATCGTCGAGTTGTTCACGGAGAAAAGTCATTCGACAGGTGGTGATGCTCTGGTACTCGACCATGGCGGCCTGCTCGCTCAGGCGAGCTTCGTCGAGACGGCCGTAGCGTTCGGCGTCGTAGACCCACGGTTCGCCGGTGCTGATCCAGCCGCCCTTGACACGTTTGACGGCTCCGTCGACGTCAAGCACTTTGAGCACCATCTCCAGGCGCGTGCGATTCAGTTCGACAAGGGGTTCCAATGCCGGTGTCGATGTTGCCTTTTCGGTGTCCAGGTGCTCGATCACACTGCGTACCAGGTGTTCGCGAGGGAAGGCAACTGACGCGAAGTAGCTCCAGATCTGCTTGTCTTCGGCGCCGGGAAGCAGGATGACGTCGGCGCGATCGGTCGAACGACCGGCGCGGCCGACCTGCTGGTAGTACGAGATCGGCGACGACGGAGCGCCGAGATGGATCACGAAACCGAGATCCGGCTTGTCGAAACCCATTCCGAGTGCAGACGTTGCAACCAGAGCTTTGACGCGGTTGCCCAGCAAGTCCTGTTCCAGGGATTCGCGCTCGGTGGGGTCGGTCTGTCCGGTGTAGGCGGCGACGGTATGCCCACGCTCGGACAGCAGACTTGCCAGATCTCGGGCAGCTGAGACGGTGAGGGTGTAGATGATGCCGGAACCCGGCAAGGTGTCGAGCATCTGCGCAAGCCAGGCTGCGCGCGCTGTTGCCTCGGGAATGTGCACGACGGACAGGTGCAGCGATTCTCGCTCGAGTCCGCCGCGCAGGATCAGTGTTTCCTCGCCGCCCACACCCAGTTGTGCCGAGACATCGGCCACTACCCGGTCATTGGCCGTAGCCGTTGTCGCGAGGACGGGAATGCCGTCGCCGAGTTCGGCGATCAAGGTGCGGATGCGCCGGTAGTCCGGACGGAAGTCGTGACCCCAGTCGGACACACAGTGCGCCTCGTCCACCACAACGAGGCCCGCATCAGCTGCCAATGACGGCAGCACCTGATCGCGGAAGTCGGGGTTGTTGAGACGCTCGGGGCTGACCAGTAGAACGTCGAGATCGTTGGCCGCCACCCGCGCGTGGATGTCGTCCCACTCGGTGACGTTGCCGGAGTTGATGGTGGCGGCTCGAACACCCGCTCGCTCGGCCGAGGCAACCTGGTTGCGCATCAGGGCCAACAGTGGCGAGACGATGACAGTCGGGCCGTGACCGGACGCACGTAGCAACTTCGCGGAGATGAAGTAGACCGCGGACTTACCCCAGCCGGTGCGCTGCACCACCAGCGCGCGCTTGCGCTGCACCACCAGAGCCTCGATAGCCGTCCACTGGTCCTCGCGCAGGCGGGCGTCTGGCCCGGCGAGTTCACGGAGCAGACGCTCGGCTTCATCGCGCAGTACGGGTGCAGTGGTGGCGGTCATGGCTTCCATGGTGCAGGACGGCACCGACAGGTGGGCGTTTCAGACCTTCTCGATCGGCTGCTGAAGTTCGGTTACCCAGCCGTCGACGTCACCCGTGAACGCCAAGGTCACCTCGCGGCTGGGCCCGGCCGCGCGGTATCCGCCCTGCTTGATCCAGTGGCCAAGTGCCTGGTAGGCGGGTAGGCAGTTGTCCATCGACCCGGTGTGCAGGAGCGTCGCCATCTGGGGTTCGGCAGGCAGATCGGTCACGGTGAAGTCATATTCGTCACTGAGGTCCGTTTCTACTGGCAAAGCGGCGTGGACGACGGTCTTCGCCCCGTCATCGGCATCTTCGTAGTACGCGATCGCAGGGCCGGTCGGAACCAGACCGGCGCGTCCTAATACGGCGCTGAGCTGGTCGTAGAGTCCTTGGACAACCGGGCCGATCGACGACGGGTCCATGGCTTCGGCGGTGCCGGTCAACTCCGCCACCCGGACAGTGGGCACGGACTTCACGGAAACTTCGTAGTCGGTCATCTTTCAGCCTCGTTTCGGTAAGTGACGCTCGATGGAGGATCGGGTCGGCGATGACACCGCTGCGCCGTTCACAGTAGTTGCGAGGGCGCCTGCGACGGCGGCAAAGTGCAGGGCGCGATCGCTGTCGAGTACCCATTCCACCGCGAAGGCACCGGTGAAGGCGTCACCCGCACCGGTGGTGTCTACGGGCGTCACCGTCGGGGAATCCGCGTGAACGGTCGTGTCGCGCTCGCGCAGATCGGCACCGCCCGCGCCCAGTGTTGTGACGAGGTACGGAACTCGATCGGTGACCGAGCCGAGCTGGGTCGATTCGGTGTGATTCACGATCAGGATGTCCACCGAGCCGATCAGCTCTTCCGGAAGGTCCTGCACCGGTGAGGGATTGAGGATGACGACGGTGCCGTTTCGCCGGGCGTGTCGTGCCGCGGCGGTAACAGTGGCAAGGGGAATTTCGAGCTGGCACAGCAGGATATCCGCGCCAGCGATGGCACCGAGGTCGTGTTCGGTCAACTCGGTGACGGAAGCATTTGCGCCGGCAACCACGATGATGCTGTTTTCGGCGTCAGCGTCGACGGTAATTGCGGCAACTCCACTGGCACCGTTCACGCTACGCAGCAGTGAGGTATCCACCCCGGCGTCGGCGAGAGTGCTGCGCAATTGGGTAGCAAAACCGTCGTCGCCGACTGCGCCGATGAACGTGACGTCACCGCCTGCCTTTGCTGCCGCGATCGCTTGATTACTGCCTTTGCCACCTGGCGTAGTGGCAAAGGCAGTGCCGAGCAGGGTTTCGCCGGGGGCAGGAAATCGGGGGACCGAGGTGGTCAGGTCCATGTTGATGCTGCCGACGACAACAATGCGGGGCTTGCTCATACCTCCAGGTTATCGGCGGCAGCAGTTTTCTTCCGTCGAACCCTGCGGATGATCCGCCTGGCCTCTTCGTCGGTGGACACCGCCGGTGGTGAGCCTTCGAGTGGCTTGCGCGCTGTTTCCGGAATCATCAGCACCGCGATGCCGCCGATGACTGCGGCGATCATCATGTACATCGGCGCGACAAGATTGCTACCGGTCGAACTCTCGAGTGCCGTCAAGACCAGGGGAGTGGTGCCGCCGAAGATCGACACGGCAAGGTTGTATCCGATTGCCAAGCCGCCGTATCGGATTCCGGTCGGGAACAGTGCGGGAAGGACCGAGGGGAACACTCCGACAAACAGGAGAAGCAGTCCGCCGAGAATGGCGAGTCCAAGGAAAACGGTGACGTAGTTGCCCACTCCGATCAGCAGGTACGCAGGCAGCGACAATACGAAGAATCCGATGAAACCGCTGAGCAACAACGGCTTACGTCCCACCCGATCGGATAATTTGCCGACGTAGCTGATGCCGACCATCATGACGAGCATCACCACGATCATGAGAACCAGTCCGTGGGATTCGTCGTAGCCGAGGGTATTTGTCAGATAGGTCGGCATGTAGCTGAGCAGGCCGTAGTGAGCGATGTTGTAGGTCGCGACGAGCACGATGCACAGAACAAGTGGTCGCCAGTTCTCGACCAGCGTTTCGCGCAGTTTCTTCCCCGTGGATTCGTCGGCGAGAGAACGTTCTTCGGCCTGCTCCATCTGCTGGAACGCGGGTGTCTCTTCCAGTCGAAGGCGCAGGTAGAGGCCGATCAGGCCAAGGGGTCCGGCAAGGAGAAACGGTATGCGCCAGCCCCATTGGAGGAGCTCTTCCGGGCTGACCACTGTCTGGATGATCGTCACGATGCCGGCTGCTGCAACATAACCGGCCAGGGTGCCGAATTCCAGGAAGCTGGAGAAGAAGCCGCGACGCTTGTCCGGGGCGTATTCGGCGACAAACGTACTGGCACCGCCGTATTCGCCGCCAGTTGAAAACCCCTGCAGTAGGCGAAGGAGCACGAGCAGTATCGGCGCCGCCATGCCGATGGACTCGTAACTCGGTACGAGACCGATGGCAAAGGTGCTGCCGGCCATCAGAATTATGGTGGTGGCCAGGACTTTCTTGCGGCCGATGCGGTCACCCAGAGGCCCGAAGAACAGGCCACCCAATGGCCGGACGATGAAGGCAGCAGCGAAGATCGCGAAGGTCGACAGCAATTGCGCACTGCCACTGGCCTCTGGGAAGAATACTTTGCCGATAGTGGTGGCGAGATAGGCGTAGACGCCGAAATCGAACCACTCCATGGCATTTCCGAGCATGGTCGCTTTGACTGCCCGTTTCACCGATGCGTCGTCGGTGACGGTGACATCAGGTGATTCGGCCACTTCGAGAGCGCTGATCGAGTTCTCTGGTGTTGTCATGACATGCGCTCCCCAGCGCAATCATCGAACCGAGCGGGGCACGTACCTGATGCACGCATCTTTGTCTTGCCCACTCGCCGATGAGCCGGTTGGGAACATGATGTCCGCGGGCCCTGTGGCTCGATGCGACCCCCGTCGCTCGGCTCTGGCTCGCGGCAGTGTCCGAAGCCCTGGTGGGCTCCGGACGTCCGGCAAGTAAGACATTCACGGTATCAGCCTCACCCCCGCATGGCGGCGAGGGACTCGGCTTCGAGGAGCGGACCGATGACGGAAACTTCGACATCTGCGGCGGCGATGATCTCCGCGCATCCCAGCTTGAATCGCGGACCGTCGTCGAGGATTTTCGAGAACTCTGATTCCGTCGCCGCAAAAACTATGTGGGTGATGCCCGCCCACACCATTGCGGCGCTGCACATCGGGCATGGTTCACCGCTCGCGAACATCGTCGCATGTGTAGTGGAACCGTCTGCGGCGCCGCGGATCGCGACCAATTCTGCATGCGCCGTCGGGTCACCGGAAGACGTCACTTCGTTGCGGCCTTCGGCAATGACGGTTCCGTTCTCGCCGACGAGTACGGCGCCGAACGGCCGATTGCCGCCACCTGCGGCTTCGGCCGCGAGTGCGATTGCCCGGCGGAGGTGGACGTTGTTCATGCCGTCAAATCCAATTCTGTTCCCACGCCGGCTGCGCGGGCACGGGATAGCAGTATTCGAGCGGTGACAAGGTCTTGAAGGCCGATTCCGACCGAGTTGAACAACGTGATCTGGTCGCTCGATGTGCGTCCCGGCTTCTGGCCGGTGATGACGTGTCCGATTTCGGTCTGGAGGTCTTCAGCGGTGATGGCACCTTCGGCAATAGCGAGCAGGGCGTCTCCGGATTTGGCAAGAGTCGTCGATGTGGCGTCGACGAACAGTGATGCCACTCGCATTCCGGCAGAATCGATTTCGCGCCAATCTGCTCTCGGCGGAGCGCCGACGGCATTGACGTGAAGGCCCGGGTGGAACCAGTCTCCCGACACGATCGGAGAGTGCGACGGCGTCAGCGTGCACAGAATATCGACTGCCGAGGTGACGGCTCGGGGGGATTCCGATCGCTCGACTGCCAGGTTCAGATCAGCGATGCGTTCCTCGAACGTCCGGATCGTGGTCGCGGAGCGCGACCAGACGAGAACCTTCTCGATTCCGCGAACGCGTGCAATCGCGCGCGTGTGTTCCACAGCCAAGGTTCCGGCCCCGACAACGCCGAGAACAGTGCTTGATTTCCTGGAAAGATATTCCGTGGCAACTGCACTGGCTGCGGCTGTACGGATTGCGGTAATTGCTCGCCCGTCGAGCACCGCTTCGCATTCGCCGGTTTCCGCACACGAGAGAATAATCGTAGAGCGCTGAGTCGGCAGGCCGCGAGCGGCATTGGCAGGCATGTCCGAAAGAAGTTTGACCGAACTCGACTGCGCTGTTGCCGCAGTCATCGGAATCGAGTTTCCGCCGTTCGGCAACGGCATCGCGGATGGTTGTGGGTTGAATGCGTCGCCCCGAGCCAGGTCGGCATGGGCGCGCTCGACAGCGTCGTAGATCTCGCTGCGGTCGATCAACGTCGTGATGTCGGAGTGGTTGAGAATCAAAGTCATGAATGGGTCCTTATCGGCTGTTGCCGGTGTAGGGAATGGTCAAGCAGGACGGTGCACTACGGCCCCCGATGAATCCGCTGATCGCGACGATCGCGATGACATACGGCAGCATGACGAGCAGTGCGTACGGAATGTCGATGCCGAGAGCGGGCAATGCAAACTGCAGTGCTTGTGCGATTCCGAAGAACACGCAGGCATAGACGATGCCGAGTATTCGCCATCCGCCGGCGATGACGGCAACCACTGCGAGGTAGCCGAGGCCACCGGTCATGTTGTCGCTGAACGAATGAACTTCCGAGAGTGCAAGTTGCGAGCCGGCAAGGCCGCCCGCGGCAGCAGCAAGAAGGACACACAGATATCGAACGCGTCGTACCGGTAGTCCGGTCCAATCGACCGAGAGTGCGTCCTCGCCGATAGCGTCGATGGTCAGACCGGGCACAGTCCGTTTGGAGAACAGAACGGCCATGGCAACGACGAGTGCGATGCAGAGATATCCGAGCAGGGTCTGGCCGAACAAGGTGGGCCCGATAAAAGGTATGTCACTGAGTACGGGGATATCGACGCTGTGGAATCCGTCGATCGATTGACCTTTTCCGTCGGACAGGAGTACTCGGGATCCGAAGGTTGTCAGACCCAAGGCGAGAGCATTTCCGGCGACTCCGATGACGATCTGATCTGCGCGTAGGTGAACGCTCAGATGAGCCTGTGCGATGCCGAAAACGGTGGCCGCGATGACTCCGGCCACCACACCGAGGACGGGGGAGCCGGTGGTAACAGTCGCAAGAACGCTCGCGAAGGCGCCGGTCAGCATCATTCCCTCCATGCTGAGGTTGAGCACACCGGCACGTTCACTGATCGATTCGCCGCTTGCCGCAACCAACAAGGGAATGGCGAAGCTGACTCCGCTGGTGACGATTCCGGTGATCACTGCAGTACTCATACCGATACAACTTCCTGGCTCGGTGCGGGCTTTCTCGTGCGCGCGGCGGACGTCGTAGTCCACAGTGCGCTGCCTGCGATGAGGATGATGAGAACGGATTCGACTACTGACACGGTTGCCGCGGGAACACCCACTGCCAGTTGGAGATTGATGCCACCCGAGACCAGGAATCCGAGAAGAAGGGAAACAGCCGCTACTGCCGTCATGGACCCGCGGGCGAGCAAACCGACAACAAGTCCGGTGAACCCCAATCCCGACGAGAAACCTTCGGCCAAAACGAAAGGTGCGGTGGCGACAATCATGCCCCCGGCGACTCCGGAAAAGGCCCCAGCGGCAGTCAGACTCAGGAATCGGGTGCGATCGACGGGGATTCCGAGACGGTGAGAAGCTTTCTGCGACAAGCCGACCGATTGCAGCTTCAGTCCGACAGCGCTGCGCTGGAGCAGGACTCCGACTGCGACGACGGCGACGAGGGCAATGAGAAGCGCGATGGTTGCGGGTGACTTGTGCAAGCCGAGTAGTGCAAGCTGGCCGGATTCTTTCAGCGGCTCGGACTGTGGAAGGGTCTCGGACGAAGTCACGGGCTGGCGCAGTAGTGCAGGTTCGTGAACAACGAGTACGACGGCCGCGAGACCCACGAAGTTGAGGAGGAGGGTCGTAATGATTTCGCTGGTACCGCGCCGAACCTTCAGGTACGCAGCGATCGACGCCCAGGATGCGCCACCGACGGCAGCGGACGCCAGTACCAGGACGATGCCCAGTCCGGCCGGAAGTCCCTCCGGAAGCGACACACCGACGGCTGTCGCGCAGATGCCTCCCAAAGCCATCTGGCCTTCGCCGCCAACATTGACCAAACCCGCCCGGTAGGCGATGGTGAAGCCCGCTGCGATGAGCATGAGCAGTGCTGCGTTGTTCAAGGACGTGCCGATGGCGAAGGGTGTCCCGAACATGCCGTCGAAAAGCGCTTCAGTGGTCTCGGCCGGGCCGGCACCGGCGGCCGCGGCGAGAAGGAGGCCGATCAGTGCGGCAATCGCGAGGGCAGCCGATCCGATGACCAGTGGGTGTCGACTCACGCTGCCACTCCCATCATCAGTTCGGTGATCTTGGCCTGTGCAGAAGCGGAATTCGCATCAATCGGCCCCAGCAACTGCCCGCGGTAGGCCACGAAGATCCGGTCGCACACAGCCATCAGTTCGTCCAATTCGCTGGAGATGACAAGCACGGCAGTCCCGGCGTCGGCGACCCGGCGGAGTCTGTCGAGCACAAAGCTGACTGCGCCGATATCGAGACCACGGGTCGGTTGCGCTGCAACGACCGCTGCGAGCCCGTCGATCGAGAGTTCGCGGGCGAGTACAACTTTCTGCTGATTACCCCCGGACAACGAGTGCATCGGGGCGCCAGGGCCATCGGCGCGGATGGAGTATTCGTCGATCGCACTTGCCGTTCGGACAGCCATCTTGGCGCGGTCGAGCAGTCCGAACCGCGTGTAATCCTTCAACCGGCCGAGAAGCAGGTTGTCGGTGACTGTCAACTCCGAGACGATCCCCTCAGCGTGACGATCTTCGGGGACCACCCCGAGGCCGATCCTGGTTCGTGCTGCGGGGTCGAAACCCGTGATGTCCACCGCGTCGAGAAGGATTTTCCCGGTGTCTGCCGTGATTGCGCCGGAGAGGATCGAAGCCAACTCGCTCTGGCCGTTACCCTCGACGCCCGCGATACCGACGATCTCACCTCGATACACGGTCAGATCGACACCAGTGAGTGCTTCGCTTCGATCCGGGCGCGTGAACGAGATGTTGGCAAGTGTCAGTCCGGGCTCGCGCGAAGCGGGGCGCCTGACCACCCGGGCGTGGGAGAGGGGCGCAGCAGAACCCACCATGTCGGTGAGAAGGTCGGAAATCGATGTCTCCGTGAGAAGCCCACCGCCACTGACTTTTCCGCCGCGCAGTACCGTTGCCGCGTCGGCTGCGCGGGCGACCTCACCGAGTTTGTGCGTGATGAGTACAACGGATGTGCCGGCCGCGGCCAGTGCATGGCACGTTCCGATCAGTGAATCGATTTCACCGGGGTCGAGGACCGCAGTCGGTTCGTCGAGTAGCACCAGCTCGGGAGCTCGTAGCAGAGCTTTGACAATTTCCACTTTCTGGCGAGATCCGACGGGCAGGTCGGACGTCAACGCGTCGAGGTCGACGGTCAATCCGTATTGCTGAGAGATGACGTCGAGCTTGGCGGTCAGCGCATCGACCGGAAGGCGAAAACCTTTGGTGCCGAGCAGGAGATTCTCACGGACGGTCATGGTCGGAATCAGGGAAAAGTGTTGATGGACCATCGCAATTCCCGCAGCTATGGCGTCGGCGGGGGACTGCGGCGTATAGGTATGGCCGTTGAGTGTCATCGTGCCTGATGACGGTGTAGTGGAGCCGAAGACGATGTTGCACAGCGTGGACTTTCCCGCGCCGTTCTCGCCGAGGATGCAGTGCACCGAGCCCGGGGCGACGGTCATCGTGACATCGGTCAACGCGGATACCGATCCGAAACGCTTGCCAACGCCGTTCAGTGTCAGTGTGGCCATTGGTCAGTACAACTTCACGGTGCCATCGGCCACGGTTGCCTTGGCCTTCGTCAACGCGGCCGCGGCTGCGGGGTCGCTGCTGCACAGTACGTAGTCGGTGCCGCCCTTGTCGGAAGTGAGTCCGAACGGAACCTGTTCGGCAGCCCACGTGCCGTCGAGTGTCGAGGACACCGCGTATTCGATTTCGGTTCCGATGTCGGTGCGGACGTAGCCGAGATAGGTGGGATCGCTGCAGTCGCCGGGGATGGGTCCACCGCTCATGGTGCCGCCGGCTTCGCGGGCAGCCTGCTGCAATCCCTGCTTACCGAGGTTGACGATCTGTCCGAGAACGTCAGCGCCACCGGAAAATTCGGCGCTGGCAGCTTGCTTGGCCTTGGCTGGGTCGTTGAAGTCGCCGACATATTGTGGGCTGAGGACTCGAATATCCGGGCGCGTCAGTGTGGCTCCGGATTGGAATGCCGATGCTGCGTTGACAATTGCGGGGAGTTCCACGCCACCGACAAATCCGACGGTGCCGGTCTTGGACACGCTCGCAGCAACTGCGCCGGAAAGGAATTCGGCTTCGGCCTGCTGGGGGTCGTAGTAGGCCAGATTGTCGAGCGGAACTGCATCGGCCGGGCCGCCGATTTCGACGAACTTGACGTCGGGGAACTGTGCGGCGATTTTTCGGACGTCGGCGTCGGTTTGGCCGCCGACGGAGATGACCAGGTCGTTTGTCGACGCGAATCGCTGGAGGGCTTGCTGGTAGTCCGCTGCGGCGACCTGCTCGACGTAGCTGGCGTCGATCCGGTCGCCGTACGTCTCGACCATTCGCTGGTAGCCGAGGTAGCCGGACTCCATGAAGCCTGTATCCGAGATCGAACCGGGAAAGAAGACGCCGACGGAGAGGGCGTCACTCGACGGTTCGGAGTCGGCTGAACTGCAGGAAGTCAAGGTCAATGCGGTGGCTGCGACTGCTGCGAGTGCGAGAGGAAGTTTCATCGGGTTCTCCTGAGTTCGTTCGAGCACTTAGCGGTATACCGTTAAGTAGAAGAATGGAGGACCCGTATTTCGTCGGTGTTACCGATACGTAAGGGACTGCACACCGCGTCCCGGGGGATCGTGCACCGCTACGCTCAACTCGAGTGCAGAAGAAGATCGAAGGAGTGCCCGTGTCGACAGAAGTTCCGGTGGATACTCGAAAATCATTGCGAGACATCGCCTATGACGAGATTCGTGGCCGCATCGTCAATTTGGTGCTGGCTCCGGGCGCTCGACTGATCGAACGCGATCTGGCTGCTGAATTGAATGTCTCCCGCATCCCGCTGCGCGAGGCGCTCTCACTGCTGCAACAGGATGGACTTGTTGTCCTGGTGCCGAGGCAGGGAGCGATTGTCTCTCCGTTTACCGTCGACGACGTGCGGGACCTCTTCGATGTTCGCGAGAGTCTCGAAGTGCTGGCAGCGAGGCTGGCCGCTGAACGCGCGGACGCCGACTCGCTGAATGCGCTTTCTGTCCAGCTCGAAACAGCGCGGGCGGCAACCGCATTGAACGACAAGCCGGCGATTGCCGCGGCAAACGCACGGTTCCACTCGATGATTGTCGAGATGTCGGCGAACCCGCTGCTCGAGTCGTTGCTCAGGCCACTCGAGGCGCGCGTCCAGTGGCTGTTTCATCTCACCAAAGACCGTGATCCCGGACAACAGTGCGCCGAACACGAACACCTCTATGCGGCGATAGCCGAGCGCGATCCGGATCGCGCTGCTGCATCTGCATTTTCACACGTCCATTCCGGTCGGGAAATGAGCTTGCACCTCGCGTCGATCTGGGCCGAGCGCAGCATCGATCCCGTCGAAGCGACAAAGACTCGACGCCGCGGCCGCCTTCGAAGCTGAGGTGCCTGCGCCTGCCTTCAGAATGCGCGGGCGTACTGCGACGGAACTCGCGGTCCTACTTCGGCATTCAGCTCACGTGCGGCGCGCCGTGCCCAGTAGGGATCACGCAGGAGTTCGCGTCCCAACAGCACGGCCACCGCACTGCCGTCCTCGACGATCTTCTCTGCCTGCTCGGGTTCGGTGATCAGTCCGACTGCCGCTGCGGGAACCAGGGATTCGTTCTGGATCCGGCGGGCGAAGGGAACCTGGTAGCCGGGCTCGACCGGGATCTGTACTCCCGGCGAATTACCGCCAGTGGACACGTCGACGAGGTCGACGCCGTAGTCGGTGAGGATGTTGGCAAGTGACACAGTCTGATCCGCAGTCCAACTGCCGACCTCGAGCCCACGCTCCTCGCTGACCCAGTCCGTGGCTGACACACGGACGAACAGGGGCAACTCGGCGGGCCACACTTCTCGAACCGCCGTGAGGATTTCGAGGAGGAAGCGGATGCGGTTCTCGAAACTGCCGCCGTAGTGATCCGTTCGCTTGTTACTGAGCGGGGAGAGGAACTGGTGGATCAGGTATCCGTGCGCCGCGTGAATTTCGACGACCTTGAACTCCGCCTGAAGCGCGCGGGTGGCTGCCGCCGCGAAGTCGGCGACGATGCCGGCAATCGCATCTGTTGTCAGTTCCGCGGGCGTTAGGTAATCACCGAATGCCACGGCGCTCGGGGCGACGGTCGTCCAGGACAGGCGGTCATCCTGGTCGAGCGATCTACCGCCACGCCACGGAACCTTCGTCGACGCCTTGCGGCCGGCGTGCGCCAGCTGAATTCCGGGCACCGCTCCGAAGTACGCGAGCTGCGCGTTGATCTCGGCAAACGCGCGAGCCTGCCGCTCGTTCCAGATACCGAGATCGGCGGGGCTGATTCGTCCTTCCGGGCTCACAGCGGTCGCCTCGGTGAGGATCAGGCCGACACCACCGATAGCTCGGCTCGCCAGATGCGTTCGATGCCATTCGTTGGGCACTCCCACCTGATCGCCGATGACATCAGCGGAGTACTGGCACATCGGTGCCATCCACACGCGGTTGGGAATGGTGACGCCGCGCAAGGTGAGAGGTTCGAACAGCACGCTCACGGAGTAACTCCTGACTCGGGGAAGGGGAGGATCACCCGAAGGTGGTCGATCCCGTGCAACAGCGGTAACAGTCCGAATCATTCCCGAAAGGAACGCGTCGGAGCCAATGGCTAATGTGTATTCATGACTGCTGTAACTTCCACCGGCTCGGACACTCGCGACGTAGTGCACGAGGCTGCCCGCCGGGCGCGTAAGGCTTCGCGTGTCCTGGCGTTGCTGACCACAGCACAGAAGGACCGCGCGCTCCACGCCGCGGCCGACGCGGTTCTTGCCGCAAGTGATCAGATCCTGACGGCAAATGCCGTCGATATCGACACCGCGAAAGCTGCGGGTACCGAGGAATCGCTGCTTGATCGATTGCGTCTGACAGCGGATCGCATCGAAGGTATCGCTTCGGGTCTGCGTCAGGTTGCCGGACTACCCGACCCCATCGGTGAAGTGCTCCGCGGCTCCACGCTGCCCAACGGCCTGGAACTGCGTCAGCAGCGCGTCCCGCTCGGTGTTGTCGGCATGGTGTACGAAGCCCGCCCCAACGTCACGGTCGACGCGTTCGGTCTGACCCTGAAGTCGGGAAATGCTGCACTGCTTCGCGGTTCGTCGTCGGCAGTCAAATCCAACGAAGCTCTTGTGGTCGCTCTTCGTGCGTCGTTGGCTGCGCAGCAGCTCCCCGAAGACGCCGTTCAACTTCTGCCGAGCGCAGACCGGTCCACCGTGACGCACCTGATTCAAGCCCGCGGTCTCGTGGACGTTGTCATCCCGCGCGGCGGCGCCGGCCTGATCAGTGCCGTCGTTCGTGATGCCACGGTCCCCACCATCGAGACCGGTGTCGGAAACTGCCACGTCTACGTACACTCGGCTGCCGATCTGGTGATGGCCGAGAAGATTGTGCTCAACTCCAAGACCCGTCGGCCAAGCGTGTGCAACACCGCCGAGACGATCCTGGTCGACAAAGCCATTGCCGACACCGCGGTTCCCGCTCTGCTTCAGGCGCTGCAGATGCATGACGTCGTTGTTCACGGCGATCTGCCCGGCCTCGTTCCGGCCACCGAGGACGACTGGTCGAACGAGTACCTCACGCTCGACGTCGCACTCAAGGTTGTTGCCGATCTGGACGAGGCAGTCGAGCACATCGACACGTACGGCACCGGCCACACCGAGGCAATCGTGACGTCGGATCTCTCGGCTGCCCGCGAGTTCACCGCGCGCGTCGACGCAGCAGCCGTCATGGTCAACGCATCTACTGCCTTCACCGACGGCGAGCAGTTCGGATTCGGAGCCGAGATCGGCATCTCGACGCAAAAACTTCACGCACGCGGCCCCATGGGGTTGCCGGAACTGACGTCCACCAAGTGGATCGTCTGGGGCGACGGACACACCCGACCCGCCTGATCGTTCACCTGGACTTGCCCCACCCTTTTTAGGAGTTAACCGTGGACCGAGCTCTTCCCGATACAACACCGTTCTTCTCGAGCGTCGACGACGTGATCGAGCGTTTGGCCGAGACGGGTTACCTGTCCGACAAGGGCACTGCAACGGCAGTGTTCCTTGCCGACCGACTGGGCAAGCCCCTGCTCATCGAGGGACCGGCCGGTGTCGGTAAGACCGAGTTGGCGCGCGCGGTAGCCCAGACGACAGGCGCCGAGTTGGTGCGCCTGCAGTGCTACGAGGGCGTCGACGAGGCTCGTGCGCTGTACGAGTGGAACCACGCGAAGCAGATCCTGCGCATCCAGTCCGGCTCGGACCACAGCTGGGATTCCACCAAGGCTGATGTGTTCTCGGAGGAATTCCTTCTCGCGCGTCCACTGCTCAAGGCGATTCGCCGCGAAGACCCGACAGTCCTGTTGATCGACGAGACCGACAAGGCCGACGTCGAGATCGAGGGACTGCTGCTCGAAGTTCTCAGCGACTTCGCGGTCACCATCCCGGAACTCGGAACCATCACCGCAACACGTAAGCCGTTCACGGTGCTGACATCCAACGCGACGCGTGAGCTGTCCGAGGCACTCAAGCGTCGTTGCCTGTTCCTGCATCTCGATTTCCCCGATGCAGATCTCGAACGTCGCATTCTTGCCAGCCGTGTCCCCGAACTGCCCGAAGCCATTGCCGAGCAGCTGGTCAACACCATCCGGGTTCTGCGCGGCATGCAGCTCAAGAAGGTTCCCTCGGTGTCCGAAACCATCGACTGGGGACGCACGCTCCTCGCCCTTGGCATGGACACACTCGACGACGACGCCGTACGCGCAACACTCGGCGTCATCCTCAAGCACCAGTCCGATCAGGTGCGAGCCACCGCCGAACTTCGGCTGAACTGAGGTCTGGTCATGGCACTCGGAGGTACGTCACCGATCAAGCCGGGTGGACTGGCGGCGCCATACGGTCTGCCAGGTCACCTCGTCGATTTTGTCGAGGCCCTTCGCCGACGCGGCATCATGGTCGGCCCCTCCGAGACCGTCGACGCCGGCCAGGTCATGTCGGTTCTCGATCTCCTCGATCGTGAAGCGCTCCGCGAAGGGCTGGCCTGTTCGCTGCTGCGCCGGCCCACCCATCGCGCGACCTTCGACGCCGTTTTCGACCTGTGGTTCCCGCGGGCGATCGGCGACCGTGCGGTGGGCGACGTCGACGTCAGCCTGCCTCGTAAGCCTGACGGCAGCATCGATCTACAGGCACTGCGGGAGCTGATCGCCGAACTGCTGACCGACGGCAGCGACGAGGCCATGGAGCTGACCGAGCTTCTCACTGCCGCGATGGTCGAAGAGCTGGGGCAGTACCAGTCGAGCAACGGACCGTCGTTCTCCGCATACCAGGCGTTGCGGGACGTCGCTCCCGAAACACTGCTCAACAAGATCCTCGAAGGACTACTCGGTAATCAGCAGGGCGGTAGTGAGGGCAAGGACAACTCCGACTATCAATCGGAGGTTGCCAAGCGGACAGCGGCCCAGCGCATCGCGGACTTCCGCAAGATGGTCGAGAAGGAAACGCGTCGACGTACGGCCGAGAATCTCGGCAAGGAGCGCGTCGCCACCTACGGTGTTCCGAAGCTGGCCGAAGAAGTCGACTTCCTACGCGCGTCCGACGCGGAACTCACGACGCTCAAGAAGAACGTGACTCCGCTGGCACGGTTGCTCGCCAGCAGACTTGCCGTTCGTCGCAGTCGCAGCCGAGCCGGTTCCATCGACTTGCGTCGAACCTTGCGTAAATCGATGTCGACGGGCGGGGTGCCGATCGATCTGGTGCAGCGCAAACCCAAACGCGCGCGTCCCGAACTTGTCGTGATGTGCGACGTGTCCGGTTCGGTAGCCGGGTTCAGCCACTTCACCTTGCTGTTGGTCAACGCTCTGCGAGAGCAGTTCTCCCGCGTACGCGTATTTGCGTTCATCGACACCACCGACGAGGTCACCCGGTACTTCGATTCGAATGCCGACCTCGGATCCGCGATGTCACGGATGGTTCGTGAAGCGGAGCTGATCACGTACGACGGTCACTCCGACTACGGCCACGCCTTCGGGGTATTCCAGGAGAAGTTCGCACAGAGCATCACCAGTCGCACATCACTGCTGGTACTGGGCGACGGTCGCAACAACTACCGCGACCCCAACCTGCAATCACTCGCACAGATGGTTGCAGTGGCCAAGCACGCACACTGGCTCAATCCAGAGCCCAAGGGGCAGTGGGGGTCGGGCGACTCGGCTGCCAAGGTGTACAACGAGGTCATCAGCATGCACGAGTGCCGCTCCGCCCAGCAGCTGGCCGACGTGGTGTCCGGCCTGCTGCCGGTGTGAGACACGTAAGCTCGGCAGCTGTGCAGAAGGGACAATCGGTGGAACGTGCTCGACGCCTCGGCGTGATGGGCGGCACTTTCGACCCCATTCACCACGGTCACCTCGTCGCAGCGAGTGAGGTCGCCGACAGGTTCGGACTCGACGAAGTGATCTTCGTCCCCACCGGCCGACCGTGGCAGAAGGAGGCTCGAGGCGTCAGCCCGGCAGAGGACAGGTACCTCATGACGGTCATCGCCACCGCCTCCAACCCGCGGTTTTCCGTTTCCCGGGTCGATGTCGACCGTGAAAAAGTGACGTACACCGTGGACACACTTCGCGACCTGCGGGCTTATCATCCGGACGCGGAACTGTTCTTCATCACCGGTGCCGATGCGCTGGCCAGCATCCTTTCCTGGCAAGATTGGGAAGAGTTGTTCGCATTGGCAAAATTTGTCGGAGTATCGCGACCGGGTTTCGATCTCAACACCGAGCACCTGGCCGCTCACCTCGACACGATGCCCGCCGATGCGGTGACGTTGATCGAGATCCCGGCTCTTGCCATTTCGTCGACCGAATGTCGGCGTCGAGCAAGCGAAGACCGTCCTGTCTGGTACCTCGTACCGGATGGAGTGGTGCAGTACATCTCGAAGCGGAACCTGTATCGACCTGTCGACGCGGAGCGCCGTGACGGTGCGACAACCATGTCGGAACCGGCGCCTGGCAAGACGGCCGATTCGAACTAGAAGCAATACCAAGAAGACGAAACTGGAGAACATCGAGTGAGCGCAACAACCGAAGCCATCGACATGGCACGCATCGCGGCCCTGGCAGCCGACGAGAAGCTGGCCACTGAAGTGGTGGTGCTCGATGTGTCCGAGCAATTGGTCATCACGGACTGCTTTGTCATCGCATCCGCCGCTACCGAGCGTCAGGTGAACTCGATCGTCGAGAACATCGAAGATCGCCTCCGCGAGGCCGGCCACAAGCCGATCCGTCGTGAAGGCACCCGCGAGGGTCGTTGGGCACTTCTCGACTACGCCGAGATCGTTGTTCACGTGCAGCACGACGAGGAGCGCAATTTCTACGCTCTCGATCGTCTGTGGAAGGACTGCCCGGCAGTCGAGGTCGAAGGACTCGGCCTGAACATCCCGGGACCGGCTGACGCACACACAGTGTTCGACACCGACACGGTTGCCGAGCCGGACGCGCAGGAACCTTCACTGTGACCTCCTCGGCGCCGGGAGCGGCGTCGAATCCTGTGCGGCGGCTGATTCTGCTCCGCCACGGGCAGACCGTGTACAACGCCGATTCTCGGATGCAGGGGCAACTCGACACCGACTTGTCGGAGTTGGGGCGTACGCAAGCGAAGAGTGCCGGTCCGGTGATCGCCGACCGTGCGCCGCTGACCATCGTGTCCTCGGACCTCAAGCGCGCGTACTTCACGGCAGTCGCTGTCGGTGATGCGGCCGGGCTTCCGGTCCTCACCGACACGCGTCTGCGTGAGACGCACCTCGGCGACTGGCAGGGATTGACCCACAGCGACGTCGACGAGCAGACACCTGGGCTCCGGGCGTCGTGGCGAGCTGACGCGACATTGGCCCCGCCTGGCGGTGAAAGCCGCATCGACGTTGCGAAGCGCAGTGTGCCGGTGGTGACGGAACTTCTGGCGGCACTTCCCGACTGGGCCGAGAGGCCGGTTGTCCTGGTGGCACACGGCGGCTTGATCGCGGCGTTGACCGCTGCACTGCTCGACTTGCCGATCGACCGCTGGGCGATTCTGGGCGGTCTCGGAAATACGAGTTGGGTTCAGCTCAGCGGACACGGAGATCCGGCTTCCATCGAATGGCGACTCGACGTATGGAATGCTTCTGCGAGTGTCGCAAATGACGTCCTCTGAGAGTGCCGACGGGCAGCGCCCCGTCCTTCTGGTTATTGCCGATTCGCTGTCGTATTTCGGCCCCAAAGGCGGACTGGCTGCCGACCATCCGCGGATCTGGCCCAACCTCGTCGCCGAGGAGTTGGGGTGGGACGTCGAGCTTGTCGCGCGCATCGGCTGGACGTGTCGCGACGCGTGGTGGGCGCTGACCCAGGACCCGCGAGTGTGGGCTGCCGTCCCGCGCGCCGGGGCTGTTGTGTTTGCCGTCGGCGGTATGGATTCTCTGCCGTCACCGCTGCCCACCGCGTTGCGTGAAACCATCCGCTACGTGCGGCCACCGGCCCTACGACGCGTGGTCCGCGAGGGATACCAGTGGCTTCAACCGCGCCTGGCACCACTCGGCCGCCCCGTGGCGCTGCCCCCGAAGCTGAGCGTCGAATACCTCGAGAGCTCACGAAACGCGTTGGAATACATGCGTCCCGAGCTGCCGATGATCGCGACGTTGCCGTCCGTGCATCGCAGTGACGCGTACGCGAGTGTCCATGCCGGTCGTCCGGCCGCAGTATCTGCGATTACCGAATGGGCAACAGCCAAAGAGGTACCCATCGTGGATCTTGCCGAGGCGGTACGCGAAAACGTGTTCTCCGACAATGGCAACCCGGACGGAATTCACTGGGGTTGGGACGGACACATCGGTGTCGCCCGGGCCATGACTGCCGCAATTCGCGCCGCCGAAGCTCAGCGTGCGCCCACGTCCGCGAGTGAGGTCGGGTAGCGAAGTGTCAGTTGTCGTCGTCACGGATTCGTCTGCCTGCGTCCCACACGAATCTTCCGAAGCGTGTGGGCTTCAAATCGTTCCGTTGCACATCCTTCGTGACAGCGCTGATTTCCTCGAAGGCGTCGACACCATTCCCGACGACCTGTCCGGGCTCTCGACGGCTGGTGCCTCACCGGCAGAGCTGACCGAGGCCTACGGGCGCGCACTGGACCTGAGCCAGGGCGACGGCGTTGTCGCAGTCCACATCTCGCGGCAACTTTCGAGCACCTGGGACGCCGGGAGGCAGGCGGCGGAGGAATTCGGCGGCAAGGTACGCATCGTCGATTCAGCGTCCACCGGTATGGGTTTGGGGTTCCCGGCATTGGAAGCGGCACGATTCGCAGCGACCGGATCTCCGCTCGACCTCGTGTACGACCGCGCTGTCGACGTAGCCGAACGCGGGCGCGCCTTCATCTTCGTCGACAAGCTCGACCAATTGCGTCGTGGTGGCCGGATCAGTACCGCGGCAGCGTTGTTGGGTACCGCCCTGGCGATGAAACCGCTGCTGCACCTGGTGGACGGCAAACTGGTCTTGAAAGAAAAAACTCGCACCAGCACCAAAGCGCTCGCGAGATTGGTTGATGCGGCAGTGGAGCGAGCGGGGCGCAGCCGCGTGGCCGTCGCCGTCCATCACATGAAAGCTCGGGAACGAGCCGAGGGCATCGCCGCACAACTGTCCGAGCGAATCCCGAATGTCGCCGAAACCGTGGTCACCGATTTCAGCGCAGTCCTGGGCGTGCACGTCGGCGTAGGCGCGATCGGTGTCGTGGTGTGCCCACTTCCGGAAGATGTGCCCTGACCAGTCGGTTATCCACAGACTGCCAGTTATCCCCAACACGATTTCTCTCGCTGCACAGATCAGTGGCCGCTCGCTAGCGTCGCCTCATGCGGATCAATCAAGAGCGGGAGAGGGTGCGCGATCGACTTTCCGCGATGAGCGGCGACGTCGCCCGTCCTGCAGTGCCCGAGTGGCTTCTGGATGTCGACGAGGAAGACGGATCTGAGGGGGATGCTCGGTTTTCCGCGGTGCCAGAACATTGGCGCGGTATGCGATGGAGTCCGCACCGGCGCGGTGCAATTGTGTTGGTTTTCATTGCGCTTGCTGCCGCCGGGCTCGGTGTTTTTGCACTGTGGTGGGATTCGCCGACAATCCAGGCGGTGCCGGCACTGCCTGCAGCTGTGGGAATTCCGGTCGCGACATCGAATCAGGCTCAGCCGTCAGCGCTCGTCGATGACTCTGGCTCGGCATCGGTGGTTGTCAGTGTTGTCGGGCTGGTGCACAACCCCGGATTGGTGACACTGCCCGATACCTCACGGATCGCTGATGCACTGAGCGCGGCCGGTGGGGTGCTCGACAACGCTGACACTCTCAGCTTGAACCTGGCACAGAAACTGTCCGACGGCGATCAAGTAGTTGTTGGTGCGGTGGGTGATTCGCCGGATCAGCAGATCAGTTCGACTACAGCGGGTGGGGGGTCGGCTACGCCGAGTGTGAGTGGGGCGCCGATCAATCTGAATACTGCGACGGAAGCCGAACTCGACGCGCTTCCCGGAGTTGGACCCGTCACGGCCAGTGCGATCCTCGCGTGGCGTACGTCCAACGGAAAGTTCACGGATGTAGAGCAATTGGGTGAGGTGGACGGCATAGGCCCGGCGCGGCTCGACAAGCTGCGAGCTCTGGTCACGGTGTGAACGGGGATGCAGAGCAGCGGGTTCTCGACGCTAGGCTTGTGCCCGCGGCGTTGGCGGTGTGGGGAGCAACTGCTGCGGGCATCGTGTTCGGGCCCGGACTTGCGTGGTGCGTCGCGGTGGCTTCGGGTATTGCCTGCGCCGGCCTGGCTGTTTGCGTGTGGCGGTGGGGACCTACGGGCTGGATTCCGGTCCTATTGGTGGCCTGCGTATTCGGCGGTGCATTCAGCGCTGTGACTGCGTGGCGGATGGCAGATGTCGAAGCGCATCCACTGGCGCGCGCGGCGGCATCCGGAGGGTGGGTGACCGCGGAGGTGAACCCCACCGAGGACCCACGGGCGACGGCGTCGTCGATGGGTCCCGGTCAGGTGTATTTCCGGGCATCGGTGCGATCGGTGACCGTGGGTAATCAGCACTACGACGCCGGCGGCGCCGTGACAGTACGCGCGCCGAGCGGACTGTGGCCGGAAACGCTTCCCGGACAGGCGCTTACGATTCGGGGAAAGGTAAGCGTTCCATCGCGCTCGGATCTGACGTTGGCAGTGATCACCACCGAAGGCGGGCCGCTCGAGATCGGCGGCGCACCGTGGTATCAGCGGTGGGCCGGCGTCGTGCGGTCTCGATTTGCGGAGGTATGTGCTCAGGCACTGGCTCCCGATGCGGCGGGCCTGCTGCCCGGTTTGGTCGTGGGGGACACCTCTGCCTTGTCTCCGGTGGTCAAGGACAACTTCACGGCGGCCGGTCTTTCTCATCTCACCGCCGTGTCCGGTGCAAACATCAGCATTCTCCTGGGCGCTGTGTTACTGCTGGTGCGGGCTGCCGCACTCGATCCGCGGATCGGGGCGGCACTTGCAGCTGTGACGATCCTGGCGTTCGTGATTGTGGCGCGGCCGTCGCCGAGTGTGCTTCGCGCCGCGGTGATGGGCACGATCGGATTGCTGAGTTTGGTGACGGGACGACGTAAACAGGCGCTGCCAGCGTTGAGTGCCGCCGTCATCGTGCTGGTGATCGTCATGCCGGAACTGGCCGTCGACTGGGGATTTGTGTTGTCGACCACGGCAACCGGGGCCTTGGTGATCCTTGCGCCCGTGTGGGTCGACGCACTTCGGCTGCGCGGTTGGCCGCGGTGGCTGGCAGAGATGACGGCAGTGTCGAGTGCCGCGTTTACTGTCACCGCGCCGGTAGTGGCCGCGATGGCAGGCACGCTCAGTGTCGTGTCGATAGCCGCAAACCTGTTGGTGGCACCGGTGATCGGAGTTCTCACGGTATTGGGAGCGCTGATGGCGCTGCTCGCCTTGGTCAGTGCGCCCGCGGCCGCACTTCTGGCTTTGGCTGTGCGGCCGCCGATGTGGTGGCTGCTCTCCGTCGCAGACCGGGCTGCCTCGGTGCCAGGGGCAAACCTCACCGTGCCGTCGGGATTGCTCGGGGCACTTGTAGTCCTGGGGCTGGTGCTTGTCTCGATACTCCTGCTGTGGAATCGCATCTCGCGGTGGCTACTCGGCGCAGTGCTGACGGGAATGGTGCTGGCACTGGCGTTTCACCACGTCTTCTCCGGTGGGCGGCTGGCGCCGGGATGGGCCATGGTGATGTGCGATGTGGGGCAGGGTGACGGTCTGGTGCTGGCGACGGGGGATGGCCGGGTAATCGTGATCGACGTCGGGCCCGATCCGACGTCGATGGACCGTTGCCTGAACATGCTCGGGGTCGAGGATATTGCGCTCGTTCTGATCAGTCACTTTCATGCCGATCACATCGCCGGACTCGACGCCGTGCTTGCCGGTCGTTCGGTGTCGGCTGTGGGTGTCGGCCCGATGTTGTTGCCGGAATCAGGTTTTCGCGATGTGGACGCGGCCGCACGAGCCCATGGAGTTCCGCTGGTCGGTCTGCGCGCCGGGTCCACGTTTGTTCTCGGGACGGTGCAGTTCGACGTTCTCGGTCCTGTGTTGCCGGTACCCCGTGATGTCGTGGACGCGGACGCGTCGGCCAACGATCAGTCCCTGGTGCTGATGGCGCACACGAGTGCGGGCCGCATACTGTTGACAGGCGACTCGGAAACCGCGGGTGAAGCGTCGATCATGCGTAGCGGAATCGACGTGCGGGCAGATGTCCTGAAACTGCCGCATCACGGCTCACGAACTACATCGAAAGCATTTCTCGAGGCGGTTCGCCCCCGGCTGACCTTGGTGAGCGCCGGCGCCGGCAACACCTTCGGGCATCCGCATCCGCAGGTGTTGAGCGAGCTGGAATCGTTGGGTGGCGTCGTGGCACGTACCGATCAAGGTGGCACGCTCGCGGTGTACGGAAGTGGCGACGGGTCCGTGTCCGTGGTGTCGGTACCTCGTGGGACGATCTTCGGGTGAGTACTCCGGCTGGCCTCGACCCGTTGCACCTCGTTCTCGGAGACGACGAATTCCTGATCGAACGGGCAGTGTCGACGTTGATCAAGGCCGTTCGTGGTGATCGTGGGCAGGGAATCTCGGATCTGCCAATCACCCGGATGCGTGCCGGCGATGCCAATGCGCCAGAACTTGCCGAACTGCTCAGTCCGTCGCTGTTCGCAGAAGACCGTGTGATCGTTCTGGAAGCGGCTGCCGAGGCCGGAAAAGATGCTGTTGCGCTCGTGCTCGAGGCGGCTCGCGAACCGTCCGAAGGTGTTGTGCTGATTGTTCTGCACTCCGGTGGTGGACGCGCAAAAGCACTGGCGCCCGCGCTGGAGAAGTTGGGCGCCGTAGTTCATCAGTGCGCCAAACTCAACAAATCTCAGTTGACCGATTTTGTTCGGGCCGAGTTTTCGTCCGCAGATGTCAAGGTTTCGCCCGCTGTCATCGGGGCAATGATCGAAAGCGTCGGCTCGAACCTGCGTGAGTTGGCATCGGCGTGTTCCCAGTTGGCTGCAGATACCGGCGGGAAGATCGACGTCGACGCTGTCCATCAGTACTACTCCGGCAGGGCCGAGGTGTCGGGGTTCGACGTCGCGGACAAAGTAATCGTCGGCGATACCCGGGGCGCGCTCGAAGCACTTCGCTGGGCTGACCAGATCGGAACCCCGCACGTTCTTCTGGCCGACGCCCTTGCCGACGCCGTGCATACCGTCGCGAAGGTCGGCCCGTATGCCCGGGGCGGTGATCCGTTCCGATTGGCGTCGGAGCTCGGGATGCCGCCGTGGAAGGTCAAGAAGGCGATCAAGGAAGTGAAGGGCTGGGACCCGGCGTCGATCGGCGCCGCAATGCAGATTGTTGCCGCGCTCAACGCCGATGTGAAGGGTGCGGCCGTCGACTCGTCCTATGCGCTGGAATCAGCGGTGCGTAAGGTCTGTGCGCTGCGTAAGTAAAACGCGCGGCGCGCCGTATGGCGGTTTATTCGCACGAACATTATTTGAACGAACAATAGCCGCTCTGGTCGAGTAGACCGGAGCGGCTATTGAAACACCACTGATGACGGCGAACCGCCAACGAGGATGTGTCAGATCTTGTTTGCAGCCTGCGCGAGTGCAGACTTCTTGTTTGCAGCCTGGTTGGCGTGGATAACGCCCTTGCTGGCTGCCTTGTCGAGCTTGCGGCTGGTGGCGACGAGGAGCTCGTTGGCCTTGTCCTTGTCACCGGCTGCCGCAGCCTCGCGGAATGAACGAATCGCGGTACGCAGCGAGGACTTCACCGACTGGTTACGGAGTCGGGCCGCCTCGTTGGTACGGATTCGCTTCACCTGGGACTTGATGTTGGCCACGCGTAAAATCCTTGTCGTCTTTAGCTGGTTACGGTCGAGAAAGCTGTGGGCGCACTGATGCACCGACTGGCAAGATTACCAGTCCAGGGTCGAATATCCCAAACCGCCGCACGATGCGCCTGATTGAGAAGGTTACACGGGGTTTGCGGTGATGTTTCCGCACTGCTCAAACCACGGACCTGTAGCAGCATGTTTGCTATGACGCCGACGACAGACAATGTGGTGAATACAGGCTCGGCCACGACGCGGGCGCGTCCCTCCGGAGTGTTCGACGGATATGCGGACATCGGTCGCTACGAGTTGGCTTTCGACGAGATGTTCGACGCCGACGGATCAGTGCGCGAGTCCTATCGAGGGGTGTACTCCGCGCTGGCGCCGACGAGCAGTAAGGACCTCGGGGCCCGCGCAGATGCTCTTGGTCGCGCCTTCATCGATCAGGGGGTGACGTTCTCGCTCTCGGGGCAGGAAAGCCCCTTCCCGTTGGATGTGGTTCCGCGCGTTATCGCGGCGCAGGAGTGGGCGCACCTCGAAAAGGGCATCAAACAACGGGTCAAAGCGCTGGAGTTGTTTCTGGCAGACATTTACGGCGAACAGCGGATTCTGCGTGATCACGTGCTTCCCCGGCGGCTGGTCACCTCGTGTGAGCACTTCCACCGGGAGGCCACGGGAATTGTGCCGCCCAACGGCGTGCGTATTCACGTGGCCGGGATCGACCTGGTCCGGGACGAAGTCGGTGACTTCCGGGTGCTAGAGGACAATCTGCGATCACCGTCCGGGGTCTCCTATGTGATGGAGAACCGTCGGACCATGACGCGGGTGTTCCCGGACCTGTTCATGTCGCACCGGGTGCGCGCTGTCGGTGATTATGCAACTCATTTGCTGCGCGCCCTGCGAGCCGGTGCGGCCACGAACGAAGCCGACCCAACTGTGGTTGTTCTCACACCGGGTGTCGCGAATTCGGCGTACTTCGAACACTCGCTGCTCGCGCGACAGATGGGTGTCGAGTTGGTGGAGGGCCGCGATCTCTTCTGCCGCGACAACGTCGTCTACATGCGCACGACGGAAGGTGAACGTCAGGTCGACGTGATCTACCGACGGATAGACGATGACTACCTCGACCCGATGCACTTCCGCCCGGACTCGATTCTCGGTGTGGCCGGCGTGCTCAACGCGGCCCGGGCCGGCAACGTCGTGA
Organism: Rhodococcus sp. IEGM 1366; assembly: GCF_033142425.1. Taxonomy (NCBI): domain Bacteria; kingdom Bacillati; phylum Actinomycetota; class Actinomycetes; order Mycobacteriales; family Nocardiaceae; genus Rhodococcus; species Rhodococcus sp. IEGM 1366. The sequence goes on from NZ_JAWLRZ010000004.1 coordinate 190,278, forward strand.
TTTCGAGTGCTGTGGGAAACGGCGTCGGAGACGACAAACTTGTCTACACCTATGTGCCGCAGATCATCGATTACTACCTCGGCGAGAAACCGTTGCTGCAGAACGTCGACACGTTCCGTTGCTGGCTCGACGACGAGTGTGAGGAAGTACTCGACCGCGTCGCGGAACTGGTGATCAAACCCGTCGAGGGGTCCGGTGGGTACGGCATCGTGTTCGGCCCGGACGCGAGCCCGGCGGAACTGGCCGAGATCACCGGAAAGATCAGAGCCGATCCGCGCGGCTGGATCGCTCAACCGGTGGTGCAGTTGTCGACAGTGCCCACGAAGATCGGGGACGTGTTGTCGCCGCGTCATGTCGACCTGCGTCCCTTTGCGGTCAACGACGGTGACGACATCTGGGTATTGCCCGGCGGGCTGACTCGCGTGGCGCTCCCGGAAGGCTCGTTGGTGGTCAACTCGAGCCAAGGCGGGGGAAGCAAGGACACGTGGGTATTGGCCGCGGCGACATCAACCGACGCCGGGGAACTGGCGGGTGAGGAACTTGTCGGCGAACCGCCGGAATCCGCAGAACCTGACAAGGGCCCGGAATTGACTCCCTCACAACTGAATCAACAACAACAGTGATCACGCCGAAGCGATCAACAGAACGGAGTGTGATGTAAGGATGCTTGCCAGAAATGCCGAATCTCTCTACTGGATCGGCCGTTACGTGGAACGGGCCGATGACACTGCGCGCATCCTCGACGTGACCGTCCACCAACTGCTCGACGACACGACTCTCGATCCGGATCGAACGTCGCGGTTGTTGCTTCGGGTCCTCGGAATCGACGCGCCGGAAGAGGAACTGGATGTGCGGTCGCTGACGGATCTTGTTGCGTTCAGTCGCAATCAGGTCGGATCGATCGTCGACTCACTGTCGAGCGCCCGGGAAAACGCTCGTGGCGCACGTGAGGTGACGTCCAGTGAGATGTGGGAGTGCCTGAACACGACGTACAACGGATTGGGGGAGCGCGAGCGAGCGTCGCGCTACCTCGGGCCACACGAGTTCTTCCGCTACGTCGAGGAACGCGCGGCAATGTTTGCGGGACTGGCGGATTCGACGCTCAGCCGCGACGACGGTTACCGGTTCCTGCTGTTGGGTCGCTCCATCGAGCGAGTCGACATGATCGTGCGCATGCTGCTGGCCCGTGCGGGGGACAAGCCGACGTCGCCTGCCTGGGTGTCGGTGCTGCGCTCGGCCGGCGCGCACGACACGTACCTCCGTACCTACCGTGGTGCTCTCGACGCGAACCGGGTCGTGGAGTTCATCCTTCTCGATCGGCTGTTTCCGCGGTCGGTGTTCCACTCGATTCGGCAAGCGGAGAAGTGCCTGGAGGAACTGGACCCGCAGCAGGCCAGCCGGGTCGGGATCCGCGCTGAGGCCACCCGATTGCTCGGTAGGGCACGAAGTGAGCTCGAGTTCCTCCCCCAGGGAGTGTTGCTCGAGGATTTGCAGTTGAGACTGTTGGGTTGGCAGGAGACGTGTCGCGAACTGGGTGAGGCTATTTCGTTGCAGTACTTCCATGCCGCGCCATGGGTCGCGTGGACTGACGCAAGTGCTGTCTACGCCGAGGCGACTGTGGAGGGGGAACTGTGAGTTGGCGAATGAGGGTTGTACACACGACCGGATATGCCTACGAAGCTCCGGTGACGTCGTCGTACAACGAGGTACGACTGACTCCACGGGGTGACAACCGGCAAACGGTCATCCTGAACCGCGTCGAGACCCAACCGGCTTCGCGTGCCTACCGGTACACCGACTATTGGGGTACTGCGGTGACGGCTTTCGATCTTCATGCGCCGCATAAGGAACTGGAAGTCACCGGTCTTTCCGTTGTCGAGACGGAACCGTTTGTCGCGCCGGAAGAAAAGGTCGGCTGGGACGAGTTGGCCGGTAATTCGATCAAGGATCGGTTCAACGAACAATTGAGTTTCACGGATTATGTCCCGCGAGACGAGAAGTTCACGGCAATTGCCGAAGAATTGCGACAGGGTTTATCGCCGGAGGAAGCGGTAGTGGCCGTGTCGAAATGGGTGCACAGCGAAATGTCGTATGTGCCCGGGACTACCGGTGTCCACACGTCGGCGGTCGAAGCCTGGGCCGCACGCGAAGGTGTGTGTCAGGATTATGCGCATTTGACACTCGACATACTGCGCACCATGGGAATTCCGTGTCGATATGTTTCCGGATATCTGCATCCGACGCGCGATGCCGCTATCGGGGACACGGTGGTAGGGGAATCACACGCCTGGATCGAGGCGTGGACGGGTGCCTGGTGGGGATACGACCCGACAAACGTGATAGCTGTGAATGAACAGCATGTCGCGGTCGGGATAGGTCGGGACTATTCGGATGTGCCGCCGCTGAAGGGAATCTATTCCGGCGGTCGATCGACAGATCTCGAAGTTGTTGTGGAGATCACTCGCCTTGCGTAAAGTCCGGCAAATCTAGACGCGTGAGCATTACTGCCGTTTCATTGACGAAGAAGGTGGGAATATGTCTCCAACTGCACAGGAATTAACCGAGGTCGAACCGATTTCGGACGTCAAGAAATATGTGGCCGAAGCGGTGGGGACATTTGTACTGGTGTTCTCCGCCGTCGGCACCGCCGTATTTGCCGGTGCGAAAGTCGGAAACCTCGGAGTTGCTCTGGCTTTCGGTTTGACCTTGCTGTTTCTGGTGTACGCCATCGGCCCGATTTCGGGTTGTCACGTCAATCCCGCGGTGACCGTCGGCCAATTTGCCATCGGGCGAATCTCGGCAGTGAATGCGGGCATCTACATCGTCGCTCAGATAATCGGTGGTCTTCTTGCAGGTGTTGTCATCTACACCGTCGCAAACAGCCTTCCTGCCTACAACAGAGTCGCAGACGGCCTGGGTGCTAACGGCTGGGGAGCGCACAGCCCGTCGGCCGAGAAGAACCTCCTGGGAATGGTGGTGTCCGACGGCTACGGCATCGGCGCCACGATGATCATCGAGATTCTGTTGACCGCGCTTCTGGTGTTCGTCGTTCTGGCGTCCACCGACCAGATCTCCGACGTTCCGCTGGCCGGTGTGTCCATCGGCTTCACGCTCGCCGTGATCCACCTGATCTCGATCCCGATCGACAACACGTCCGTGAACCCCGCCCGCAGCCTTGCCGTCGCCCCGTATCAGGTCGGTGCCATGGGCCAAGTGTGGCTGTTCATCGTGTTCCCGATCATCGGCGGCGCACTCGGCGCACTGATCTACCGCGCGTTGTTCGGCCGATTCAATCGCTTGAACAGCTGAGCCGCCTCAACAGTTGAGCGATTTCGGTAGTGCTTTGTCCGTCGGGTCGGCTTCAGCTCCAGCTGAAGTCGGCCCGAAGTTTTGTGGCCACCAGCTCGAACTTCTTACGGTCCATGACGGCTCCTTCGCGGCGAATACCGGCTTCCGGGACGTCGAGAACACGATCCAACCTGATCCAACTTGGGCGGCCTTCGCTGTCCCACGGGCCGGACCCGATGGCGACCCAATCTCGCTCGCCGTTGCGCTTGCTCTGCGACGACAGCATCAAGCCCAGGAGTGTGTCCCCGTCTCGGCCGACAACCAGAACCGGGCGGTCCTTGCCCTGCATCGGGTCCTCTTCGTAGGCGACCCAGGTCCAGACGATCTCGCCGGGATCGGCTTTGCCGTCGAGATCGGGGGAGTATTCGACCTTGCGGGCGCGATGCGCGGTGGGGACGGTGCGCGCCGCGACCGGTCGGCCGGACGTGCCCGTCGACGCGTTCGACGACTGCAGTTGGCGTAGCAGTGTCGGGCCCTTGTCCAGAGCGAAGTTACCGAGGGTTCTGCCGAGCTGCTTCCACATGCTTGCCATGGCGACCGAGCATAATCGCATGGTGCGCGGGAACCCTGAGCGCTTGGTGCGGGCACTCCCGAGTGCTCTGTGCGGGAACCGCTGGCGCGGCGGCGGTGAGACTTGGATATCCTAAGGGTTGACAGTGGCCCGGATCCGGGCCGGTGCCGGTCCGATTAAGGGGTCCCCCATCAGCAGCTTCGCCGACAAGACGTTTACGGATCCTGCGCAGATCCGGAACTTCTGCATCATTGCGCACATCGACCACGGTAAGTCGACGCTGGCAGACCGCATGCTGCAGCTCACCGGCGTGGTCGAAGAGCGGGCGATGCGCGCGCAGTATCTGGACCGCATGGACATCGAGCGCGAACGTGGCATCACCATCAAGGCCCAGAATGTGCGCCTGCCCTGGACTGTCAACGGTGAAGAGTTTGTCCTCCACCTCATCGACACCCCCGGCCACGTCGACTTCACGTACGAGGTCTCGCGTGCGCTCGAAGCGTGTGAAGGCGCGATCCTGCTGGTCGACGCAGCTCAGGGCATCGAAGCTCAGACACTGGCCAACCTGTACCTGGCGATGGAGAAGGATCTCAAGATCATTCCCGTCCTCAACAAGATCGACCTCCCGGCTGCCGATCCCGACCGTTATGCCGAGGAAATTGCGCATATCACCGGCTGTGAACCCGGCGATGTCCTGCGCGTCTCGGGTAAGACCGGCATGGGCGTCAAGGAACTGCTCGACGAAGTAATCGTGCAGATTCCCGCACCCGTCGGCGATGCTGACGGTCCGGCTCGCGCGATGATCTTCGACTCGGTCTACGACGCGTATCGCGGCGTGGTCACGTACGTGCGCGTTGTCGACGGCCGGATCCGTCCGCGCGAGAAGATCACGATGATGTCCACCGGCACCACGCACGAACTGCTCGAGGTCGGCATCATCTCGCCCGAGCCGAAGGCCAGTATCGGTCTGGGCGTCGGCGAGGTGGGCTATCTCATTACGGGTGTGAAGGACGTTCGTCAGTCGCGAGTCGGTGACACCGTCACCACAACGCGCAACGGCGCCACACAACCGCTCGTCGGCTACCGCGATCCCAAGCCGATGGTCTACTCGGGTCTGTACCCGATGGACGGCTCGGACTACCCCGTGCTGCGTGACGCTCTGGACAAGCTCCGCCTCAACGACGCGGCCCTGGCGTACGAGCCCGAGACATCGGTTGCTCTGGGATTCGGTTTCCGCTGCGGCTTCCTGGGACTGCTGCATATGGAAATCACCCGTGACCGTCTCGAGCGCGAGTTCGGTCTCGAACTGATTTCCACGGCGCCCAACGTCGTGTACCGCGTCGTGATGGAAGACGGGTCCGAGGTCATCGTCACCAACCCGTCGTACTGGCCCGAAGGCAAGGTTCGTGAAGTGTACGAGCCGGTCGCCAAGTGCACCGTCATCGCGCCGAGCGAGTACGTCGGCGCCATCATGGAGCTGTGCCAGTCGCGTCGTGGTGAGCTCGGCGGCATGGACTACCTGTCGGAGACCCGCGTCGAACTGCGCTACGAATTGCCCATGGGCGAGATCATGTTCGACTTCTTCGACGCGCTCAAGTCCCGCACCAAGGGCTACGCCAGCCTCGACTACGAAGAGGCCGGCGAGCAGCAGGCAGACCTGGTGAAGGTCGACATTCTGCTGCAGGGCGAGGCCGTCGACGCGTTCTCCTCGATCGTTCACCGCTCCAACGCCGGTGCCTACGGTGGCCGCATGACATCGAAGCTGCGCGAGCTCATCCCGCGTCAGCAGTTCGAGGTTCCGATCCAGGCCGCGATCGGCGCGAAGATCATCTCGCGCGAGAACATTCGCGCTATCCGCAAGGACGTCCTTGCCAAGTGCTACGGCGGCGACATCAGCCGTAAGCGCAAGCTGCTCGAGAAGCAGAAGGAAGGCAAGAAGCGGATGAAGACCATCGGCCGCGTCGAGGTTCCGCAGGAAGCATTCGTGGCAGCACTGACATCCGAATCGGTCGGCGAGAAGCCCAAGAAGTAGGAGCGCATGATCACCACCTGGTTGTCCCGAGAATTCGGAATCGAGATCCCCGTACTCGGGGCACCCATGGGTGGGCGGGCCGGTGGTGCCCTCGCCGGCGCGGTCTCCGCTGCCGGTGGGCTGGGTCTGCTGGGGGCGGCCAGGTACAACACACCCGAGTGGATCGAGGCCGAAGCCGACGTGGCTCGCTCGATCGGCGGGAAATTCGGTGTCGGGCTCATGACGTGGTCACTGCCCGAGAACGAATTGATGCTCGACACCGCGATCGCGGTCAAACCGACCATGATCACCTTGTCGTTCGGTGATCCCGCCGCCTATGTCGGCCGCATCCACGATGCCGGGATTCCTGTTGTGTCACAGATCAATACGCTCGAGGACCTTCGTATCGTGGAGGCCGCGGGAGTGGACGCCGTCATCGCGCAGGGCGGTGAGGCCGGCGGGCACACCGGCCGCATCGGGACGTTGCCTCTGCTGCAGGAGATCCTCGAAGCAACCTCGCTGCCGGTGCTCGCTGCGGGTGGGATCGGGACCGGACGTGGTCTGGCGGCGGTTCTTGCTGCCGGCGCGGAGGGCGTGATGATCGGGACCGCGTTGCTCGCCAGCCCCGAAACCGTCGGCCCGGATTACGCGCGTGATCGCGTCGTCGAAGCCGGGAGTGCGGACACCGTCTACACGTCCGTGTTCGACCGAGCGCGCAGTCAGCCGTGGCCGCAGCGTTGGGGTGGCCGAGCCATCGCCAACGACTTCACGGCAGCGTGGGACGGCGTCGATGCCGATGAGGACACTCTCGCAAAGGCATACGACCCGTCCGATCCGAACAACGGCGTCGTGTATGCCGGAGAAGCGGTGGGACTCGTGCATGGAACTCACCCCGCCGGTGACGTGGTTCGGCGGATCGGCGCGGATGCGGAGCGCCACCTATCTGCTGTGCGCCTTTCTTAACCGCGGGCGGTTGAGAAAGGCGCACAGCAGGGGATTACGTCGCGTTGTGCGCAGGCTGGAATGCGCCGGCTTCGGCGGCCTCCTCGGCGCGGATCACGTGCACCACGGCGTTGATCAATGCCAGGTGGGTGAATGCCTGCGGGAAGTTTCCGAGATGACGGCCGGTGTGTGCGTCGATCTCCTCGGCGTAGAGCTTGAGCGGGCTGGCAAATCCGAGTAGACGCTCACACAGGTGCTTCGCGCGCTCGAGTTCGCCGATCTCGACCAACGCCGAGACCAACCAGAACGAACAGATGGTGAATGTGCCTTCCTCGCCGCTCAATCCGTCGTCGGTGGTTTCGACGCGGTAGCGCAGAACCAGGCCTTCTTCGGTGAGTTCGTCGGCGATGGCAAGCACGGTTGCCCGGATGCGGGGATCGTCGGCCGGAAGGAAACGCAGGAGCGGCGCGAGAAGCAGCGACGCGTCGAGTGAGTTGTGCCCGTATCGCTGGGTGAGCACACCACGAGAGTCGACGCCGTGAGTGAGGATATCCTCTTTGATCTCGTCGGCAATGGCGGACCACTGCTGCGCAAAGCTCTTCTCGCCCTGCATTTCTGCGAGCTTGGCGCCGCGGTCGAGAGCAACCCAGCACATGATCTTCGACGACGTGAAGTGTTGCGGTTCGCCGCGCACTTCCCAGATCCCGCGGTCGGGTTGACGCCAATGCTTGATGGCTTCCTCGACCTGCCGCTTGAGGAGCGGCCACAATGCTTCGGGGACACGCTCGCGGGTGCGGATGTGGAGATACACCGAGTCGAGCATGGTGCCCCAGATGTCGTGCTGTTTCTGGTCGAACGCGCCGTTGCCGATCCGTACCGGCCGGGCACCGTCGTAGCCGGACAGGTGGCTCAGTTCGGACTCCTCGAGGGTTCGCTCACCGCCGATGCCGTACATGACTTGCAACGGGTGTGGTTTCCCGTGGTCGGAGCTGGAGACGTCGTAGATGAAGTTGAAGAAATCGTTGGCCTCGCGGTCCAGTCCGAGGGTGTAGAGGCCCCAGAGTGCGAAGGTGGAATCGCGAACCCACGCGTAGCGGTAGTCCCAGTTACGTTCTCCGCCAGGTGTTTCCGGGAGAGATGTCGTGGAGGCGGCAAGGAGGGCGCCGGTGGGGGCATAGGTGAGCCCCTTGAGGGTGAGTGCGCTGCGCTGGAGGTATGCCCGCCACGGATGGTCGGGGAACTTGCCGATGGTGACCCATTCGCGCCACGATTTTGCGGTCTGCCACATCATCTCGGCGGCTTCGTCGAAGGTCTGCGGCGACGGCAGTTCGGACCACGACAGCGCGACGAACGCGTTGTCGCCCTCGACCAACCGGGTGCGGGCACGGGCTTCGCGCCCCTCGAGTCCGAGGCGCAGATCGGTGGTGAGGCGCAGTGACGGATGATCGCCGGGCCGCGAGGAATGGCACGTGGCCGTCGCTTCCTCGTACACCTTGCCGGTGTACTCCCAGATTGCGGCACCCCGGTGGTAATCGAAGGCCGGTTCGCAGCTCATTTCGAGTTCGACAGTGCCGCTGACGCACTTCACAGTGCGGAGCAGGATGTGTTCTGCATCCCAGTCGGTGGGTGTGCGCCGATGAGTGCTGGAACGCTTGTCGACGTTGTGCCACGGGCCGAGAACCAACGCGTCGCGCACGACCAGCCATCCCGTCTCCGTCTGCCAGGTGGTCTCGAGAATGAGCCCACCGGGAAGATAGCGGCGAGCTGCCGGAACGTTCTGGCCGTACGGGCCGATCCGGAAGTGCCCTGCACTGCGATCCAGGATCGCGCCGAAGACGCTCGGAGAGTCGGGACGCGGGACGCACATCCACTCCACTGATCCGTTCCGGGCGATCAAGCAGGATGTCTCGCAGTCGGACAGAAATGCGTAGTCGTCGATGGGTGGGAAGGTGCTTCGGTGGTGGCCTGCCGTGGTGGAGGGGACGGCCTGCATTACTTCGTCGTCGACACTCATTCGGACATTGTCCGGCCAGATCTGAGGCACGTCCACTCCGCAGTCGTTCGGTGCCCGCGGCGGCGAACGATAGGGTGATGAGCGTGGAACGAATTGCGGGTTGGTGGGACGGCGTGGAGCTGTGGATTGCCGGCCTTCCCTTCATCCCACAGGTCGTGTTGGTCCTTGCCGTTGTTGTTCCACTGTGTGCCGGCATCGCGATCGGTCTGGATCGTGGATTGTCAGCAGTGTTGTCGTCGCCGGTCTTCGAGTGGCTACGACGCACCCCAGCGGCAATCTCCGAGAAAACCCCCGAGAAATCTTTCAGAGAAGTCGAGGAAAACTGATGCCCCGCTCACGGGTCACTCTTGCACTGATCGCCCTGATCCTTCTTTGTATCGTGGCGTGGCTTCTCACTCGTTAGAGATTCGATTCGAGACCGCCGGAATGCTCTGCTAGAGTCCTCGACGTGTCCGAAGCAGCAGCTCCCCAGATCCGCCACCAGTTGGCGTTGATCGCTGTCGGCATGCTTGACGTCGCTGACGTCGCCTGTTGTTGATTTCCCTGTAGTTCGAATTTCTCGGTGGCGCACGTGCGCCCCGCTCGAACTCTTCTGCGCGTAGTTCGCGCCCCCCGACCATGGGCATCTTAAAGCCCCGTCGGCTCTTCATGTCCGAACATTCCGATGGATTCAGCCCCAGAGGTCTCGGACTTTCACGCTGTGTCAGCCCTTTTCTGTCAGCCCTCTCGGAAGGTATCTGCAATGAAACGCCGTTCCCGCACACTCCTCACTGCTATCGCGACCATGGGGGCCGTGGTACTCACAGCGTGCAGCGGTGGCTCGAGCGATACCGTCGGTGCCGATACGGTTGCCAGCGACGGTAGCGCCGGCACGATCAACCTGTTTGCCTACGCGGTCCCGAAGCCCGGCTTCGACAAGCTGATTCCCGCCTTCCAGGAGACGGAAGACGGGAAGAACGTTGCGTTCAACCCGTCGTACGGCGCCTCCGGCGACCAGTCGCGCAAGGTGAAGGACGGCGCGGAAGCCGACTTCGTCAACTTCTCCGTCGAGCCCGACATTACGCGTCTCGTCGACGCGGGCCTGGTGGACAAGAACTGGAATCAGGACGCCTACAACGGAATTCCGTTCGGATCGGTTGTCACCATCGTGACGCGTCCCGGAAACCCGAAGGGCATCAAGGACTGGGACGACCTGCTCCAGCCCGGCCTCGAGGTTGTCACCCCGAACCCGTTCAGTTCGGGCTCGGCCAAGTGGAACCTGTTGGCGCCGTACGCGGCAAAGAGTGACGGCGGCAAGAACCCGCAGGCCGGCCTCGACTACATCACCGCGCTCGTCAACGACCACGTCAAGATCCAGCCGAAGTCGGGCCGCGAAGCATCGGAAGCCTTCTTGCAGGGCAGCGGCGACGTTCTGATCAGCTACGAGAACGAAGCACTGTTCATCGAGGGCAACGGTGATCCGGTCGAGCACGTCACCCCGCCGACGACGTTCAAGATCGAGAATCCGGTCGCTGTGCTGTCGAACAGCAAGGTTCTGGAGCAGGCAACGGCGTTCAAGGACTACCTCTACACCACCGAGGGCCAGAAGCTGTGGGCCGAAGCAGGATTCCGCCCGGTTGATCCCGCGGTTGCCGCCGAGTTCACCGACAAGTTCCCGGAGCCCACGAAGCTGTGGACCATCACGGATCTGGGTGGCTGGAAGACCGTCGACTCCACACTGTTCACCAAGGACACCGGTTCCATCGCCGTAATCTACGACAACGCAACCAAGTAAGACTGCCGTGACCGACACCATTGAACGCACACCCGTGACCCGCAAACCCAAACTCGCGCGGGTCACGGGAAGCGTCGGGCCACTCGGCATCGGCGTGGCCACACTCTGGCTTTCCATCATCGTCCTGCTGCCGCTCGCGGCGCTGACCGTCACCGCTTTCGACGACGGTATCGCCGGGTTCTGGGACGCCATCACCGCACCGGTCGCGCTGGCGTCGTTGCGGGTGACGCTGTTCGCCTCGATCGTCGTGGCGTTGATCAACGTCGTGATGGGCACGATCATCGCGTGGGTGCTTGTGCGAGACGAGTTCCCGGGCAAGCGAATTGTGAACGCGATGATCGACCTGCCGTTTGCGTTGCCGACCATCGTGGCGTCGATCGTGCTGCTGTCGCTGTACGGGCCGCAGTCACCGATCGACATTCACCTCAACGCAACCCAGCCCGGCCTGATCGTCGCGCTGGCATTCGTGACTCTGCCGTTTGTGGTGCGTTCGGTGCAGCCGGTTCTGATGGAGGTCGATCGTGAAGTCGAGGAAGCGGCAGCATCTTTGGGTGCGTCCAACTGGACGATCTTCCGTTCCGTTGTGTTGCCGACGCTGGCTCCTGCCGTGATTTCAGGAGCCGGCCTGGCGTTTGCGCGAGCGATCGGTGAGTACGGTTCGGTGGTTCTCATCGGCGGCAACATTCCGCGCGTGACGCAGGTGACGTCGCAGTACATTCAGCAGCAGATCGAAATCGATCGTCCGACCAATGCTGCTGCGGTGTCGGTGGCCTTGCTGCTCATCGCGTTCGTGACGCTGTTCGTGTTGCGTCTCTTCTCTTCTCGGGGTCAACGACGTGAGGAACGCGGCTGATGAACATTTCCACGAAATCGCGGATCGGACTGCGGTCCGTCGCGCTGCTGTACCTGTTCGTTCTTCTTGTGGTGCCGATCGGCGTGATCTTGACGCGTACGTTCGAGAACGGGATCGGCGCGTTCATCGACTCGATCACGACGCCTGCGGCGATTTCGGCACTGAATCTGTCGCTGCTCATCGTGGTGATCGTGGTACCGATCAACGTGATCTTCGGAATTGTCACCGCACTTGCCTTGGTGCGCGGGCGTTTTCCCGGTCGCGGTGTTTTGCAGTCCGTCGTCGACCTGCCGTTTGCGGTCTCGCCTGTTGTGGTCGGTGTGTCGCTGATCCTGCTGTGGGGCGCAAACGGATGGTTCGGCGGAATCGAGTCCTTGGGATTCAAGGTGATCTTCGGATTGCCTGGCATGGTGCTCGCAACCATCTTCGTCACGTTGCCGTTTGTCGTCCGTGAGGTCGAACCCGTCCTGCACGAGATCGGTGACGAGCAGGAGCAGGCCGCGGCGACGCTCGGTGCTTCGGGGTGGCAGACGTTCTGGCGCATCACGTTGCCCGCGATTCGGTGGGGCTTGACCTACGGAATCGTGTTGACCGTTGCCCGCTCTCTCGGTGAATTCGGAGCTGTCATCATGGTGTCGTCGGGCTTCCCCGGGGTATCCCAGACGTTGACCTTGCTCGTGCATTCGCGATACATCGACGATCACAACACCTTTGGTGCGTATTCGGCAGCTACTCTGCTGATGGGCATCGCCATCATTGTCCTGTTGCTGATGACGCTGCTGGACCGCAAGAGGAGCAACACATGATCACAGTGACCGGGGCGCGCAAGAACTACGGTGACTTCGCGGCGCTCGACGACGTGTCCGTCAACATCCCGTCCGGTTCCCTGACCGCACTGCTCGGGCCGAGTGGCTCTGGCAAGTCGACGCTATTGCGGTCGATCGCGGGTCTCGAGCAACTCGATTCCGGCACCATCACGATTGCGGGAAAGGACGTCACCGGCGTCTCCCCGCAGAAGCGTGACATCGGGTTCGTGTTCCAGCATTACGCTGCGTTCAAGCACATGACGGTTCGCGACAACGTCGCGTTCGGTCTCAAGATCCGTAAGCGTCCGAAGCCGGAGATCGAGAAGAAAGTCAACGAACTTCTGGAGATCGTCGGCCTCGACGGCTTCCAGCATCGTTATCCGGCACAGCTTTCCGGTGGTCAGCGTCAGCGGATGGCATTGGCGCGTGCCCTTGCCGTCGATCCGCAGGTGCTGCTGCTCGACGAGCCTTTTGGCGCGCTGGACGCGAAAGTTCGCGCAGACCTGCGCACATGGCTCCGCCGGTTGCACGACGAAGTGCATGTCACGACGGTTCTGGTCACCCACGACCAGGAGGAAGCCCTCGATGTCGCGGATCGCATCGCTGTGCTGAACAAGGGACGGATCGAGCAGATCGGTGAACCTGCCGACCTCTACGACCGCCCGGCCAACGATTTTGTGATGTCCTTCCTCGGATCTGTCGCCAAGCTCAACGGCCAGTTGGTGCGCCCGCACGACATCCGGCTCGGCCGCGACCCCAGCATGGCTCTCGCTCAGGAAGCCGGAACCGCAGAATCGCTCGGCGTCACCCGGGCAACAGTCGAACGTGTGGTGTACCTGGGCTTCGAGGTTCGTGTGGACCTGCGCAACGAAGCGACGGGGGAGCTGTTCTCAGCTCAGGTCACGCGCGGAGACAGTGCTGCCCTGCATTTGGAAGCCGGCGAGACGGTGTACGCCCGTGCGACTCGGGTTCCGGACCTTCCGGAAGAGCCGGTGGACTCTCCGACGGTTGTGAGCCTCGTCGGCCAGGTGTGACGCGGTTTCTCACCCCTCACGGCACACCATCACCGGGCACTGGGCGTGGTGAATGAGGCTCTGACTGGTGGATCCCACGATCGAGGCCATGAACGGGCTTCGACCGTGGCTTCCCACGACAACAAGTTGAGCCTCGGCTGAATGTTCGAGAAGCGCCTTCATCGGTCCACTTCTCTGCACGCTGCGAGTGACCTCGACCTCGGGGTACTTCTCGGTCCAGCCGGCGAGGCATTCGGAGAGCAGCGCGTTTTCGTGCTCCTCGTACGGACCCCAATCGGTGAACCGCCGCGCTTCCGAGTAGCCCCCGAGCGAGGCGTGTTCGTTCCAGGTGTGGACGGCAACGAGGGGCACACCGAGAAACGCCGCAAACTCGAAGGCGTGGCCGGTGGCGAGTTCGCTGAGTTTGCTGCCGTCGATACCGACGACGATGGGCCTGGTGTCGGTGGTGGCGTGGTCGCTGCTGCCGCGGAAGACGGTCACCGGGCAATGGGCGCGGTTCACCACTCTGATCGTGTCGGATCCCAGAAACACCGACTGCATCTCGGTGGTTCCGGCTTGTCCGAGCGAGAGGATTCGTGCGGTTTTCGAGAGTTCGACGAGCGCTGCCGCCGTGGTGCCGGAGACGAATACACGCTCGATGGTGACGTCGGTGTGGTCGTCACGAATGGCGTTCTCGGCCTCCTCGACCAACTTCGCACCTTCGGTACGGACGTGACGATCGAACATCTCTTCGTCGGTCACGGCGCCGCCTTCGCTGAAATCCGGTTGTCCGCGCAGCACATGTGTCAGGCGTAGGGGCTCGTCGAATTTCCGGGCCGCAGACGCCGCCCATCGCGCAGCGTTCACCGCACCGGGGGAGCCGTCGATTCCGGCCACGATTCCGTGTCGAACAGATGCACTGGTCATGGGAGTCTCCTCGCGTCGCCTCCTTCCAGTGTGTCCCTGCTCGCCTCGGGTTCGCTACACGGAAGCCTTTGCCCGCCGGGCAAGCACGTCGGTGGAGACCGGGGGCAGCGATCGACGTGGCCGCAATGACAGCAGGGCAGTGATGAATCCGTTACCGAGAAGTGTCATGTCGACGTTTTTCAGAACGGTTCTGCGCATCAGGGCGAGGATCGCTGCGACGCCCGTGACGGCCATCCACATGGGAAGCGGGTAGAGCGTCAGACGTTCGCCGAGCCCGAAGGTGAGGGTTCGGCCGAGGAGAAGGACAGCACCGACGAGTCCTGTTGCCGCGCACAGGCCTGACCACACTGCGATCCACCGCTGGTGGTTCCAGAACGAGACGGTGAGAAGCACGAGGACGGCGTGGCGGGCGACAAATCCGGGCAGGACAGCAGTCCAGTGGACGAAGGTTCCGTCGTTGGCGGGGAACATTCCGGTGGCAGCGGTACTCAAGGCCACGACGACTGCCAGTCCCAGAATCCATTTCTTCGTGCGACCGTCCGGAATGTACTTGTGCAGCAACGCTGCTCCGAGAATGGTGAGTGCGCCGAGGATCATGAACGCGGCATTCATCACGTCGTGTAGCGGTGAACACGAATCGGTGCTGCAGGTTGTGACGCCCAGCGAACTGATGGAATCACGCGCAAAACTGTAGGGAGTCTTCCAGGCGCCGGCTGTGAGGATCTCGACCAGTAGATACAGGACGGACAGGACCCAGGCGACGCCGGCGGTGCCGAGACGGAAATTGTGAGTGATCGTCTTGCTCCCAACTGGTTGGTGGAACCAACAGTACGGTAACAATCTGATAACGGCCTGTGAAATTGCTCAGGCGGAGCGAACCAACCGGCCGGGAAGAGTTTCAGCAGCGGCGTTGTATCGGTCGATCATCGTCTCGATCAGCAGGGCGTGGGCACCGATGGTGTCTGCAAAAACCGTGCCGTCGAAAGCGGTAGTTGCGGCAGCACTGAGGCGATCGGTCAGAAGGCCGGGTGCAAGAAACCATGGCGCAACAACGATGCGGTTGGCGCCGCCTTCGCGGAGTGCGGAAATTGCGGCCCCCACGCTGGGCTGCGCCGAGGTGGCAAAACAGACTCGAACACCGGACCACTTCGTTCCGGTAGCGAGGGCGCCGGGAATCTCGGCAGTTGCGGAGTTGGCTTCCGCGTCGGACGAGCCGACCGCGGCAACCGCTACACCCACCGACGGATCGTCGGGATGCGCACCGGCTTCGAGAATTCGCTCCCGCAGCGCCTCGATCAATCGATCGTCACGACCCAGTACCTCGGCTTGGGTCACGGTCAACTGCGGGTGGCGCAGTGTGGCCGCTGCGAGGAGCCCGGGCAGGTCGACGCGGGCGTGGAAAGCGTGGCCCAGCAACATCGGAACAACAACGGCGTGAGTGTGGCCGTCGTGTGCAACACCGTCCAGGACCTGATCGATGGACGGCGCATTGAGATCGAGAAACGCCAGCCGGACATCGAGACCTGGCTGGGCTTCACGAAGAGCCGCCACGGCAGCCGTGATCGCCCGAGCGGAACGGGGATCACGGCTTCCGTGTGCAACAGCAATGAGCGGAACCATCTTCTTAGACGCGCTCGCCCAATTCGACAGCGGAAATGACGTCGCCGACCAGGCCGGCTGCGAGAGTGTTTCCACCAGCGGGATCGATCAACAGAAAGCTGCCCGTGTGGCGGTTCACTGCGTAGTCGTCGGCCACGATCGGCTCGGCCACCCGGATCGAGATCTTGCCGATCTCGTTGAGCTCGAGCGTTTCCGGGCCCTGATCCGTGGTGAGATCCTGCTCGTTGAAGCGCTCCACCAAGCTGCCGACGATGGCCTGCGTCGTGCGCGTGCCGTGCTTGAGCAGCAAGCGTGCACCGGGGCGAAGCGGCTTCTCGGCCAGCCAGCAGACGGTGGCGTCGAATTCGCCGATGGGCTCGGGTGCGTCCGACGGCGACGCGATGGTGTCGCCGCGGGATACGTCGACGTCGTCGGCCAGGATCAGCGTGACGCTGCGCCCGGCGTGAGCGACATCCAGTTCACCGTCGGCGGTGTCGATCCGGACGACAGTGGTGCGCGTACCCGAAGGCAGGATCACCACTTCGTCTCCTGGCACGACGGAACCGGCGGCAACCTGGCCGGCGTAGCCGCGGTAGTCGAGGAACTCCGCCGTGCGGGGGCGGATCACGTACTGCACGGGGAAGCGCAGGCCGACGCGGTGCGGCTCGGCGTCGACCGGAATCGACTCGAGGTGCTCGATCAGCGTGGGGCCGGTGTAGTACGGGGTCTTGTCCGAGCGGATGGCGACGTTGTCGCCGTGCAGAGCCGACACCGGGATCTCGACGACGTCTTCGCTTGCCCAGCCCAGTGAGCTGGTGAGTTCGTTGAACTCTGCGGAGATCGAGGTGAAGACCTCTTCGGGGTTCTCGACGAGGTCGATCTTGTTCACGGCGAGCACCAGCTTGGGAACACCGAGCAACGCGAGAACCGCTGCGTGCCTACGAGTCTGCGCGATGACACCCTTGCGGGCATCGACCAGCAGGATCACGAGCTGAGCCGTCGACGCTCCGGAGACCGTGTTGCGGGTGTACTGCACGTGGCCCGGTGTATCGGCCAGCACGAACGTGCGCTTGGGGGTCGCGAAGTAGCGGTACGCCACGTCGATCGTGATGCCCTGCTCACGCTCGGCGCGCAGACCGTCGACCAAGAGCGAGAGGTCAGGGGTGTCGAGACCGCGGTCCACCGACGCGCGGGTCACGGCGTCGATCTGGTCGGCGAGAACGGATTTGGTGTCGTACAACAGGCGGCCCACGAGGGTGGACTTTCCGTCATCGACGCTGCCGGCAGTTGCCAGTCTCAGCAAGTCGCTCATGATCAGAAATAGCCCTCTCGCTTGCGGTCTTCCATGGCCGCTTCGGAAACTCGGTCGTCGCCGCGGGTCGCGCCGCGCTCGGTCAAACGTGATGCCGCAACCTCGGCCAGGATGGCTTCATTGTCGGCTGCATCGGAGAGAACGGCACCGGTGGTCGAACCGTCGCCGACGGTGCGGTAACGCACCGAAAGGGTCTGCAGCTCTTCGCCTTCGGCCGGTCCGCCCCAGACGCCGGGGGTCATCCACATGCCGTCGCGCTGGTACACCGGACGCTGGTGGGCGTAGTAGATGCTGGCGAGTTCGACGTTGTCGCGGGCGATGTAGCGCCAGATATCGAGCTCGGTGAAGTTGCTGAGCGGGAAGACGCGGACCTGCTCGCCGGGGGAGTGGCGACCGTTGTACAGGTTCCACAGTTCCGGGCGCTGCTTCTTGGGATCCCACTGGCCGAAAGCGTTGCGCAAGGAGAAGATTCGCTCCTTGGCGCGGGCCCGCTCTTCGTCGCGGCGAGCGCCACCGAAGACGGCGTCGAAGCGGTTCTCGGAGATCGCGTCCAGCAACGGAACGGTCTGCAGCGGGTTGCGGATACCGTCGGGACGCTCGGTGAGGCGACCGTCCGCGATGTACTCCTCGACGCTGGCCACGTGCAGGCGCAGGTTGTACTTCGCCACGACGTGGTCACGGAAGTCGAGGACTTCCTGCAGGTTGTGGCCGGTGTCGACGTGCAGCAGCGTGAATGGCAGCGGTGCAGGCCAGAAGGCCTTGATCGCCAGGTGCAGAAGCACCGTGGAGTCCTTGCCGCCCGAGAACAGGATGACCGGGCGTTCGAACTCGCCGGCCACCTCTCGGAAGATGTGGATCGCTTCGGACTCGAGGGCGTCGAGAGTATCGAACTGTGTGCCGTCGAGCTGAGGACGTGAAAGTGTCAAGTCAACTGTCATGATGCGTGCAACCCGCATTCTGTCTTGGAGGCACCGGCCCAACGACCGCTACGCGGATCGCTGCCGGGGGCTGGCTTGCTGGTGCAGGGCGCGCAGCCGATGGATGGATAGCCCTCGTCGACAAGCGGATTGACGAGGATGGAATGGGTGTCGATGTAGTTCTGCATCTCCTCGTCCGACCACGGAGCGATCGGATTGATCTTGACGAGTCCGAAGCCCTCGTCGAAGGAGATCAGCGGAGCGTTGGCGCGAGTAGGAGCTTCGACGCGGCGGATGCCGGTAACCCAGGCGCTGTAGCCGGACAACGTCTGCTTGAGCGGCGCGACCTTGCGAAGTGCGCAGCAACGGTTGGGATCGCGGGCGAAGAGGTCCTTGCCCTCCGCGATGTCCTGCTCGCCGACGCTTGCCAATGCGCGAGCGTTGATGACGTTGACGCCGTACACCTGCTCGACAGCGTCACGCGTGCCGATGGTCTCGGGGAAGTGGTAGCCGGTGTCGAGGAAAAGTACGTCGACGCCCGGATGTACCTGTGCGGCAAGGTGAACCAGCACTCCATCCTGCATATTCGATGCAACGATGTACGAGTCGCCGAACGTGTCCTCGGTCCACTGCAACAGTTCCTGCGCGCTGGCTCCGTCGAGTTCTACGGCACCGCGTTCGGCGATCGCCCGAAGCTCGTCGACGGTTGCTCGCGAAATGTCCACTGTCATCGCAAATCTCCTTCGTCTGCTCGCACTGCCCATTCGGCGAACCGCTCACCTTCGTTGCGGTTCTTCGCGAACTGACGTACGACGCGGTCGATGTAGTCACCCATCTCGACGCTGGTGACCTTGTGCTGGCGCAGCTTGCGTCCGAAGGCGCTGTCGAATCCGAGGCTGCCTCCCAGGTGAACCTGGAAACCCTCCACTTGATTCCCGTCACCGTCGTCGACGAGCTGGCCCTTGAAGCCGATGTCCGCGACCTGCGAGCGGGCGCACGAGTTGGGGCAGCCGTTGATGTTGATGGTGATCGGCACGTCGAGCTGGCTGTTGATGTCGGCCAGACGTTCTTCGAGTTCCGGAACGAGAACCTGTGAGCGCTTGCGGGTCTCGGCAAACGAGAGCTTGCAGAACTCGATGCCGGAGCAGGCCATCAGGTTCTTGCGCCAGTGCGACGGACGGGCGGGAAGGCCCAGTGCGTCGAGGTCGGCGATCAGCGGCTCGAGCGTGTTGTCTGCAACGTCGAGGATGATGAGCTTCTGGTACGGGGTGAAGCGGATCCGGTCGCTGCCGGCCTTCTCTGCTGCGTCGGCGACCTGCGCCAGGATATCGCCGGACACTCGGCCGGCGATCGGCGCGAAACCGACGGCATTGAGGCCGTTTCGGGTCTTCTGGATGCCGACGTGATCGATCGGGCGCGTGGGCTTCTCCGGTGCGGGACCGTCGATGAGCGGACGCTTCAGGTACTCGGTCTCGAGAACTTCGCGGAACTTCTCGATGCCCCAGTCCTTGATGAGGAACTTGAGCCGGGCCTTCGCGCGCAGACGACGGTAGCCGTAGTCGCGGAAGATCGAGACAACACCTTCCCAGACGTCGGGAACCTCGTCGAGCGGAATCCAGGCGCCGACGCGTTGCGCGAGCATCGGGTTGGTGGACAGTCCGCCGCCGACCCAGAGGTCGAGGCCGGGGCCGTGCTCGGGGTGGTTCACGCCGATGAAGGCGATGTCGTTGATCTCGTGAACAACATCCTGCTGACCGGAGATGGCGGTCTTGAACTTGCGCGGCAGGTTGGAGTACTTGGGGTCGCCGATGTAGCGGCGCACGATCTCGTCGATCGCCGGAGTGGGATCGAGGACTTCGTCGAACGATTCGCCGGCCAGGGGAGAACCGAGGACAACGCGGGGGCAGTCACCGCAGGCTTCGGTGGTCTTGAGTCCGACGTCTTCGAGACGCTTCCAGATCTCCGGGACGTTCTCGATCTCGATCCAGTGGAACTGAACGTTCTCACGGTCGGAGAGGTCTGCGGTGTTGCGGCCGAACTCCTTCGAGATACCGGCGATGGTGCGCAGTTGCTCGACGTTGAGAGCGCCGGCGTCGCAGCGCACTCGCATCATGAAGTACTTGGCCTCGAGGAGATCGAGGTTCTCGTCGCCGGTGAAGGTGCCGTCGTATCCCTGCTCTCGCTGGGTGTAGAGGCCCCACCACCGCATCCGGCCGCGCAGGTCGCTCTTGTCGATGCTGTCGAAACCCTGCTTCGAGTAGATGTTCTCGATGCGCGCTCGCACGTTGAGCGGGTTGTCGTCCTTCTTGGCCTGCTCGTTGGCGTTGAGCGGCTCGCGGTATCCGAGGGCCCACTGACCTTCGGCGCGCTGCTTCGTGGGGCGAGCAGCGCGAGCGGGCCGTGCCTCGGCGGGCGCTGCCGAATCGGCAGTCGGGGCGGCGTCGGTTGTCGACGTCATCGATGAACTCCTGGATCTTCGGCGGTGTTGATCAGGCACGAGGCACGCAAACGCTGCAGCATTGTGACTCTGTCCGATCGGGGTGCACCGGACCGTGTCGAGTGAGGGGGCTGTCCTCGGGCTCGAAAGGCTTGCGGCCGGCAGATGTGCTCACCAAGCAGGCAGCGGAAACGCTGAAGGCTGGGGAAACAGGTGGAGATGAGCGGGGAAGGCTTGTTGATCAGTTGAAGATCAACAGCAACAGCAGTGCAGACACGTGGAACTGCACACGCGCTTGAAGTCGACGTGGCGACGCGCCACAAGTCGTACTCCTGGTCCGGTCATGCGGACCATTGTGCCACGTCAACTCGATAATTCCGACTCGGGGACCTATTTCCACGAAAAATGGGGGAAATAGCGTGCTCAGGGGACTTGGTGGTCCGGCCAGGTCGGCGAATAGGTCGGCACGCGCGATGCTGGGAGACTGGTGGAGTGAATGTCACCGCTACAACCCCCTTCGTGTTGCCCGCTCGCTCGCTCGAGGGCGTCGGGACGCGGCCGTTCGGGATCTATGTCCACGTCCCGTTCTGTGCGACGCGATGTGGCTACTGCGACTTCAACACGTACACCGCGGGCGAGTTGGGGACCTCGGCGTCGCCGCAGTCCTGGCTTGAAGGGCTCAAACGCGAACTCGACCTCGCGGCGCAGATGACCGGAGCACCGGCGGCCGAGACGGTGTTTGTCGGTGGCGGAACCCCGTCGCTGCTGGGCGGCGACGGTCTGTCCGAGGTGCTCGGGGCGGTGCGGAGCAGTTTCGGTCTGGCTCCCGGTGCCGAGGTCACGACGGAATCGAATCCCGAATCGACGTCGCCGGAGTTTTTCGACGCCCTGCGCAGCGCCGGTTTCACGCGAATTTCTCTCGGTATGCAGTCGGCGGCCCAGCATGTGCTCAAGATCCTGGACCGCACGCACACACCGGGCCGGGCAGTAGCGGCCGCAAAAGAGGCGCGCGCGGCAGGGTTTGCGCACGTGAACCTCGACTTGATCTACGGAACGCCGGGGGAGCGGGATATTGATCTCGATGCTTCCTTGGATGCAGTTCTTTCCGCCGACGTCGATCACGTCTCGGCCTATGCGCTGATCGTGGAGGACGGCACTGCGATGGCGCGCAAGGTTCGCCGTGGTGAATTGCCCGCGCCCGACGACGATGTGTTGGCGTCGCGGTACGAATGGATCGACGCGCGGCTGTCCGAGGCTGGATTGTCCTGGTACGAGGTCTCCAATTGGGCGAAGGCGGAAACGGTCGAATCCGGGGATACCCGTTGCCGTCACAACCTCGGTTATTGGGACGGCGGCGACTGGTGGGGTGCCGGTCCCGGCGCGCACAGTCACGTCGGCGGAGTGCGGTGGTGGAACGTCAAGCACCCGGCGCGCTACGCGGAGCAACTCGCACAGGGTCAACTGCCCGTCGGTGGCAGTGAGGAACTGTCCGCCGACGACATTCACATGGAGCGGGTGATGCTGACCGCACGGTTGCGCACCGGCCTGCCGTTATCGGAATTAACTGTGTCCGAACGCGATTCGGCCGATCAGGTTGTCGTCGACGGTTTGGCGATCGTCGACGACGGCCATCTGATCCTGACCGATCGTGGTCGGCTACTTGCCGACGCCGTCATCCGCACGGTACTGACCTGAGTAGCTACTTCGGGTAGGCGTTTGTCACCTGAGTGAAGTTGTCATCGCCCCAGGAGATGATGGTGCCGTCGGATTTCAGGGCCGACGAATGGTTGGCGCCGGCACTGACGGCGGTGAAGCCGCTACCCCTGGGCGTATTCGTGACCTGCTTGTCGTTGTCCCAGCCCCACGAGGTGATGGTGCCGTCGAATTTCAGTGCCACGCAATGGTGTGCGCCGGCGGCGACCGCAGTAAAACCGCTGCCCCGAGGAGAGCCGGTGACCACCCGGTGGCTGTCGCCTCCCCAGGAGACGACGGTGCCGTCGGATTTCAATGCCACCGAGTGGTAGTTGCCGGCGGCGATGGCGGTGAAGCCGTTTCCAGTGGGGGTGTTCGTGACCTGGTTGAAGCCGTCGTCTCCCCAGGATGTGATGGTGCCGTCGGCATTGAGCGCCACCGAATGGCTGTCTCCGGCGGCGATGGCGGTAAACCCGCTGCCGGTAGGTGTGTTTGTGACCTGTTTATAGGTGTCCCAGCCCCAGGACGTGATGGTGCCGTCGGATTTCAGTGCCGCCGAATGGTAGGTGCCGGTGGCGATGGCGGTGAAGCCGCTACCGGTGGGGGTGTTCGTGACCAGCTTGGAGCCGTCGTTTCCCCAGGATGTGATGGTGCCGTCGGATTTCAGCGCCAGCGAATGGCTGCCGCCTTCGGCGTAGGCGGTGAAGCCACTACCTCGAGGGGCCTTCGCGGCGAGGGCGGAGCCGTCCCATCCCCAGGAGGCCACGTTTCCGAGTGGTTCGACCGGCATGTCATCTGGTCCGGCCGCAGCGATTGCCACAGCAGCAAGAGTGAGCACACCTCCAGTCAATACGACGGCGAGACCCTGTAAACGACCGACAGGGCGTAATCGGCGCCGGTGAACCATGACTGTGCCTCTCTGCGGCAAAATCCCGCACAGGGGCGGTGTGGCACCGTAGGTAACCACTGAGCAAAGATAACGGACAGTTCGGTCAAAAGCACGCATTATTTAGGGCCATTTCTGTCCGCTGTGTACCTGTGGACGAAACTGGCCACTGCGATGTGGTGGTAGGGGCTCAATTATTCGGGGCGATGCCGAACAGTAGTGCGTCGATTCCGGCTTCGAATGCCGTGTTGTTGTCTATCGATTCTGTTGTGGGTGCTGATTCTGTTGTGGGTGTGCTGATATCGGTGCTCGCATACAGTGCCGCCAGGTGCGGATAGTCGCCGTGGGCGAGTAGTGCGCCGATGTGTTCGGCCCCGCTGTTGGCAGAGGAGCCGGCGGACATTCCCGCAGATTCTTGCGCTGCGAAGCTGGTAACCCAGCCTGTGAGTAGTGCGATTCCGGTCATCGTCGCCGGTGCACTCAGGCCGGTCGGTGACAGCGCGCCGACCATCTGGTCGAGGTAGCGCATCGACTGCGGGCCGAGGCCGGTCGGCTGGATCTGACTGAGCCAAGGGTGTCGGCGGTGAATCGCCCGCGACTGCACGGCGATGGCGAGGACGTCGGTGCGCACGTCTCCGGTCAGTGGCGGGTAGTCGTATTCGGCCCCGACGGAGTCGGCCATGAGTGCCATCAGGTCGTCCTTGCCGTTGACGTACCGGTACAACGACGCGGCGGCCGTGCCCAGTTCTTGTGCGACACCGCGCATCGACACTGCGCGGAGCCCCTGGTCGTCGGCGATTCGGACGCACGTGTCGGCAAGTTGTTCCAGCGTGTAAGCCGGGCGGGGTCCTCGTTTGGTGTCCTCGCCTCGCAGCCACAGCGAGGCCGGTGGTCCGGCGTTGGTCATAGCACCAAGCATGCCCCACTTCGGTAGTTGCGAACGCTGTTCGCAGTTGTCTATTCTCTAATTGCGAACAGTGTTCCCAATTGAGGAGGTAGACGTGCCGGCTATCGAAGCGGAATCACTCACCAGGTGTTACGGAAAACGCACGGTGGTCGACGGCGTGAATCTGAGCGTCCCCGCGGGGACTGTTCATGCGTTGCTCGGACCGAACGGTTCCGGCAAGACGACGATCGTGCGGATGCTTGCCACGCTGTTGCGGCCCAGTGCGGGCAGCGCTCGTGTTCTCGGTTTCGACACAGTCCTGGCCGCCGCGCAGGTGAAGAAGAACATCGGACTGGTCGGACAATTTCATGCCGTGGATCCTCGTCTGACCGGCGCCGAGAATCTCGCTATGTGTGCTCGGCTCAATGGATATGCGGCTAAGGCTGCGCGTCTGCATGTGGGGGAACTACTAGAAAGATTTGAACTCCTCGATGCTGCCGACCGGCAGGTGCAGACGTATTCCGGCGGCATGCGAAGGCGACTCGACATCGTCGCGGGAATGGTGGTGCGCCCGGCCGTTCTGTTCCTCGACGAACCGACGACAGGTCTCGATCCGCGAAGCCGACACGAAATCTACGAATACGTACGAAGTTTCGTGAACGACGGCACGACCGTCGTACTGACCACCCAATACCTCGACGAGGCCGACAAGCTGGCGGACAGCGTCACCATCATCGACGCCGGAAAAGTAGTTGCTGCCGGAACCCCGGACGAGATCGTCGAGGCTGTGGGAACAGGTCTCGACGTGGTGATCGCCGACGGGCACCGATGTGGTGAGGTCGCCGAGATTGTCGGGCGATTCGGCGGCCGGCCAGGTGCTTCTCACGATTCGGCGACGGAACTGTCCTTTGCCTTCGACGGGCAGTCGATCGCGCTGCTGCCGATACTGCGGGCGCTCGACGACGCCGGAATTGCCGTGCAGGACATCGGGCGTCGCCGGGCAACACTCGACGACGCCTTCCTGGCCCTCACCGGCCACACCAGCGAGAGGATTTCCGCATGACCACGCCCACCCGAAGTGCCGTCTCGGCGTTTACCGGCACCCGAATTCTGTTCATGCGGATCGTTGCGGTGTATCGCCACGCGCCCGCACTGGTTGCAGTGACTCTTGCTGCGCCCCTTGGCATGATGCTGCTGTTCGGTTTCGTTTTCGGTGGTGCACTGTCCGGTGGCGCCGACGGGGCCGCGTATCGGTCGTATCTCACTCCGGGTGTACTTGTCCTTGTTGCGTCGATGGGCTTGGTGGTCACCGCTTCGACAGTGAATGCCGATCTGCACAGCGGCCTGACCGATCGACTTCGTGCATTGCCCATCCATCCTGTTGCTATGCCCGCGGGTCTGGCACTGGCGGAAACCGTCACCGGCGCAGTGGCTTTGGCCGCTATGGCGGGAGTCGGGTATCTGTCGGGATGGCGGATCGACGCGTCGGCCACAGACGTGGCGCTTGCGCTAGTGCTCCTCGTCGCATTCCGGTGGGCACTCGCGTGGCTCGGGATCGTACTCGGCAGTGCCATCCGGGACGAGCAGATGCTCCAACAGCTCGCCCCGCTGATCTTCGGGACGATCATGCTCTCGAACGTCTTTGTCCCCACCGAGACCATGCCGAGTGTTGTTGCAACGGTGGCCGAGTGGAATCCCGTCAGTGCGGTGGTCGCGGCGCTGCGTGAGCTGTTCGGTTCGGGTACCAGTGTTGCGCCCGATGCATCGTGGCCCATGCAGCATCCCGTTGCCGCGGCGTTCGGGTGGACTGCGGTGCTGCTAGCGGTCGCGATCCCGATTGCAGTGCGGCGCTACTCGTCATCGCAGTAACCGCGCTGTCGCAGTAACCTCACCTGCGTGGCCCTCATACACAGTGCGCAATTGAATCCGTCGAAGATCGAACTGCTCAGGGCTTGGGTGCCTGGGCAACCGTGGGTCGGATCCGCCGATACCTCGAGCCTCGAGCACATCGACGCGTACCGCTTCGATGATCCGGACGGCGAGGTCGGCATCGAGACGCATCTGCTCCGCACTGCGGACGGAGCGGTTCTCCAGATCCCGCTCACGTATCGAGGTGCTCCACTCGCCGGGGCGGAAGCCTTCCTGATCTCCACCATGGACCATTCCGTCCTGGGACAGCGCTGGGTGTACGACGCGTGCTGCGATCCGGTGTATGTCCGCGCACTGGCAACGACCATCGTCACCGGAGGAACCGAAGCGGCGCTGGAGTTCGCTGACCC
Organism: Rhodococcus sp. IEGM 1366; assembly: GCF_033142425.1. Lineage (NCBI taxonomy): Bacteria > Bacillati > Actinomycetota > Actinomycetes > Mycobacteriales > Nocardiaceae > Rhodococcus > Rhodococcus sp. IEGM 1366. Next base: position 216,485 of record NZ_JAWLRZ010000004.1, read on the forward strand.
CGGCAATGCCCGTGAGGTCACAACACATGTGTTGGGTAGCGGGTCCGGAGACGTTCCATCGATTAGGGCGGTGAACTGCTCCTCCGTGGGTTCGGCAACAACGATGGGTTCGGCAACAACGATGGGTTCGGCAACAACGATCACATCCGGGACGCTGGAACTGACGGTGTTCAGAGTGATCGACGCCGGCGCTGAATTGGGTGAACTCACCCTGGCCGGAACGTGGCCCGGCCAGGCTGAGCGTGCCTTGCTCGCGTCGCTGCAGATCGGTTAGTGCGAACCTTCGATAATTCCGGGCATCGCGTCGTAGTCGAAGACTCGCGCATGGAGAACGACGCGATTCCGCAGTGCTGAACGCACCGCCCGGTGCAGGCCGTCTTCGAGGTACAAGGTGCCCTTCCACTGGACGGCGTGTGGGAAGAGATCGCCGTAGAACGTGGAATCCTCCGACAGAAGGCGGTCAAGCTCGAGGACCTTGGTGGTGGTCACGATCTCGTCGAGCCGGACCTGACGCGGCGGAAATTTGGACCAGTCACGAAGGGACAGTCCGTGGTCGGGATACGGCTTGCCGTCCATCACGCCCTTGAAAATCATGACTCCACAGTAAGGCCACCACCCGAGACTGGCGCTCGGGCGATTAGACTGCCAGTTGAGATCAGTGCACACAGCGCGCGGGAAACGGAGGTCGCAACGATGTCGAGTACCGACGACAGGCGATTCGAGGTTCTGCGCGCAATTGTCGCGGACTACGTTTCCACGCAGGATCCGGTCGGATCGAAGGCTCTGGTCGAGCGTCACAACCTTGGTGTGTCGAGTGCCACCGTGCGCAACGACATGGCGTTTCTCGAAGCCGAGGGCTACATCGCCCAACCCCACACCAGTTCTGGGCGCGTGCCGACAGACAAGGGATACCGTGAGTTCGTCGACCGCATAGCCGACGTCAAACCGCTGTCCGGGCCCGAGCGTCGCGCCATTCTGGAATTTCTGGAATCCGGCGTCGACCTCGACGACGTGCTGCGGCGCGGTGTGCGTCTGCTGGCTCAGTTGACCCGGCAGGTAGCCGTAGTTCAGTACCCGACACTCTCGGCGTCGTCGGTCCGTCATCTCGAAGTGGTGGCGTTGACCCCGGCGAGGTTGCTTCTCGTTCTCATCACCGACTCCGGGCGCGTCGATCAGCGCATCGTCGAGTTGGGTGACGTTCTGGTGGACGAGGATCTGTCCAGGTTGCGTGCATTGCTGGGCGGCGCGCTGGAAGGCAAGCGTCTGGCAGCAGCCTCCATCGCCGTCTCCGAACTGGCCGACGAGGCTCCCGACGATTTGCGCGACGCCGTTGTCCGGTCCGCGACGATCCTGGTCGAGACGCTGGTCGAGCATCCCGAGGAGCGTCTTGTCCTCGGCGGAACGGCCAACCTGACGCGCAACGCCTCCGACTTCTCCGGCCTGGCCGGATTCCCGGGTTCGTTGCGGGCGGTTCTCGAAGCGCTCGAAGAGCAGGTAGTGGTGCTGAAACTGCTGGCATCGACCCAGAACGCCGGGATGGTCACTGTCCGGATCGGTGAAGAAACTCAGGTCGAGCAAATGCGCGGGACCTCCGTGATTTCGACGGGCTACGGTGCGGCCGGTACCGTTTTCGGTGGTGTCGGTGTGCTCGGTCCCACTCGGATGGACTATCCGGGAACAATTGCATCGGTTGCCGCCGTTGCCAGATACATCGGCGAAGTCCTCTCCGAACGATGACGTGCGTCGCCGCAGGCCGACGTTCCTCTTCGTGAGGTACGAGGAAAACTAGAAGTAAGAGAAGGACGAGAGAAAAAACGTGGCACGGGATTACTACGGATTGCTCGGCGTCGACAAGAACGCGACCGATCAGGAACTCAAGCGCGCATACCGCAAGCTGGCTCGCGAACTGCACCCTGACGTCAACCCGGACGAGGCAGCGCAGGCCCAGTTCAAGGAGATCTCGACGGCGTACGAGGTTCTCACCGATCCGGAGAAGCGTCGCATCGTGGACCTCGGCGGCGATCCCCTCGAATCCGGTGGGGGCGGCGGTGGCGGCTTCGGCGGTGGATTCGGTGGCGGCGGCCTCGGCGACGTCTTCGAAGCGTTCTTCGGTGGCGGCGGTGGCGCAGGCCGTGGACCTCGCGGTCGCGTGCAGCCCGGTGCCGATTCCCTGCTGCGCACCAAACTGACTCTCGAAGAATGTGCGACTGGCGTCAGCAAGCACGTCACCGTCGAGACCGCGATTCTGTGTGACAGCTGCACGGGCGCCGGCACGAACGGTGATTCCAAGCCTGTCCGTTGTGAGACGTGTAACGGCGCCGGTGAAGTGCAGTCTGTCCAGCGTTCGTTCCTCGGCCAGGTCATGACGTCGCGTCCGTGCCCCACGTGCCGCGGCGCCGGCGAGACCATTCCCGATCCGTGCCACAAGTGTGGTGGCGACGGCCGCGTGCGTGCGAAGCGCGACATCACCGTGAAGGTTCCGGCGGGTGTTGCAGGCGGCATGCGTATCCGTTTGACCGCACAGGGTGAGGTCGGCCCCGGCGGTGGACATCCCGGCGACCTGTACGTCGAGATCGTCGAGCAGCAGCATGAGGTCTTCGTCCGCGACGGCGAAGATCTGCACTGCACCATTCGTGTCCCCATGGTCGATGCGGCGCTGGGTACGACGGTCACCGTTGACACCATCATCGACGGCCCCAAGGAAATCGTCATCGAGCCGGGAACTCAGCCCGGTCACGTCGCCGTTGTTCGCGGACACGGTATGCCGAAGTTGCGGTCCGGTACGCGCGGCGATCTCCACGCTCACCTCGAAGTGGTCATCCCGAGCCGCCTCGACAACAAGCAGTCCAAGTTGCTCAAGGAATTCAAGTTGCTCCGCGATCGTGACGAGGCCGAAGTTGTCTCCACCGGGTCGCAGAACAGTGGCGGGTTGTTCTCGCGTCTTCGCGAAGCATTCAGCGGCCGCTGACAGTGGCTGCGACGGTCTTTTTCCTCGACCCCGTTCCGGGCGTCGGTGAGACTGCGGTTCTGGACGGTCCGGAGGGTCGCCATGCGGCGACCGTCCGCCGGATCGGTGTCGGTGAGCGCCTCGTACTGGCTGACGGCCGTGGCCGCGTCGCCGACGCCGAGGTGATCGCAGCCGGGAAAGACCGCTTGGAACTTCTGGTCAGTGACGTACAGGTACTCGAGCAACCGAAGCCGCTGGTGACACTCGTTCAGGCATTGCCGAAGGCGGAGCGTTCCGAGTTGGCTGTCGAGTTGGCCACCGAGGCCGGTATCGATGCCGTCATTCCGTGGCAGTCACTGCGGTGCGTCGCCAAATGGGAAGGCGCGAAGCTCACCAAAGGCGTCGCTCGTTGGCGTAGTGCCGCGGTGTCGGCGGCCAAGCAGTCGCGCCGGGCATTTGTTCCGGAGATCGCTGAGCTGCACAAGACCGCGGCTGTGGTTGCGGTGGTTCGCGAAGCCGTTGCGCGCGGCGCCGTGGTAGCTGTTCTGCACGAGTCGGCCACCACTGCGCTGGCGGCACTTCCCCTGGCAAGTGCGGAAGAAGTATTTCTGGTTGTCGGACCTGAAGGTGGGCTCGACGACTCGGAAATCGCTGCACTCTCGGAGGCGGGCGCAACCCCCGTGCTACTCGGCCCGACTGTGCTGCGAACCTCGACGGCCGGCGCAGTTGCATTGGGGGCCATCGGTGTTCTGACCGATCGCTGGGGACCACGACCGCTGCACTGATCGGTATGTGATCTGAAGCCAATTGAGACCTTGCGCTCAGCGAAGTGTCAGCCATGACCACTATCGTTGAATTGCCCGGCGGCGTTCCGCGGGTTCGTTCGGAAATCTCAGGAGGAATGATGCGCTCACGTGCGCACAAGCGAGTTGCAGGCGCGGTGGCTGCCGTCGCGGCAATGATGCTGGCTGCGGGGTGCACCGTATCCACTGACGACAAGGCCGATCCGGCTGCGAGTGCTGTTGCCACCACGGCAACCAGCGTCGCTGTCATCTCGGTGTCGCCTGCAGAAGGCGGCACTCCGATCAACCCGCTCGACCCCATCACCGTCGAGGTCGCCAAAGGCACTTTGACCAGTGTCACCCTCACGAACCCTGAGGGTAAGGACGTCGCCGGAATCATCACCCCGGACAAGACGGCGTGGAAGCCGAGTGAACCACTGGGCTACGGCAAGTCCTACGACCTGGTTGTCGATGCAGTCGACTCGAATGGTGTTGCCACAACCAAGAATACGACGCTCACGACGGTCGCCCCGAGCAATCAAACGCGGGCATACATCAACACCACCGGCGGCGCGTCGATCTCCGAGGGCGGCACTTACGGCGTCGGCACCGTCGTTGCGGTTCACTTCGACGAATCGATCGGAGACAAGGCCGCTGCCGAGAAGTCGCTACTGGTGACGACCAATCCGCCGGTCACCGGATCCTGGTACTGGGTGGACAGCCAGAACGTTCACTGGCGCCCGCAGGAGTACTACACGCCGGGAACCACGGTGTCGGTGAGCGCAAACATCTACGGCAAAGAGTTAGGCAAGGGTCTGTACGGCGAGCAGGACGACACCGTCGCCTTCACGATCGGTGACTCCCACATCTCCATTGCCGACGACAACACCAAGATGGTGACCGTGTACGAAAACGGTCAGGTGATCAAGGAAATGCCGACGTCCATGGGCATGGGTGGAACCGAAACCATCGGCGACACCACACTGTCCTTCTGGACACAACCAGGCACGTACACCGTCATGGACAAGGCAAACCCGGTCATCATGGACTCGTCCACGTACGGTCTGCCCATCAACTCCCGGCTCGGGTACAAAGAGACCATCAACTGGGCGACGCGTATCAGCACCGACGGTATCTATCTGCACGAGTTGGAAAGCACCGTCTGGGCTCAGGGCAACACCGACACGTCACACGGTTGCCTCAATCTCAGTGCGGCCAATGCCAAATGGTTCTTCGACTTCGCACAGCCCGGTGACGTTGTCGAGATCAAGAACACCGGTGGCGCTCCGCTCGAGGTGTGGCAGAACGGCGACTGGAGCCTGTCCTGGGACCAGTGGGCCGCGGGCAGCGCCCTCGCCTGAGCTAGGTTTTCCTGGTGTCTCGGATCAAGATCTCCTACGGTTCCCACGGTCAGCAGTTCGGTCATCTGTACGTTCCCGATACCGTTGACGGCCCAGTTCCTGTGGTCATGCAAATCCACGGCGGATTCTGGAGCGGGCAATACGGACTGAATCTCGGCACTGCATTTGCCGTCGAACTCGCGCGAGCTGGTGTGGCGGTCTGGAACATCGAGTACCGGCGCCTTGGGGCCGGCGGCGGCTGGCCGGAGATGTCCACAGACGTGAAAACCGCGTACGACGCGATTCCCGGGATTGTGGCCGAAGCTTCCGGCGTCGTGTTCGACCTGACGCAGGTTCGCCTTGTCGGGCACTCCGCCGGTGGGCACCTCGCGGTCTGGCTGGCGGGGGAGAAGGACGTGTTCACGCGCCCGGAGCGCGTTGTCGCGCAAGCCGCTGCACTGGATCTCGCGTCGGCGGCCGAGCGTGGTCGACGTATCAGCTACATCGAGGATCTTTTCGGCATCCCCTTCGAATCGGATCCGGATCTGTATCGGAGTGCGTCGCCGCAACATCGGTTGCCGATCGGCGTCCCCGTCGTATGTGTGACGGGCAGCGATGATCTGCAAGTCCCAGCCAAGGTCAGTGCGCGGTACGTGAAAGCGGCGCAGGCAGCCGGTGATCCCGTGGCATTGCGTGTGGTCGAGGGCGAGGGGCACGATGCATTTCTCTCGCCCGGGGCCGAGTCGTGGAGGGTCTCCCGTGAACTGGTTCTGGAAGACCCACCGGCTACGTCACACTGATACCAGAGCCTTTTTGCGCGGCAGGATGAACGCGACGACGATCGCGCCGACGAGCAGTGCGAGGCCGCCCGCCCAACTGGCGGCCGAGATCGCGTCGGCATACGCGGCACCGGCTGCGTCGAGTAGCGGCTGAGCTCGAGCCGCGGCCAATGGATTGTCGGCCATCTCTTCGGCGACCAGGGAAGCGCCGCCGACGGATTCTCCGGACACTTCGAGTGCGTAGGCGGCTTGCTCGGCCAGTTCGCCGGTCAGTTGCGGGACCTGCATTCCGCTGATGAATCCTGCTATCGAATCTTTGTAGCTTGCAGCCAGAATCGAGCCGAGGATGGCAATTCCGAGTGATCCGCCGAGTTCGATGGCAGTGTCGTTGAGACCGCCGGCACCGCCAAGATCGTCCTCGGAGAAGTTGTCCATGATGGCGTCGGTGGCCGGTGGTTCACTGAGGCCGATGCCGAGCCCGAGCAGGATCAGCGGGACCGCGAACATCCAGTAGCCGGAGTTGCCGTCCACCTGCGTGAGGATGAGGACGCCGATCGCAGCGATGAGCATGCCACCGACGATGGATGCGCGGACACCGATCAGCGGGGTGATCCGGCCGCTGACCACCGCACCGATCGACACGGCAATTGCCAAGGGCAACAGACGGACACCGGTCTCGAGTGCTCCGTATCCGAGAATGAACTGGAATTGCTGCGAGATGTAGTAGATAGCGCCGAATGCGGCCAGGAACAGAAGCAGTACGGCAAGTGTGGCGCCGCCGACCACACGCTGACCGAGTTTACGGACGTCGAGGAGCGGTTGGGGATGCCGCAGTTCCCAGACGACAAACATCGTGAGGCCGAGTGCGGCAAGCACTGCTGCGCTGATGGGTCCTGCGGTCCACCCGAAGTGGAAGCCGTTGATGATCGAGTAGACAAGTGCGCCGATGGTGACGACCGACAGCGCGCCGCCGATCCAGTCGATGCGACCGAGGTGCTCGGCCTTGCTCGGCGGCACCAGGAATACGGCGGCCAGGGCAGCAACTGCTGCGATTGGAACGTTGATCAGGAATGTGGCACTCCAGGAATGACTTTCGAGAATCCATCCGGCCAGCAGAGGGCCGAGCGCGATGGCAAGACCCGAGGTGGCTGCCCACGCTGCGATAGCGCGTGAGCGTTCGGATTTCGGGAAGGTCGCGACCAGGAGTGACAGCGTCGCGGGCATGATGATCGCGGCACCGACGCCCATGATCATGCGGGCCGCGATGACGGCGGTGGTGGTGTCGGCAATGCTGCCGAAGACTGCGCCGCCGGCGAACACCGCGAGTCCGGCGAGGAGTGCACCGCGACGACTGTACTTGTCGCCGATCACGCCGAACAGCAGCATCAACGCGGCGTAGGGGACCGTGTAGCCGTCGATGACCCATTGAAGTTGTGTGCTGGTGAGTCCGAGGTCGCGGGTCATGTCCGGCGCCGCGACGATCAGTGCCGTGTTGGCCATGACCACGATCAGCAAGCTCAGACACAGCACCCCGAGCGCGGCCCATCGCCGTGGATACGGCTGGTCCATTTCTGTGACCGGTTTGCTCACGAGTGTTGTCATGGCGCGACTCCGTTTCTGATCTATTTGCACAGTGCTGTGTAAGTTAATAACTTGCACACCATTGTGCAACTATCATTGATGTAGATCACACGAGGAAGGTGGACAACGCGTTGACGGAATCGGGAACTGCTGTGCCGGCAACGCGGCAGCGACGCAGTCAGGCGCGGGCGAACCGCAGTCGCATCATCGAAGCGGCGATCACAGCATTTGCAGTCGATCCCGACGCCAGCATGGACGACGTCGCAAAAGCCGCCGGCGTCGTGCGGCGGACCGTGTACGCACACTTCGAGAGCCGTGACGCCCTGATCAACGGAATCGTGGACGAGGCGTCCGCTGATCTGGTGGCGGCATTGAGTCGCGCCGGGGAGCCGCCCGAGAACCCGGAACTTGCGACCGCCGTGCTGGCGTTGTTGGCCTGGCCGGTGGGAGATCGGTTCCGGGTGCTGCTCAGCTTCGCCCGAAAGGAATTGGGTGAGCAGCGCATCCTCGACCTGATGGAACCCGCTCGCGCCTTGAGCATCAGAGTTGTCGAGCAAGGCCAGCGAGAAGGTATCTTCTCGACCTATCTGCCGGCCGAAACCTTGGTAGCGATGACCGAATCGGTGACCATCACGCTGTTCGACCAGGCAAACAGTGGGGTGATCACGGACTCGGGAGAGTCCTTCGCGATCGTGTGTCTCGTCCTGGTCGGGATCAGCCCGGACCGCAGCGCGGAGATAGTCGCGGACGCCTGGAAATGGATCCGAAAGTCAGTGCCGCCCGTTGCGCCCGAGGATTAACAAGTGGGCGGTGTCGGACTCGGGCGCTAGACTTCGAAGTATCGGAGCCCTCGGGTCGAGCGGGCTCTTTCGGACCAGGAAGCAGGCCATATTCTCCACGTGAGTGAACACAGTGAGTTCGGCGGCAACCGTACATCCACCGTTACCGAGCGCGCTCTGCCCGCAGAGCGCACCGTCCGATCGAGTATGGACCTGGCGCCGGAGACCGTGCGTCAACTCCTGGGATCGACGGACGAAAACCTCACCGCGATCGAACGTGAGCTTTCTGCCGATATTCACGTTCGTGGCGGCACCATCACACTGTCCGGAACACCGGCCGACGTTGCCCTCGCGGAGCGGGTATTCGCCGAGCTGGCCGTGATGGCCAGGCGCGGGCAGCCCATCGCACCCGACGCCGTCCGCAGAACCATCGGCATGCTCACCAACGAGGTCGGGGAGTCCCCGGCCGAGGTGCTCTCGCTCGACATCTTGTCGCGGCGCGGCAAGACAATTCGTCCCAAGACGCTCAACCAGAAGCGCTACGTCGACGCGATCGACGAGAACACCATCGTCTTCGGCATCGGGCCGGCAGGCACCGGTAAGACGTACCTTGCGATGGCCAAGGCTGTGCAGGCCTTACAGTCCAAGTCGGTCTCACGCATCATCCTGACGCGTCCGGCCGTCGAGGCGGGCGAGCGGTTGGGATTCCTGCCTGGCACGTTGCACGAGAAAATCGATCCGTACCTGCGCCCCTTGCACGACGCACTGCACGACATGATGGATCCCGAGGCCATTCCGAAACTGATGGCAGCCGGGGTCATCGAGGTGGCGCCACTGGCGTACATGCGTGGTCGCACCCTGAATGACGCGTTCATCATCCTGGACGAGGCGCAGAACACCACGGCCGAACAGATGAAGATGTTCCTCACCAGGCTCGGATTCGGATCCAAGATCGTTGTCACCGGAGACGTCACGCAGGTCGACCTCCCGGGCGGTGCTCGATCGGGCCTACGGGCGGCATCCGAAATCCTCACGGGCATCAACGATATCCACTTCGCGAAGCTCGACAGCAGCGACGTCGTCCGCCATCGATTGGTCTCCGACATCGTCGACGCCTACGAACGCCACGAAACGGATCGCGACGGGGAGCCGAGGCTCGGCAACCGAGCACAACGCCGCGCTGCGCATGCTCATTCACCTCGACGGTAGGCTGAGCGACGCACCAACCCCTACTTTTCCCAGGAAAGAGCGTCGCACATGAGCATCGAGGTCTCGAACGAATCGGGCATGGACATCTCCGAACCGGAGTTGATCAGTGTCGCCCGTTTCGTGATCGCACGGATGGATGTCCATCCGGCGGCCGAGCTGTCGATGGTTCTCGTCGACTCCGCGACGATGGCAGATCTGCACGTCCGGTGGATGGATCTTCCGGGGCCGACGGACGTCATGTCCTTCCCGATGGACGAACTGGAGCCAGGCGGACGCCCCGACTCCCCGGAACCCGGACCGTCGATGCTCGGCGACATCGTCCTGTGCCCGTCGTTCGCGGCCGATCAGGCAGACAAGGCCGGGCATTCACTGGCCCACGAGCTTGCGTTGCTGACGGTCCACGGGGTGCTGCACCTCCTCGGCTACGACCACGCGGAGCCGGAAGAGGAGAAGGAGATGTTCGGACTGCAGAACAGTCTCCTGGAAGAGTGGTACGAGGATTTGCGTCGGATCGAACGCGAGGCCGCGCTGGCGGAGCGAGATCAGAAACTGCTCGGCAAGACCGGGTTCGTCGACGGCGCAGACCGATAATCGAACAGCCGGGGGATCTGTAGTGAGTAGCGCAATCGCGCTGTTGGTACTAGCCGTTGCTCTGGTCCCGGTCGGTGGACTCTTCGCCGCCGTGGATTCGGCGCTCAACACAATATCGTCGGCACGCATCGACGAGATGGCAAAAGAGGAGCGAGCAGGCGCTGAGCGCGTGCAACGCATTCTGACCGATCGTCCGCGATACGTGAATCTCATGGTGTTGCTTCGCATTTTGTGCGAGATCACCGCAACAGTCGTGTTGGCAGGCGCACTCATCGATGTGATGTCGATGGGCTGGGCTCTGACAACCACGGCTGCTGTCATGGTGTTGGTCTCGTACGTGGTGATCGGTGTCGGGCCGAGGACGCTTGGTCGTCAACATGCGTACTCGATCGCTCTGACGGCGTCGTTGCCGCTGTTGTGGATCGGTGTTCTTCTCGGGCCGGTCAGTCGCATCCTCATTCTTCTGGGTAATGCGCTGACGCCGGGTAAAGGATTTCGGAACGGCCCGTTCGCGTCGGAAATCGAACTGCGTGAACTGGTCGACATGGCACAGGCTCGCGGCGTCGTGGACGACGAAGAGCGTCGCATGATCCAGTCCGTGTTCGATCTCGGCGACACGTCCGCCCGCGAGGTCATGGTGCCACGCACCGACATGGTGTGGATCGAGAACGACAAGAGCGCCGGACAGGCAACATCGTTGGCAGTGCGCAGCGGACACTCGCGCCTACCGGTGATCGGTGAGAACGTCGACGACGTTCTTGGTGTCGTGTACCTGAAAGACCTGGTGAAACAGACCTATCACCTGCCCGACGGCGGCCGCAGCGTCAATGTCTGTGAGGTGATGCGTCCGGCGGTATTCGTTCCGGATTCCAAGCCACTCGACAGCCTGCTCGCCGAAATGCAGCGCGACCGCAACCACATGGCGATCCTCGTCGACGAGTACGGCGGAATTGCCGGCCTCGCGACCATCGAGGACGTCATCGAGGAAATCGTCGGCGAGATCGCGGACGAGTACGACGAAGACGAGACACCACCCGTCGAAGATCTCGGTGACGGGATGTTCCGCGTCTCGGCGCGCCTGCCCATCGAGGACCTCGGCGAACTGTTCGATCTGGAACTCGAGAACGACGAAGTCGAGACCGTCGGCGGTTTGATCGGTTACGTGCTCGGCCGGGTGCCGCTACCCGGATCCGAGGTGGAGTACGACGGTTTGATCCTGCGCGGTGAGGGAACGAACACCGGCCGTGGACGTGTGCGCATCAGCACGGTTTTTGTGCAGCGTGCGCCTCGCTCGGAAGACGATGCGGCAGAAGACAACGATGACTGAGCGAGACGTTCTACGAGGAGTAGGTATGAGTAAGAAGGAATTCCGGTCGGGGTTCGTGTGTTTCGTCGGCCGGCCCAATACGGGTAAGTCCACGTTGACGAACGCGTTGGTCGGCAGCAAGATCGCCATCACGTCCTCGCGTCCGCAGACGACGCGCCACACGATCCGCGGCATCGTGCACCGCGAGAATTCCCAGCTGATCCTGGTGGACACTCCGGGTCTGCACAAGCCGCGCACCCTGCTCGGCCAGCGCCTCAACGACCTGGTTCGTGACACGTACTCAGAGGTCGACGTCATTTGCCTGTGCATTCCGGCTGACGAGCCCATCGGCCCCGGCGACCGCTGGATCGTGCAGCAGGTCCGCCAGATGGCGCCAAAGACGACGCTGGTCGGCATCGTCACCAAGATCGACAAGGTCAGCCGCGACGCCGTCGGCAAGCAGTTGCTAGCACTGTCCACCCTGCTCGGACCCGAGTGCGAAGTTGTGCCTGTGTCCGCCCAGTCGGGTGAGCAGGTCGAGATCCTGGTCGACGTGCTGTCCGGTCTGATGGACGAGGGTCCGGCCTTCTACCCCGACGGTGAATTGACGGATGAGCCCGAAGAGGTGCTCATGGCCGAACTCATCCGTGAAGCCGCGCTCGAGGGTCTGGGCGAGGAATTGCCGCACTCTCTCGCCGTCGTGATCGAAGAGGTCATTCCGCGTGAAGGACGCACCGAGAAGCAGGGCGAGATGCTCGACGTCCACGCTTTGCTCTATGTCGAGCGGCCCAGCCAGAAGGGCATCGTTATCGGCAAGGGCGGAGCGCGCCTACGGGAAGTCGGCACCAGCGCGCGTCTGCAGATCGAGAAGCTCCTCGGTGTGCGGATCTTCCTGGAGTTGCACGTCAAGGTTGCCAAGGACTGGCAGCGCGACCCCAAGCAGTTGGGCCGGCTCGGGTTCTAGGGCGCAGCCCCTTTGAGTACCAACAGGATCGACGACGCAACATCCGCGTTGTCGATACCTGTTGCCAGGCGGCGCAGTTGTAGGCCCACGATCATCGCGACGAGGTAGGACGCGACGGATTCCGGATCAGGTGCCCCGAGCGCGGTCAGGACTGCGACTCCCAAAGAGTCGTACGCCGCAAAACACTCCGCGGCTATCTGGTGAAGTTCGTGATCGCGGCCTGCGGCGACGAACATTTCGAACGGTGCGATCCGCTCGACCACAAAAGCGATGTCCTGCGCGATGCTCTCCGTGGCGGCCTCCGCATCCTCCGCGCTCAAATCCTGGTCGCGGTACTGCTCGACGAGGTCGAGAATGCGGGCAGTCTCCTCGGCGGCAAACCGGGACAGTGCGGCCCGGAGCATGTCCGACTGGCTCGGAAAGTGATACGTGACGGAACCCAGTGACACCCCGGCGTCGGATGCAATGCGACGGTTACTCACACCGGAGATACCTTCGGTGGCAACGATGTGAAGTACCGCGTCGAGGATGCTTGTTCGGATGTCTACTGCGGCCATTTGGGCTCACCACCACTGTTGAGGACGACTCTGATCCCAGCGGAGCACCGACTCCAATTGCGAGGCGAGCGAAACCAGCAACGGCTCAGTGCTCTCGCTACCCATCAATTGTGCTCCGATCGGCAGGCCGGCGCTGCTGAATCCCGCGGGGATATTGATCGAGGGCCACCCGAGGACATTCCATGGCCAGGCATACGGGCACGCCGCAGTCATCACCTTGTCGGTTTGCCAGCCGCCGATACCGTCGATAGCGGTGACCGGGATCGGCGGAGTTGCCGTGGTTGGCGCAAGGACAACGTCGTACTTGTCGAAGATTGCGCCGATGCGCCTGCGCATTCTCGGCTCGGCCGCGCGAGCGGCACGCAACGGTGCCCCGCGAAGTAGCTTGCCGCTCTGTGCATTTCCGCGAGTTCTCGGGTCTGCGAGCGCCGGGTCGGGGAGGCGCCCGAGCCAATCGTGTACCCCGACGAGTGAGCGTGGCAGGAAGTTGAGGCCGAAGATCAGTCCGTAGGCGGGATCGTCCACGACGACGCGATGGCCGAGACTGCGCAGCGTGTCGGCGACGGCATATACAGCCCTTCGCACTTCGGGATCGAGTGTGACCGGTGTAGCGGTGAACGGATTACGCAGGGAGAGAGCAATGTTCAGCCTTCCGGGATCGCGGCCGACCGCGTCGCTGACCGTGAGTGGCGTCGGCGTGTGTAGGTCGCCGTCGTGGTTTCCGGCTGCTACGTCGAGGAGAAGGGCTGCGTCGGCGACCGTGCGGGCAAGTGGTCCGTTGACGGTCAGGCCGTAGAACGCTTCGGCGTCGGGCCACGTGGAGATGCGGCCACGCTGTGGTTTGATGCCGACCAGATTGGTCCAGGCCGCTGGTATCCGGATCGACCCGGCTCCGTCGGAACCGATTCCGGCGCTGACCAATCCGGCCGCAACCGCGGCTGCGGTACCGCCGGACGAACCGCCGGGAGTGTGCTCACGTGACCATGGATTGCGGGTGTATCCGAAGGCGCTACCGCTGGTGAGCGGCCACTGGCCTAGTTCAGGGCTGTTGGTCTTTCCAACGATGACAGCGCCGGCGGCGCGTAACCGTCGAACCATCTCGGAATCTTCCGTCTTGACGGGGAAGTCGCCGGGGCAACCGAATGCAGTGGGCTCGCCGGTGATGTCGACATCGTCCTTGACCGCGATGGGTACGCCCAGGAGCGGGAGTCGCTCGCCGCGGGCAAGCCGGCGGTCTGCGTCGGCGGCTTCCTCGAGAGCTTGCCGGCGGCGAACGATCTTGAACGCATTGAGTGTCGACTGCGCTGCGTCGATGCGGTCGAGTGTCTCGGTCGTGGCTGTTACGGACGACGTGGCGCCCGACGTCAGGCCGGCCACCTGATCGATCAAGGTAGGGGCATGGCGCAGTTCCGTATGCGGTCTCGGCGGCATTGAACTCCTTAATTCGGAACTTATCGAGCGACCGATCAGCAACGCGTTTCAGTATCGACGACGGTGGGTGGCGCGTCAAGATTCCGTCAAGACGGTTGTCCGCTGTGTAAACGGATCGTCAGAGAGCGTCAAAGCCGACATTTTCAGGTCGAAGCTGGGAGAGCGCTCCTGGTGCGTCATGGCTGCGATGAACTGCAGCACGGTTTTTGATGTCGAAGAGGGAAGCTCATGGCCGACTTGGCCTACGTTGCTCTGATTCTTGGTGGTTTTCTCGTGTGCGCACTGGTTCTTCGCGCCTTACAAGCGAGCGCTCCCAAATGACGGTCGCCGGTGTTGTCAGCGCCGTGCTGATTGCCGTGGCCGCGGCTCTGGTTGTTTATCTCCTTGTTGCGCTCGTAGATCCTGAGAGGTTCTGATGTCGCCCGCTCTGGCAGCCGGACTGCAGATTGCGTTTGTTCTGATTGTGTTGGCGATCGCGTACGTTCCGGTTGGCGATTACATGGCTCGGGTGTACACCTCGACCCGTGATCTGCGGGTGGAGAGCGTCATCTACCGCGTCGGCCGGATCGATTCACGGGCTGAGCAGACGTGGTACGGCTACGCCGCCAGTGTGCTGGGATTCTCGCTCGCGAGTGCGTTGCTGCTCTACTTCCTTCAGCGGATACAGGGTGTATTGCCGCTCAGTGACGGGCTGTCAGGGGTGAGCCCGGCGGTGGCGTTCAATACGGCGATTTCCTTTGTGGCCAATACGAACTGGCAGTCATACACTCCGGAAACGACGATGAGCAATGTCGTTCAGCCGTTGGGTTTGGCTGTTCAGAACTTCGTATCGGCAGCTGTGGGTATGGCGGTGGCGATTGCGCTCGTTCGCGGCTTCGTCCGAGTAGCGAGGGGCGGTGAGATCGGGAACTTCTGGGTAGACCTCACACGAGGATGCCTTCGTATCCTGTTGCCGTTCTCGTTTGTGATCGCACTGATCCTGTTGAGTCAGGGCGTGATTCAGTCGTTCCACAGCGGATTTGCGTCGACGGGTCTCGACGGAAATGCCGTCACCAATGCGCTTGCGCCGGTGGCGTCGCAGGAAGCGATCAAGGAACTCGGAACCAATGGCGGCGGAATCCTTGCTGCCAACTCCGCCCATCCGTTCGAGAATCCGACGCCGCTCAGCAACATCGTCGAAATTCTGGCGATACTGCTGATTCCGGTCTGTCTGACAAGGACTTTCGGAACGATGGTCAGTGACCGCCGTCAAGGGCTGACGCTGCTCGCTGTGATGGGTCTGTTGTGGAGCGGATTGCTGGCCGTCACATTGGCCGCTGAATCCGGTGCTCGCGGTGTCGCCGCAACCGCAGCAGGTTCGATGATGGAAGGTAAGGAAGTCCGCTTCGGGATTCCCGGATCGGCATTGTTCGCGGTGAGCACCACCGGAACATCCACCGGCGCAGTCAACTCCGCACACGACAGTATGTCTCCCTTGGGCGGCGGTGCGGTCCTACTCAACATGCTGCTCGGGGAAATCGCTCCCGGCGGGGTCGGAACCGGTCTGTACGGCATCTTGGTCCTCGCGCTGATCGCGGTGTTTGTCGGCGGACTCCTGGTTGGCCGCACTCCCGAGTACCTCGGTAAGAAACTCGGCCGACGTGAAATCACCCTGGCAGCGCTCTCGATTCTGGTGATGCCTGCGCTGGTGTTGATCGGCACCGGCATCACAGTGATTCTCGGGTCGACCTTGGGATATCAAGGAAACGGCGGAGATCCGGGTTCGCCGGGGTCCATCCACGGCTTCAGTGAAGTGCTGTACGCCTTCGCGTCGGCGTCGAACAACAACGGCAGCGCATTCGGCGGTTTGACCGTCACGAGCGACTGGTTCCAGTCCTCGCTCGGTATCGCCATGCTGTTCGGCCGCTTCCTGCCCATCATCTTTGTGCTCGCATTGGCCGGATCATTGGCATCGCAGAAGAAGGTGGCGCCCACCGTCGGTACCCTGCCCACGTCGGGGCCGATGTTCACCGGACTCCTCACCGGCACCGTTGTGTTGGTTGCCGCACTCACATTCTTCCCGGCCCTCGCACTGGGCCCTATCGCGGAGGCGCTCCAATGACCATGAATACCGAAGCGACCCTCAATACCGAAGAAAAACCTGTGGCGGTGGACAGCGTCGACGGCGCCGTCCATTCCCACCACGTCAAGGCCGGCGCGTTCAACCCGCGGCAGATGATCACTGCACTACCGGGCGCCGTACGCAAGCTCGACCCGCGGCATCTCGCCCGCAATCCGGTGATGTTCGTAGTGTTCGTCGGCTCCGTCATCACGACGGTCATGGCGATTGCCGAACCGTCCGTCTTCTCTTGGGTGATCACACTGTGGCTCTGGTTCACGGTGATCTTTGCCAACCTCGCCGAATCCGTGGCCGAGGGGCGCGGTAAGGCGCAGGCCGCCAGTCTGCGAAAGGTGAAGCAGGACACCACTGCCCATCGCATCACGCAGAGTGGTGCCATCGAGATGGTGTCCGGTACCGACCTCGTTGTCGGCGATCGGGTGATCGTGGTGGCGGGTGAGGTCATACCGGGCGACGGCGATGTCGTCGAAGGTATCGCTTCAGTCGACGAGTCCGCCATCACCGGCGAATCCGCACCGGTGGTCCGCGAATCGGGTGGTGACCGGTGCGCCGTCACCGGTGGTACGACGGTACTCTCCGACCGCATCGTCGTGGAGATCACGGCGGCACCCGGCCAGTCGTTTGTGGACCGGATGATTGCGTTGGTCGAGGGCGCTTCGCGTCAGAAGACACCGAACGAGATTGCGCTCAACATCCTGCTTGCGTCGCTCACGGTGATCTTCCTGCTCGCGGTCGTTGCAATCGGTCCGATGGGGTTGTACGCCGGCCACGAGCAGGATCCGATCAAATTGATCGCCCTTCTGGTGTGCCTGATCCCGACTACGATCGGCGCACTGCTGTCCGCTATCGGCATCGCCGGGATGGATCGTCTGGTGCAGCGCAACGTGCTTGCGATGTCGGGACGCGCCGTCGAAGCTGCCGGGGATATCGACACACTGTTGATGGACAAGACCGGAACCATCACCTTCGGTAATCGCCGGGCCACGGCGCTGCATCCCGCTCCGGGTGTCTCGGCGCTCGAGCTTGCTGCCGCAGCGCGGTTGTCGAGCCTTGCGGACGGAACTCCCGAGGGGCGCAGCATTGTCGAACTGTGCGCCGCACAGTTCGGCCTGGGAACCGAACCGACAGCGGACGAGAACCGGGCAGAGTTCGTTCCGTTCACAGCGCAGACGCGTATGAGTGGACTGGACCTGCCTGGTCGCGAGATCCGCAAAGGCGCGGCCGATGCCGTCCTGGGCTGGATTGCGCGAAACGGCGGAACAGTCGATGTTGCCGTCACCGATTCCGTGGGCGAGATAGCCCAGGCGGGCGGTACACCACTTGTTGTGGCTGTGGCAGAGGGTGAGAAAGCGTCGGTTCTGGGCGTCATCGCACTCTCGGACGTCGTCAAGCCCGGTATGGCAGAGCGGTTTGCGGAACTGCGCGCCATGGGAATCCGCACGATTATGATCACCGGAGACAATCCGTTGACCGCCAAGGCCATTGCGGACGAAGCTGGTGTGGACGACTTCATGGCGGAAGCAACGCCGGAAGACAAGCTTGCCCTGATCCGAAAGGAACAGGAGGGTGGTCGCCTCGTGGCGATGACCGGCGACGGTACCAATGACGCTCCCGCACTGGCGCAATCGGACGTCGGCGTCGCGATGAACACCGGTACCTCGGCGGCCAAAGAGGCCGGGAACATGGTGGATCTTGATTCCGATCCCACCAAGTTGATCGAGATCGTCGAGATCGGCAAGCAGTTGCTCATCACTCGCGGCGCGTTGACCACGTTCTCGCTGGCAAACGACCTCGCGAAGTACTTTGCGATTCTGCCGGCTCTGTTCAGTGGTATCTACCCGCAGTTGGATGCGCTGAACATCATGCGACTGGCCACTCCCGAGTCGGCAATCGTCTCGGCCGTGATCTTCAATGCGCTTGTCATCATCGCGCTGATTCCACTGTCCCTGAAGGGCGTTCGATACCGGCCGTCGACGGCGTCGGCGCTGCTCGGCCGAAATCTGCTGGTGTACGGACTCGGCGGTGTGATCACGCCGTTCATCGGTATCTGGCTGATCGATCTTGTTGTTCGTTTGATTCCCGGGATTGGGTGACCTGCCATGCGTTTCACTATCGGTTTTGCCAAACAGGTGTGGGCGGGCCTTCTGGTGCTGCTGTCGCTCACCGTGATTCTCGGCGTGATCTATCCCGCCGCGGTCTGGGGAGTTGGCCGGATCAGTTCCGGTTCCGCTGAAGGATCACCAGTGACCGATGCGGCCGGGTGCGTAGTCGGAAGTGCTTGGGTAGGCGTCGATCCGCAGGTGCCGGAGGGAGCGCGCGACCCGTTCTTCCACAACCGGGTTGTGGGCTCGGTTGCGGACGAGGACCCCTTTGCAACGGGTGATCCCGCCGCTGCGTTGCCCTTGAACCAGGGGCCTAGCAGTGAGATTCTTGCCGACTTCATCGCCGAGCGTCGGGCCGCCATCGCGGATCGCGAGGGTGTAGACCCGTCGTCCGTCCCCGTTGACGCCGTCACCGGTTCGGGCTCGGGCATCGATCCGCACATCAGCCCGGTTTACGCGCTGCTGCAGGTGCCCCGGGTTGCCTCGACCAACGGGATATCCGAAGACGCGGTACGGGAATTGGTGAGCGAGCACACCGACGGGCGGCAGTTGGGCTTCCTCGGTGAGGAGCGCGTCAACGTCCTCGAACTGAATCTTGCTCTCGGATTGACGGCGCCTACGTGTGCCACGTCGACTGCTGGTGGATGATTGTCACGTGAGTTCTTCTGAGAAGGTCGGTACGCGCAAACGAGGTGAACTGCGCATCTACCTCGGCGCAGCGCCAGGCGTCGGAAAGACCTTTGCGATGCTCGGTGAGGCTCATCGCCGCCGGGCCCGTGGAACCGATGTGGTCGCGGCCGTTGTGGAATCACACGGCCGCGCCCGCACCGCCGAGCAGATCGGCGACCTCGAGATCATCGCGCCCAAGCTGGTCGAATATCGGGGCACACGGATGCCGGAACTTGATGTCGAGGCGGTGCTGGCTCGTCGTCCCGCCTTGGTGTTGGTGGACGAATTGGCGCACACCAACACACCGGGAAGTAAGAATCACAAGCGGTGGCAGGACGTGCAGGAGTTGTTGGACGCCGGAATCGACGTCCTCTCGACCGTCAACGTGCAACACCTCGAAAGCCTCAACGACGTAGTCGCGCACATCACGGGGGTCACACAGCAGGAAACGGTTCCGGATGAAATTGTGCGCGGTGCGGCGCAGGTCGAGTTGGTCGACATCACTCCGGAAGCATTGCGACGCAGACTGTCCCACGGAAACGTCTATGCCCCCGAACGAGTCGACGCGGCCCTCGGAAACTACTTCCGGCGCGGAAACCTCACCGCGCTACGCGAGTTGGCGCTTCTGTGGGTAGCCGATCAGGTGGACGCGGCGCTGGCGAAGTACCGGGCCGAGAACAAGATCACCGACACCTGGGAAGCGCGCGAGCGCGTTGTCGTTGCGGTGACCGGGGGACCGGAGTCGGAAACCCTGGTACGACGCGCTTCTCGGATCGCCTCCAAGTCGAGTGCCGAACTCATGGTGGTGCACGTCGTTCGCGGCGACGGCCTCACCGGTGTCTCGGCACCGGAGATGGGAAAGGTGCGCGCACTGGCAACCGGAGTGGGCGCAACACTGCACACCGTGGTCGGCGACGACGTACCGTCGACGCTCCTCGAGTTCGCGCGTGAGGAGAACGCCACGCAGTTGGTCTTGGGGACGTCGCGGCGGTCACGGTTGGCCCGAATTCTCGACGAGGGGATCGGCGCGGCGGTCGTTCAGCAGTCCGGCGGCATCGACGTGCACATGGTCACCCACGAGGAAGCGACCGTCCGCCGTCGGATCTCGTTGTTCGGCCGATCCGAGCGCCGCTTGCTGTCGTGGATTGCGGCAGTGGTGGTTCCGACGGCCGCAGCCGGACTCATGGGTCTGATCGACCGGATCTCCGGTGTGCAGGGCGAAAACGCGTTGTTCTTCGTGGTGGTGGTTCTGGTCGCGCTACTCGGTGGTGTTGGGCCGGCCATGGTGTCTGCTCTGATATCGGGACTACTGCTCAATTACTTCTTCACCGACCCCAAATACAGCTTCACGATTGCCGAACCCGACAACTTCATCACGACGGTCGTTCTGCTGATAGTGGCTGTGGCAGTGGCCGTTCTGGTGGATGCGGCCGCCAAAAAAGCGCGGGAAGCGAAGCGCGCTTCGGAGGAAGCGGAACTTCTGACACTGTTTGCGGGGTCGGTTCTCCGCGGCGCCGACCTGTCCACGCTGCTCGAGAAAGCTCGCGAAATCTACCGTCAACGTGGGGTTTCGGTGGTGCATCATGAGGACGGCGTAGTCGCGGCAGTGGGTGCAGAACCGCCGACACGTGAGGCTGACGCGGATACCGTGTGCGAGGTCAATGACGGCGAATACGCGCTACTGCTATCGGGGCCGGAGCTGAGTGCGCGTGACCGACGGGTGCTGACCGTTGTCGCGCACCAGGCGGTCGGCATGATCCGTCAGGACAAGCTCACGGTCGAAGCGAGCAAGGCGGCGGCACTGACCGAGGCCGATCAACTGCGCCGAGCATTGCTTTCGGCTGTGAGCCATGACCTTCGGACACCGCTTGCCGGCGTCAAGGCTGCTGTGTCGAGCTTGCGCAGCGACGACATCGAGTTCTCACCCGAGGACACGGCAGAACTACTGGCCACCATCGAGGAGTCTGCGGATCAGTTGACCGCTTTGGTCGGCAACCTACTCGATTCGTCCAGACTGGCTGCGGGAGTGGTCAAGCCGACGTTGCGGGCGGTATACCTCGACGAAGTTGTTCACCGGGCGCTGCTCGGACTAGGCATCGGCGGCAGGTCGGACTCCCGATCCCACAGTGTGATCGTCGACGTGGGTACTGTTGCCGTGCAAGCTGATCAGGGTTTGCTCGAGAGAGTGATCGCCAACCTCGTGGACAACGCTTTGCGATACGGCGGCAGAACTCCGGTGCGGGTGGGAGCAGCACGTGTCGGAGACCGTACCGTCATCACCGTCGCAGATACCGGCCCCGGTGTACCGCGCGGCGAAGCCGAATCGATGTTCCAGCCGTTTCAGCGAATGGGGGATCGCGACAACACGGGCGGCGTCGGGCTCGGACTGTCCGTGGTTCGCGGATTTGTCGACGCGATGGGCGGAACGGTCAGTGCCACCGACACTCCGGGCGGTGGGTTGACGATGATGGTCGAACTGGCCGGTGCAGGAACGAATGGAAGCGAGTCATGAGCCGGATACTGGTTGTCGACGACGAACCGCAGATCTTGCGGGCACTACGCATCAACCTCACTGTGCGTGGATACGACGTGGTGACGGCGTCCACCGGAGCAGGGGCGCTGCGCGCTGCAGCGGAACGGCCGCCGGACGTGGTGATTCTCGACCTCGGTCTGCCGGACATGGACGGCACCGAAGTGCTTGCCGGACTGCGTGGCTGGTGTACCGCGCCGGTCATCGTGTTGTCGGCACGCACCGACTCGGCAGACAAGGTCGAAGCGTTGGATGCCGGTGCGGACGATTACGTCACCAAGCCGTTCGGGATGGACGAATTCCTGGCGAGGGTGCGCGCGGCGGCCCGACGAGGAGTATCGGCAACTGACACGTCGGAACCGTCGGTGGAGACGGCCTCGTTCACCGTCGATTTGTCGGCGAAGACGGTCAGTCGGCGCGGCGAGCAGGTACATCTGACGCCCACCGAGTGGGGAATGCTCGAGATGCTGGTGCGCAACCGCGGAAAGTTGGTCGGGCAGAAGGAACTTCTCCGTGAGGTGTGGGGACCGGCCTACGACACCGAGACCCACTACCTGCGGGTCTATCTGGCTCAACTGCGTCGCAAACTCGAAGACGACCCGGCTCACCCCAAGCACCTGATCACGGAAGCGGGGATGGGTTACCGCTTCGTGGTGTGAGAGCTCGGTGGTGTGAGAATTCGGGTGGTGTCGGCTCAGGGGTGCGTGACGATCAGCAGCGGACACAGCGCTCGGTGTAAGAGGTTTCGACTTGTCGAGCCCAGCAACATGGACTTGAAACCGCCGCGTCCCCGTCGGCCGACAACAACCAATTGCGCAGACTTCGACTCGGTGATCAGCTCTTGAGCAGGGTTGTCGTGCACCACAACTCGACGAACGACGACGTCGGGATACTGGTCCTTCCATCCGGCAAGCCGTTCGGCGAGAACTGCGTGCTCGGCAATAGCGACGGCATCCCAGTCGAGAGACTCGCCGTCGGGATCGGTGCGGAATGCTGTGGACAGGTGAGAGTCGCTCCAAGCGTGGACGGCAACAAGTTCGACGCCGTGCAGCGACGCCGTTTCGAAGGCTTGGGCCAGTGCAGGTTCGCTGTGTTCGCTGCCGTCGACGCCGACAACAACGGGACGGCCTCGCGCCGGTTCGTCCTCCGAGGGTAGTTCTCGGATCACGGCCACCGGACACCGGGCGTGCAAGACGATCGCGGTACTGACGGAACCGAGGATCCCGTCAGCCCACCGGCCGAGGCCACGCGAGCCTACGACCAGCATTGCGGAGTCCGCTGATTGTTCGAGCAAAATGTCGACGGGGTGACCGAAACCGAGATGTTCGGTGACAACCGGGCCGTCACCTGTTGCAGGCAGCGCCGCCGCTCGGCCACGGGACAGTCTGAGTTTTCCTTCCCGGCGCTTCGCGGCAAACTGCGGCGCAGCGAGAGTGAAAGCGTTTCCGTACGTGCTCGGTTCGCCGCGGATCGCGGCAACGATATGAAGAGGCCGCCGGCGGAGAACTGCCTCGTGCGACGCCCAGCGAACCGCGTCCAACGAGCGCGTCGAACCGTCCACTCCCACGACAATTGGTGCATTCATGCTCGTCCTCCTGAGTCGACAAGTTGAGGCAGTAAGACGGCAGCGCCGGTAATTCGGTCCTCGGCCAGGTCGACCAAGGCCCGATTCGCATCGGCTAGCGGATACGTGTTGGCGGTGATTTCGAGGTGGTGCTCGCCGGCAAACGCGAGGAACTCCCGAGCATCGCGCCGTGTGTTTGCGGTGACCGAACGAATTTCGCGCTCGTAGAACAAGTGGTGCCGATAGTTCAGGCTCGGTATGTCGGAGAGGTGTATCCCGGCGATCGACAGGATTCCGCCACGGTTCAGCGCGGTGAGTGCAGTCGGAACCAGATCTCCGGCGGGAGCAAAGAGGATGGCTGAATCCAGCGGAGTGGGTGGACGGTCGCGGCTACCCTGCACCGAGGCTGCGCCGAGCTGAGAGGCCAGTGCGCGCGCCGATTCGCTGCGCGTCATGACGTGGACTTCTGCGCCCCGCGCAATCGCGACTTGCGCGGCAATGTGTGCGCTCCCGCCGAAACCGTAAATCCCCAGTCGCCCACCATCGGGGACCTCGGCGCGCTGAAGTGCCCGAAATCCGATGATGCCGGCGCACAGCAGCAGTGCGGTTTCGGCATTGCTGTACCCGTCCGGCAAGCGCAACGCGAATTCGGCTGTCGCCACGGCATATTCGGCGTAGCCGCCGTCGATGTCCCAGCCCGTGTACGTGGAGTTCGGGCACAGGTTCTCCCGGCCGCGCAAGCAGTACTCGCACTCGCCGCACGTGGAATGCAGCCACGGAATTCCGACGCGATCGCCAGGGGAGAAGTCCTCGACCGCCGTACCGACCTCTTCGACCACACCGACAATTTCGTGGCCGGGAACCACGTTTGCGCGATGTACGGGCAGTTCGCCTTCGGCAATATGCAGGTCGGTGCGACACACTCCGCAGGCGAGAACCCGGACCAGTAATTCGCCCGAGGTAGGCACCGGCCGCGATTGCTGAACCTCGACCAATGGGTGCGTTCGGACCGGCCCAGGCTGGTGTACCTGCCACGAGGCCATCGATACAGGGGTTCGGGGGCGGGTAGGGACGTCGGTCACAGTTGCCTCCGATCGTCAATCGCTGCGGGTCCAGCCGTCGTACCTCTCCCCTAATCGTGCCTCGCTCCGGTGTGCTGCGGAAGGGGTTCGCACTGTGTACACCTAAGGCCTAGCACGACAGGCGTATTCCCCATTGTGCTCGAGGCCATGCGGAATGGTCTGGATCCAACGCAGTTTCCGGAGACGAATTTGAATGGCGGGTCCGTCAGCCAAACCCGAAGAACTGTCTAGGAGGATTAGCTGTCTTGGTTGGAGATCGGTTGGGAATCCAAAGTGCTACCTGGGCCATTTGGAATTAGAAGTCTTTCATCCAGTAGGTCGATCACGTTGGCGGGGGCATCGCCGACTTGTGCTGCCAGGGATTCAACGGACGCAGCACTTGTTACGATAACTTGGCCGTGCGATTTGGAGCTAGTTGATAAACGGCGAAGAGTCTGACGGAAGTTTTCTTCGTCCATCTCGTGCTGGCGAGGCTCGTCTAGAAACAGCAGTCCAGGATGGGGTGACTGGACCTCGGTGGCCACTTCTCGAATTGCATTCAGATATGCGATCTTGATGCGAACAACGTCGCTTGAGCTAACGTCCGTCGTCAGATCGAAACCGTTTCTCACTGGGCGTAGTGTTTCATCGTCAATCACAACTTTCGCAGCTGAGTAGCTCAGAAACCCAAATTCTTCAAGCTGTTGTTGCATCTTGAGTTCAACTTCTTGTATCCGGGATGAATCATCGTTGGATCCGTTAGTGCGCAGGTTCTGAATCTCTGCACGTGTGCTGGCGACTTGTATGGCTATCGATTCTAGATTGTCAATGTCTGAATTGATCGCTTGTCCAACTCGTTCAAGTTCAGCGAGACGAACTTCTGCCGATATTCTGTCTGCAATTTCGGACTCGGTGGGGAAATTAGGTGGAGCAATTAAATCTGCGCGAATGGCGCGAATTAGTATTCTTGAATCGTCTGCGTCATGCTGAAGACCCGTAAAGGCATCTCTAGATTCTTGCATGGAAAGTATAGCATGCTGACGCATTGAATTAAGTGTCTTAAGTTGCGCAATTACAATAGTGGCAGATTCCTCTATATCTAGGACCGGGCCCAAACTTTCGGCTTCGACCGACAGCAGGGACTGGTGACAAGTCGGGCAATCAGAGTCCGCTAGGTGATTGCTTGTTTGGATGCTTCCGAGTCGCTTGAGTGTCTTTAGATCCTTGTAGCGATCTCGTTCTTCTGTCAGTGCAGCGATTCTTCGGTCGAGAGCGGAAACTTGGCCCTCGTTGAGGGTAAGCGTTTGATCGACCACCGCTGCTGCTGCCAAGGTCGACGATAATCGTTCCTCAGCGATCGTCAGCTGGTCTTGGAGGTGTGAGGGAATGAGACTGGGTGCCTGTGGGTCGACGCGGTTCGTTGTAACCACCGTTCGAGCTTCGAGTTGGGCGACGACTTCGGAGTAGTCGAGCCATTCACCGTTATGGAAGACGACTAAAGAAGTTCCCTCTAGATTGGTTGGCTGTACGGACTTGTCGCGCAATCCGGCTGGCCATTTAGGTACCCCTACTATTCGAGTGCCAGAAATACGAGCTGCTGTCCCTGCAGCTGTGAAGCTTCTTTCCCAGGCGCCTCGAAGTTCGTCCATGCGAGAGGCCAATCGATCCCGCTCTGACTGAGCTTGGGGTCCCTGCAATCCCAGTAGGAACTCTGCCGCACGTCGAGAAGGTTCGCGGACGAGAAGGTGTGTGACTCGGCGGGGGCCGGCGTCGCCCCAGTCTCTTTGGTCCACGTAAAGGTACGGAAAAAGTAATTCCACATATAGTGGAACGGATTCGCCACCTGTGTAACGAGGCCCCTCTGGGAGATTCCATCCCAGGAATTCGGCAAGTAGACGCGCAAAACCGAATTCGCCGCGTGCCGATCCAGCGCGATTAACGAAGTAGTCGGCTGCTCTTCCAGGATCTACCCCCTCGGTAATAACTGGTGCTTGCCAAACATGAATTAGATCCTTTTCTACTTCTCTATTTTTTACGAACCTTTTGGTCGTCATTATGGCGCCCAGGGAATTTTCCAGTTCGATTGCTGTATAGGATTCAATAACCTTTGAGGTAGTTCCCGCTGGGAGCATTGCCTCATCGTTAAAGACGCTTCCCATTATCGAAGAATTTTTCCGAATCGGTCCGAACATGGACTCGACGCCTAGGCTCCAGCATATTGCGCGTAAAACCTGAGTTTTTCCTGCGCTATTCCTTCCTCGGATTATGTTTAGACCATTTTCGAATTTTATCGTGCGATTTAGTCTTCCAGATTCGGTCTCGACGTTGAGGTGAACTGCACGCACTATAGCTTTCACAAGTAAACCCCCAGACGTCGAGACAGTTCTGTATCGCTCAGTTTTGAAAAATTTCTTAGATATTCTTTTTCGATCTGCATTAAATCTTCGTCTTCGTTTATGAGGTTTAGAATTTCGCGTCCCGATTCAGTCAGAGTAACGCGGCCCGACGATATCGTGATGCGCAGGAGGTTGTCGACTGTGGCAATATTTAGTGTGACTGCCAGCCTTGGGTCGATTCGTAAGGAAGAAACTCCTGGGGGTCTTGCCCCACTCCACCACGATGCCAGCATCTGGCGAGTGCGCGCAGAGCGCATTCCCCACATAAATAGATGTAAATTTGTAATTGAGGCGGATTTGCCGCGAAAATGTGAGATTATCAATATTAGTAACGATATCCGGTATGCTATTCGTTGATGCGCGGGAATGGCCTTGGGTTGTCGAACGAAGCTAACCCGCGAAGACTCGATCGATTGAAGCTGATCGTCGGTATCGGATATCGTCATTCGGAATTGTCCTCCGGCCCGATGAAGTTCAGTGGGCACCTCATGAGCCAATCAGCCACTTGGCCCTGCGCGATTATTGTTCTATCTTTGGGTTTAACATTTGGCGCAACAGTGGTAATTCGCTCTCGTGCTTCATTAAGCACGCGCTTCAGCAGGGCTTCGGGGGCATCGCCATCGAGAGGATACTCGCTCTCAAGGAGTGCTTCGAGTTCGTCAAACTGATCATCAAGATCCGCTTCCATCTCGGTTAGATGATCGGACATCCATGCACGGTGATCCTGTCCTGCTATGTATGACGAAAGTAATTGATTGACGAGTTTCTCTCGATATGCTCCGTTGGCGGAAACTAGGGGGACTTTTTGCAGTTTGTCCTTTAGTATCTGAACGTCTGTCGAATTAATCGCGGCGAAATCAGGTTTTCGAGGACTTGGGAGGTGTAAATCCGCTAGGCGATTCTCGACGATGGAACGGTATGCTGCTTCGTATGCGGTCGGTGTTTCTGCAGTGACTACAATAGAATTGCCAGCATACGGAAGTTTTTCCTCACGGATCCGCGGTGTCTGGGACGCGAGTGCATGTTCAAACAGTCGCCGATCATCGATACGGGGAACGAGGAGCACCCAGTGGTTGATCACAACGGTAGGGCCAAATAGGCGTGATATTTTTTCCTGGTTTTTGATGAACTTTCCTATATCAACTGTCATTTTATCTCGTTGCTTTTCATATCGGACTTTTGGAGTTAGCGGCTCCTGCGGAGAATAGCTTTGATATACAATTCCATCGGTCGTAAATGCATCAAGCCCCGCGTCGCCGCCGACCGTGTCGGGCACCTCAACGAGCTTTGCGCCGTGGTGCTGCCGAAGCATTCGATAACAGAGACGTTGCCAAGCGGGACCATCGAGACTGTCAGGCACCGGAAGCGTCATCGTGGGGATCACTAGGAGGACGTTACTGCACAGATCTTCGTAAGGCGTGCAGGGCTGTGTTAATCGTCGCGAGTGGTGGGGCCACTGATCGTGAGTCGACTATGACGGAGCCTGTGCAGTCGGAGTGCGCAACCATGCCCCGCATGATCGGCTAGCAGACTGAACCTCGTGGTTTGATAGAGACTTGTGAGTTATTGGTCGGCAGTGATTCTGGAGCTATTTCGAGCAGTTGATGACGTCATTGCTGCCCAATACTTGCGATCTATTGTCCTGCGGTTCGCAGCTGAGTCAGGATCCGCCTAGGTGACAGTATATGGAGTACCTGAAAGACGGTGCGTTGTCGAATGGTGATTGAAGCGATCGGTTTTGGAGCAGCCTGGCAACCGCCCGTCGTTCGGCCTCGCTGGCCATGCCGGTCTGACTTGAGGCGGTGGGTGGTGCAGGTTCTGTGTCGCATATGGGGGGAATCCACGACTTCCAGTCCAGCAACAGCACCGCGGACATATCTTTCGATGGTTAGGCTCGAAGTCGATAGTGAACAGGGTGAAGCTAAGTAGCAGATAGTTCTGTCGGCTCCTTCAGGATGCAGATCTACCTGTCCTGTCGCGACGGGGAGGGAATGCAATTCATTCTTGCTTGCGGTTCTGGTACTAGTTGTAACCAAACCATGGGATAGTTGCCGGATGTCATACTCCCAGCACTTCGACGCACGGAAAATTCTACGGGACGCAATGGTTGATGACCGGGTATTCGACGACCTGATCCAAGCGATGCTTGACTATGCGGTTCCTCCCAGTTTTCTTGGACTGGGGGTATGCCAAATTGTTGAAGAATTAAATACTCAAATTCTGCTGAAGGTTAATTCGTATATCGATTCGCTTGATGAATTTGCGATAGTAGGTTTAAGCGAATATTTTTCCGATGGTTTTGACTCACCTGGCCAAATGATCATTGAGGAAGCAGCGATTCCATTCTACTCTGCTATTCCAGAAGTTGTACTTGATCGAGGATGTAAGGACAGTAGAGTTTTTGCTGAGCATCCGGACCTTTTTGCGAAGCTTGATAAGTATGGGCTTGTGCCGGTAAATGCAGTGGACGGAGATAGTCAAATTGGTAGAGTGGATGGGCATATGGTGCATTATCATCAGTTACTTCGACGTTCGTACGTTGGCCGTATGAATACTGAGCTTATTGAAGAAATTTTAAGAGTGGAGGCGAGCCATCCTAGCAATATAGCCAGAATTGCGTTGGATGAGCGTCGCCTAATGCCTGCAGATCATTGGCTGCCGCACTTCGAGAAAGATCACGTTTTCGGTCCTAGGAATATGCCGTCCGAAGGATGGCTGGACGATCTGCACTCGAATGGAACGGTAGTGAAAGGTGATTTTGATCAGCATTCCGGACGGGCGGCCTATGATTATGCGATCGTGAGATCTGAATCCAGAATTGATGGATCATCAAATATTTTTCTAAAACATATTGAGGTTGAGGAACGAGTTTCCGAGAATTGGTCGCGCGTCGATGGTAAGGTTCTTATTAGATATTTTCACTCAATTCGAGATCCCGAAATTTCTGGCTTTGTTCACTGTGATGGTGCAGTAAAAGTATTTGAGGAAGAATCCTACGCGGATCTGTTGAGGAATCAGGCGTGCGGCAGTTTCGGGCTAGGTGTAACGAAGAACGCCCTATATCGTAAAGTGTTTCGAATCGACGGAGTTATTACCACTCAACAATGGTCAATGCTCCTACTCAAATGGTTTCGTGGTAATGACCTTATTCGCGAGTTTTTGGAGGGTGGAGATATGGCGGAGTTCGAACCGGGTGAATAGAAGGGTCGGATTACACTTATCGAGCATGACGGCAAATTCGTTCTAGGGTTGCATCGGCAGATTTCTGGAAGCGTTCCAGTCAACGGTTTCACCCGGATCGGGCGGCGACCATTAGGATGACCGAACTAGTCATGACGCCTACCTGAGTGGCATCGCGAAGTCGAACAACAACGTCAGTTCATACCTCGTACATCGAAGTCCCATGGACAGAGCAACATTCGGCACCTTAACAACACGGAGTTAGCACTTGCTGGCAGTCAATGGCAGGTTGGTTTGTGGAGGGCGTTTGTGGTCCGATTGTGCCGACTTGGTGTCCGTTGTCGATCGACTAACAAGATTTTTCTCGCGGGGCCAGAGCGATTAGAAGTTAGTTGACGGCGCCCGCATCTTCGCCAGATCAGATATGTCGGTGGCCTGTGCGAACATCTGTTCGTGTCGATGTCGTCAGATGCTCGCGGCGATCACCGGTCCGGTGACGCCACGATCCTGCATGCCGATCTCGACTCGTTCTACGCCTCCGTCGAACAGCGAGACGATCCTGGTTTGATCGGGCGACCCGTCATCGTGGGCGGGGGTGTGGTGCTGGCGGCCAGCTACGAGGCCAAAGCGTTCGGGGTCCGGACCGCAATGAGTGGTGGTCAGGCGCGTACGTTGTGTCCGCAGGCAATTGTCGTTCCGCCGCGCATGGACGCGTACTCACAGGCGAGCAAGGACGTATTCGAGGTCTTTCATGACACATCGCCGCTGGTAGAGGGGATCTCGATCGACGAAGCCTTCCTGGAAGTCGGGGGACTGGCACGCATTGTCGGCACGCCACTGCAGATCGGCGCCAACCTCAGACGAGACGTGGCCGAGCAGGTTGGCCTCCCCATCACCGTCGGCATTGCCCGCACGAAGTTCCTGGCAAAGGTCGCCAGTGCCTATGCCAAACCCGACGGATTGCTGCTGGTGCCACCGGACGGTGAGCGTGAATTCCTGCATCCGCTGCCCGTGGAAAGGCTGTGGGGCGTCGGCAAGATCACGGCGCAGAAGCTGCGGAATTTCGACATCGCGACGGTGGGGGACATCGCGCGGCATGACGAGTCGTCCATCGTGTCGATTCTGGGTCGCGGCGCCGGCCGACACCTTTACGCGCTCTCGCACAACCGGGATCCGCGGCCGGTGCGTGCGTACGGCGGCCGAAGCTCGATGGGCGCTCAGCACGCATTAGGTCGAGGTGTGCACTCACGATCCGAACTCGAGGTGTCGTTGATGTCGCTGGTCGATCGGGTGTCGCGGCGCATGCGCTCCGCGCAACAAACCGGCCGCACCGTCACACTCCGGCTCCGTTTCGGCGATTTCACGCGGGCAACCCGTTCCCACACGCTGCGCCGTTCGACGGCGGAAACCACAGATCTGTTGAATGCGGCGATGGCGCTGCTGAGTGAAGCGGCGCCACTCATCGCCGACAAAGGCATCACGCTGATCGGTGTTGCCGTATCCAATCTGGACCGAAGCGGCGCGGAGCAATTGGAACTGTCCTTCGACGGCGGGCCGGATACCGCTGCCCTCGACTCCGCGATGGACAGTGTGCGGAAGAAGTTCGGCTCGGGGGCGCTCACGCGGGCAGTGCTGATCGGCCGCGATCCCGACGTTTCGGTGCCGCTGCTCCCGGACTAGCCGCTCGCGCAGCAGCGTCAGGACGTCAGCCGAATTGTTTCGTGCGTAGCGCTTGCGAGATCAGAAGTTGTGGCCTCGATCAATTGACGAGAAAGGTCGGCCAAAGCGCGCGCGACCGCAAGTTCGTCACCGATCTCGGGTACGTCTCGGTCGGCGGGATTGCAGCGCGCGAAACCAGCTCCTGCGAAATGCGTGTCTTCCTGCGCCCGCAGTCGGGCAATCGCGCGAGTTCGGTTTGCCGTGTCGGATGTGTGTTCGTCGATGGTGATATCCACCGACCAGTGCTTTTCGTTCATGATGTGACCCCCTTCGGCGTACGTTCCATTGTCCTCGGTCGAGTGACGCGTGCGATAGGGCTGAACGACGGTCTTCGATTGCTGCGTGGGTGGGCGTCGCAGCGCGCATGATTACTTGGCCGCCGAACAACCCCATGACGAGGAGTCACCATGAAGTCCTTCCGAAGTGCTGTCGAAGCGCGCGATACCGACGCCATGGAGGCGCTGCTCGCTGACAACGTGGTCTTCACCAGTCCTGTTGCCTTCATGCCGTATCCCGGCAAGGCGATCACGGCGTCGATCCTGCGCGGTGTGATGCGGGTGTTCGAGGATTTCCGGTATGTGCGCGAGATCGAGTCGGCAGATGGGCGCGATCATGCCTTGGTCTTCGAGGCAACAGTGGACGGCAAGCTCGTAAACGGTTGCGACTTTCTGCATTTCGACGACGACGGGCTGATCGACGAGTTCACGGTGATGGTCCGGCCGCTGTCAGGTGCCAATGCTCTTGCTGCCGCCATGGGTGAGCAGTTTCCGCGTATTCGGGAAGAGGCGATGAATGAGCTGAAGTGAGCACGTCGACGCCATAGGGGTTGTGTGAGACTCGCCGTAGCACTAAGTTGAGCCACATCGAGTTACAGGCACTGTGAGGAGACACCGATGGCCAGGTCGACATCGATCACCATGGACCAGTCGTACCGCGAGTTGCTGGCGACGCTGTCCGACGGCTCGGTGCACAGGAGGTTCGACCCCTATCTCGACATCGATTGGGATGCACCGGAATACGCGATCGATCCCGACGACCCCCGGTGGGTGCTGTCGTCGATATCCGATCCGCTCGGTGCCACGAGTTGGTATCAGGAGCAGTCCCTCGAGCGTCGCATCGCGATGGGGAAGTGGCGCCAGGCCAACGTCACCAAGGTGGGTTCGGCGTTCGAGAGCATCCTGATTCGCGGAATGATGGACTACATCATGGCGTTGCCGAACCAATCCCCGGAGTTTCGGTATTGCCTGCACGAGATGACCGAAGAGTGCAATCACATTCAGATGTTCCAGGAATTCGTCAATCGGGTTGGCGTCGACGTACCGGGGATGCGCCCGCTGTTTCGCCGAATGTCTCCGTATGTCGGCTTGCTGGGCGCTAGGTTCCCGGTCATCTTCTTCATCGGCATCCTGGCCGGTGAGGAACCGATCGATCACTTCCAGAAGGACCTCATCCGCGAAGGCAAGGACACCGTCCCGGTGATGTTGCGCACCATGGAGATTCACATCGCGGAAGAGGCCAGGCACATTTCCTTCGCGCATGATTTCCTGCGCACGCATGTTCCGAGACTGAGTTCATTCGGCCGTGCGATGACGTCTGTCGCCTTCCCCGGCGCGATGCGTTGGCTGTCCGGCGAAATCATGGCACCGCCGAAGGAGTTTGCGGAAAAGTTCGACATCCCCGACTCGGTGATCCGGGAAGCATTTTGGGACAGTCCTACCTCGCGCCGAATCCTGGGTAACTACTTCGGTGAAATGCGCGCATTGGCAGACGAGTTGGGGCTGATGAATCCAGTCTCGCGGCGGGCTTGGAAGAAGTTCGGAATCGCCGGTGACAGGGCCCGGTATCGCGGTGAACCGAGGCGTTGGACAAAATCCCGTCGCTAGCGGTCGTATAAACCGTCGGTGCCGCGTGGGACACTTGTTCGGTGAGGTTGTATCGAGACACGGCGGTGGTGCTGCGCCTGCATAAGCTGGGCGAAGCCGACCACATCGTCACGTTGCTCACCCGTCAATTCGGGTTGGTGCGTGCCGTGGCCAAGGGTGTCCGCAGAACTACCTCCAAGTTCGGTGCGCGGCTCGAACCGTTTGCGCATGTCGACGTCCAACTCCTGCCGGGTAAAAATCTGGACATCATCACGCAGGTCCAGACGGTGGACGCCTTTGCCACCGACATTGTCGACGATTACAGCCGGTACACCACGGCCTGCGCGGTACTCGAAACCGCGGAACGGCTGGCCGGTGAAGAACGTGCACCGGCGCCGCAACTTCAGCGGCTCACTGTCGGCGCCCTGCGGGCTATCGCCGAGCAGGGCCGTCCCGTCGAATTTGTTCTCGACGCTTTTCTTCTCCGCGCAATGGGTTACGCGGGTTGGGCGCCCGCACTCGGGGAATGTGCCAAGTGTTCGTCTCCCGGCCCGCACCGCGCTTTCCACGTCGCGGCCGGCGGGGCGGTCTGTACGTACTGTCGCCCACCCGGATCTGCGACTCCGTCTCCCGGTGTCCTTGATCTGATGGAAGCGTTGCTGCGGGGGGAGTGGGAAGGTACCGACGTGGCGCCGACCTCGCTGCGCACTCAGGCGAGTGGCCTGGTCGCAGCGCACTTGCAGTGGCATCTGGAGCGACAATTGCGCACGCTACCGCTCATCGAACGGTCAAGGCCGCATGCGGCGGTCGAGGGCGCTGCAGCGGTGGGGCAGGATGGAACGCGTGATTCGACGACGCGAACCGCGCACCCCGCTTGATTCTGCTGCAGATCGGGTGATCCGGCCCCCTGACCCACACCCGTCCGGAGCAAAACCGCCGATCCTGCAAACCGAATTGATCCCGCGCCATGTTGCGCTGGTGATGGACGGCAACGGACGCTGGGCTCAGGAGCGCGGTTTGCCGCGCACAGCTGGTCACGAGCGCGGCGAAGCCGTACTGATGGACACGGTGTGCGGGTGCATCGAGATGGGCGTGGAGTGGCTTTCCGCGTACGCCTTCTCCACCGAGAACTGGAAGCGCAGCCCCGACGAGGTGCGTTTCCTCATGGGCTTCAACCGTGACGTCATTCGTCGTCGACGCGACGAGATGAACGAGATGGGCGTTCGGGTTCGCTGGGCGGGCCGGAAGCCACGATTGTGGGCGAGTGTCATCAAGGAACTCGAGATCGCCGAAGAGCTCACCAAGAACAACACGGTGATGAACCTGACGATGTGCGTCAACTACGGTGGGCGCGCCGAAATTGCCGACGCGGTCAAGGAAATCGCCAAGCGGGTCGCGGCCGGCGAGATCAATCCAGACAAGATCACCGAGGCCACCGTTGCGAAGTACCTCGACGAACCCGACATGCCGGACGTCGACCTGTTCCTGCGCCCCTCAGGGGAGCAGCGTACGTCCAACTTCTTGATCTGGCAGTCCGCGTACGCCGAAATGGTGTACCAGGAGAAGCTGTTTCCCGATTTCGATCGTCGTGACCTGTGGGCCGCGTGTGTCGAATATGCCTCACGTGACCGCCGATTTGGTGGAGTGAAATGACAGGTGAAAATATGACTGAGACCGACAACGCCGCGCGACTGCAAGAGCGTGCCGCCGAAGCGCTGGCACATTTTGTGACCGTCGACGTGGCTGACGACGGTTCACTGGGTTTCCAGTACTCCGGCGCATTGTGCTCGGTTCAGGCGATGAACCTCTCCGAAGGCCTCGACGTTCTGTCGATGACGTGCGTGCTGGCGTGGGACCGACCGGTCAGCGCCGCGCTGCACCGCAAGGTAGCCGAGCGCAACCGCACCATCCAGTTCGGATCCATCGCGGTGTTCGGGCACGGCAGTCTCGCAGATGTCATTCTGCGGTACACGTTCCCGGCAGCGGGACTGGAAGACGAAGCGCTCACTACGATGCTGCTCCTGGCGCTCACGGGAGCCGATACGGCTCGACAGGGACTACTTCCTTAAACCTGAACGCACCGATTCTTCGAGGAGTAGTCCATGACGCTCGAGATCCACAAGGCCTGCGAAGTCACCGACGAGCTGGTTGAAGCCTGCGCGAGACTCATTCCGCAGCTGTCGAAGTCGGCGCCACCAGTCACCGCGGCGTCGCTCGAGAAGGTTGTGGCCTGCCCCACGAACACACTTTTCGTGGCCAGGCTCGACGGTCGTATCGTCGGAACGCTGACCCTGGTCGTCTTTCCGACCCCGACCGGCTACCGCGCCTGGATCGAGGACGTTGTGGTCGACGGGGCGGCTCAAGGCCGACAGGTCGGATCCGCGCTGACCACAGCAGCCCTCGCTCGCGCCGAGGAGCTCGGTGCCCGCACTGTGGATCTGACCTCGAGGAGCTCGCGGGTAGCCGCGAATCAGCTCTACCGGAAACTCGGTTTCGAGCCGCGCGAATCCAATCTGCTTCGGTTTTCGCTGGCTGATTAAGTCGCGGCCGCGCAATCGCGGCAGGTACCAAAAATTTCGACGGTGTGACTGACGTCGGTGAAACCGTTGTCGTCGGCGATGGTCTGTGACCACTGCTCGACCATCGCGCCTTCCACCTCCACGGTGTAGCCGCAATTGCGGCACACGAGGTGGTGATGGTGGCCGGAAGAGCAACGGCGATAGACGGATTCACCGGTGTCGGTGCGTAGGACGTCGATGGTTCCGGCGTCGGCGAGGGTCTGCAGGGTTCGGTAGACGGTGGTCAGGCCGATGGCTTCACCACGCTTGCGCAGTTCATCGTGCAGCTCTTGCGCCGACTTGAACTCGCCGATGTCGTCGAGCAGTGCGGAGATCGCGCTGCGCTGTTTGGTCGATCGAATGCCGACAGTGGCGCTGCGCTTGAATGCAGACTGACCGGTGGTGTTCATGTTGGTGGTGATCATCCTTCTTCTGCGTGGGCGACAGCGTCCACGACTATGTGGGCCAGATGGTCGTCGGCCAGTCGATAGAGAACTTCGCGTCCGTGGCGTTCGCCACGCACGACGCCCGCAGCCTTCAGGACACGAAGGTGCTGGCTGATGAGCGGTTGGGTGACGCCGAGGGCGCCGACAAGTTCGTGGACGCACCGCTGCGACTGGTGGAGTTGGAGCACGATCGCGATGCGGACAGGTGCGGCGAGCGCTCGCAGGATCTCACCGGCCGCAGCCAGAGTTTCCTTGGGTGGAACCACGGCTGGGGGGACGGGTTCGAACGGGTCATGTGTGTGATCGAGCGCGTCGTGATCATGGTGGTTGTGGAGATCGCCGGTATCCGCAATGCTCACAGCGAGGCTCCTTCGAGGGGTGTGTCACAACGTTCCTGCGTAGCCATAAGACCACACTATTGCAAATCACATTCATTTTGATATGCACAAGTACGCATGTCAACCGTGGCGCGAAGTCCACTTCCGGGGCCGGTTAGTCTGGACATGCAAAAAGCGCAGGAAAACCGTGCATCTATTACCCAGATGGAGAGCAATCCAGTGGCACCCAAGTCCAAGATCGAAGCCGTCGTCAATCTCGCCAAGCGGCGAGGCCTGGTCTACCCGTGCGGTGAGATCTACGGAGGCACCAAGTCCGCATGGGACTACGGCCCATTGGGTGTCGAGCTCAAGGAGAACATCAAGCGTCAGTGGTGGCGGAACATGGTCACCAGCCGCGAGGACGTTGTCGGCCTCGACTCCTCGGTGATTTTGCCCCGCGAGGTGTGGGTTGCATCCGGACACGTCGGCGTCTTCAACGACCCGCTGGTCGAGTGCCTCAACTGTCACAAGCGTCACCGTCAGGATCACCTGCAGGAGGCGTACGCGGAGAAGAAGAAGCTCGACAACCCGGACGACGTCACGATGGACCTCATCGGGTGCCCCGACTGCGGCACCGTCGGCCAGTGGACCGAACCGCGCGACTTCAACATGATGCTCAAGACGTACCTCGGCCCCGTCGAGAGCGAAGAGGGCATGCACTACCTGCGTCCCGAAACCGCGCAGGGCATCTTCGTGAACTTCGCGAACGTGCTGACCACGTCGCGTAAGAAGCCGCCGTTCGGCATCGGCCAGATCGGCAAGAGCTTCCGCAACGAGATCACCCCAGGCAACTTCATCTTCCGCACCCGCGAGTTCGAGCAGATGGAGATGGAATTCTTCGTCAAGCCCGGCGAGGACGACGCGTGGCACAAGTACTGGATCGACTACCGCCTGGACTGGTACACCGGCCTCGGCATCAACAAGGACAACCTGCGCCTGTACGAGCACGCGAAGGAAAAGCTCTCGCACTACTCCAAGGGCACCACGGACATCGAGTACCGCTTCCACTTCCAGGGCAGCGAATGGGGTGAGCTCGAGGGCATCGCGAACCGCACCGACTTCGACCTCTCGACGCACTCCAAGCACTCGGGCACCGAGCTGAACTACTTCGACCAGACAACCGGCGAGCGCTACACGCCGTACGTCATCGAGCCGGCCGCAGGTCTTACCCGTTCGCTCATGGCCTTCCTCGTCGACGCGTACACCGAGGACGAAGCCCCCAACGCCAAGGGTGGCGTCGACAAGCGCACGGTGCTGCGCCTGGATCGTCGTCTCGCTCCGGTCAAGGCCGCTGTCCTGCCGCTCTCGCGCAATGCGGATCTCACGCCAAAGGCAAAAGATCTTGCAGCGCAACTGCGTCAGAACTGGAACGTCGAATTCGACGACGCCGGCGCCATCGGCCGCCGCTACCGTCGTCAGGACGAGATCGGCACCCCGTTCTGCATCACGGTCGACTTCGACACCCTCGAAGACCAGGCCGTCACCGTTCGCGAGCGTGACTCCATGGCTCAGGAACGCGTCGCACTCGATCAGGTCGAGAGCTACCTTGCGACGCGACTGATCGGTTCTTAAGCCGTATCCGTCTCGGGCGGCCTTCCTCGATAACGAGGGAGGCCGCCCGTTTGCTGTTCCCGGCGGCCTTCGAGGCGTAAGAACAGACATATGAGACAACTCAGTGTGACCAACAGCGTGACTCTCGACGGTGTCATGCAGGCACCGGGTGGGCCCGACGAGGACCGTCGCGGCGGATTCGAGCACGGGGGATGGGCTGCGCCGTTCAGTGACGCGGTCATGGCGCGGAAGATGGGCGAGGGAATGGCTGCGAGATCGCAGCTACTCTTCGGGCGACGGACGTACGAGAGTTTTGCGTCGTACTGGCCGCACCAGACCGACAATCCGTTCACCGAAGTGCTCGACAACACGCAGAAATACGTTGCGTCGCGGACATTAATTGAACCGCTGCCGTGGAAGAACTCGACGTTGCTCCGCGGTGACGCGGCCGACGCGGTTGCCCAGTTGAAGGACACCGAGGGGCCGGATCTGGTGATTCTGGGTAGTGGGGAACTGATCACGTCGTTGGCGCAGCGCCAATTGATCGACACCTACATTCTGCTCATCCATCCTGTGGTTCTCGGAACGGGACGCAGGTTGTTTCCTGACGGCGCCGCACTCGCGCGGTTCACTCTCACCGAAAGTGTTTCCACCACAACCGGAGTCATCATGGCGACGTATCAGTTGCAGTGAGTGGGGCGAAAAAACTCGAGTTGCCAGCGCTGGGATTTGACGGCCTGCACACTGGTCGGCGCTACCCACGGCGGGTAGAGGCGAATGGCGCGTTTACCGCCCGTGAAGTCTGTCGAAACCACTCGATTCGTGATGAGAGCGTCGACGGGAAAAATGAAGTGCCCCAGTTGTTCTTCGTTGTATACCTTCACGATGAACAATTCGACGCCGTCGGAAACATCGAACGGGCGGATCGGCCCGGCGTCCGATCGTCGCCACAGCGTCACGAACTGCCCGAGTTTGGTAGGAGTCGTCTTTGCGCGACGGTACACGGCGCTGCGCCCGTCGACAGTGAGGGAGTGAGCGCTGTACTCCGCGCCCTCGGGTTCGGGAATCGGTGTGGACCAGGTACATCCGTGAGCGCTCATCGGCAATGATGATGGCACGGGTCACCGACAGCGCTGAAGGTGCAGCGCTGTCGGTGGTGGGGGATTCAGGCTGAGGGCACCTTGTCGAGGAACCCGAGAACAAGCGTCAACCGGCCGTCGTCATTTCGTTCGAGCACGTCGAATCCGTCGATCAGGGATTCTTTGCCGGCCGGGCCGAGCTTCCAGCCGAACCGAGCTTGGCTGTGGTGTGAGTCCACCGGTCCGGCGAGTGTGAAGGTCATGCCCGGAAACTGCTGCTGCACAGCGCTGATCATCGCGTCGATCTGTCTGTGTCCGGTCACATCTGCCAGTGGATCGGTGTACCGGCCGTCGGCCGCGAACAGTTGCTCGATTCGTTCCTGACGAGCGCCGGCATCGGTTTCGTTCCACAGGTCGATGTAGGCGTGTGCGATTGCGTCGAAGTCACTCATGGCAGATCCTCCTGGTTGTCGAGGTCCGGGGTTTGTTTCCCGGCTGAGATCACTGTGCCAAGCGGATGTGTCGTCAGTCGATTACCTCGGAGGTCATGGCGTTGATTACACCTTGTCGCTACGTTGAGTGGATGACTCAGAGCACGCATGTGGGAGCCCAGCTGAAGTCGTGGCGTGAGAGACGACGGCTCACTCAGTTGGGGCTTTCCTCCGCTGCCGGAGTTTCGACGAGGCACTTGAGTTTCATCGAAACCGGTCGATCGAAACCCAGTAAGGACATGATTATCCACTTGTCCGAGTGTTTGGAAGTGCCGCTACGGCAGCGGAATACGCTGTTGCTGGCGGGCGGTCACGCACCGGCCTATTCGGAGAATGCGTTGGCGGAAACGCCGATGTCCGCGGTCAGCGACGCCATCAATCGCATCGTCGACGCCCATGACCCGTACCCGGCTGTGGTGGTCGATCACCAGTGGGATCTGATCGTCGGCAATCGGGCGGTAAGCATCCTGACGGAGGGCGCTGCGTCGTTTCTTCTGGAGCCGCCGGTCAACGTTCTGCGGCTGAGTTTGCATCCCGAAGGCATGGCTGAGCGCATCGTGAACTTGGCGCAGTGGCGAAATCACGTGATCGCTCGGCTGCGCCGTGAGGTCGAGGTGACCGCCGACGCGCAGTTGGGTGCGCTGTTGGAAGAATTGCTGACTTATCCCAGCGGCGGCGAGTGGCATGAGGACGAGAGTTCTCTGTTGGTGCCCTTGCGGATTCGCGCGGGCGACACCGAACTGGCGATGTTCAGTACCACCACCGTGTTCGGTACGCCGCGCGATGTCACTTTGGCAGAGATCGCGATCGAATGTTTTTATCCATCCGACCGCGAGACCGCGGAGTTCTTCAGAGCGAAATCAGAGTGACTTCTTGCCGAACTTCAGCTTCCAGGGAACCAGTGCCGATTCGAGCTGAACAGCCAGGCTCATCTTCGAGACGCCGTCGGTGCGCTCCTCGAAACGGATGGGGGTTTCGGCGATCTTCATGCCGCGCTGCACAACTCGGTAGTTCATCTCGACCTGGAAGGCGTAACCGTTGCTCTGCACCGATTCGACGTCGATGGCGCGCAACGTCTTTGCGTGCCACGCCTTGAATCCGGCGGTGGCGTCCTTGACGTGCAGCCGCAAGATTGCGTTGACGTAGAAGTTGGCCCATGCCGACAGTGCCTTGCGGTGCCACGGCCAGTCGCCGGCCACGGCGCCGCCCTCGACGTAGCGCGAACCGAGCACCACCGCAGCGTCGGTTGTGGTGAGGATCTCGATCATGGCGGGGATCACTTCGGACGGATGAGACAGGTCGGCGTCCATCTGAATGACGATGTCGGCGTTCTCGGCGAGCGCCCGCGTCATACCGGCGACGTACGCGCGGCCGAGTCCGTCCTTGGCGGTGCGATGCAGAACACCCACCGGGATGGGGCCGTCGATGCCGAGCTTGTCAGCTACCTCGCCGGTTCCGTCGGGGGAGTTGTCGTCCACCACGAGTACTGCCAGGTTCGGGATCTTCAATGCGGCGAGACGATCGACGAGCTTGGGCAGGTTTTCACGCTCGTTGTACGTGGGTACCACGACGGTAATCTGCGGAGCGACGTTGTTCATAACACCTTCGTATGATCTGTGATCCCGACTTGCCGGATGAAGCGTACGACGAGGTCGGTCGCGAACAAAGTCAGAATTTTACTACCTCGGGTAGTTGACTCAGAACCGGCCGCCGCCGCCACCGCCGCGACTGCCGCGTCCTCCACCGCCGCCGCCGAACCCGCCGCCGCCGAATCCGCCGCCCCGGCCGCTGCTGCTCGGACCGCCGTACGAACGCGGTCCACCGCCGCCGCCACGCAGAACGCTGTTGATCAGGATGCCGCCGAGAATGGCGCCTGCCGCGTTGCCGCCGCCGCCGCTTCCGCCGCGGGGACGCTGGTTTGCCTCCCATGTGCTGACGTCGCTCTGGGCCGCCCGCAGAGCATGCGTGGCCAGCGTCGTTGCAGCCTGCGCGTGCTGCAGAGCCGTCGACGGATCGGTGCCCTGCAACTGCTGAGCTGCCTGCAGATGGCGCTGCGCCTCGGCGTAGCGGGTGCGCGCCTCGGCGCCGATGACGCCGCGTCGCGTATTGAGGAAATCGCCGGCAGCAGTGACCTGTGCCTGGGCCGCCAGGATGTCCTGCGCGAGGCGTTGCTGCGCCCGTTCGAGCTGTTGCTTCTGCTCCTGAGCCTCTGCGAGCAATGCGTCGAGTTGTGCGTCGGCGGCCACAATCTGGTTGAAGGCGCCGAGTGGATCACTGTCCTTCGATGTCTGGGCGTGAGCCAACGCGGCTTGTGCACCGGCCTTGGCGGCGGCCAATCTATCGCCGCCCTGGGCCAGGTAGGCGTCGGCAGCGGTGATGCCCTGCTGAACGTCGTCCATCGCGGCGGGGAGGGTAGCGATAGCGTTGCGGATGTCGTCTGCCGCGTGATCCACGGCGTCGAGAAGTTTGCGAGCCTGATCCAGCGCGGCCTCCGCGGTCCGAATCGCTGTGACGGCGGCGCCCTGCTTACCGGCGGGCAAGGCAACGGCGTCGCGGCCCTGCTCGATGGACTGCTCGGCCAGAGTCAAGCGTTCTCCGGCCATGGTGACGTTGCCGGCGACCGGCGCCAGGGTCGGAGCCGGGAACTGGTTCTTCAGCTCGTTCAGGATCTTCTCGGACTCCGGCAGCCGCACGCTGACGGCTACAACAGCCTGAGTCAGGGCATCGAGGCGAGCGGGCGCGTTGATGAGAAGATCACGCATCGTGTCGAACTCGTCGACCCGCGCATCGAGTTCCTGATCGGCACGGCCACACGAGGAAATGATGTCGATGAGCATCTGGCGCCGCTGCTCGGGTGACTCCGGGATAGCGTCGTCGAGCTTCTGCCTGATACCGAAGGCTCCGGCGAGTGTCGCCTTGGCCTTGTCGAAAGCCTGGGCAAACGGCGCGACGGCCGCATCACCGAATTCGCCCCGCGCGAGTTCGAGTTCTTCCTGGCTCGACGCGATGGCGTTGTCGGTCTCGACGAGAATGGCCTGCGCTCGCTCGTCCAGCGTCGGCAACGGAAGTGCGTTCAAGGCAGCGATGTCGTCGGGCGCGATGTTCTTTGCGGCCTCGAGGCTGGCCTTGTCTCGATCGCTCTTCCGCTTGCGTGAGTACAGAACCACTCCGCCGGTTCCGACGATGACCGCGCCGCCGCCGATGAGGAGTGTGCTTACGGACATGCCGCCA
This sequence comes from Rhodococcus sp. IEGM 1366, assembly GCF_033142425.1. NCBI lineage: Bacteria > Bacillati > Actinomycetota > Actinomycetes > Mycobacteriales > Nocardiaceae > Rhodococcus > Rhodococcus sp. IEGM 1366. The sequence goes on from NZ_JAWLRZ010000004.1 coordinate 259,686, forward strand.
CTCTTGGCGTTTGCGTCACCGAGCGCGCCGGCGGTGGCAATGGCGGCTCCAGCCCAATCACCGTCGGCGAGAGCCGGTTCCGTCGCGTCGGACTTGATGGAGTCGATGTCGGATTGTGTGATGTTTGTCAGTCCGGGCGGCACGTCGAGGTAGTAGGCGCCCTCCGTGGTCGCGACGGCAAGCAGGACGTCGGTGCCGCTGAGAGTGGACTTCGTTGCTGTCTGATCGGCCCACGCCTGGCCACCCATCTCGTTGAAGTCGGGGACAAACGCAACCCACAGATCGATCTGATGGTCTTCGCTGAGTTGGTCGAGCGCAGCTTGGATGTCCTCCTTCTGGCCGTCGTTGAGTACGCCAGAGGTATCGGTGATCTGGTTGGGAAGGACCAACGGCGGATCAGCCGACGCAGTGGCAGGACTGAAGATCAATGCCAGGATCGCGAAGATCGCCGCAACGGCGCTCGCGCTTCCCCAACGCCGGATCGGCCGGACGAATGCCCGGTCGTGGTCTGCTGGAGACGACTGCTCGATGTGTGCTGCGAAGGCCATGACGCAAATCTAACCGTTATGGCGCGTCGGCAGCGCGGGGGAGCGATCAGGGCTGGCACAATTGCGGGAGTGAAACCAGCTTTCGGCAACCGCTCCCGCAACTCTGCGCCCTCCGGGGCTGGCGGCGGCTTCGGCGAAGGTCTGGCTCGATGGACCCGACGCCTCATCGCCGGGGCTCTACTGATGACCTTCGTCTTGATCGGCGGAACCGCGGTCCGGGTCTGGCAGGTTGCGCGGATCGACGACACAACACCAGCCGACGCGATTGTTGTTCTCGGGGCCGCTCAGTATTCGGGAACTCCGTCGTCGGTGTTCGAAGCCAGGCTCGAGCAGGCGTACAAGCTGTACAAGCGTGGGGTAGCGCCGCAGATCATCACCGTCGGCGGCAAGCAGGAAGGTGACGAGTACACCGAAGCCGCGTCCGGAAAGATGTATCTCACCGACCGCGGGATTCCGTCGAGTGCGATTACCGCTGTGGAAACCGGCTCGGACACCTTGCTGAGCATTGATGCCGTCAGCGACGAAATGGCTTCGCAGGGAATCAATTCCGCAGTTCTGGTCAGTGACCCGTGGCATTCCCTGCGCACTCGAACCATGGCCCGCGACACCGGCCTCGAAGCCTGGACCGCGCCCACCAGACAAGGGCCGGCCGTGTTCACCCGCGAATCCCAACTGCATGGCATCGCGCGCGAAACCGGCGCTCTGCTCTGGTACCAACTGACGCACTTCTCCGCTGACTTCCCCTACACGGCAGGGCAATAGGAACAACCGAAATGACGGCACACACCACGTACGGCGGCGGAACCTATTCCGAGCACGATCTGGAGCGCCGCATTGTCGAGGCTCCGAAGCGAGCGGGATTGCCCGGAACTCAGATTGCCGCCGCCCAACATCGATCCGACTTCTCGCGGGATCGCGCTCGCGTGCAGCACTCCGCGGCGCTACGACGCCTGGCCGACAAAACCCAGGTAGTCGGTCCTCGCGATGGTGACACCCCGCGTACCCGGCTCACGCACTCGATGGAAGTTGCGCAGATCGGTCGCGGTATCGCCGACGGCCTCGGCTGTGACCCCGATCTCGTAGACCTCGCCGGTTTGGCCCACGACATCGGGCACCCTCCGTACGGGCACAACGGTGAGAAGGCACTCGACGAGGTCGCGAAAGACTGCGGCGGGTTCGAAGGCAACGCCCAGAACCTGCGCATCCTCACGAGCCTCGAACCCAAGATCTTGGGGCCCGACGGTCGCAGTGCCGGACTCAACCTCACCCGAGCTTCCCTCGACGCCGCGATCAAATATCCGTGGACCAGGCCGGAACCCGGAGCCAAGTTCGGCGCCTACGACGATGACGCCGATGTGCTGGCCTGGGTCCGCGACGGAGCGCCCGGGCGTCGGCAAGCATTGGAAGCTCAGGTCATGGACTGGGCCGACGACGTCGCCTATTCGGTGCACGACGTCGAGGACGGGGTGATTGCCGGCCGTATCGACCTTCGGTCACTGGCCGATCCGAGCGAGCAGCGCGCTCTCGCCGAGTTGGGTGCCTCGGAGTTTCGCGGCCTGGTGATCGACGATCTGATCGACGCTGCGCAGCGGTTGTCGGAACTGCCCGTCGTACAGAGCGTCGGCAGCTACGACGGGACCCTGAACAGTTCCGTGGCATTGAAAAACCTGACCAGCGAATTGGTCGGACGCTTTGCGACGGCAGCCATCGCCCGCACCCGGCTGACCAACGGAGACCGGCCGCTGTCGCGGTACCAAGCAGACCTCGACATCCCCGAAGCGGTGGCATCCGAAGTAGCGCTGCTCAAAACCGTTGCGCTGTATTACGTGATGTCCGACAACGGGCACAAGGCCCGCCAAGACCGTCAACGTGACCGAGTTCATCGCGTCGCGGAATGGCTGCTGGCGACCGCGCCCGCCGGATTGGACCCCATCTTGCTGCCTGCCTGGGAGCGAGCGGAAAACGATGCGGCGCGCACCCGAGTTGTCGTGGATCAGATCGCGTCGTACACGGAGAGTCGCCTCGAGCGGGTCGACAAAGCCAGCCTCGGCGCGCAGGCCAGTTGGGGCTGACTGCTCAACTCGACGGCGTTTGCGTCAGCGCCCATTCTGCGACCCTGCGCGCACTCTCGGCTTCGCTGAGGTCCTCGACGCGCGTCATGATGGACCAACGCACGCCGAAGGGGTCGCGGATCGAGGCAAACCGGTCGCCCGAGACGAACGTGCTTACCGATTCACGAACGGTCGCGCCGGCTTGTACTGCGCGCTCGACGACGGCGTCGACATCTGAGCAGTACAGGCCCATCGAGTAGGAGTCGGCGTCGCCGGAAGGTGCCTCGACGAGGCCGTAATCGGGGTTGGGTTCGCCGAGTTGGAGCCGACCGTTTCCGAAATCGAGGTCGGCGTGGACGACGACGCCGCTGAACTCGGTGATGTCGACGACGCGTGCGCCGTACACCGACCGGTAAAATTCAATCGCGTCGGCGGCTCCCTTGATCGCCAGAAACGGGGTCAAGCTCGTCGAGCCGTGCGGGATGCCGTCTGTTGTGTGCTCGCCGGTCACGCCCTGCTGGGAAATGCTGTCTGCGTTCATGAAACGAAGGTAGCGCCGTCAGATGGGCTGTGGCTTGAAGATTTGCGACGAACGAGGAGGACGGCAGTTGGTCATGGCCAATGACAGTCGCGGGATTCTGTACCCGACCAAACTCCCGACGTTCCACCGCGAACCGGCCGACGCCTCGTTGGAAGGGCGTATCCGCTGGTTCTGGATTCCGCGATGGCAGCTGGCGCCCGGCCGAACTGTCCGACAGGAAGTGCTTCCGTTCCCCGCTTCCAATCTCGTGGTCGAACCCGGCGGGGTGTCCCTGGTCGGCCCGTCGACAGGGGCGTCGCACCGTGACCTGTCCGGCAGTGGCTGGGCGGTGGGTGCACTGTTGCGGCCGGCGGGCCTCGCGTCGTTGCGCGCTGATCCGCAGACCATCCAGAACACCGAAGTGCAGATCGCCGCGCCGGACTTGCATGAGGCAGTGATGTCGGCGATGGGTGAGGCTGACCACGAGGTGGGTAGGCAGCGTGCGATTGCGGCTTTCTCCGAGTGGGCGGCCGATCACATTGCGCCGGACGACGAGAGTGGTCGACAGGCAAATGCCATGGAAGACCTGATCGCTTCGGATCGGACAGTGATCCGTGTCGGTGATATCGCCGAACTTCTCGGCACCTCCGTCCGTGGTGTTCAACGCCTTGCCCAGCGATACGTCGGGTTGCCGCCATTGGCGATCATTCGACGCTACCGACTTCAGGAAGCCGCACAGCGGCTACGCGAAGATCCGTCGGTGAAGATCGCGCAGGTGGCGGCCGATCTCGGTTACGCAGACCACGCCCACCTGTCCGCCGACTTCCGCAACGTCCTCGGTTTCACACCGAACTCCTACCGCAAGACTCCAGACCACCCGTGACGAACTTGCCGTGTCAGGCGCAGTTCGTGGACCGCCTAGACTGACATACGTGGCGGGCCGAATTTCTGACAGAGACATCGCGGCCATTCGCGAACGCACACGCATCGAAGACATCGTCGGTGAATACGTCTCGCTCAAGCGTGCGGGTGGCGACTCCATCAAGGGGCTGTGCCCGTTCCACGACGAGAAGTCGCCGTCGTTCCACGTTCGTCCCAACCATGGGCTTTATCACTGCTTCGGTTGCGGTGAGGGCGGCGACGTCTACTCCTTCTTGCAGAAGATGGACCACATCAGTTTTGTCGAGGCTGTCGAGCAGTTGGCCGACCGGCTGAACTACTCGATCTCCTACGAGGGCGGCGGTCCCTCGGTTCAGCGCGATCGCGGCACCCGTGCGCGCTTGATCGCGGCCAACGCGGCAGCGCAGGAGTTCTATGCGGCGCGCCTGCGGGAGCCAGACGCCCAAGCTGCGCGCGACTACCTCACCGAGCGAAATTTCGACGGCGCTGCGGCCTTGCAGTTCGGCTGCGGCTACGCCCCCGAAGGCTGGGACACACTCACAAAGCACTTGATGGCCAAGGGATTCGAGTTCAAGGAGCTCGAAGCCGCCGGCCTGGCCAAGGAGGGGCGACGCGGCCCGATCGACCGTTTCCATCGTCGACTCCTGTGGCCCATCCGGAGCGTTGCCGGCGACGTAATCGGCTTCGGTGCCCGCAAACTTTTCGACGACGACACCATGCCAGGCAAGTACGTCAACACCCCGGAAACCATCCTGTACAAGAAGTCTCAGGTCTTGTTCGGCCTCGATCTCGCGAAACGCGACATCGCCAAGGGGCATCAGGCTGTGGTGGTCGAGGGGTACACCGATGTCATGGCGATGCATCTGGCCGGCGTCAAGACCGCCGTCGCGTCGTGTGGCACCGCATTCGGCGAGGAACACCTGGCGATGCTGCGCCGACTCCTGATGGACGACAGCTACTTTCGCGGCGAAATCATCTACACCTTCGACGGCGATGCCGCGGGGCAAGCTGCCGCGATGAAGGCTTTCGAAGGTGATCAGAAGATGGCCGGGCAGACGTTTGTTGCCGTCGCTCCCGACGGAATGGACCCGTGCGATCTCAGGCTGGCGTCGGGCGACGCCGCAGTCCGCGACCTCGTGGCGAGGCGCACCCCGATGTTCGAGTTCGTGGTCAAGTCGATACTCACCGAGCATGATCTTGACACAGCGGAAGGTCGCGTCGAGGCTTTGCGTCGTACCGTTCCCGTCGTCGCGCAGATCAAGGAATCGACTCTGCGCGACAGTTACGCCAACCTGCTGTGTGGATGGGTCGGGTGGGACGACCTGCCGTCCGTGCGTCGACGTGTCCGTGACGAAGCTCGCAAACGTGCGTCCACCCGTGGTTCTTCACCCGCCCCGAAGCGTCGTCAGGTCATTCCGGAGCCCAGCGACGACGCCCTTGCGCTCCCGATCGGCATCTCACGGCCCCGGCCCAACGATCCGGGGCTGTCCACGCAGCGAGCGGTGCTCAAAGCGGCCCTGCAGTACCCAGGGATCGCCGGAACGGTGTTCGACTCACTGCCCGTCGAGACGTTCACTCATCCCGCCTACGTGGCAATCAGGCAGTCGATGTCCGACGCCGGAGGCACCAGCAAGGGCTTCGGCGGCGCCGAATGGATCGAGGTTGTCACCAAGGGCGTCGAAGATGTGACAGTTGCCTCAGTGATCTCCGAACTTGCCGTCGAACCGATGCCATGTGACGAGGACACAGTTCCCCGCTACATCAGCGGCGTGCTCGCGCGACTGCAGGAGGCTTGGGTAGGCGAACAGGTCGCAGACCTCAAATCCAAACTGCAGCGCATCTCACCCGCCGCAGCACCGGACGAGTACAACTCGCTGTTCGGCGACCTCGTCGCCCTCGAGCAGTACCGCCGACAGCTGCGTGAGCAAGCCGTCGGCGACAACAGCGTCTGACTAGCGGTTCTTCTTCAACTGGTCATGAGGGATCAGGATCGTGGTTTCCTCGTTGATCGGCTTCATGGGCTCCAATTTCGGCTGCGTGCTGAGCGAATCAGCCAGCTTCTGACGCGACGCGTCGAGCACCTTCTTCGTGGCAGGACTGGTCGCCACCGCCTTCGCGGCCCGACTGATCTGTTCGTACCGGGCCCGCCCTGCTTTCGTCCCCAGGACGTACCCAGCGGCAACACCGATCAACAAACGCATCATTCCTGCTTCCCTCCAGCACCGATCGTCCTGACTCCATCCTGCCTGATGACTCGCTGGGCAGGCGATTTGGTACTTCGGCGGTGGATTCGCTACAGTTTCTCAGGCAACGCCGGAACGGGCGAAGCGAGCAAGACAATCCCCTGTAGCTCAATTGGCAGAGCTTCCGACTGTTAATCGGACGGTTGCTGGTTCGAGTCCAGCCGGGGGAGCGTTCAGAAGAATCCCTGATCCGCAGCAATGCGGATCAGGGATTTTTTGTTGCACGGTTATGTCGAAGGCCTGCCAGGCGCCGCGTGACCGACAACTGTCATTCGAATGTGTGTGCGAAGATTCTGGTATGTCTGTCGAGTCTGCGCCGACCAGTTGCCCCAGCGGGCACGCCCTCACCGGTGGCACCTGTCTCGTCGGATGGGAAGTATGCGGCTGTGTGACGGCCGAGAACGGCGGGCATCGAACGCACTACTGCCGCAAGTGTGGCAAGACTGTGCGAACGCCGCCATGCGCCGGTGCCATGCCGCAGGTTGATCGCTGGCGCAGTCGGTAGATCTATGCCGCCGCAGCCCGGCTGTCTATGACAGACCGTCAGGTTAGTTGTTGTGAGCCTCGTGACCGCAATGATTCGAGGGCTGGCGCTGACCGGCTGGATCCGGACGGGTACATCAGAATATCCAGGGGAGGTATTCGTCCGAGATTTGATCGTTGTCAGCAGGTAGGAAGCTCACAACGCACTGGGAAGATAGTGCACCTGGTCTTCCTGCACGGCCAGGTTCATGACTGCCTCGTATGCCTCCGGTAGTGGGTGCTCACACACTCCTCCAGTCGGAAAAGCAACTCTCACACCGTGTCCTACGGCATCGACCAGCCAAACCACAGGAGTAGGAATGGTCGACCCAGTGGGGCACTCGCCCAACCACGGACGATCGAGCGAGGGCTGCGCCAATTCAGCGATGACTCGCGTCAAATCACCGCTTCTCCTCGTCTGCCTCAGGATCGCCCCACTGTTGTCGTCCGCGAACTTCAGGAATTCGCACACCACCACCGATGTCGGTTGGAAGCTCTCGGGAATCGTTCCTGCCGGAGGCAATGGGTCTACTAGGTACTCCGGTGACTGGACCGGTATCGGAATGACCGCCTCGAGCACGTCAGGCGCCAGACATGTGGGTTGCCCGATAACCTGCCCCTGCGGGGCAGCTGCCGGGGACCGTCGGTCGTCCACAATCTGGAAAGCAACAACTACCCCAACCGCGAGAACAGCAACGGAGCCTGCCAATACCGGCCCCAAACGACATCGCCGCATACCTGACACCATGCCAACTATGCCGCCAGTGGACACTTTCCGCCGCGTCTACAAGATGATCGCCCGGACGAGCCCCGAGGCTGCATGGCGATTCGGCCGACTGGCGGCTATTCGAATTGCGCGCCGGGGCTGTGGGTTTGGTTGACGTCGAGCGTGACCTCGACATCCCCGGCAGGAACATCCGTGAGAAGGTGCACCGCGTCAGCGACCATGTCGGGAATCTGATCGAGTCGGCGTGCTTGGGTGAATGCGCCGTCGACTTCGGGCACCTCGACGGCCCACCAATCGCCGGATTTCGTGACCTTGGCGGTGACCTTCATTTGTTGCCCTTCCTGTCGGTGGTCGTTCGAAGTCGGTGGTTGTCTGAAGCGAAAGCCCGGCGCAGGATTCTGCGCCGGGCTTCGGTGTTCATGGTGCGAGCGACTACTTCGCTGCGCGGTCCGAAGGCTCGAACAAGCGAACGATGTGGGCCGGGTTGATGTAGTAGACCCCGTTGGGGGAGTTGAGCACCAACGTGTCCTCGGAGAAGTCCTTGACGGTGCCGTTGAGCTTTGCGCCGTCGGACATGATGATCCGGATCGTGGCCTTGGAGTTCTTGAATTCAGAGAGTGCAAGCTTCATGTGATGATCCTGTTCAGTGGGGTGTGCTCTCCAACGTTATCGGGTTCCGGCACCCGTGCGAACCAAGTCGAGGTACCTGCTCCGATATGAGTTACACCAGTCACACCCTGCCCGGTTGTGATTCGCGTCAGCGGTGCCGGTAACATTCGGACGCGCCGAGATGTCATGCAACTCGGATGGGGCGGTAGCTCAGTCGGTTAGAGCCGTGGACTCATAATCCATTGGTCGCGGGTTCGAGCCCCGCCCGCCCCACAACTCTCTTCCACGATCGGCGATGGAATCAATACCCGCCGTGGGCGGACTATTCTCGATCCATGCCGATCACGCCGGACACAAAGAACTGGACCTGGGTGCTCGAACGCCCGTGCACAGAGTGCGGGTTCGACTCGACCACCATCACCTTCGCTGATGTTCCCGATCTGGTTCGCAGGAATGCTGCAGCCTGGGCTGAGGTGCTGCAGCGCGAAGACGTGACGGTACGGCCGAACAGCGAAACCTGGTCGGCGTTGGAGTATTCCGCCCATGTGCGTGACGTGTTCAGGATTTTCAGAGCCCGGTTGGAGCAGATGCTCACATTCGACGATCCGCACTTCGAGAACTGGGACCAAGACGCAACAGCAATTGCCGATCGCTACAACGAGCAGGATTCGGCGACAGTCGCTTCGGAATTGGCCGACGCTGCTGAAGCCGTCGCGAGCGCATTCGAATCAGTCGCGGAGGGTCAGCTGGGGAGGCGTGGACTCCGCAGTGACGGATCGGCGTTCACCGTCGAATCATTGGCCATGTACTTCATTCATGATCCGATCCATCACCTGCACGACGTGTCGGGGTAGTCAGAGCCCGCGCACCTCCTCGAGGGTTTTTCGGGCTCCGACCGAGTGCAACGAGTCGAGTGTTGTTCGGAAGCTCGCGACAAATCGTCGGTTGTCGACCAGGTCGCCGAAAACGGCACGGTTGCCGATGAAGGCGAGTGGGTCGACCGCCTGCTTCTGGGCAAGGGGCACCAACGTGTCGGCCAATTGATCGACCACGGTGATCGGGTCGCCGTTCTCGTCGACGCCCTCGGCGTAGCGCGCCCAACTGGCCACGATGGCGGTGGACAGATTGATGGGCCCTCCGGTGTCGAGTTGCTTGCGAATCACCGGCAAGAGCCACTTGGGAATTCGATCGGACGATTCGGCGCACAGACGCGCAATCGTGTCACGAACCTGTGGGTTCGAGAAGCGCTCGATGAGCGTCTTCTTGTACTGATCGAGGTCGACGCCGGGGACCGGATCCAGGGTCGGCGTTGCTTCGAGGTTCATGTAGTCGAGCAGGAACCCGGACAGGAGTTCGTCCTGGCATGCCTCGTGAACGAGTCGGTATCCGGCGAGGTAGCCGAAGTAAGCGATGCCCTGATGGCTGGCATTGAGGAGACGCAGCTTCATGAGTTCGTACGGGCGCACGTCCGGCACCACATTCACGCCGGCATTTTCCAAAGGTGGCCTGCCCACCGTGAACTCGTCCTCGAGGAACCACGCAGTAAACGGTTCCGCTGCGACAGGCCATTGATCGTCGACGCCGAATGCCTGGGCGATCTCGGCAGTCACCTCGGCAGTAGTGACGGGCGTGATCCGGTCGACCATGGAGTTGGGGAACGCACCGTTCTGCTCGATCCACTCTGCAAGTTCCGGATCTTTCAGGGCGGCAAAGGCTCCGAAAGCTGTTCGTGCGACGGCGCCGTTCCCTTCGATGTTGTCGCAACTCATGATCGTGAAGGGCGCGAGGCCGCGTTCTCGGCGAAGGGCGAGAGCATCGCAGACCAGTCCGAACGTCGTGCAGGGGAGAGCTCCTGGCCGAAGATCATGTACGACATCGGGATTGGATGCCTCGAACTCACCGGTGGTGTGCGAGATGTTGTAACCGCCCTCGGTGATGGTGAGGGACACGATCTTTGTCGACTCCGACGCCATCTTCTCGATGACAGCACGTGGATCGTCCGGAGCAAACAGGTACTCGACAATTGACCCGATGACACGGCCTTCGAGCGTTCCGTCGGCATGCTTGAGCGCCAGCGTGTACAAACCGTCCTGAGCGCCGAGCGCATCCTTCATCCGCTTGTCCGACGGCATCACTCCGACGCCGCAGATTCCCCAGTCGAAGCCTTCTCCTTGGCGTAGGAGGGTGTCGATGTACATGGCCTGATGCGCGCGGTGAAAGCCGCCGACACCAAAATGCACTATGCCGGTGGTGACTTTGCTCCGGTCGTAGTTCGGCACTTCGAGTGAAGCATCGAAGTCGCGCAAGGTCTTCGTGTTGAGTTCCATGAAAGTTCTAGTCTCCTTCGGCGACGATGACAACGGCCTTGATGCTGCCGGGGACGCGATCGGCTTCCAGCGCCTCGCGCGAGCGTTCGAGTGAAAAGCGGGCTGTGACCATCGAATCCAGGTCGACGCGACCGGACGCGACCAGTGCCGCGGCGATCGGCCACGTGTTGGCGTATCGGAACACGCCGGTGAGGACGAGCTCGCGACCCTGAATGATGGGGACGGGCAGCGGGATTTCGTCTGCGCCCATTCCGACCAACACTATTGTCCCGGCCGGCCGAACAGCATGGATGCCGTCGATCACGGCGGCTGTGGCTCCCGAGGCGTCGATGAACGCGTCGACGCCGAGTGAACGTACATCGCACTCGCGGGGATCAACCACGGCGGTGGCGCCGAACTTCAGTGCCACCTCGCGTCGGGCGGCGTCGATGTCCGAGACGATGACCTCGGTGGCGCCAAAAGCCTTGGCTACCTGTGTCGTCACGATTCCCACCGGTCCGGCGCCCGCGATGAGGACTCGGGACCCACCGGTGATACCCGCCTTCTGGACGGAAGCGATGCCCACAGAGAGTGGCTCGAATAGCGCTGCGGCTTCATAGGACACGGAATCGGCGATCGGATGTGCGAAGTCAGCGCCAATGGTCACGTAGTCCGTCAACGCACCGTCTATGGGAGGCGTCGCGAAGAACTCCATGTGAGGGCAGAGATTGTATCGGCCGGATTTCGATTCCGAACTGGTCGGATCGGGCTTCTGTGGCTCGATGGAGACCCGTTGTCCGATGCGACTGGGATCAACGCCGTCCCCGACGGCTGCGATCCGACCTGACGCCTCGTGTCCGAGAACGAGGGGAGCCTCGACGACGTAGGGGCCGATGCGGCCTTCGCGGAAATAGTGGGCGTCCGATCCGCATACGCCAACCGCATGGACGCGGACGAGCACTTCGCCAGGCCTGGGCGACGGTCGCGGTCTTTCCTCCATCTGCATCTTTCCGACTGAAATAAGGACATTTGCCCGAATTGTCGCAGGTAGATCGATGGATTCACCGGAAACTGTTGTGTGGGTCACAACGTAGATGTTAGCTTAGTGAGCATAAGAACATCTAGTGAGCATTTGCTCACGACCAAAAGAATCAACCAAAAGAATCAACGAGGAGAACGCGTGAACCAGTCGGCTCAGCCAACGGGACCCAAGACGTCGAAGACGCCGGCGTCCGAGGATGTCCGACTCGCGCTGCGCGCGGCAACGATGTATCACCTCGAAGGTGCTACTCAGGCGGAGATCGCGGCAAAACTCGGTGTCTCGAGGCCGACGGCGGGCCGCTTGCTGGCTCGGGCGCGGTCGCAAGGCTTGGTCAGGGTCGAGATCTTGGTTCCGCCGGAGTTGGAAGGTTCGGTGAACACGGAATTGGAGTCCGAGCTCGAGAAGTGTTTCGGCCTGGCGGAAGTTTTGGTTGTCCCCGAAGCGAATTCGGATTCAGACGATCCCGACTACGATGCGTTGGGCCGTCGCGCTGCTGACGTGCTGGTTCGGCGTCTGCAGCCGTCGAGCGTTCTCGGATTCACGTGGGGGCCGGAAACTGTTGCGGTAGCGGGTTCTTTGCCGGATCGGGCGGCAAAGTGCTCGGCTGTGGTACAACTTGACGGCTCCATGACGGTGACCGACTATCAAACCGGCGTTGACTTCACTATCGGCCGATGTGCACAACAGTTGCAGGCCAATCCGATTCGCCTCAATGCTCCGTTGTACGCCGATCCGGCGACTGTGGAGTCGATGCAAAACGATTCGGTCATATCAAAGGCGCTGCAAGCTGGAACCGATTCCGACATCATGGTTTTCGGTGTTGGCGCCGTATCCACGGCCACCACGTTGTTTGCCGGTAGCTTTGTCGACTCGACCATGCTGGACGAGTTGGAAAGTCGCGGCGCGGTCGGCGAAATCGGGGGCCGTTTCTACACGATCGACGGAACTCCAGTGGAGGGGCCACTACCCGAGCGCACGGTATCCGTATCGCTCGACGCAGTGAAATCCTGTGATCAGACCATTCTGATTTCGGGGGGAACACACAAACGCCAGGCCGTTCTGGGCGCATTGCGCGGAGGTTTGGCACACGTACTCGTCACCGATGTCGAGTGCGCCCAGTGGCTGCTCGAAAGCTAGCTCTCTCACGAGTTCTGCCGGCTGAGCGTGCAACTGACACGTGAGTGTGAAGGAAGGTAATCCGTGAAAACAGGAAGACGAGTGTGGGGCGCTGCTGCTGCGGCTCTCTGCCTCCTGGTGTCGGGATGTGCGGGTGCGGGCGCACTCGGTGGTTCCGGCGAACGAACCGTCACCATTGCGATGGTGTCGAACTCACAGATGCAGGACGCCATCAAATTGGCACCCGCTTTCGAAGCCGAGAACCCGGGGATCGACCTCAAGTTCGTCAGCCTCTCCGAGAATCAGGCGCGCGCCAAGATCACGGCATCGACGGCTACGGGCGGCGGTGAATTCGATGTAGTCATGATCAGCAACTACGAGACGCCGCAATGGGCTGCCAATGGTTGGCTCGTGAATTTGTCCGAGTATGCCAATGCCACAACGGGTTACGACGAAAACGACTTCATTCCGTCGATCAAGACGTCCCTGTCCTACGAGGACAGCATGTACGCCGTTCCGTTCTACGGTGAGTCGTCGTTCCTGATGTATCGCAAAGACCTGTTCGACGAGGCCGGCATCACGGTTCCCGAAGATCCGACGTGGCAGGAAGTTGCCGGTTGGGCAGAGCAGTTCGACAACCCCGACGCCAAGATGTCGGGCATCTGCCTTCGCGGAAAGCCTGGCTGGGGAGAGGTCCTCGCGCCACTGAATACCGTGATTAACACCTTCGGAGGTCGCTGGTACGACGAAGACTGGAATGCGCAGCTGACCAGTCCGCAGGTGGAAGACGCCGTTCAGTTCTACGTGGACACGGTCACGGAACATGGTCAACCAGGTCCCGCGACCAGTGGATTCGGTGAGTGTGCAACACAATTCGCGCAGGGCAATACCGCGATGTGGTACGACGCGACGTCGGCGGTGTCGGTTCTCGAAGATCCCGCGTCGTCGAAGGTGTTCGGAAACATCGGCTACGCCAAGGCTCCGAAGGTCGAGAAATCCGATCCAGGATGGCTCTACACGTGGGCGCTCGGGATCCCGGAGTCGGCCCAGAACAAGGACGATGCGTGGAAGTTCATCTCGTGGATGACAAACAAGGATTACATCCAGCGAGTCGGCACGGAGCTCGGCTGGTCGAGGGTGCCGCCGGGAAGTCGTCTTTCGACGTACGAGATTCCGGAGTATCAGGAAGCGTCCAAGGCATTCGGTGAAATCACCCTCGAATCGATCAACAACGCAGATCCGAAAAACCCTACAGTGCAACCGGTTCCGTACACCGGAGTCCAGTTCCTCACCATTCCTGAGTTCCAGGATCTGGGCACTCGCGTCAGCCAGCAGATCAGCGCTGCCATCGCGGGTCAGAAGAGTGTGAAAGAAGCACTCGAACAATCGCAGCAGTATGCCGAGGTGGTCGGCAAGACCTATCAGGAGAACCGATGACTACGGTTGCTGAGCCCAGAACTGCGGTGGACGACGCGCCGCCGGTCCGAATCGAGAAGAAGATCTCCCGCGCCGAGGGGTGGCGTCGTCGAGGTCCGTTGTTGCCGGCGTTGATCTTCGCGATCGTTGTCACCCAGATTCCGTTCCTGTTCACGCTGTACTACTCCACGCAGTCGTGGAACCTCGTGCGGCCGGGATCACGGCATTTCAATGGGTTGGACAACTACATCGAGGTGTTCAAGGACAGTCAGTTCCGTGAGGTGGCTGTCAACACGGTCATCATGATCGTGGGAACGGTCATCGTGTCCGTGATCCTCGGACTGGCGCTGGCACTGCTTCTCGACCGAGCGTTCCTCGGCCGCGGAATTGTGCGAACGCTGCTGATCACGCCGTTCCTCATCACCCCGGTCGCCGGCGCATTGCTGTGGAAGACAACGATGTTCGACCCGGTGTTCGGCATCGTGAACTTCGTCCTCCAACCGTTCGGTGTCGGCCAGGTTGACTGGGTGAGCAAGTTCCCGCTCGCGGCAGTCATGATCAATTTGATCTGGCAGTGGACCCCGTTCATGATGTTGCTGATCCTGGCCGGGCTGCAGTCCATGCCCCGCGACATTCTCGAGGCCGCGCGAGTCGACGGCGCCAAGCCGTTTGCGATGTTCCGCGAATTGACGTTGCCGCATCTGCGCCGATTCATCGAACTCGGCGCCGTGCTCGGTGCGATCTACCTCGTGAACACCTTCGACGCGGTGTACATGATGACGGCGGGAGGGCCAGGAGTCGCCAGCTCGAACCTGCCGTTCTACATCTACCAGCGTGCGTTCCTCGGCTTCGACGTCGGTCAAGCTGCGGCGATGGGCGTCGTGACAGTGATCGCGACCATCATCGTGTCGACACTCGCGCTCCGATTGATCTTCAAGAGCTTCACCGGTAATGAGGAGGCTGCGTGATGACTACCGTAGATACGACAGGCGCGACGACCGACAAGCCCGTAGTGAAGAAAAAGAAAAGCAGCAAGTTCAGCCCCTGGTCGGTTGTGGCGTGGATTGCCGCTCTGGGCTTCTTCTTTCCGGTCTTCTGGATGGTTCTGACGGCGTTCAAGACCGAGGCCGATGCCTACACGGATCCGCCGAAGTTGTTCTTCACTCCGACACTCGAGCAGTTCCGTGCCGTTCTCGATTCGGGTCTGGGTACGACGCTGGCGAACTCGGCATTTGCCACGGGAATGTCCACCATTCTTGTTCTGCTACTGGGTGTTCCAGCGGCGTTTGCGCTCTCGCTTCGCCCGGTGAAGAAGACGCAGGATGTGCTGTTCTTTTTCATCAGTACCAAGATGCTTCCCGTCGTGGCAGCGATCGTGCCGCTGTACGTGATCGTCAACGACATCGGATTGCTCGACAACATCTGGGCTCTGGTCATCCTGTACACGTCGATGAATCTGCCGATCGCTGTGTGGATGATGCGCTCGTTCTTCCTCGAAGTACCCAGCGAGCTCCTCGAAGCAGCCAGCATGGACGGCGCGAGTTTGTGGACCTCGGTTCGCGAGGTGATCTTGCCCCTGATCTCGCCCGGAATCGCTGCCACTGCGCTGATCTGCGTGATCTTCTCGTGGAACGAGTTCTTCTTCGCAGTCAACCTGACAGCTGTTCAAGCTCAGACGATTCCGGTCTTCCTGGTCGGCTTCATCACGGGCGAGGGCCTGTACTGGGCTCGCCTCTCTGCAGCAGCAACCATGGCGGCGTTGCCCGTCATCCTGGCCGGTTGGTTCGCCCAGAACAAGCTGGTGCGCGGCCTGTCCTTCGGCGCCATCAAATGACCCGGCGCAATCCACTAGTTCGCCCCACACTTTCAGGAGTTCGTCATGGCTGAAATCTCTTACCGGAAAGCGTCTTGCATCTACGAAGGTGCCGGAACCCTCGCTGTCGATTCGCTCGATCTCGATATCAAGGACGGTGAGTTCATCGTCCTCGTCGGACCTTCAGGATCAGGAAAGTCGACTGCGCTGCGCATGTTGGCCGGGCTCGAGGACATCGACTCCGGTGCAATCACGATCAACGGCAAGGACATGACCGATGTCCCGTCGAAGGATCGCGACATTGCGATGGTCTTCCAGAACTACGCCCTGTATCCCAACAAGACCGTCGGCGAGAACATGGGTTTCGCGCTGAAGATGCGTGGAGTTCCTTTGGAGGAACGAAAGAAGAAGGTTGCCGAAGCTGCAAAGCTCCTCGATCTGACGGAGTACCTGGACCGCAAGCCCGCCAAGCTGTCCGGTGGTCAGCGTCAGCGAGTTGCCATGGGACGTGCCATCGTTCGTGAGCCTCAGGTGTTCTGCATGGACGAACCGCTGTCCAACCTCGACGCAAAGCTGCGGGTCCAGACGCGTACGCAAATCGCGGCATTGCAGCGTCGACTCGGAACCACCACCGTGTACGTCACTCACGATCAGGTGGAAGCGATGACGATGGGTGATCGCGTCGCAGTGCTCAAAGGTGGTAAGTTGCAACAGTTTGCGTCACCGACCGAGCTCTACGATCGTCCGGCAAACGCGTTTGTCGCCGGTTTCATCGGATCGCCGGGAATGAACCTGGTGACGGCGCCCGTCACGTCCGGCGGCGTTCGATTCGGATCCGTCGACGTTCCCTTGGAGCGAGAGCAGATGACGGCAATTGCTGCCGCCGGGCTGGATTCAGTCACCGTCGGAATCAGGCCGGAACAATTCCACGTGGTTCCCGCGGGAACCGGCATCGCCGCTCAGATCGATCTGGTCGAAGAACTGGGCAACGAGTCGTACATCTACGCCCATGTGCCGGGAACGGATGCCGACCCGATTTCACTCGTCGCACGTACAGGTGGGCGATCGCAACTGCAGTACGGCCAGACGCTCGGATTCGAGCGGGTAGACGGACCGGTGCACCTCTTCGACCCCACGACGGGTGAGCGCGTGGGTAACTGAGTCTCCATCCGACATCGTGCCCTGCTCGGCGCTCGAACTCGATCGCGCCGAGCAGGGCATTACCATGATCGCCTCAAAGTTAAGGTCTACCGATGACTGATACCCGAAATCGATCCGTCGTGGTGTGTGGTGAGGGACTGGTCGATCTGGTGCCGGTGGGGGAGAACTTCTCACCCAAACTCGGCGGTGGACCGTTCAACGTCGCACTCGCGTTGGGCAGGCTCGGGTCGGCTGTCGGGTTTGTCTCCCGATTGTCGTCCGACGCGTTCGGTGATCGCATGATCGACTCGCTGACCGCGTCGGGCGTGGACACCAGTGCCGTGGAACGGGGTCCGGAGCCGACCACACTTGCCGTCGTCAATCTTTCCGACGACGGTAGCGCCCGGTACAGCTTCTATCTGGAGGGGACAGCGGATCGGCTTTTCAGTGCGCCGGAACTTCCCGACGCCCGCGCCTTCTCGTTCGGAACCCTCTCGCTGGTCTTGGAACCCGGAGCGTCGGCGTACGAAGCGTTGCTGTTCGAGGCGCATCGACGCGGACGACTCACCATGGTGGACCCCAATATTCGACCGGCCGTCATCAGCGACCCCGACGCGTACCGTCGACGGTTCCGCACCTGGTTGCCGTCCATCGACATTCTCAAAGTGAGCGACGACGACGCGGCGTGGCTGGGTTCGGTCGACGGTCGTGAGTGGCTGGCCGACGGTGTCGGAGCAATCTTGTTGACGCGAGGCGGCGATGGATTGACGGTATTGACACCGGGATTCGAGGTTTCGGTACCGGCGCCGACGGTCCGCGTCGCCGACACCATCGGAGCGGGGGACACGGTGCACGGCGCTCTGTTGGCTTACTTGCAGCGCCACGACGCACTCGATCCCGTAGCTGTTCGCAGCTTCACGGCACCTCAATGGCAGGCGGCGCTGGAGTTTGCGGCGCGTGCGGCCGCCGTCACGGTGTCACGACCCGGCGCGGACCCGCCGTGGTCGGCAGAGTTGTCCCACTGAGTTGTTGTCCCACTGAGCGGGCCGATTCCTAAATGTCCGACACGTGTTTTCCCAGCTCAATTGGACGTCTGACCTGCGGCACGAAAACTTTCGTTAGAACACGTTCCAATTTCCGCTATTTGTGGCTATGGTCACAGTGATAGATGCGGGTGTGCGAATGAAAGGGTGAACTGACGTGAAGACCAAGGGTGCAATCCTGTGGGGCCTGGGCGAGAAATGGTCCGTCGAGGAGATCGAGATCGGCGATCCGGTAGCCGGCGAAGTCCAGATCCGCATGGAAGCGGCCGGAATGTGCCACTCCGATCACCACATCGTCACCGGCGCCACGCCGATGCCGTCGTTCCCCGTGATGGGCGGCCACGAAGGCTCGGGCGTCATCACCAAACTCGGCCCCGAGGTCTCAGGTCTCGAGGTCGGCGACCACGTCGTGCTGTCCTTCATCCCGGCCTGTGGAACCTGTCCCGCCTGTTCGGCCGGACACCAGAATCTCTGCGACCTCGGCATGGGACTCCTCAGCGGTCAGGCAATCAGTGACGGCACGTACCGAATTCAGGCTCGCGGCGAGAACGTGATCCCGATGTGCTTGCTGGGAACGTTTGCCCCGTACATGGTGGTGAACCAGTCCTCGGTGGTGAAGATCGACAAGGACATTCCGTTCGAGGTTGCCGCGCTTGTCGGTTGCGGCGTTCCCACCGGTTGGGGATCGGCGACGCACATTGCCGACGTCAAGCCAGGCGAGGACGTTGTCATCATGGGCGTCGGCGGCGTGGGAATCAGCGCGCTGCAGGGTGCCGTTGCATCCGGTGCGCGGTACGTCTTTGCCATCGACCCGGTGCCGTGGAAGCGTGAGCAGGCTCTGAAGTTCGGTGCCACCCACGCGTTCGAGAGTGCTGCTGCGGCAATTCAACCCATCATCGAGGCGACACACGGACGGATGGCGCAGAAGACCATCATCACCGTCGGTGAGATGAAGGGCGAATACGTCGAAGAGGCGATGATCCTTACGGCCAAGGCCGGACGTTGTGTTGTCACTGCGATGGGGCATCTGACGGACATGGACGTCAAGCTCAATCTGTTCCTGATGTCGATGCTGCAGAAGGACCTCCAGGGCAACATCTTCGGCGGCGGCAACGCCCGCCAGGACGTTCCGAACCTGCTCGCGATGTACAAGGCGGGCAAGCTCAACCTCGACGACATGGTCACCCGCACGTACACCCTCGAAGGTGTCAACGACGGCTACCAGGACATGCTGGACGGCAAGAATATCCGCGGCGTGATCCGTTACACCGAAGCGGACTGGTGATCTACAGCTGAATTCGTGGGCCAGTAGTCTGATCGGGTGCACAGTCTTGACGTCATCGATCAGTGGCCCGTCGACAATGCGGCAGCGGTCGTCCTCACGGGAGAACATTCCGGCGGGGGCGGCCGCATTTCTGCGTCGAACGGCGACCAGAACCGCGTGTTCCTATTGGCTTCGGTAACAAAACTCCTGTGCGCCTACGCAATTCTGATTGCCGTGGAGGAAGGCGCCGTCGAGCTGGATCAACCAGCAGGCCCCGAAGGATCCACGGTGCGGCATCTGCTGGCTCACGCGTCCGGCCTGGCCTTCGGGGAGCGGACCGTCCAAGCTCCCGTCGCGTCGAAGCGGATCTATTCGAGTGCGGGATTCGAGGTGCTTGCCGAATTGGTCGAACACGAAACCTCGATTTCGTTTGCCGACTACCTGGCTGAGGCGGTGTTCGAACCGCTGAAGATGACGAGTGCGGCGCTGGTCGGCCCGGCAGGCCACGGAGCGCAGGCATCGGCGGCCGACCTGGCCGGCTTCGCTGCTGAACTACTAGCCCCGACGCTGATTTCGCCGCAGACGTACAAAATGGCGACCTCGGTGCAATTCCCCGGGCTCAACGGTATTTTGCCGGGATACGGCTCCAAGCGGCCTAATGATTGGGGATTGGGCTTCGAAATACGCGGACAAAAGAATCCGCATTGGACCGGACTCGAGAATTCCGCGTCGACTTTCGGCCATTTCGGTCAGTCCGGAACCTTCCTGTGGGTGGATCCCGATATCGACGCTGCCTGCGTTGTCCTGACCGATCGCGCCTTCGGTGATTGGGCAAAGCCGCTATGGACTGAATTGTCCGATCACGTTATAACGGACATTCGGTAACAATTTTCTCTTGTTCCACTAGCGCAACACGGGTAACACAGGCACACTATTCAATCGAGCCTGCTTCACACATTCGACAGAGGTCGTTGGGGAAGACGTCCCTCGTCGAAGCAGGAGGCTCGAGTGCAACCGAATCACCTCGCGGAACTGACGACTGGTGTGGTCTTCATCCACTCGTCACCCGCAGCGCTGTGCCCGCACGTGGATTGGGCTTTGTCCGCCGCGTTGGGCTGTCCTGCCAAACTGCGGTGGACATCGCAGTTGGCAGACAATGGACTGCTGCGTGCAACAACGGATTGGTCGGGGCCCGTCGGAACCGGTGCCCGACTGGTGGATTCACTACGGGCGTGGCCGAAGCTTCGATTCGAGGTCACCGAGAACCCCAGTGCCGGCGTGGACGGTGAGCGCTACAGCCACGTTCCCAGTCTCGGGCTGTGGCGCGGTTCCACCAGTGCCAACGGAGACGTTGTTGTCGGCGAACTGCGGCTTCGATCCATCATCGACGCGGGCGGCGACATCGTCGGAGAAATCGACCGGGCAATGGGGGCGCCCTGGGACGAAGAGTTGGAACCGTATCGATGCTCCGGCGAGGGCGCTGAAGTGATGTGGTTGCACCGCCGCGTCAGCTGATCCGCAAGCGTGAATGAAAAGGTGAGCCTCGCCGTTATCGGCGGGGCTCACCTTGCGTTCGACGCGTTCCTACAGCGGAATATTCTTGTGCTGCCCACGCACATTCGGAGCGGCGGCAAGGGCGGCCGTGACGATACTGCGAGTCTTCGCGGGATCGATTTCCCGATCCACCACACCCATCTCGACGGCCCGGTCGACGCCGCCTGCGATGGCTTCGTGTTCAGCGGCCAACCGGTCGTGGAGGGCTTCGCGTTCGTCGTCGGGAGCGGCGGCGAGGGCGCGCTTGTGCAGGATGCCCACCGCGGCCTTTGCGCCCATGACGGCGACCTCGGAATTCGGCCACGCAAATACAGCCGTGGCACCGAGGGCCCGTGAATTCATGGCAATGTAGGCGCCGCCGTAGATCTTTCGGGTGACAACGGTGACGCGGGGGACGCTGGCTTCGGCAAAGGCATGCAACAGCTTTGCCCCGCGGCGGACGACGCCTTCCCATTCCATCGACACGCCGGGGAGATATCCGGGGACGTCGACGACTACGACGAGTGGCACACCGAAGGCATTGCAGAGGCGAACGAATCGCGCGGCCTTCTCGGCGCTCTCGGAGTTGAGGCAGCCGCCGAGTCGCAGCGGATTGTTGGCAATGACACCAACAGTGCGACCGGCCATCCGGCCGAATCCTGTGACGATGCTGCGCGCGTAGTTACCTTGCAGCTCTTCGAAACTCGACTCACCTTCGACGTTGTCGAGCAGTTCGTGAACGATCGGACGCACGTCGTACGCGCGCTTCGCCGACGCCGGCATCATCGCCCGCAAATCGGAATCGCCGAGTTCGGCGGCGCGCTGATCGAACGTGCCTTGGTCGCAGAGCATGGAGACGAGTCGACGGGCCCGATGCAGGGCGTCGGACTCGTCATGCGCGGCGATGTGTGCGACGCCTGATTTCTTGCTGTGGGTGTCCGGTCCGCCGAGCGAGACCATGTCGACCTGTTCGCCGGTCACACTGCGTACGACGTCGGGTCCGGTGACGAACACTCGACCTTCGGGCGCCATGATGACGACGTCGGTCAAAGCCGGTCCGTACGCCGCGCCGCCTGCGGCAAATCCGAGGACAACCGAAATCTGTGGGATAAGGCCTGATGCGCGGACCATTGCCTCGAAGACAAGTCCGACAGCGTGCAGAGCTTCGACGCCTTCAGCGAGGCGAGCGCCACCGGAATGCCAGAGCCCCACGATGGGGGTCTGCTCGTCGATGGCGGTGTTGATGGCGTCGACCAGATGCTTGCATCCGTCGAGGCCCATGGCACCACCCATGACGGTGGCGTCGGAACAGTAGGCGATGGTGCGGACGCCGTCGATTTTTCCGGATGCGGCGAGCACACCTGACTTGTCGCGCGGGTGAAGCGGAACCGTGGTTCCCGGATCGAACAGATTCTCCAGGCGCGCAAGGGGATCACGCGGATCTGTCGACGATTCGGACTTAGTCACGGGGGCCAGGATGGTCATCGCGTCCTCCTTCAATACGTGCCTTCGGCAGAACTGCCGATCGGTGTGCCCGCGGGTGATGTTGTCATTTCCGTTCCAACATCACCCGCGGACAAGGTCAACGACTGGCTATGCCCGGCCGAAAGCGAGCGCAACATTGTGCCCACCGAAACCGAACGAGTTGTTCAGTGCGAAATCGAAACTGCCGGTTCGGGCTTCGCCCTTGACGACGTCGAGATCGATCTCTGGATCCTGGTTGTCGAGATTGAGCGTCGGCGGAATGATCCCGTCGCGCACAGCCAGAACCGTCAGAACGGACTCGAGGGCACCGACAGCGCCGATCGAGTGTCCCAGTGCGGATTTCGGTCCGTACACCGCCGCGTGGTTGCCCACGGCGGAGTTGATTGCCGTTGCCTCCGCGATGTCGCCGATCGGCGTCGCGGTGGCGTGAGCATTGATGTGCTTGATGTCGGCCTTCGAGAGACCGGCCATCTCGATTGCCCGCGTCATGGCTCGAGCCGCGCCCAGACCCTCGGGATGCGGTGCCACGATGTGGTAACCGTCGGACGTGATTCCCGCGCCCAACAAACGTGCGTGAATCGTGGCGCCACGCGCCTTTGCATGCTCCTCGGTTTCGAGGATCATCAGCGCGCCGGCTTCACCGAACACAAATCCGTCGCGGTCCTTGTCGAACGGACGCGAAGCCGCGGTCGGATTGTCGTTATTGGTGCTCATCGCACGCATCATGGCAAAACTTGCGATGGGAACGGCGTCGATGAAGCTCTCGACTCCGCCGGCCACCACCATGTCCACGTCACCCATGACAAGCATGCGGTGCGCGTGGGCGATCGCTTCGGAACCCGACGAACATGCGGAGACGGGAGTAATGACGCCACCACGGGCGCCGAGCTCGAGTCCCACCGTTGCCGCCGGCCCGTTCGGCATGACCATCTGCACCGAGAACGGGGACACCTTGCGGTATCCACCTCCGCGAAGCTTGTCGACTGCGTCGATCAGCGTGTCGCCGCCGCCGAGTCCGGTGCCGATGACAACCGCGAGGCGGTCCTGATCGACCTCGGGACTGCCGGCATTGCTCCACACAGTCCGGCCGAGGGTCAGCGCGAGTCGTTCGACCCAGCTCATCCGTCGGATTTCAACTCTCGACAGACCCTCGTCCGGTGAAACTTTGAGGTGCCCGCCGATGCGAATCGGAAGGTCGAATTCGTCGATGAACGGGTCGTCGAGGACTCCGATGCCGCTTTCGCCGGCGAGCAAAGCCTTCCACGTGCCATCCACATCACCAGCCACCGACGTCGTCGTCGCGAGGCTCGTGACAACGATGTCGGGAAATTTCCCCCTGCGGGTAGAAGCGGAAGTCACGGTCGGCTCACTCTGCGTTCTTGGCTTCGGCGCCTTCGGCTTCGAGCTTCTGGATGTACGCGACGATGTCGCCGACGGTGCGCAGGCCGGCCAGATCCTCGTCCGGAACCTTGACGCCGTACTTGTCTTCCGTCTGAACTGCGATCTCGACCATGGACAGGGAGTCGATATCGAGGTCGTCGACGAACGACTTG
Source organism: Rhodococcus sp. IEGM 1366 (assembly GCF_033142425.1). Taxonomy (NCBI): domain Bacteria; kingdom Bacillati; phylum Actinomycetota; class Actinomycetes; order Mycobacteriales; family Nocardiaceae; genus Rhodococcus; species Rhodococcus sp. IEGM 1366. Next base: position 283,517 of record NZ_JAWLRZ010000004.1, read on the forward strand.
TCAGCGGTGACCTCGGAAGGCTCGATTCCGGTGACCTCCTCGACGATCTGGCCGAGTTCCGCGATGATTTCTTCCTGAGTGTGGGCCACTGGTGTGGCTCCCTTCTTGATCGATTGAGGTGGTGAACCAAGTCCAGCTTCTGGGCAGCTGAACTCAGGGTGAAGCGCCCGGGCTAGGTCAGTCCGGACAGAGCGGAGATATCCTCCGGGTTCTTGAGGGCCACCGTCGGAGTGCCACGCATTTCGCGCTTGGCAATACCAACGAGGGTTCCGGCCGGCGGGAGTTCGACGATCGCGGTGACTTCTGCGGTCCGCAACGAAGCGGAGCAGAGGTCCCAACGAACGGGTCGAGTTACCTGCGCGGCAAGTTTTGTGAGGGCGTCGGCACCAGAGGAGACCGGTGCGCCGTCCGAGTTGGACAGCAGCGTGCGCGTGGGATCAGACGGGGTGATCTTGGCGGCAGCAGCTGCAACGGCGTCCTGGGCCGGAGCCATGAATCGGGTGTGGAAGGCACCGGCGACGGGAAGTGCCCGCACGCGAGCCTTCTCGGGTGCGCTGGCCGCAAGCTCTTCGAGGGCGCTGAGTAAACCGGCTGCAACAATCTGACCCGCAGCATTTCGGTTAGCGGCTTCGAGTCCGAGTTCCTCGATGCGGGCCAGTACCTCGGCTTCGTCACCGCCGAGGACCGCGGACATGCCGGTGGGCTCGAGTGCGCATGCCTTGGCCATCTCCGCGCCGCGCAGTGCTGCGAGTGCGACAGCTTCGTCAGCAGTGATGACGCCCGCGATTGCCGCCGCGGCGAGTTCGCCCACCGAGTGACCGGCGGCAATGACGCCAGTTCCGAGGAGGCCCTGCGATTCGATTTCCTCGTAGGCAAGCAGTGCTGCTGCGACGACCAGGGGCTGAGTCACGGACGTGTCCGTGATTTCTTCCGCGGTCGCGGTGGTTCCGAGACGGACGAGGTCGAGACCTGCGGCTTTCGACCACATTTCCAGGCGGTCTTGTGCTCCGGGCAATGCCAGCCATGGGCTGAGCATGCCGGGTGTCTGAGAGCCCTGTCCCGGGGCAAGCAAGGAAATCACTTATTAAGAGAACACTGGCAGCAGTGAAGTTCGAGATGTCGGTGGCGATGAACTCTGGTGGTGTGTTTTGTAGGTTTCCCACAAATTCCCACGTCGCGTTTCCTCATCGGAATTGGACGCGAAAGGGTTACAAGGCAATTTGTCACACTGTGAACGGTGTGACGGGAGTGAACGTTGTGTCCGATTTGTTATCGATTTCGCTTAATCGGCCCACGGTAGCGGCTATACGCAGGACGTACGCGTCGCGTGGATTGGTTGGATCCCGACCGGTCACTTCGGTAATTCGTTTCAGGCGGTATCGCACCGTATTTGGATGAACAAACAGCTGACGTGCACAAGTCTCAACCGCACCTCCACAGTCGAGATAAGTGTCCAAAGTGTCGGTCAAGACGGAGCCACTTTCCGCCAACGGAGTAACGAGATGATCCTGGAGAGCGTCGACGGCAGCTTGATCGCCGAGTAGTGCGCGTTCCGGCAGTAGCTCCGTCGCAAACACCGGGCGCGGCGCTCCCCGCCATCCCACGACCGCTTTAATTCCGGCAAAAGCCTCAGACGCACTGAAATGCGCGGCGCTCAGACTTGGGGTCGTCGGGCCGATCACCACCGGGCCGCCGGCGAAGCTTCGCAGAAGATCCTGCATGAACTCGCTCTGCGCGGACTTGCTGGTCACGTCGCCGCTGACAACCATCACCAGGCGGCTGCCCTGAACGACTGCGAGTACCGCTCGGCCGTGGGCCGCAGCAGTGGCGTGGACGGTTCCTGCGACCGAGACCCGTTCATCGGGCGGCGGTGATCCGACGATGACCGTTGCCGGAGCAGTCGCATCCCAATTCAACGTGGCAGCGCGCGAGAGCATGTCCGAGCCGGTATCGCCGCGCACAACGGCGTCGACCACCAGTGCTTCCAGTCGGCTGTCCAATGCGCCACGCGATTCAGCGGCGCTGGCGTACACCGATGCAGCAGCAAATCCGAGTTCACGTCCGTACCGAAGAACAGCCTCGGTCAACGCGATGAGCTGCTGATCGTTGCGAGCCAACGCCGGCAACCACTTCTCGAAGAACTCCATGGCAACGCGAACCATGTCGACCGTCTGCCGCAGCGTCAGCCGCCGCGCCAACTCTTGAGGAATGACCGGAAAGGACTCGTATCCGAAGCTGATCTCCGAATCCAACTGCCTGAGCCATTCGAGGAAATTCACCACTGACGTCTGCACCAAAAGTTGAACGTCTGCGCGGTGGGACGCGTCCAGGGTGTCGAAGAACGGGAGTTGTTCCTCCATGACCGTCACGGCTTCGGTCGCCAGCCGTCCGGAGAACTGTTTGACCCGCCGCAGCAAAGCCTCGGGCAGTGGATCGCGAACCTGACGCCGCCGCGACAGCGACGCCTGCAACCCGGAAGTCGACGACCGGATGCGTCGTACTCCTACCGGAGGTACCCCGGATGCAGGCACATCAGAATCAGGATCAGGCATGACAAAAACCTACGCCCATCGCTGCGGATGTCGTGATGACACCCGCAGCAATGGGCGGAAGTGGTTCTCAGTAGCGGTGGAAACTATGCGCTACCGGTGTCCCCGGTCTGCTCGGGGGCAGCATTCACGTCGTCGATGCGGTACCGACCAGCTGCCTCGACGGCCTTGCTTCGGTCGATCGAACCTTCCTTGGCCAGACCGTTGAGCACGGCCACGGCGATCGACTCGGCATCGACGTTGAAGTAACGACGAGCGGCAGTGCGGGTATCGGAGAATCCGAAACCGTCGGTGCCCAGCGTGATGTAGTCGCCCGGAACCCACTGGCGGATCTGATCCGGGACAGCGCGCATCCAGTCCGATGCCGCCACAACGGGACCCTGCGCCGACGCCAACGCGTTGGTGACGAAGGGAACCGGAGCGTCGACGCCCGGGTTGAGCAGAGCCTGACGCTCGCACTCGACACCCTCGCGGCGCAGTTCGCCCCAGGACGTGACGGACCAGATGTCAGCCGAGACACCCCAGTCGTCTGCGAGCATCTGCTGAGCCCGCAGGCCTTCCGGCATGGCAACACCGGAAACGAGGATCTGAGCCTTCGGGCCCTGCGCATCGGATGCCTTGTAGAGGTAGATGCCCTTGAGCAGTCCCTCGACGTCCAGGTCGGCAGGCTCGGCAGGCTGCACGTACGGCTCGTTGTAGATGGTGAGGTAGTAGAAGATGTTCTCGCCGCCGAAGCCGGCAACACCTTCTGTACCGCCGTACATACGACGCAGGCCGTCCTTGACGATGTGCGCCAACTCGTACGAGAACGCCGCGTCGTAGGTGACCGCGGCCGGGTTGGTGGATGCCAGGAGCAGCGAATGTCCGTCGGCGTGCTGCAAGCCCTCACCGGTCAGCGTCGTGCGGCCGGCAGTTGCGCCGAGAACAAATCCGCGGGCCATCTGGTCGGCTGCTGCCCACAGGCCGTCGCCGGTGCGCTGGAAACCGAACATCGAGTAGAAGATGTACAGCGGAATCATCGGTTCGCCATGCGTCGCGTACGACGTTCCGACCGCGGTGAACGACGCCGTCGAGCCGGCTTCGTTGATGCCCTCGTGCAGGATCTGGCCGACCGGGCTCTCCTTGTAGGCAAGCATGAGTTCGGCGTCGACAGACGTGTAGAGCTGTCCGTTGCGGTTGTAGATCTTCAGCGACGGGAACCACGAGTCCATACCGAAGGTGCGGGCCTCGTCCGGGATGATCGGCACGATGCGCTTGCCGATCTCCTTGTCGCGCAGCAGTTCCTTGAGGATGCGGACGATGGCCATGGTCGTGGCCACTTCCTGCTTGCCCGAACCCTTGCGGATGACGTCGTACGTCTTGTCCTCGGGAAGCTTCAGCGGTGCAGCGTCCGTATTGCGGGAGGGCAGGAAACCGCCGAGTGCCTTTCGGCGATCGAGCATGTACTGGATCTCGGGAGCGTCGTTGCCTGGGTGGTAGTACGGAGGCAGGTACGGATCCTTCTCGAGCTCGGCATCCGAGATCGGGATGTGCTGCATGTCGCGGAAGGCCTTCAGGTCGTCCAGCGTCAGCTTCTTCATCTGGTGCGTCGCGTTGCGGCCCTCGAAGTGCTTGCCGAGCGTGTAGCCCTTGATGGTGTGCGCGAGGATGACCGTCGGCTGGCCCTTGTGAGCCATCGCGGCGGCGTACGCGGCGTGAACCTTGCGGTAGTCGTGGCCACCACGCTTGAGGTTCCAGATTTCCGGATCGGTGAGGTCCTTGACCAGTTCCTTGGTACGCGGGTCGCGGCCGAAGAAGTGATCACGCACGAACGCGCCGTCGTTGGCCTTGTAGGTCTGGAAGTCGCCGTCCGGAGTCACGTTCATCAGGTTGACGAGCGCGCCGTCCTTGTCGGCGTGCAGCAGCGAATCCCACTCGCGGCCCCATACGACCTTGATGACGTTCCAGCCTGCGCCGCGGAAGAACGACTCCAACTCCTGGATGATCTTGCCGTTGCCGCGAACCGGGCCGTCGAGGCGCTGCAGGTTGCAGTTGACGACAAACGTCAGATTGTCGAGGCCTTCGGTCGCCGCGACGTGCGCAAGACCGCGCGACTCCGGCTCGTCCATCTCGCCGTCGCCGAGGAATGCCCACACATGCTGATCGGTGGTGTCCTTGATGCCGCGATCGTTGAGGTAGTGGTTGTACCGCGCCTGGTAGATGGCGTTCATCGGGCCGAGGCCCATCGATACCGTCGGGAACTCCCAGAAGTCGGGGAGCAGGCGGGGGTGCGGGTACGACGGGAGTCCGCCGCCCTTGTCGGCGTGGCTCTGCTCCTGACGGAAGCCGTCCATCTGCTCGGCCGGGATACGGCCTTCGAGGAATGCTCGCGCGTAGATGCCGGGGGAGGCGTGGCCCTGGATGAAGATGTGGTCGCCGCCGCCCGGATGATCCTTGCCACGGAAGAAGTGGTTGAAGCCCACCTCGTACAAGGCGGCGGAGGACGCGTAGGTGGAGATGTGGCCACCGACGCCGACGCCGGGGCGCTGCGCGCGGTGCACCATGATGGCTGCGTTCCAGCGGATCCAAGCGCGGTAACGGCGTTCGACTTCTTCGTCGCCCGGGAACCACGGTTCGTTCTCGGTCGGGATCGTGTTGACGTAATCGGTGGACGTCAGAGCGGGCAGTGCGACGTGCTTCTCGCCGGCGCGTTCGAGCATGCGCAGCATGAGGTAGCGGGCGCGGGTAGGTCCTGATCGATCCAGAAGTCCGTCGAAGGACTCGAGCCATTCAGTGGTTTCGTCCGGGTCGATGTCCGGCAGGTACGACGCGACGCCTTCGCGAATGACGCGAACACGGCCGTCCGCTCCAGGGGGTGCGCTGGGGGATGGTGAACCTGGCACTCCCGTGCCCCCGGACTCGGCGTTCGGCTCGGACGAGGGACCCTGGATCAGGTCAGACAACGTGTGCTCCTCAGAGGGGTTAGGGACGCGTGGTTGGGCGTCCTTACGTAGGTGACCGGGACCTTGTTAGGTCCGATCCACTTCCATGATGAATATGGCGCGTACCTCATCTTTCACCATCCCGGTCGGCCTGGCACACTGTGGCCCCGGTTACCGTCGGGTAGCGTTCTCGAGTTCGACGTTCGGCTGCAAGAGTTGCCGGTGGCAACGCGATGTGAGGGGGGATTCGTCGGTGATGAAGGCGGGACCGGTCAGGGGATCGGGAAAAAGCGTGGACCGGTATCGACGTCGTGGATTAGTTGTCGCGATCGGCGCGTTGACGGTGGGTTCTGTGGTGATCGTGGGGTGTTCGGGTGCCGTCGAGGGATCACCGACTCCGAACAGGGTGCAGGCTGCTGCCTATCAGGCCGAGGTGACGGCGTCGATTGCAGCGTCGTCGTCGAAAGCTGCAGCCGACGCGGTCGAGACCGCGTTCCAGACCTGTGAAGAGCTGATACGCCGATCGAAGGACGACGTGGCCGTCTTCAACGCCTATATCGACGCCAACAACAACGACGAGTCCGACGTGACGAGCAAAGCGCAGGCAGCTGCGTCCTCGGCAGACGAATTCGCAGGGTGGCTCGACACCGCGACCGCGGACGTCCCAGCCTCGCTGTCCGGACTGTTCGGAGACCTGGCCGACAACCTCCGGTCGATCGCCGGCGTCGTCAAGCGCGACCATTCGCCGGACGAAATCAATTCGATCACCGATACAACCAATTCAATTCGGGATTCGATCCGCACCGAATGCGGAGCGCTGTGACCTGCAGATTTTCGAAGGCGTAGGGTTCCGGGCGTGTCTGCGGACACAAATCCGGAAAAGTTTTCGGCGTGGTCGGCTTGCGCTAACGCCTTCGACCATGTTCGCTTTCCCTAATCGAACGTTAAACGGTCGGTGCGCGGGGACTCCGTGCACCATCAACAAAAGGAGGACCCCACCGTGGTCGCCGCGGCGGATGCCCAGAACTACGCTCAGAAACTCGGGATTACTGCCGATATGGTGGTGCAGGAACTGGGCTGGGATGAGGATACCGACGACGGCATTCGTGCCGCGGTTGAGGAAACCATCGGCGGGGAAATGCTCGACGAGGATTCGGACGAAGTCATTGACGTCGTGCTGCTGTGGTGGCGCGACGAAGACGGAGACCTTGTCGACGCTCTGATGGATGCCATCGGTCCTCTCGCAGACGAAGGTTTTGTCTGGGTTCTCACACCTAAGACAGGGCGCGACGGACACGTCGAGCCCAGCGAGATCGCTGAATCTGCCCCTACAGCAGGACTGACTCAGACGTCTGCTGCGAACCTCGGTGACTGGTCGGCAAGCCGACTCGTTCAGCCGAAGGCTCGCCCGGCAGGCAAGCGCTGATCAAGCCGGCATCAAGCAACAGTGCATCGGATGACGCAAGTGCGACGTCCGATGCACTGTCATATTTCCGAAACTTTTCCTATCGTCAGTGAAGGATGAAATCCATGCCTCTCGAAGTTGGTGCTCAGGCACCGGAATTCACGTTGAAGGATCAGAACAACCAGGAAGTCTCGCTCGCAGACTTCCGCGGTAAGAAAAACGTTCTGCTCGTCTTCTACCCGTTGGCTTTCACCGGAACATGCCAGGGCGAACTCTGCAAGGTCCGCGACGAGCTTCCGACATTCGAAAACGACGACACGGCAATCCTGGCCATCTCCGTCGGCGCTTCGCCGACACACAAGATCTGGTCCGCCGAGCAGGGCTACACCTTCCCGTTGCTCTCCGATTTCTGGCCGCACGGTGAGGTTGCGCAGAAGTACGGCGTGTTTAACGACAAGCTGGGCTTCGCAAATCGTGGAACCTTTGTCATCGACAAGGACGGAATCATTCGTTTTGCCGAGATGAATGGCCCCGGAGAGGCCCGTGACCACGCGCTTTGGGCAAATGCGATTGCCGCGCTAGAGTCTTAGAGCACTCCCGGTGAGGTTCTCGCCGGGAGTTCGGGCGTGTAGCTCAGTGGTAGAGCTCTGGTTTTACACACCAGCGGTCGGGGGTTCGAAACCCTCCGCGCCCACCGAATGACAAAACCCTGATCTGCGCTCCGGCGCGGTCAGGGTTTTGTTTATCTCTAGTGTCCGGTCTCCGGGTTGATCTGGCTGACGAACCCCTTGACGTAGCGTGCCCGCCCACAGATGATCGAACTCTTGCACGTCGAACTCTGGAGCATCGGTGCCAACGCACGCCCAACATGTAGCTGTACTGATCATCGGAGCTGGGCCGACTGGTATTGCCGCCGCGACGTTGCTCGCCCAACGTGGTGTCGAGACCATGGTCGTCGAACGCCACCGCGGCATCTACCCGCTTCCTCGTGCGGTGCACCTCGACGACGAGGTCCACCGGATACTCCAAAAGCTGGGTGTAGCTGACGAATTCGCTGCAATCAGCAAAACCGCCAGAGGGATGCGGTTGGTGGACGGCAGTTTGGAAACCCTGTTGGAGTTACGCCGTGAGGGCGTCGGAGAACACGGCTGGCCCCAGGCGAATATGTTCGATCAGCCTGACCTCGAAAACCTGCTCAGGCGCAATCTTGCGGGCTTTCCCGCAGCCACCGTAGTCGCCGGGGTGGAGGCGACTGTGACTCGTAGCGTGGGATCGGTTGTCGAAGTTGAACTGGTGGAACAGGATTCCGGAGGGAGGCGCACAGTCACTGCCGATTTTGTGCTCGGATGCGACGGCGCGAACAGTCGGACCCGCGAGTTCCTCGGCACGACGATACGTGATCTCCATTTCGAAGAACTCTGGTTGGTTGTCGATGTGCGGTGCGGCGTCTCCCTCGACGTGTGGGATGGCGTCTACCAAGTGTGCGACCCGTCGCGCCCGTCGACGTTCATGCAGATCGGCCCCGACCGCTACCGGTGGGAGTTCCGGATCAATCCCGGGGAGAGTGTCGACGAACTCGCGTCGGCGGATTCCTTACGCGCATTACTGGCGCCGTGGTTCCGCGAGGTGCCCTGGGAGGCAGCGGAAGTGCTGCGTCATACCGGATACACATTCCGTGCCGCTGTGGCCGACGTGTGGGGGCGCGACGGCGTCTTCCTGCTCGGCGATGCCGCGCACTTGACGCCACCCTTCATCGGGCAAGGCATGGGTGCAGGGTTGCGTGACGCGGCCAATCTGGCGTGGAAGCTGGCGGCGGTGGTGGACGGCACTGCTGAACGGTCGATCCTCGACAGCTATCAGGAGGAACGGAAACCGCATGTGACGCAGATTGTTCGAGCTGCTGTGGCGATCGGCTGGGTGATGGCCGGCGGAAAGGGCTTCATCTCGCAGGCGCGTCAATCCATCCTGACAGCGGTGTGCCGAGTGCCGGGGTTCAGTGGACCGGCGATGAAGTCGATTTCTCCGAGGCTGCGGGCAGGGCTGTTGGCGAGGCGCCCCGTGTTGGCGAGAAACCCTGTCGGATTGATGTTTCCACAACAACATGCCGGCGACGACGATCGTCTTGGCACTGGTTTTGCTCTGGTGTATCGCGGTGAGATGGACACCCATCTCAGGGTTCTCGCGTCGGCGCTCGGAGCTGTGGAAGTGCTCGTCGGTAGTGACGAAACCGGTCGCGCGGTGTCGTCGTGGATGGATCGACACCGCGCCCGCGCAGTTCTCGTGCGCCCGGATCGGGTGGTGGCGGATTATGCAAAACTCGGGAACGGGCCTGCGCGCGAATCCACGTGGGCGCGTGCGCTGGTCGGTTCCCGAGTCGCGGCGAACTACTTGGACAGGATGATCGAGAACTGAATCTGGCCGGCATCCTCGACGATGATGTTGGCGAACATGGTGGGCTTGTCGATCTTGTAATCGGTCCACGTGACATCGATGGCTCCGGCGGCTTCGATTCCTGCAGCCGACCTGCGGATATCGAAATCAGTTGTCACCGGACGGGTTTCGCCCTTCAAGGTGAGTTCGCCGGTGATCGGGATGGTGGTGATGGTGCCGTCGGCTGGGACTGTGCTCAGGTCAACGGGTTCGGTGATGGTGAACGTCGCCTTGGGGAACTTGCTGGCGTTCATCACGGAGTTGCTGAACTGGAAATCGCGTCGGCCGTCGTCGGTTGCGATGGTGGCAACGGCGACCTCGACGGTTCCCTCGGTCAGCTTCTCGGATTCGACGGTCGCGGTGCCGCTGACTTTCTCGGTCTGTCCGCGGACGAAGACCCGTTGTCCCTGGAGCGTTTCCCACACTTCGTAGCCGGCCTTCGATCCGGGCCCGACGGTCCACGTACCGTCGATCTCTGCCGACGCGTCGGCGGGAGCGGCGTCGTCGCTCAGTCCGAGCGCATCCGGCTGATCACCGTGAATGAAATTTGCGTACACCCAGGGTCCGGCAAGTACGACTGCCAGCACTACGGCCACCGCGGAGCCGATCACCCACCACCATCGTTTGTTCATGAGGGCGAAGATTAGTGCAATTGTGAACCAGATGGGGGAGTTACGTTTTCGGACGCCCCCGCAATGGTTGCCGCGATGGTTGCGCTGGCTGATAGCTCGGAGAGGTCTCGTTGCAATTTCTGAGCGCGCGTGCGGAACGCGTTGTCGTCGAGGACACGTCGGACGGCGGTGGCGATGGAACGCGCACGTGGGGTGCCGCGTCGCAAGTTGATGCCGGTACCGGAGATTTCCACCCGGCGGCAGATTTCGGCTTTGTCCTCGGTGGTTCCGGCAACTACCAAGGGGACGCCGTGTGCGAGGGCGTAGTGCACGCCGCCCCAGCCTCCGTTGGTGACCATGACATCGACTTTGGGAAGAAGTTGATCGTAAGGGAGGAACTCCGCGACGCGGAGGTTCTCGGCTGTGGCCGACACGTCGGAGATCGGGCGGCCCCCCGTTGTGGCGACGACAAGTACGTCCTGATCGGCCAGGCCACGAATTGTGGGTTCCATCAATCGATTCAGGTCACCGTTGTCGAGTGTCCCTTGTGTGACGAGCACCACTGGTCGGTCTCCGTCGAGGTCGTTCCACCAGGTGGGTGGCGTGAAATCGCTGCTCGATGTCGAGAGGATCGGGCCGCTGAACGTCAATCGGTGGTCGCGATCGCTGCGCGGATACTCGAACGATTCGGTGGTCAGCACAAATGTTTCATCGGCGAGAATGGGCCAGTTCAGAACAAAATCCGGGATCGGTGTGCCGGTCAGTCGTTGGTGTTGGCGGTCGGCGGACGACTGTGCGGCGCGCAGAATTCCGTGCTCGAAAGCGCTGTTGAGCGCCTGGTTGCGGATGCGTCCGGCGCGGGTCGACGACGGTGGAAACCCCGGTCCGAACGGTGCGGTATCGATGCTCGTGCACATGAGAGGTGATGTGCAAATCGCGAATACACGCGGTCGGGAAGCGGGTGATCCGCTCAGCAGCGGGATCAATCCCATGAACAAATTCTCGGCGGCGACGGCATCGACGGATGTGGATTCGATGATGCGCTCAACTGCCCTGTACTGCGCGGACATCGATGCGACAAAGATTCTCTCGAGGTCGAATCGGGAACGAAGTGGTCCGGGCCGACGTGACCGTCCGGGGAACGCGGCTTCCATGTTGTGCTCGTCGAAATCGCATTCGGGGGGAAGGGGGATGTGTGTGATTCCCGCTGAGTCGGCGCGCCGCGCGAACTTGTTGCCGGTCAGTATCGATACGGAGTGACCCGTTTCGATCAGAGCTTTTCCGACAGCGAGCATCGGAACAACGTGGCCTGTCAGCGGTGCGCTGCAGAGCAGTATCGAACTCACCGGTCTCCTTGTTTCTGTGTATCGGTCTCGGATGCATTGTGAGACTGGACAGTCCGCCAAACGACGTAGGTCCCCGTTTTGTTCTCCGATGTGATTTCATCTGAATTCTGCACACTGTAGAAGCTTCAACCAAGTGCCTCGGAGGCTCGACATGACTACCGCCTACATCAACAAGATCTCGACGGTCGTGCCAGAGCATGACATACACGATGCCTTCGTGGAGTTCGCAGACAATTCCTTCACTCTTCGGCGCAAGCAGTTGCTGTTCCGCCGTATGGCCGATCGGGCGCAGATTTCGCACCGATACTCCGGAATCAGCTCGGTTGACGACTTTTACAGCGGCGACCCCAACGGAATCAACACCGAAACGCGCATGATCGAGTTCGAACGCACCGCACCGGCACTGGCCGTGCGCGCCGTGAACGGTCTGAATCTCGGTGACCGTGCCTCCGAGGTCACCCACCTGATCGTCATCACGTGTACCGGATTCTATTCTCCCGGAATCGACTTCGAGATCATCAAACAGTGTGGGATCAGCCCGTCCGTCGAGCGCACGCAGATCGGGTTCATGGGCTGCTTCGCCGGCATCAACGGACTCAAGCTGGCGCATCACATCGTTCGTTCGGAGCCCAATGCGCGGGTCCTCGTGGTCAGCACGGAACTCTGCTCGCTGCATCTGCAGAAGTCCGAGGATCTCGAGACGATGCTCTCGTTCCTCGTGTTCGGCGACGGTTGTGCCGCCGTCCTGATCTCCGCCGAGTCCGAAGGGCTGGCGATGAATTCCTTCCAGGCAGTGATGGTTCCCGATTCCGCGGAACTGATCACGTGGAGAATCGGTGAGCTCGGCTTCGACATGGTGTTGTCCGGCAAGGTTCCCGGGACCCTGTCGCGCGCTTTGGACGATGAAAGCATGAAGCTGATTCTTGCCGGTGCGGACAAGAGTGACATCGGCTTGTGGGCTGTGCACCCCGGCGGTCGGTCCGTACTCGATGCCGTCGAAACCTCTTTGGAGTTGGCGCCGACCGATCTGGCCGCATCACGAAAGATCCTCAACGACTACGGAAACATGTCATCGGCCACCGTGCTCTTCGTGCTGGCAGAGATGATGGAGCAGAACAAGAACGGCGAGCACAGTGGAAAGGCCGGTTGTGCGATGGCTTTCGGTCCGGGACTGACCGCGGAAACCATGCGGTTCCAGGCCGTCTGAACCTGACGGCAGCGGGCGCGGGTAGAACTGTTCTGTGCTCAACGCGTCCAAGAACCGTCACCCTGTCACTGCTCGCGCCGCCGGCCTGCTCCTAGGCTTTGCGGCCGACCGCTACTTTGCCGACCCAGCAAGGTTTCATCCCGTCGCCGGTTTCGGTACGAGTGCGATTGCTCTGCAGCGGGTTTCCTACTCCGACAGCAAGGTTGCGGGCACCGTGCACGTAACGGTGTTGTTGACCGGAGTGGGGGCACTCGGACTGGTCTCCGAAAGCGTTGCTCGACGCGGCGGGTGGCTCGCACACGCCGGTGTCATGGCCGCGGCCACGTGGGCGGTGCTCGGCGGGACGTCGCTCGCGCGGACCGGACACGACATGGCCGTGCGGCTCGAGGAATCCAGGCGAAGTGGGGACCTCACCGCTGCGCGCGACCTACTCCCGTCACTGTGCGGACGCGATCCATCGGTCCTCGACGAGGAGGGCCTCACCCGAGCGGCTCTGGAATCGGTGGCCGAGAACACGTCCGACGCGACAGTGGGCGCGCTGCTGTGGGGTGCCGTGCTCGGTATCCCGGGCTTGTTCGTCTACCGCGCCGCAAACACATTGGACGCGATGATCGGCTACCGCTCCGAGAAGTACCGCAACTTCGGATGGGCCGCAGCCAGGTTCGACGATCTGGTCAATCTTGTGCCCGCCCGATTGACTGGTGTGATCACCGCCGCATCGGCACCGTTGGTCGGCGGTTCGCCGCGTGAGTCTCTATCCGCGTGGCGTCGTGACGCGTCGGCGCATCCGAGTCCCAATGCGGGCGTGGCCGAGGCCACCGCTGCGGGAGCATTGGGTATCTCGCTCGGAGGACGCACGCAGTACTCCTACGGCGTCGAAATGCGTCCGGTGCTCGGAAACGGACCAGCCCCGACGCCGACGGATTTGCGCCGGGCGTCGAGGCTGTCCTCGATAGTTCAGATCGGAGCCGCGATAACGTCAGCGGCTGTTGCCGTAGCGGTCGGCAAGTTTGACTTCCTTCGCCGTTCGCGGAACTGATTCGGGCTCCGGCTTTTTGCGACGCCCGATAGTGCGTGCCGGGGTCGGAGTCGGCGCTGGAGTCGAGTCGTCGCCAGCTGTATCGGCAGACTCTTCCTTCTCCTTGCGTCGCTCCCGCCATTCCGCACGGATGAAGTACGCCAGTCCGAGTGGTGCCATGATGCCGAATGCGAGCCACTGGAATCCGTACGAGAGATACGGGCCCGCGTCGAGTTGGGGGAGCGCAATGGTGCCGAGTCCGCCTGGCTGGTCGGGCTCGAGCTGGATGTACGCGTTGACAAGATCGGTGCCGATGAATTCGCCGATCGGGCCCGCGTCGATGGAGTAGACCTGCTTCGCGCCGTCTTCGAACATCGGAACTCGGCCGGGGGCCGTGCCCTCCGACAAGCGAACCCGGCCGTTCAAGGTGACGGGATCGGTGGGCGGCGCGGCAATCGGAGGCGCTTCCGCACCCGTGATCGGCCGCACGAAGCCGCGATTGACGAGGATGGTTCGGCCGTCGTCGAGGGCGAACGGAGTCAAGACCTCGTAGGCGGGTGCACCCTCGACGGACTGAAGGCGGACGAGGATGTCGGCATCGGGCACATAGGACCCGGTGGCTGTGATGTTTCGCCACTCGTCGGCCGGCGCGATGGTGCCGTCGGCGATGACATTGCCGATGGGCACTGTCTCCGCGTTGATGGAATTGGAGATCAGATCGTTGCGGTACTCGGTGGACGTGTTCTTTCCGAGCTGCCATGGCGCCAGCACGGTGAAGCACATGTAGGCGAAGATGCCGACCACAGCTGCCAGTACCAACCAACCGGGCCGCAACAAGAATTTGAGTCTCCGCACGACTACTACGGTATCCGTTTCTCCGAACTGAGTGAATTCAGCTCCGCGTCCTACAGTCGTTCGCGGATCCAGACCAGGATGTCCGGAATTGCCGCTTCGATCTGATCCTGGACCAGTTCGAAATCGGAGAAGTCACCGTAGTAGGGGTCCGGCACCGAGTCCCCGTCGGCATCGGGGTCGAAGGAACGCAGCAGCCGACGTCGTTCCGTCGGAACGCCAAGGTGAGCGAGCTCACGATCGTGGCCGGTGTCGAGGGGTACGACGAGGTCCGCCGACAGGTGGTCGTCGTTGACCTGAGCTGCGCTGTGGCCGGTCGGGTAGTTGGCCGCGAGGAGAATCTTGTTGGTTCGTGAGTCGGCTTCCTCGCCGCTGTGCCAGCCGTCGATACCGGCGCTGGTCACCCGAACCTGATCGTCGAGACCTTCGCGTTGCAGATGGCCGAGCAGGATTTTCTCTGCCATCGGCGACCGGCAGATATTGCCGGTGCAGACAAACGTCACGTGCAGTAATGACTCAGTGCCGGCCATCGAGTAGTCCTCCCAGTTCGGTGGTCGACGCAACCGAGTGACGGGCGCCGTCCGCTTCGGATGCGTGACCGTAACCCCATTCGACGAACAGCGCGGGAATTCCGAACTTGGCTGCTCCCAGAACGTCGTGATCGCGATCGCCCACCATGATCACATCCGCGGTGCCGCCGTCGGTTGCGGCTACCGGGGTAAGTCCGAGCGAGGTCAACGAGTGCTCGATGACATCCGGCTTGGCCCGCCGGGAACCGTCGTCGCTGGCGCCGCCGATGAACTCGAAATAGTGGGCGAGGCCGAAGTGCTCGAGGATACGAATCGCAAACCGTTCCGACTTCGACGTCGCGACCGCCAAGCGGGTGCCGTGCGCGCTGGCCCGGGCGAGTACATCGTCCATACCGTCGAAGACCGAGTTTTCACTCCAGCCGACGGCGTCGTAGCGCTCGATGTACGCGCCGATCGCCGCCTCGACCTCGTCGGCGGGCATATCCATCGAGCGGAATGTGTCGATCATGGGCGGGCCGATGACTGCGGCGAGCATCTCTTCGGTGGGTTCGGGCCGGCCGACGGTAGCCAGCGCATGACGGAACCCGCGGTGGATTCCGGGGGCCGAATCGGTGATGGTTCCGTCGAGGTCGAAGAGGACAACGGGAAAACTATCGAGGGGAAGTGAGCTCACAGAAGCTCATTATCCCGCACGTGGGGAGCCTTGTCCGCGCCCGTAGTCTCGTCACCGTGAGTATCGCAGCGGACAACCTGGACAGTTTGCGTCACCACGGGGACGTCGACGCGCAGCCGGGGCTTCTCGATTTTGCCGTCAACGTCCAAGGAGACGGGCCTCCGGAGTGGCTTCGGGAGCGTCTGGCGCGCGAGCTGTCGAGCCTCGGTTCGTATCCGTCTGCGGCCGCGGAACTGCGGGCCAGGGAAACCGTCGCTGCGCGCCATGGCCGACGGCCCGACGAAGTGCTGTTGCTCTCCGGTGGGGCCGAGGGATTTGCGATGCTGCCCCGGCTCGGCTCGACATCGGCTGCGTTGATCCATCCCTCGTTCACGGAACCGGAATTGGCTCTGCGGGAAGCCGGTGTGCCCGTGACGCAGGTGATCCTGGAACCGCCGTATCTGTTGCGTGACGCAGCCGTCCCCGAATCGGCAGATCTGGTGGTTCTGGGTAACCCCACCAATCCGACGTCGGTGTTGCATCCGAAAGTCGATGTGCTTGCACTGCGTCGGCCGGGCCGAATTCTGGTCGTGGACGAGGCCTTCGGCGACGCGGTGCCAGGTGAAATCGAGAGTGTCGCTGATCAGTCTCTGCCGGACGTGCTGGTGCTGCGCAGTCTGACAAAGACATGGGCGCTGGCGGGTTTGCGATGCGGCTACGCGCTCGGAGCAGCCGACGTGCTGACGCGGCTCACCGAAGGCCGGGCACATTGGCCCCTCGGAAGTTTGCAGATCGAAGCGATCAGGGCCTGTTGTGAACCGTCGGCGGTGGCGCAGTCGCAGGAGAAGGCAACTGCGATCGCCCGTGATCGCGAGTCGTTGTGCCGCGAGCTTCGCGCCCTCAGCTTTTCGGCCAACGGTATTTCGGTACACGAGCCTGCGGTAGGGCCCTTTGTTCTGCTCGAACTTGCCGATGGCGAAGCGATGCGTCTGCATCTGCGCGAGCGCGGCATCGCTGTTCGACGGTGCGATACGTTCCCCGGACTCGGCCCGAATCATCTGCGGTTGGCAGTCCGTCCGCCGCATCAGGTGTCGATCCTGATCGACGCGATGAAGGAGATCTTGTGAGCACAACCCTCGCCGACGTCATAGCTGTACTCGAGGCCGCGTACCCACCGGCATTGGCCGAGTCGTGGGACTCCGTCGGATTGGTGTGCGGTGACCCGGCCGATTCGGTGAGCCGCGTGGTTTTTGCCGTGGATCCCACCGAATCCGTGGTCGACGACGCAATTGCCTCCGGCGCGGACCTGCTGGTTGTGCACCATCCGTTGTTGCTGCGCGGAGTGGACACCGTCGGCGCGCACACGCCGAAGGGCGCCTTGGTGCATAAGCTGATCAAAGCGGGATGTGCCTTGTTCTCGGCGCACACCAACGCCGATTCGGCCGATCCCGGCGTCTCCGACGCTCTGGCGGACGCCTTGGGTCTGACCGTGCTGCGCCCGATCGAGCCGAAGCCCTCACAGCCCCTGGACAAGTGGGTGGTCATGGTGCCGATCGACCACACCGACGCAGTGCAGGGCGCACTGTTCGAGGCAGGAGCCGGCCGCATCGGCGACTACAGCGAGTGCAGCTGGACGGTCACGGGCACCGGGCAATTCCTTCCCGGCGACAAGGCAACTCCCGCAATCGGAAGCGTCGGCGCTCTCGAGCAGGTCTCGGAAGATCGGATCGAGGTCATCGCGCCGCGCACCGAACGCGCGGCGGTACTCGACGCTCTGCGCACCGCACATCCCTACGAAGAACCGGCCTTCGACGTGTTCGAGCTGGCCACCTTCCCGAGTTCTCGGGGCCTCGGCCGCATCGGTGAGCTTCCGCACGCCGAAACGCTGCGTGAGTTCACGGCGCGAGTCGCAGGAGCACTGCCGTCGACGGAATGGGGCGTTCGCGCGGCCGGCGACCCCGACGCGATGGTGCGTACCGTCGCGGTCTGCGGCGGTTCCGGCGATTCGTATCTCGGTGTGGTGTCCGCGCTGGGCGTCGACGCGTACGTGACGTCCGACCTGCGGCATCATCCGGCGGACGAGCATCTGCGGGCCGGTGGACCGGCGCTCGTCGACGTTGCACATTGGGCCAGTGAATATCCGTGGTGTGCCCAGGCGAAGTCGGTGGTCGACGCCGCATTCGGGTTCGTTCCCGAGTGGCACAGTCGAGTCAGCACCATCCGCACCGATCCGTGGTGCCTGAGTGCGTCGTAGGTGGCCACCGATCAGGGTACGGTTGCACGAACATTTCAACAGCAGACCCGTCACCGGACATACAGCAGGAGTTACACAGCGTGAACGTCCAACCACAGGTGCAAGCCAAGCTTCTCGACCTCGCCGGCGTGGATGCGGAGCTCACCCGGATCGCACATCGACGCGGTGCGCTTCCCGAGCAGCAGGAAGTGGACCGTCTCGAGGCTGAGCGCATCAGCCGCAAGGACGCGTCCGTCGGCGTCGAAATCCAGATCGACGACATCGATCGCGATATCCGCAAGCTCGAAGGTGAGATCGACGCTGTCCGTCAGCGCGAAGACAAAGACCGCACTCTCTTGCAGAGCGGCAACGTAGCTGCCAAGCAGCTCACCGAACTCGAACACGAACTCGGCAGCCTTGTGCGTAGGCAGGGGCTTCTCGAAGACGAGTTGCTCGAGGTCATGGAACAGCGTGAGGCGCTGCAGGCAGATTACGATCACGCCGGCGCGCAGCTGTCGCAGGCAGAAGAGGAACTGATCGACGCCAAGCGTCGTCGCGACGACGCTATGGCCGATCTGAACAAGGCGCAGGAGCGCTGCGTCGCGGACCGTGAGCGTCTGGTCGGCGAGTTCCCCGCCGATTTCCTGGCAGTATACGAAAAGCAGCGCACCCTCGGGGGGCCGGGCGCAGCCCTGCTACAGGCTCGCCGCTGTGGTGCCTGCCGGATCGAAATCGACCGCGGTGAGATCTCGCGCATTGCCGGCACGGCATCCGACGTTGTTGTCCGTTGCCCCGAGTGCGGCGCAATCATGGTGCGTACCAAGGAGTCCGGTCTGTGAGTTTGTCACGAGTCATCGTCGAGGCCGACGGTGGATCGCGGGGAAACCCAGGTCCGGCGGGGTACGGCGCTGTCGTGTTCGACAGCTCTCGCACGGTGCTGGCCGAACGCAAGGAAAGCATCGGCACCGCCACCAACAATGTTGCGGAGTATCGCGGGCTCATTGCGGGATTGACCGCTGCCGGTGAACTCGGCGCCTCCGACGTTGATGTCCGGATGGATTCCAAACTGGTTGTCGAGCAGATGTCCGGTCGCTGGAAGGTCAAGCACCCGGACATGATTCCGCTCCAGCGCAAGGCCGCAGAGGTGGCGGCGCAGTTCGCGAGCGTGACGTACACCTGGATTCCCCGCGCGGAGAATTCGCATGCGGATCGGCTGGCAAACGAGGCGATGGACGCGGCTGCCGGAATGGAAACTGCCGGCCTTGACTCTGCAGGTATCGAGACCGCAAGCGAACCCGTCCCGGTGTCCACACCGAGAACTGCGCCCGCCGAGACCTCGTCCGAACCGCAGATCGCCGGTTCGCCTGGGTGGACGGCCAGCGTGGGCAAGCCGACGCGGATGTTGTTGCTGCGTCACGGTCAGACAGCGATGTCGGTCGATCGCCGTTATTCGGGCCGGGGTAATCCGATCCTCACGGCACTGGGGCGCGCTCAGGCCGCCGGCGCAGCAGCACGTTTCGGCAGTCGCGGTGGCATCGACGCCATTGTCTCGTCTCCGCTCGGCCGCACGCGCGAGACAGCTGAGGAGTCGGCGCGGGTTCTCGGCCTGCCGGTGATCGAGCACAAAGGTCTGATCGAAACCGATTTCGGCGACTGGGACGGGCTCACGTTTCGTGAAGCGGCGCAGCGTGATCCGGAACTGCACACGGCATGGTTGTCCGACACGTCCGTGAAGC
This sequence comes from Rhodococcus sp. IEGM 1366, assembly GCF_033142425.1. Lineage (NCBI taxonomy): Bacteria > Bacillati > Actinomycetota > Actinomycetes > Mycobacteriales > Nocardiaceae > Rhodococcus > Rhodococcus sp. IEGM 1366. Next base: position 303,007 of record NZ_JAWLRZ010000004.1, read on the forward strand.
CGCCCGGCGGTGAGAGCTTCGACGAGGTTCGGGAGCGCGTTATTGCCGCGCGTGACGATCTGATCGCAACGTACGGTGGGTCGACACTGCTCGTCGTCTCTCATGTGACACCGATCAAGACCCTGGTGCAATTGGCGCTCGACGCTGGTCCGTCGTTGCTGTATCGCCTGCACCTGGATTTGGCGTCGCTGAGCATCGCCGAGTTCTACCCTGACGGTGGAGCATCGGTGCGACTCGTGAACGACACGTCGCACCTGCGCTGACTACAGAACTAACCAGAGCGCGCTGACTGCCCCGAGAAGGGTCAGTGGCGTCGTAGCCAGACCGAGCAGTGTGAAGGTTGCCAGCGTGGGCGCAGCGTCCACGCTGGTGGCCACTCGCCGCCACAGCATTGTTGCGAGTGAGCCGACGTAGGTCAGATTAGGGCCGAGGTTCACCCCGATCAGCATGGCCAGTACCAGGCCGGTCGGGGCCGAGGGGCCAAGGGCCGCGATCATCAGCAAGGTGGCCGGCAGGTTGTTCACGAGGTTCGACGCGATCGCCGCGACCGCTGCCACCACGAGCAGCGAGACATAGCCGGTATCCGACGGCAGTATCCGCGCAACAGCGTCCCCGACGGGACCGTGTGCGACGCCTGCCACCACAACGCCGAGCACCAGCACAAATGCGCAGAACCACAGATCGGCCGCGTACACGATGCGCTTCAGGTCGGTTCTGCGGCGACGGAGAGCGATCGCAGACAGCGCTGCTGCGCCGGCGACGGCCACCCACGCCGGTTCGATGCCGACGAATCCCGAAGCGGCAAAGCCGAACAGCGTTGCGCCGATGATCGACAACGGCAGCACGGGTGCGGGGGAGTGACGGATTTCCGGAACCGGTCCGTCGGTTGTGTCCGCGCGCAGCTCCGATCGGAAGAACCATCGAAAGATCACGTACTCGATCACGATCGTCACGATCCACGGCAGCGCCATCAGGGCGGTGAAGTGCAGGAAGGTCAGTCCGGTTGCCGAAAACGCAATGAGATTGGTCAGATTGGAGACGGGCAGCAGGGTAGACGCCGAATTCGAGAGGTGCGCAGCGGCATACGAGTTCGGTTGTGGGCTGGCGTTGATGGATCGGGCGGCAACGATCACAGCCGGGGTGAGCAGCACAACCGTTGCATCGAGGCTCAGTACCGCGGTTGTCAGGGCCGCTGCGCCGAAGACGTAGGTGAGCAGGCGGCGCGGATCGCGGCGCGAGCCTTGCCGCAGTACCTGACTCACCCAGTGAAAGACACCGAGAGCGTCGGCGGCATGCGCGAGAATCAGCACCGCAACCAAGAACACGACGGTCGGTGCCATTGCTGTCACTTCATCGCGGGCTTCACCGACAGTGACCGCGCCGGCGAGAACCACAGCAATCGCGGCGGGGCCGGCTACCACGATCTCGGGCAGCCCGCGTGGGCGAACGATCGCGAACACGAGCACAACGCCGACCAGAATGATCGGAAGCAGACTCACTTCAGAAGTTTGTGGAGCGTGTTCAGATTGCGGGTGGTGGTGTACGCCTTGAATTTCGGTTTGCCGGTGTTCTTGCCGAAGACGCTCTTGACGGTCATGCCTTTCTCGACCTCCCAGTACAAAACGCCGTCACCCGGTGCTACCTGTTCGACTGCCGGGTCGAGTCCAGCGGCCGATTCGGCGAGTTCTGCGAGCACTGACGGCTCCGACGCGATCATCGCGTATGCGTGCCAGCCTTCGCGGTCGGAATCGAAGGGATATCCGTCGACAATGGCCTGCAGCGCTGCGGTGTCGAGCACGAAGACCCAGGCTTCGTACCCGAATTCGCGGTTGAGGGCGGTTTCGATGGTTTTCTTCAGCGCGGGCACATCGGCACTGGTGCTGTCGAAGAGGACATTGCCTGACGCCAGGACCGTTTTCACACGCTCGAATCCGAGTTCTGTGAAGACGCGCGCAAGGTCCACCATCTTGATGTTGATACCGCCGACATTGATGCCGCGTAGCAGGGCCACGTACCGAGTCATACAGCGACCATAGTTCGGGTCACCGACAGCCACCCGGTAACCTACTGGGGCGGACGAGTTGGCCGGGCGGCCGCGGATCAGGGAACCAGCGCGTAGTGCGCACAGGCCCCGAGTCGAGGAAAGTCCGGACTCCACAGAGCAGGGCGGTTGTTAACGGCAACCCGAGGCAACTCGCGGGACAGTGCCACAGAAAACAGACCGCCTGCCTTTCGGGGCAGGTAAGGGTGAAACGGTGCGGTAAGAGCGCACCAGCACCCCGGGTGACCGGGGTGGCTAGGTAAACCCCGCCCGGAGCAAGGTTGAAGGTCGCATCGCGTGCGGTGCGGCTGCGCAAGTGTTCGAGGGCTGCTCGCCCGAGCTTGCGGGTGAACCGCGTGAGGCACCCGGCGACGGTGTGTCCAGATGGATGGTCGCCACTCGTCACTTCGGTGTCGAGGACAGGATCCGGCTTATACGCCAACTCGTTCGCCCTGACTTTTTCAAGGCTTCGCAAGCGCATACAACCCCCGCCGGCATGGCCGACGGGGGTTGTATGTCGTAGTTCGTGTGGCGGTTATCAGATGGGCTTGATGACCAACAGGGTCGCCCAGTAGGTTGCCGCGTCATGGCCCATGAGCGGGAGAAGGTAATCGTAAAGAATTGCGGACATTGCGCGCTCCAATTTCTGTTCGTAGCTTGTCGAGGGCGATCAAGCAGAACTCACCGTTCGATTGTCCGGTTTTCACCTGCCAGGCCAAGTCGAAAGAATAGCAGTCTCACAGCGATCTACAAGCCTGACTCCCACTGAAATGCCACACTGTATTCATGACTGATGAAGATCGACTCTGGTACTTCGATGTGTCCGATGGTTCTGTCTCCCAAGGCAAGGGTCCCTCATCTTTGACGAGAATGGGGCCGTACCCTGATCGGGAGTCGGCAGAGCATGCACTGCAGATCGCCGCGGAACGCAACAAAGCCGCTGATCGGGCCGACGACGACTGGAACAACTAAGTTCGGTTTATGCGCCGAATCGAAGGTGGAGGACGCGTGCCCCTAGGTCGAATAACGGTGCAGGGAATCGACTTCGGGACGATTCGGGCTGAGTTTTCGTTGCCCGACGCGTTCGGCAGTGCGGCGATGGTCGAGGCCGAGAATGCCCGAGATCGCCATGCGGACGGCCGACTGGACGCTACGCACATCGAGTTCGTCACCATCGATCCGCCCGGATCGATGGATCTCGATCAGGCAGTGCATCTGGAGAAGTCAGCAGACGGCTTTGTCGTCCACTACGCCATCGCGGACGTTGCCGCGGTGGTGGTTCCGGGCGCCGCGCTCGACGTCGAAACCCGGGGACGGGGCCAAACCTTTTATCTCCCGGACGGTTCCGTACCCCTGCATCCGCGTGTGTTGTCGGAAGATTCGGCCAGCCTCTTGCCGGACGTGGTTCGTCCGGCAGCGCTCTGGCGAATCGAACTCGACGTCAACGCCGAGCCGACGTCGTGGTCCGTAACCCGAGCCCTCGTGAAATCCGTGGCGCGTCTGGACTATTCGACGGTTCAGGCCGACGCCGAGGCCGGCACCTTGCACCCCTCGATTGCGGCGCTGCCGGAATTCGGCCGTCTCCGCGGTGACTCGGCGGTAGCCCGGGGCGCCATCGAGTTGAAGTTGCCGGAGCAGTCCGTGGTGCGGGAAGAAGCCGGACCGGATCAATCCGGTCGGTGGCGAATTGTGTTGGAACCGCGGACGGAAGCCGACGACTGGAATGCCGAAGTGTCTCTGTTGACCGGGATGTGCGCCGGCCGAATGATGATCGACGCAGGTGTCGGATTGTTGCGGACGTTGCCGCCGGCCGAGCAATCGGCAGTGGACACGTTGCGGAGAACTGCGGTTGCGCTGGGTATTACGTGGCCGCCGGGCAAGACGGTGGGGCAGATTCTTGCCGGACTCGACGCGCAGGAGCCGTCCACGATGGCCTTGATGTCGGTAGCGCCGTCTTTGCTGCGCGGCGCCGACTATGCGGCGTTCGACGGCCAATTGCCCGATCTGACAGTGCATGCGGGCATCGGCGCGCCCTACGCTCACGTGACTGCTCCGCTGCGCCGGCTGTCCGATCGATTCAGTACCGAGATATGTCTGGCGATCAGTGCTGGTACGCCTGTACCGGATTGGGTGCGGACCGCGTTGCCTGAATTGCCGCCGATCATGAGCGGATCGGATTCCGTCGCGAACAAGGTGGATCGCGCATGTATCGATCTGACCGAGGTGACGTTGCTCGAGGGCCGCGTCGGCGAGGTATTCGATGCTGTGGTGATGCGATCCAAGGACGGCAAGCGCGCTGCCGAGGTGTTCATACCGTCGGTGACCGTGATCGCCAAGTGCGTCGGCACTCCCGACGACGGTGAGCGGGTGAAGGTGCGACTCACCGCCGTCGACACAGCTAAGCGGACTGTGGAGTTCAGCTTCCCGGCATAGAGCCGAGTTACCGGTAGGAGTCTGTTGCCTCGAGCAGGTGATGGGTGATGCCGGGTTCCATCGCGGAATGGCCGGCGTCGTCGACGATGACGAGCTTCGACTCCGGCCAGGCATTATGGAGGTCCCAGGCGCTGGTGGCGGGGCAGACGACGTCGTAGCGGCCTTGCACGATTGTTCCGGGAATGCCGTGCAGGGCCGAACTCTTGGTCAGCAGTTGAGCTTCGTCGATGAAGCCGGCATTGACGAAGTAGTGGTTCTCGATCCGCGCGAAAGCCAGGGCAAAGCGTACTTCGGAGTTCTCCTCGACCTTCTCCGGTTTCGGGATCAGGAAGCTTGTCGAACCCTCCCATGCGGACCAGGCGACAGCGGCGCGCTCTGCCACATCCGCGTCGTCGGAATGAAGGAGGCGGTGGTAGACCGCAACCAGATCATCGCCGCGCTCGTTCTCGGGTACCGGTTCGAGGAACTTGGCCCAGCGTTCGGGGAACATATGACCCGCTCCGCCGTTGTAGTACCAGTCGATTTCGCTTCGGCGCAGGAGGAATATCCCACGCAGCACGAGTTCGGTGACCCGAGTCGGGAAGGTTTCGGCATAGGCGAGTGCGAGAGTCGAACCCCACGACCCGCCGAACACCATCCACTTCTCGATTCCGAGATGCTCACGCAGGGCTTCGATGTCGTGCAGCAATTTGTCGGTGGTGTTGACCGACAGATCGGCGCCGTCGGCGACGTGCGGCGTCGACCGACCGCATCCGCGCTGGTCGAGAAGGATGATCCGGTATGCGTCGGGATCGAAGAACTGCCGCAGCGACGGGTGTGTCCCACCGCCGGGGCCGCCGTGCAGGAATACGACGGGTTTGCCGTCGGGGTTTCCGCTGATCTCCCAGTACATGCGTTGGCCGTCGCCGACGTCGAGAAAGCCCGACGTGTGTGGCTCGATCGGGGGATAGAGTTCGCGGAGTTCACCGGTTTCGGTCATCAGAAACCGACCATGCCCGAAGCGAGGTCGGGGATCTCCAGCGCGTACAGCGCGCCATCCCGGATTTCCGGGCACGTGGCCGCCATCGCCGTGTCGACGCGATCACGATGCGCCGCAAGGTCGATCAGATTGATGCCGTTCTGGCTCGCCCAGGACCCGACCAAGAGGTTGAGCGCGCCCTTGCCGAGGGTCGGGGTGACTGTTCGCCAATTCTGCAGTTCGGCTTCCATGTCCGAGCACAGCTGCTGTACCTGCGCTTCGGTGAACGTGCCCGCCGCGGCAGCGGTCGTGGTTGCCGCGGCCGATGTGGTCGGTGTGGCCGAGCTGGGCGCGGGAGAGGTTGTGGTCCCTCCCGCGCATCCGCTCAGAACCGTCACGAGAGCGGCCGAACCAACTACGGCAGCTGTGAAATGACGACGGTTACCGATCATGAACGCACCCCTGAATTTCTTTTCGAGAGACAGGCGGCGTTCGCCGGTCTCGGATCAGAAACTGTGCTCGACGGCCGGGAAGGCGCCTGTGCGAACTTCTGATGCATAGGCTGCGGCCGCGGAGCGCAGTTCGTCACCGACGTTACCGAAACGCTTGACGAACTTGGCTGTCTTACCGCTCGTGTAGCCGGCCATGTCCTGCCAGACGAGGACCTGGGCGTCGCATTCGTTGCCCGCCCCGATACCGACGGTGGGGATGGTCAATTTGCGTGTGACCTGGCCCGCGATGTCGGCCGGAACCATTTCCATGACCACCGAGAAAGCGCCGGCTTCCTGCACTGCAATGGCGTCGGCCACAAGTTGGTCGGCACCGTCGCCGCGGCCTTGGACGCGGAATCCGCCGAGCGAGTTGACGCTCTGCGGGGTGAAGCCGACGTGCGCCATGACGGGAATACCGGCAGCAGTGATAGCAGCAATCTGCTTGGTCATCCGCTCGCCGCCCTCGAGCTTCACGGCGTGGGCGAGGCCCTCTTTCATGAAGCGGGTGGCAGTTGCCAGAGCCTGTTCGGCGGAGGCTTCGTAGGTGCCGAACGGGAGGTCGGCAACGACCAGTGCGTGGGGTGCGCCGCGAACAACACCGCGAACCAGCGGGAGAAGTTCGTCGACGGTGATCGGCACCGTCGTGTCGTAGCCGTATACGACATTGGCGGCGGAATCACCGACGAGGAGAACCGGAATGCCGGCTTCTTCGAAGATTCGGGCCGTCGAGTAGTCGTAGGCCGTGAGCATCGACCAACGTTCGCCGTTCTGCTTCATCTCGGCGAGGTGATGGACGCGGGTCTTGCGCATAGGAGCAGCCGGGGTAGCAGCTGCAGAACCGTACAGAGGAGTCTCGGACATCGTTGTCCCTTTCGTGCCTCGAGGCCTTAGGCGTTGATTGCCGTCGGGTCCCCGGGTGTGGGTGATGACACGATCAGTCTGCCACCGGAAACCGTCGGTGCGAATAGCAAAACCTGGTGCGATGGGTCACATCGGCGAGCGGCCATCCGAAGTAGCGAATGGCTGGTAACCACTATTTCCTGGCACCATCGACGGTATGTCGAAGTTAGTTCGCCTCTCCGGTGTGTGTGCCGCAAGCGTCGCTGCTCTCCTGTTAGTTGCCGGTTGCACTGTTGCCGACGGCGACAATCCCTCCACCGATTCTTCGGGGTCTGCAACGTCCGCGGTACCCGCTTCGGTTCCGGCAGGGTTGGAGAAGTTCTACGAGCAGACCCTCGACTGGGGTTCGTGCGAACGATTTGCCACGCCAGGTGATTCGCCGCTCAGTAGTTCGGTGGACTGCGCCGCGGTGACGGTTCCCGTCGACTATGCGAATCCGGCCGGTGACACGGCGCAGGTTGTCATCTCGCGAGCGGCAGCGACGGGGGATCGAATCGGATCGCTGTTGATCAACCCAGGTGGACCGGGTGCATCGGGGCTGGCGATGGCAACCCAGGGCTCCAGGACACAGCTCGCCGAGCGCTTCGACCGGATCGGGTTCGATCCGCGGGGCGTGGGTGCGTCGACGCCTCAGGTGCGCTGCCTGACGCCGGCGGAGTTCGATGCCGAGCGCGCGGATGTCGATATCGACATGACGCCCGAAGGGATTGCCGACGCGGAGCAGGACAGCAAGGACTACGCCGCCGCGTGCGTGGCGAACACCGGAACCGACTTCCTCGCCCACGTCGGCACGTATGAAGTGGTGCGCGATATGGACGTGATCCGCGGTGCGCTCGGTGATTCCGAGTTGAACTTCCTCGGGTTCTCGTACGGGACGCGAATCGGTTCGACCTACGCCGAAACCTTCCCGCAGAACGTTCGGGCGATGGTGCTCGACGGCGCGTTGGATCCGAATCAGGACGTCGTCGACGAAGTTGTACTGCAAGGAGAGGGCTTCCAGGTCGCGTTCGACGCCTTTGTCGCCGACTGCGTGTCGCAGCGGGACTGCCCGCTCGGAAGTGATCCGGCGCAGGCGCGCGAGACATTGCAGGCGTTGCTGGAACCGCTGATCGACAACCCTGCCGACACCACGGATCCGCGCGGACTCAGCTACGGGGACGCGATCACCGGTGTGCAGCAGGCGCTGTATTCACAGCAGTTGTGGACCACGTTGCGGATGGGGCTGTCCGGCCTGGCGGACGGCCGGGGTGATGCGCTGTTGAGTTTGGCCGACCAGTACGAGGGGCGAAACGACGATGGCACGTATTCCAATATCAACGATGCGTTCAATGCCATCCGGTGCGTCGACGATCCGGCTACAACCGATCGGGCAGAAGCCGGTGAGGCCGACACGCGGTATCGCGAGGCCGCACCGTTCCTCGACGACGGCCGGGGCACCGGTCAGGCGCCGCTGGATCTGTGTGCGTTCTGGCCGGTCCCGGCGACGGGCAGTCCGCATGAGCTCGATCCGCAGGCTCTGGCCGACGCCGGCCTCCCGACGCTGGTCGTCGTGTCGACGACGCAGGATCCGGCTACTCCGTATCAGGCCGGCGTGGATCTCGCGAAGCAACTCGGGGCCGCGCTCATCACGTTCGAGGGAACACAGCACACCGTTGTTCTGGACGGCGAACCGTGCGTCGACGACGCGGTCGTCAACTACCTCGTCTACCTGAAGGTCCCGGAGGACGGCCTGACATGTTAACGCCTGTAGGCCCGCATGCAGGGGCTATGTGAGAGTGACGCATCACTCGGGTAACTCGTGCCGCTGATGTAACACAGATTTAACGTGGCTTGCTTACTCTCGCGTGCATGGATCGCCAAAAAGAATTCGTGCTTCGTACCCTGGAAGAGCGCGACATTCGGTTCGTCCGCTTGTGGTTCACCGACGTTCTCGGTTACCTCAAATCGGTGGCGATCGCCCCCGCGGAACTCGAAGGTGCTTTCGAAGAGGGAATCGGTTTCGACGGTTCCGCCATCGAGGGATTCGCCCGAGTGTCCGAAGCGGACACCGTTGCCCGCCCTGATGCGTCGACTTTCCAGATCCTGCCGTGGGCGCACAAGGACGGCGCGCAGCATTCGGCTCGCATGTTCTGCGACATCACCAACCCGGACGGTTCGCCCTCGTGGGCTGACCCAAGGCACGTGCTGCGTCGTCAGCTGAGCAAGGCCAGCGACCTGGGCTTCAGTTGCTACGTGCATCCCGAGATCGAGTTCTTCCTCCTCGAGAACGGTCCGTTGGACGGCACTCCGCCGATCCCGGCCGATTCCGGTGGCTACTTCGATCAGGCCGTGCACGATTCGGCTCCCAACTTCCGTCGTCACGCGATCGACGCTCTCGAGTCCATGGGGATCTCGGTCGAGTTCAGCCATCACGAGGCCGCTCCCGGGCAGCAGGAGATCGATCTCCGCTACGCCGACGCGTTGTCCATGGCCGACAACGTGATGACGTTCCGGTACGTCGTCAAGGAGGTTGCGATCGGTGAAGGCGTGCGGGCGAGCTTCATGCCCAAGCCGTTCAGCGATCAGGCCGGTTCGGCGATGCACACGCACATGAGCCTGTTCGAAGGCGACACGAACGCGTTCCACAACCCGGACGATCCGATGCAGCTCTCGGAGACCGGCAAGGCATTCATCGCCGGCATTCTCGAGCACGCCAACGAGATCAGTGCCGTCACGAACCAGTGGGTCAACTCCTACAAGCGCCTGGTCCACGGCGGCGAGGCTCCGACGGCAGCGTCGTGGGGACCCTCCAACCGCTCGGCGCTGATCCGCGTGCCGATGTACACGCCGAACAAGGCGTCGTCGCGTCGTGTCGAGATCCGCAGCCCAGACTCGGCGTGCAACCCGTACCTGACGTTTGCGGTGCTGCTCGCGGCCGGTCTGCGCGGCATCGAGAAGGGCTACACCTTGCCTCCCGAGGCCGAGGACGACGTGTGGTCGTTGACCTCCGCTGAGCGTCGCGCCATGGGGTACAAGGAATTGCCGAGCAACCTCGACGGTGCTCTGCGCGAGATGGAGAAGTCGGAGTTGGTTGCCGAGGCTCTCGGCGAGCACGTTTTCGACTTCTTCCTGCGGAACAAGCGGCGTGAATGGGAGGAATACCGCAGCCACGTGACGCCGTTCGAGCTCAAGACTTACCTCGGCCTGTGATGGTCAAGCCGCCGTCCGCGCGATCCGTGGTACCCGGGCCGGGCCGGCTCGGGTTGGTCGAGAACACCGCAGCCGACGAGCTCCGCCAACTCGGCTGGGTGGACTCGGAGAGCATCGAACTCCTGTGGTCACTCTCGCGTTCCGCCAACGCCGATCTTGCGTTGCGCACGTTGGTGCGCATCAAGGATTCGCTGGGCGACGGATGGAGTGACCTCGACGACGCGCTGCGTAAGGACAAGAGCCTGCGCGGACGGCTGCTCGGGCTGATCGGAGCGTCGGCGGCATTCGGTGATCACATCGTTGCTGATCCGTCCGCTTGGCGCATTCTCGACGGCGCATCGCTGCCTACCAAGGCCGCCGCCACCACGGCGCTGCTCGGGGCCGTCGGCGCAACGTTGGACGAGGGCGCAACCCCAGGCTCGCAGACGTACCGCGCTGCGATGACCGGTCCGGACGCGGTAGTTGCGCTGCGGAAGTCGTACAAGGATCAGCTGATGTTGCTGGCCGCGTGCGATTTGGCGGCCACCGTCGAAAACGAACCCGTGGTTCCGTATCAGACCATCGGGCATCAGCTCTCGGATCTGGCCGACGCGGCACTGACTGCGGCTCTGTCGGTAGCGATCGCCACCGTGTGCCCCGAAGGCACGTGCCCCATCCGCCTTGCGGTTATCGCGATGGGCAAATGTGGTGCGCGCGAACTGAACTACGTGTCCGACGTCGATGTCGTGTTTGTTGCCGAACCGGCCGACGCCACTGCCTCTCGCGTAGCGGGCGAGTTGATGAGGATCGGCACGTCCGCGTTCTTCGAAGTGGACGCTGCGCTCCGCCCCGAGGGTAAGCGCGGCGAACTGGTGCGCTCACTCGATTCCCACATCGCGTACTACAAGCGGTGGGCCAAGACGTGGGAGTTCCAGGCTCTTCTGAAGGCCCGTCCGATGACGGGGGACATGGAACTCGGGCGTCAGTACGCCGAGGCCATGAGCCCGATGGTCTGGACGGCGTCCGAACGTGAGGACTTCGTTCCCGAAGTGCAGGCCATGCGCCGACGCGTCGAGGAAATGGTTCCGCCCGAGATGCGTGAGCGCGAGCTCAAACTCGGTCGCGGAAGTTTGCGAGACGTCGAATTTGCCGTCCAGCTCCTGCAATTGGTGCACGGCCGCGCCGATGACACTCTGCACGTGCAGAGCACAGTCGATGCGCTGACAGCGCTGGCCGCCGGTGGCTACGTCGGTCGAGACGACGCCGCGAACCTCACGGCGTCCTATGAATTCCTGCGTCTCCTCGAGCATCGTCTGCAGTTGCAGAAGCTCAAGCGCACCCACACGTTGCCGCCGCCGGACGACGACGAGGCGTTGCGCTGGCTGGCCCGCGCCGCGCACATGCGTCCCGACGGCCGCCTCGACGCGCTCGGGGTGTTGCGCGCCGAGATCAAACGGAACTCCCATCGAATCCGCAGGTTGCACGCCAAGCTGTTCTACCGTCCGCTGCTCGAGTCTGTTGCGCGGATGGACAAGGAATCGTTGGCGCTGGGGCCGGAAGCTGCCGTTCGCCAGTTGGCGGCGTTGGGATACACCGCCCCCGAGAATGCTCTCGGGCACCTCACGGCCTTGACAGCCGGAGCGTCCCGCAAGGGCCGGATCCAGGCGCTGCTCTTGCCGACGCTACTCGAATGTCTTGCCGACACACCGGATCCCGACGCCGGACTGTTGGCGTACCGACGCTTGTCCGACGCACTGGTCGATCAGACCTGGTTCCTTCGGTTGCTTCGCGACGAGGCTGCCGTCGCCGAACGTCTGATGACGGTGCTTGGCTCTTCCGCGTACTTGCCGGATCTGCTGATCAAGGCACCAGACGTCATTCGCCTGTATGCGGATTCGCCGAGTGGCCCGCGTCTGATCGAACCGGTACCAGAGGACGTCTCGCGCGGTATTCTCACCGCCTCAGCGCGGCACAGTGACCCCAATCGCGCTGTCGCAGCGGCACGTTCGTTGCGTCGCCACGAGTTGGCGCGCATTGCGTCGGCCGACATCCTGGGGATGCTCGACGTTCCGGCGGTGTGCAAGGCACTGTCGTCGGTGTGGGCCGCGGTACTCAACGCGTCGCTGTCCGCCGTGATCAAGGCCAGTGTTGCCGAACTGGGAACGCCCGCGCCTGCGGCGTTCTCCGTGATCGGCATGGGCCGACTCGGCGGCGGCGAACTGGGATACGGCTCCGACGCCGACGTTCTGTTCGTGTGCGAGCCCGTCGAGGGCGTCGACGAGACCGTTGCGGTCAAGTGGGCCAACAGCATTGCGGACAGGGTGCGCAAGCTTCTCGGTGCTCCCAGCACTGATCCGCCGCTCGAGGTGGATACGGGACTGCGCCCCGAGGGACGCAACGGCCCCATGGTCCGCACCCTCGAATCGTACGACGCCTACTACGCTAAATGGGCGCAGGCGTGGGAGATTCAAGCACTGCTTCGCGCCCACCCGGTGGCCGGTGATCCGGATCTGGGTCTGCGATTCCTGCACATGATCGACAAGACCCGTTATCCAGAGGGCGGCGTCAGCGAAACGGCGGTTCGCGAGATTCGCCGAATCAAGGCTCGCGTCGATTCCGAACGTCTTCCTCGTGGAGCCGATCCCGCTACGCACACCAAACTGGGTCGCGGCGGACTGGCCGATATCGAGTGGACCGTGCAGCTGATCCAGCTGCGTCACGCCGACAAGATCGCGTCGTTGCACAACACGTCGACGCTGGAAACGCTGGACGCGATCGGTGCAGCCGAGTTGCTCAGTGAATCCGACGTGGAGTTGCTGCGTGATGCGTGGATCACGGCGACCAAGGCCCGCAATTGCCTTGTGCTGGTTCGCGGAAAGCCGACCGATCAACTGCCAGGACCGGGACGCGTCCTGTCTGCCGTGGCGCAGGTTGCGGGATACGGAGATGACTCGGGGGAGTTCCTCGACAACTATCTCCGCATCACGCGACGGGCAAAAGCGGTGGTGGAACGGGTGTTCGGCGGAGAGTAACGCCGACTTCAGTCTTCTCGGACGGATGCCGAGGCCGCAAACTTGCGGACCTCGGCGTCTCCCCACACATGTGCGGGAACTCCGCCGCCCAGGAGTTCACGGGCAAGGGCCGGCGACTGTGCGATCGGAACGTCGCTACCCGCGATGATCATATTTCCGTAGCGCCTGCCCTTGAGCATTGCCGGATCGGCGATGATGGCCAGGTGCTCGAACTGCGCACCGATGGTTGCAGCTTCGGCGCGCGACCCCTGCAAGTCCGGGGTGTCGCCGCAGTTGACGAGGTAAATCCCGCCTGGTGCAAGGACGCGTCGTACGTGGGTGGTGAACTGCGCCGTGGTCAGTGGAACCGGAGTTGTGCTGCCCGCAAAGACATCTCGGATGATGATGTCCCGCGTCGAATCGGTGAGAGTTTCCGTGACCGCGCGCGCTTCGCCGACGCGGATGCGGAGCAGTGGTGCACGCGGCAGATCGAACCAGTCGCGAACCAATTCGGCTAATGCGCTGTCGATTTCGACAACAACCTGACGGGCGTCGGAGTACGTCGCGCAGATGTACCGAGCCATCGAACAGGCGCCGCCGCCGAGGTGCAGGACGCGCAGACGCTCTTTCGGGTCGCGTTCCGAATCGACCAGGTGGGCGATCCAGCGCATGTACTCGAAGTCCAAGGTCTTCGGGTCGGCCAGATCGATGTGTGAGCTGGGAACACCGTTGATCTGCAGAATCCACCCCGTGTCCGAGTACTGATCACGAACAAGTTCACACGTGCCGGTGTCGATGGGGAAGACGCCGGGAACAGGTCCGTCGTCTCGGCGGTCGGGGGTGGTGCTGCGAGTCTTGGTCTTGCGCGTTCCTTTGGCCACTGCACCCACTCTAGGCGCTTGTGTTCTAGTGGCAGGTTCCGAGTTGCGTGCCCTGCTCGGTGCCGTATCGGTGACCGTGACCCGCGGGGACGTCGAGGGAGGCGAGCATGTCGACGCTGGTCTGAAGGAAACTGACCACCGGAATCCACTGCGGCATCGGGGCGTCCTGGACCGCGCGGCTCAGGTCTGGTGGCGTCGTCGCGAGGGCCGGCGACCACCACACCACAGGATCGGAGGTGTTGGCCAGAACGGTTGTCCCGTCCACTCGGGTAGCGCCGGCGGGCGGTCCGGCCCAGAGGACGGCGCACAACTGCGTCGGAAGGGCCTCGGCCAGGGCAGCGCTGCCGCCCACGGCGCCAAGACTCTGGCCGTAGAGATAGAGGTCGGGGCGTTCGGTGGCGGGAAGTTCCGCGATGCGGGTGGCGACCGCGGTCAGCATTGCCTGCGCCGATTCCTCGGCATCGGAGCGTTGGAACAGAAATGCAGCCCAACTCGGTGCAGCGGAGTACTGCTGACCGACGATCGCGACGTCACTGCCGAATCGCTGCTCGATACCGTCGACGGCCCGAGTGTCGATCCACCCCGAACCGGTGGGGACGGCCACAACGACGGCGCTACGAGCAAATCCGCCGACGCGGTCGAGTTCGGCCACCGCATGGTCGGCCCGCGATCCTGCGTCCGGTCCGGAGTCGAGATCGGCGTAGACACGCACCGAATCGGTCCCGGAGGCAAGGAACTTCTGCCCTTCCACTGACTGCGCCGACGCGGTGGCGATGCTGCCGAAGGTCAGCTGAAGTCCGAAGGCGCAGATCGCTGCTATGCCGATGGTGCGGGCAAAACCCAGGCGGTGCAGTACTTTCCGAATGCCGGATGCCGCCGAGGTCAGGATCAGCACGGTCAGTGTCGTGATGCACATGACTTCGATCCAGTAGCGAATTCCGACCGGCGGCGCCCCCATCGCAACGCGGAGTGAGTTCTGCCAGCCGTTGGCAGACGTAGCGAACAGTGCAACAACTGCGGTGGCAACGATCGCAGTTCGGGTGCGCCAGGATCGAGTGTCGAACCGTTCCGATCGTGTCCGCAGCGGCAGTGCGTGCCATGCAGTCGTCAGTGCCCAGGCAACAAAGATTCCCACCGCCATGAGCACACCGCTGAAGAGTCCTTGCAGTACGGCGGTTCTCGGCAACAGGCTGGGTGCCAGAGATACTGCGGCCATCGAACCCGTGGCTACCGTTGCCGAGATGCGGGGGAGCGGGACCGCTGCGATCCGGGAGAGCACCGACGGTTGGACGGTATCGAGAACGCTCATGCTGCAACGGCTTTCTGCGAGTAGGCGCCGGCCGCGGCAGGTCGCCGTGGCCGAAGGAAGGTGAGTCCGAGTGCGGAGAGGCCGAGCACACCAGCGGCGGCGTATCCGAACCCGGATTCCTGAACCGGCGTCAGGTAGTTCTGACGCCACGAATTTCCGTTCACGGCAGTGGTTGCGATGTCGGCCATGGCAAAGCAGTAGGACCGCGTCGCCCGGGATTCCCTCGTGTCACAGGCATCGTGCATTCGCTGGTCGAGTTGGCCGTCGAGCGCTTGCCGTGCCCACGGGCCGAGCTCGTCGCCGTGGAACTGTGCATAGCGGAGCAGGTCGTAGCCGAGATCGTGGGCCTTGCAGGCGGAGTCGAACTCGTCGGGAAGGGGAACGGGGGACGAGCAGGCACCGTTCGGATTGGCGAGGTGACCGGCGACGATGACGGGTTCGTAGCCTGAGAACGCGGCAAAGTCGCGCGGCACGCTTGGTGCGGCATCAGAGCTGGTGACCGCTGCAACGGCCTGTGCGGCAAGGTGATTCTCCGGCGCTGCCGCTTGCACGTCGCGAGGTGCGGCACTGATGGTGACCGTCGCCGCTGCGACAACACTCAGCGCTGCCCAGGTTGCGCTGCGCTGTGTCGCCCAGATAGCGCTGCGCTGGGGCAGCGTCGTTGCTCGTGTGATCCGCATGCTGTCGACGCTATGAACGGCGGGCGCACCTGAGCATCGCTCCGCAGAGTGGTTTGTCTGTGCTCTGGGGTGAGAGGAACCCTGGACCACTGATACTGCGGAGTTAGGGGTTTCTCACTCCGCAGTATGACGACTTTCGAGGGTTCGCTTTCTAGGCTGGACAGGTGATGAAGGCAGGAAAGATGAAAGTGGCGCAGGCGAGTGTGACCCGCGCGTCGCGGCGGTTGACCGGTGATCAGTTCGCGAACGTAGCTGTAGTTGTCGTGACGTTGATTCTCTTTACGGTCGCCTGGCCGACGTTGCACCTGACGCATGCGGTGTCACCGCCGATTCAGCCGTTCGTGGCTGCGTTGGCCGCGTTTCCCTTTGTCCTGATCCGAATCAATCCCGCTCTGGGATGGGCTGTTTCCGCGATCTCGGCGTTGGTGATTCCACACGTATTCGATCTCGTGCCCGGGTACGAATATCCCTGGCAGGTCGTTCACATCATGGTGATCATGGCTCTGCTTGCCGCGGTCAGTCTCACTGCTGCGGTACCGGTGGTGGGGGTTGCGTGGATCTCGACGGTCCTGTTGTTCTTTGCCGAGACTCCGGGCCAGGACGGTGCCGGGTGGGCGGTGGGTCTGACCGCGCTGGTGGTCTTTTGCTTCCTGATTCGGTGGCTTGTTCTTTCACGTCGTGCGTTGGCGAAGCAGGAAGAGGTAAATGAAGTCGAACGTGCCCGCCGAACCGTGTTGGAAGAGAAGGCCCGGATAGCCCGCGAGCTGCACGACATTGTCGCCCACCACATGTCGATGGTGGTGGTGCAGGCGCAGAGTGCGCCGTACCGACTCGGCGACGTGACGCCCGAGATCCGCGCCGAGTTCGACTCGATCGGTGACACGGGGCGCGCTGCGCTCAACGAGATTCGCGGGTTGCTGGGTGTACTGCGCAGCGACGCCGAAGCCACCCAGGTCGCACCGCAACCGGGAGCGCTGCAACTCGACGAGCTACTGGCAGGCAGCGCCCGCGCGGGAATTCCGTTGGTATGGAACGTGGATGGTGATCGAACACGCGTGTCGGCGTCCACCGGTCTTGTCGTGTATCGCATCGTGCAGGAATCGATCACCAATGCCGTCCGGCATGCACCGGGTAGCCCCATCGAGGTGTCCGTCGAGTTCGGCCAAGCGTCCACGCAGGTTCGGGTGGTGAACGGACCGCCGGCGGGTGGCGGTGTCCCGACTTCCAGTGTCGCCAAGTCTTCGGATACCGCCGGTGGCAATGGAATCCGCGGGATGGTCGAGCGTGCGTCCGCCGTCGGCGGAATGGTTGACACGCAACTGCTGGCGGGCGGCGGGTTCGAGGTCCGCGCTATATTGCCGACGGTCGCCGCCTAGGCTGTCGGAGTGCCCATCACAGTATTCATCGCCGACGATCAGGCAATGGTCAGACAGGGATTCGGAGCCCTGCTCGCCGCGCAACCCGATATCAGCGTCATCGGAGATGCCCCCGACGGCAGGGTTGCGGTTGCCGAAGTAGCGCGCCTGCGCCCCGACGTCGTGTTGATGGACGTGCGGATGCCGGAGATGAACGGCCTCGATGCAGCGCGCCAGATTCTGGCAACGGGTGGGGAGCCACCGGTTCGGGTCCTCATGCTCACGACTTTCGACATCGATGACTACGTCTACGAGGCTCTGCGGATCGGTGCGAGTGGTTTCATGCTCAAGGACGCCCCCGCCGAGGAACTGATTCGGGCGGTGCGCGTCGTCGCCGAAGGACATGCATTGCTGGCTCCGACCGTGACACGGCGGTTGATCGAGGAAGTGACGAGTAGGAGAACACCCACCCGGGTTCGTTCCAGCGCTCTCGACATGTTGACCCCACGCGAGCGTGAAGTGCTGGAACTGATCGCACGAGGGCTGTCGAACATCGAAATTGCCGAGCACCTGTTTGTCGCGGAACAGACGGTGAAGACACACGTCGGCAAGGTTCTCTCGAAACTGGACCTGCGAGATCGAGCACAAGCGGTTGTCGTTGCATACGAAAGTGGACTTGTCACACCGGGATGATTGCCGGGCTTGATCTGAAAAGTGACAATCCTGCGCCACCGCGCCTGCTGGGGGAAGATGGACAGCAGATCCTGCAATCACCCAACTGTTGAGAGGTGCTTTTTACAATGCGAATCGGAGTCCTCACAGGTGGCGGCGATTGCCCAGGGTTGAACGCGGTTATCCGTGCGGTGGTTCGCACGTCGGACGGGCGGTACGGCAGTACCGTCGTCGGCTTCCGCGACGGCTGGCGTGGTCTGCTCGAAGATCGGAAGGTTCCCCTCGCGGCCGACGACCGCATCAATCGCATCCTCACGCGCGGCGGAACCATTCTGGGAACCGCACGCGTCAACCCCGACAAACTGCGGGCCGGACTCGATCAGATCAAACAAACTCTCGACGACAACGGAATCGATGTCCTGATCCCGATCGGCGGTGAAGGCACACTCACCGCGGCCAGTTGGCTCGCGGAGAGCGGTGTCCCGGTGATCGGAGTGCCCAAGACCATCGACAACGACATCGACTGCACCGACGTCACATTCGGTTTCGACACAGCGCTGGCCGTTGCCACCGACGCGATCGACCGCCTCCACACCACAGCGGAATCGCACCAGCGCGTCATGCTCGTCGAGGTCATGGGTCGACATGCCGGCTGGATCGCACTGCAGGCCGGATTGGCGTCCGGTGCTCATCTGACGTTGGTTCCGGAGCAGCCGTTCGACGTCGACGAAGTGTGCGCCATGGTCAAGAAGCGTTTCCAGCGTGGTGATTCTCACTTCATCTGCGTTGTCGCCGAAGGGGCGATGCCCGATCCAGCTTCCATGACTTTGCGTGAAGGCGGCATCGACGAGTTCGGACACAAGATCTTCACCGGCGTCGCTCAGCAGTTGGGCAACGAAATCGAGCGCCGCATCGGCAAGGAAGTCCGGACGACGGTTCTCGGCCATATCCAGCGTGGTGGCACCCCGACGCCGCACGACCGGATACTCGCCACCCGCTTCGGCGTCCACGCCACCGACGCAGCTCATCGTGGTGATTTCGGCCAGATGGTGGCCCTGCACGGTACGTCCATCGACCTGGTTCCTCTCGCCGAGGCAACCCGCAAGCTCAAGACCGTGCCCAAGGAGCGTTACGAGGAGGCAGCCGCATTCTTCGGCTGAGCGTCCGGCGCATAAACTAGTCACCATGACTGCTGTCGATGCGCCCGACATCCTCGATTACGACGAAGTGCTGACCAAGTACGAGCCTGTGATGGGTATGGAGGTGCACGTAGAACTCGGCACCGCTACCAAGATGTTCTGCCCGTGCCCCACCGAGTTCGGTGCCGAACCCAATACCCAGGTATGCCCGGTCTGTCTGGGCCTGCCAGGTTCATTGCCAGTGGTGAACGCTGCTGCTGTCGAATCCGCGATCCGGATCGGTCTTGCGCTCAACTGCTCCATCACACCGTGGGGTCGATTCGCGCGCAAGAACTACTTCTACCCGGATCAGCCCAAGAACTACCAGATCTCCCAGTACGACGAGCCGATCGCAACCGAGGGCTACCTCGACGTGATCCTCGACGACGGCACCACGTGGCGCGTCGAGATCGAGCGCGCCCACATGGAAGAGGACACCGGTAAGTCCCTCCACGTGGGTGGCGCTACCGGTCGTATCCACGGTGCCAGCCATTCGCTGCTCGACTACAACCGTGCCGGCGTTCCCTTGGTGGAGATCGTCACCAAGACCATCCACGGTGCCGGTGAGCGCGCCCCCGAGGTCGCTCGCGCGTACGTCACGGCGCTTCGTGATCTGCTGAAGTCTCTCGACGTCTCCGACGTCCGCATGGACCAGGGTTCGATGCGCTGCGACGCCAACATCTCGCTGATGCCGATCGGTTCCACCGAACTGGGGACCCGCACCGAGACCAAGAACGTCAACTCCCTCAAGAGCGTCGAGGTCGCAGTCCGCTACGAGATGCGTCGTCAGGCGGCAGTGCTCGACGCCGGTATCGAGGTCATCCAGGAGACGCGTCACTTCCAGGAAGCCGACGGCACCACCTCCGCTGGTCGACGTAAGGAAACCGCGGAAGATTACCGCTACTTCCCGGAACCCGACCTCGAACCCGTTGCCCCCAGCGCCGAGTGGGTCGAAGAACTGCGCGCCACTTTGCCCGAGCTGCCCTGGATCCGCCGTGCGCGGATCCAGAAGGATTGGGGGATCTCCGACGAGGTCATGCGCGACCTCGTCAATGCCGGTGCCATCGACCTGGTCATCGCCACCACCGAAGCCGGCGCTTCGCCAGAAGCCGCCCGATCCTGGTGGTTGTCGTACCTGTCACAGCAGGCCAACACTCGCGGAGTTGAACTCGGCGCGCTGCCGATCACGCCGTCCCAGGTCGCGCAGGTTGTTGCTCTCATCGACAGCGGCAAGCTCAACAACAAGGTCGCCCGTCAGGTTGTGGACCACGTCCTCGACGGTGAGGGTGATCCCGAGCAGGTTCTGGCGGCACATCCCGAATTGGTTGTCGAGCGTGACGAGACCAAGCTCAAGGCTGCTGTCGACGAGGCACTCGCTGCCAACCCCGATATCGCAGACAAGATCCGCAGCGGCAAGGTGCAGGCCGCCGGAAAGATTGTCGGCGACGTCATGAAGGCCACCCGCGGCCAGGCTGACGCGGCACGGGTGAAGGAACTTGTCCTGGAGGCATGCAGCTAGTCTGTCGCACACTCAGTACTGAGCACTGATGCCCAGCCGAATCGAATTCGGCTGGGCATCAGTGGTTTACCGCTGTCGATCTACAAGCCAGGGACCACAACCGCGCGGCCGCTGAGCGTTCCGGCGGCCAAGCGTCGATACGCTTCCGCTCCGTTGTCGAGACTGAAGGTCTCGACCGCGATGTCGAAAATGCCGGCGTGCGCGAGGTCGATCAATTCGGTCAACTCGTTGCGGGCGCCCCAGTACGGAACTGTCACCGAAGCCTCGTAAGGACTTTGGAAGAATCCAACTTTGGCGTGCGCCTGGCCGTCGCCGATCCCGACGATCGTGACGTCCGATCCGACGCCGGCAACCGCCATCGCGGTGTCGATAGTGGGCTGATAGCCGACGAAGTCGAGAACCAGTGCGGCGCCCTGACTTCCGGTGATCTTGCGGACGTTCTCGGCCGCGTTCTTGTCGGATAAGACAACTTCGTGAGCGCCCACCTTGGTTGCCAGTTCGAGCTTGTCCGCGCTCACGTCCAGTGCGATAACGGTAGCCGCCGAGAGGTGGCGGAGGAGTTGAATGGCAACGTGGCCGAGGCCGCCGGTTCCGATGACAACGGCGTACGAGCCTCCGCGAAGTTTTGGCAGAGAACGTTTGATCGCGTGATACGGCGTCAAGCCTGCGTCGGTCAACGGCACTGTCTTGACCGGGTCGAGGTCACCGATCGGGACAAGGTGGCGAGGAGAGTCGACGATCATGAACTCGGCCAGCGCGCCGGGGGCGCCCAGTCCGGGAGGGTGAATGCCGAGTTCCTCTGCGCGAGAACAGTAGTTTTCGAGTCCCTGTGAGCAGTGCCAGCAATTTCCGCAGCCCCACGGACCGTAGACCACGACGTTGGTTCCGATGTCGAGACCTTCGACGCCGTCGCCAACCGCTGCGACACGGCCGGCACCTTCGTGGCCGAGAGTGAGCGGCAGGCCGTAACTGTACTGCTCTTCCGGCAGGCTCATGATGAAGTCGTCCGAGTGGCAGACGCCGGCTGCGGTTACTTCCAGGAGCACTTCACCTGGACCAGGTTCGGGTTTGGGAATCTCCGTGAGTTCGGGTTCAGCGCCGATTCTCGTGTACTGGATTGCCTTCATTCCGACTCCTTTGTCCCGACTGCGTTGTCGTGGTTGGTCAACGGGCCCTGGCAGCGTGGTGATTAGTCCCGCTAACAAAAGGGTACGCGTCAGCGCATGTTCGGTCACGGGATCGGTGAGTCTGTTCAGAATGGCGGTGGGTCGTTGCCGTAGTCGATGTGTTTGCTAGGTGTGCGCTTTCGGGGCACATGCTGTCGGCGTGTGGAGATCGGGAAGGTTTGGCGGCGTTTGCGTTCCGCGTGTTGTGCTGTGCGGTGCTGAATCTTGACGCGCCGGTGTTTGCGTTCGCTTCGGATACGGGCAGCCTTGTTCTCCAACCGTGTGCGTCGCGGTTTGCCGCCTTCCGGTGGCGGCGGTTCCTGTTGGCCGGCGAGTAGTCCGGCAGCTCTGGTCCGGTAGCAATGACCGGTCTGCGAGGTCAGGGTGACGCTGCGATCCGGGTTCGGGTGGAGCCTCCAGTGTCCGGAGTGCTTGAGGCGGTGATGGTTACGGCAGAACGCACTCAGATTCGACGCGACCGTTTTCCCACCCTTCGCGGGGTTGGTGTGGTTGAACGGATCGTTGTGGTCGAGGTCGCAGTTCCAGGCGGGGACATCGCAGTGCGGCCACTGGCAACTGCCCGCGCTGACCCGCAGCCACGCATCGAGCGCTGCCCCGGGACGGTAGACCAACGCTGACGCGGGCTCATATGTCGGTTCGGGATCTGCGGGTACGCGGACTTCTTTTATCGCAGCGTCTTTTGCGATGTCACGGGCATGCTCGGCGCTGATCACTCCGTACCCGTCGAGGTGAGCGGGTTCGTCGCCGCCGGGAGTATCGCTGCCGGCGAAGGTGGATTCGTGCATCACGACATGCACGAGTGGCCGGCGAATGATGACCATGCCGCTGCGATCTTGCGGGCAATCGTCGCGCTCGCAGTCACACACCAACACCGTCGAACCACTCACCAAAGCGCCCAACGCGTCGGCTCGGCGCTGCTCATACGTACGGGAATCATGGCGGCACACCGACATCGCCAATTCCCGCAATCGGCCGTCGAACGCGCGGGCTTGCTCCGCCGGGATGCTGCCGAGGATGCGGGCCATGCCGTCCTCGGCGGCGCTGACTCCGACAAACCTGTCGGCGAGGGCGCGGCGTCGTCGTTCTCGCATGCCTTCCGGATCGACGCGGGCGACGATCCGGTCGATCGCCGCGGTCAACCGGCGACCCGTCAACCCGATACCGCCGTCCACGGCTGGAGCGAGCACCTGCTCGAGCAGCAAGCGTTCGACTTCGTCGATCAGCTCGTCACTGACATTCGCGGTCGCCGATTCGATCAACGTGACCCGGTAGAAGTCGAGCTCGCCGCGGGCCATCGCCGCCCGTGTGCGATGCAACCGCGTCTTCAAAGCAAAACCCAACCCGATGAGCTTCCCGGCCGCGGCACGCCCCATCGTCAGGACCGCGCCAACCTCGGATTCGGCCAACTCGTGCGCCGACGACGTCCACGTACCGCCCTCGACATGCTCGGCGCTGCGGCGGGTGAAGAACTCCGCCACCACGGCCAGTTTCCGCTCGACCAACATCGCCTCGCACGAATGCAACTGAGCCATCAAATCAACCAGGGCGCAATCGGTTTCGGTACCACTCAGCTCTGCTGAGATACCGAAACTTCCCACCCCCGAATCGAACATTCCCCAACCCTAATCGAAATCCTGTTCGATTACGAGGGCTCCCGAAAACCAGTCGGAAAAGTCTGAATGTCGACTGGAAACTTCAGGGCGGCTTGGCTTTTGACGAGTATCAGTCGACTCCGCCACCGCCGCTGGGCATGGGAATCTTCACTACCTTGTCGTCATTCGGGCCAGGTTCGCCCGCCGTCTTGTTGACGGTGCTGACCCACAGCAATCCGTCCGCGCCCAAGGCCAGGCCTTCGAGTTGACCGTAAGTATCCTTGGCAACAGCGCCCGGCGGTGTGGTGATGGCGCCGGTACCGGGGTCGGTTGCCAGTGAAGCCACGGCTTTACCCGCGCCCAAAGCCACTGCAACAACGCCTTGTACTGCCACGCAGCCGCCCACTCCCGGGCGGTCGGGCCACGTCCAAGCCGGAGCGGTCACGGTACCGTCTGCACCTACCCGCTGGAGGCGATCCTCCAGTGCGGTGCGATCGGTGACCCACGTCGCGATGCCGGGTTCCACGCACACGCCACCGCCGTTACCGATACCTGACAGGACAACGTCGGGGCGCGGGGGAGCGGCATTGGGGGCGAGGGATCGAACGCGAAGCAACTTGCCGGCCAGTGATGCGGGATCGTTTGCAGCAGCTGGATTTCCGGCATCTCCGGTCAGGACCATGAGTTGATCGGGTGCGGCAAACTCGAGGGAACCTCGGTTCCCGTTGGTGCCCCGAGGAATTCCTCCGAGGACTACCTTTGCGGTATCACCCGGCGCTATGCGGACCACACGATTGTCTGAGCCCGTCGTGACGTACGCGTAGATCAGGTTGTCTTCGACGAAGGTAGGGGACAGGGCAATATCGAGTAGTCCGCCGTCAGCACTTCCGTCGACGTCGATCTTGGCGACCTCGACGGGGATTTGGCCGGGGGCGACCTGCAGGATCCGGCCGGTCCGGCGTTCGGCAACCAGACCTGAGTTTCCGTCTGGCAGGGTGAGAAGTCCACCGGTGGTGTCGAGGCACGTTGCGATGACCGCCGGGTCGGCATCCACACACGGACCGAGGGGGCCGCGCGGTGCTATGGGCGGAGCGGTAGTTGTCGAGGGTTGCGGGTTCTGCGGCGCAACTTCCGCGTTCGATTGGATGGTCGGTTCCGGAGTGAACGGGCTTGCCGTCGATTCGTCGAAGTCGGCGCAACCGGAAAGGACGGACGCAGCGAAGGCGAGTGCCAAGGTTGCCGATGCGGCGCGTCGTGTTCTGCGCGACGTGTTGCGTCCACCCGTAGTCATGGTGAAGACGTTACGTAACCGATGCCCTGCGCCGCCACGCCGGAGTAGGTTCCCCGACCTCGTCGCGTCACCGCTTTAGGCTCTCCTACGTGACTGACGAGCGAAAAGACCCCAGCGAACTGTCGGAACCCGGCGTGGCGACGGGCAAAGTGTCCAGTCCTTACGACTCACCGACGGAGCAGTTTCCTCCGGTGAATGCCCGCAATTCGTTGCCGCGAACCGACGACGATCTCGATTTCGGTTCAGCGCAAGCAAATTCCGTGACCGAACAAATCCCGGCATATCGTCCGGGGTTACTTGATAAACCGACTGAGGTGCTCACACGCGATACCGCGTACGAGATGCCGGCCGATCCGGTCGCGGTCGCAGACCCGATTCCGGTGGCCGAAGATCCGCGGCCGAGCCGAGGAACACTGGATCTCGGTCTTTTGGCGCTCCGGTTGGCGGTGGGCGGCACCGCGTTGGTACACGGATTACAGAAGCTGACGGGTTTGTGGAACGGCCCGGGGCTGGGCGGCTTCGAAACAATGTTGGCCGAAGCGGGATTCGAACAGGCCAAGTTGTTGGCAATTTTGGGTGCGGTCGGCGAGGTGGCTGGTGGCGCACTGCTGATTTTGGGTCTGTTGACTCCGATTGCCGCGGCGTCGGTGCTGGCCGTGATGATCAATGCATGGGCGCTTCGTCAGTTGGCTGAGCCCGGTCTCGAGTACTTTGCGCCAAACGGAACCGAGTACGAGATGCTCTTGGGGATCTGCGCTGGTGTGATCATCCTCACGGGACCAGGGCGAATCGCGCTGGACGGCCGCCGAGGCTGGGCGAAGCGGCCCTTCATCGGTTCGTTGGTTGTGCTGATTCTGGGTATCGGTGCCGGCGTGTGCACGTGGATTTTCCTGAACGGGGCAAACCCGCTCATCTGATCGGATGTAGAAAAACAGCCGCCCGCCTCTCCGAAAGGGAAGGCGGGCGGCTGCTGTTTGTCGATCTGGGTTGATCAATCCTTGACGAGCACCGGTGCGGCATTGGCGGCCGGGATCGCCGTGCCGTCCTTCAGCTTGCGACCGAGTACCGATTTGCGGTGACCGTACGCGAAGTACACGACAACGCCGATCGCCATCCAGACCACAAATCGAATCCAGGTTTCGACCGACAGGTTGAGCATGAGCCAACCGCAGGCGAGAACCGCGAGAATCGGAACGAACGGCACCCACGGCACGCGGAATCCGCGCGGCAGATCGGGACGGGTGCGGCGAAGCACGATCACGCCGACGCAGACGAGCACAAAGGCGAACAGCGTGCCGATGTTGACCATCTCTTCGAGAGTTCCCATGGGGAAGAAGGCAGCGAGCACTGCGACGATGCCGCCGACGATCAGCGTGATGCGCAGCGGGATGCCCTTGCTGGTGGTCTTGGCAAGCTTCCTGGGCATCAGGCCGTCACGTGACATGGCAAACAGGACGCGGGTCTGGCCGAGCATCATGACCATGACAACAGTGGTCAGGCCGGCGAGGCCGCCGAAGTTGATGGCAGTTTGTGCCCATCCGATTCCGTTGGCTTCGAAGGCGGTGGCGAGCGTGGCACTCGAGTCGCCGACGAGCGGGCTACCGTCCTTGAGTTCGGTGTACTTGACCATGCCGGTCAGAACCAGGGTGACAGCGACGTACAGGACGGTCACGATCGCGAGCGAGCCGAAGATTCCGCGCGGCAGCGACTTCTGGGGGTTCTTCGTCTCTTCGGCGGTGGTAGCGACGACGTCGAACCCGATGAAGGCAAAGAAGACCAGGCTGGCAGCGGCAAGGAGACCGTATGCGCCGTAACTGCTTCCGCCGGCTCCGGTCAGCCAGGAGAACAGCGTCTGGTGAATTCCGCTAGCCGTGCTCTCTGCGCCTTCGGCGGGCGGGATGAAGGGCGAGTAGTTCTCCTTCTTGATGTAGAACGCACCGACGACGATGACAAGGAGAACAACTGCGATCTTGATCGCGGTGATGACGGCAGAGACTCGGGACGAAACCTTGGTGCCGATCGCGAGAATAAGTGTGATCGCTCCGATGATGAGCAGTGCGCCCCAGTCGAAGCTGATGGATCCGATGTGAGCTGTGGTGCTTCCGCTCGCCCCGATCACATTGCCGAGATAGAGCGACCACCCCTTGCCGACCACGGCGGAGGCAAGTGCAAATTCGAGGATCAGGTCCCAGCCGATGATCCAGGCTGCGAATTCGCCGAAGGTTGCATACGAGAACGTGTACGCGCTGCCGGCGACGGGGACCGTCGAGGCAAACTCTGCGTAACAGAGGGCTGCAAGTGCACACGCGATGGCTGCAAGAACAAAGGCCAGTGAGATCGAGGGGCCCGCTACGTTGCCGGCTGTTCTGGCGGTGAGGGTGAAGATACCTGCGCCGATGACAACGGCGACGCCGAAGACCGTGAGGTCCTTCGCGGTCAGTTCCTTTTTGAGCTTGGTTTCAGGCTCGTCGGTGTCCGCGATCGATTGCTCGACGGATTTGGTGCGCCATATGCCGACTCCGGGCATGTATTGCTCCTTGATTGATTCCCGGCGACCTTGTGGGGGACGGGAGGTGGCTGACAGTTGTCGAATGTGATGTGGGTCTCATCGACTAGATGAGGGAACCATTGGTGAGCGCAGTGCGCAAGTCGCGGCCACTGAACTAAATAAAATGATCACTTCACTCGCCATCAACCCCCCGTACATATCTGTTTTGATCAGCTGGCTCCGTGCACACTACGGGAAGTGAATTCGATCACGCACATTTCGTACTAATGCGTCCGAATTGTCCGCAGCAGCAGCGCATTCCGGTCAGTCTCTCCGCGCGTCGTGTCGCGTCATTTCAGTACCTGTCGGTCGGTCTTGCTATCAATAAGCGATCAACCGCGACGCTCGCGGTACCCGACTTGAAGGAGATCGTGATGATCCAGGCCCATCTCGACGCGTTGCACGGGCTTCCGGCTTTCGACTTCCCAGCTGCGGGGGCGACTGATTCAGCACTGCCCGCTGCGGGTGCTGTGGCGTGGCGCATCTCGGTGGAACCGTATTCGGATGACTCGGAAGAGTTTTCCGAGGCCTGGGCACGGTTTGTCGAGAAGGTGGACCTGTCGGCGGTGCAGGCTCTGATCATCGGCCAGTGGGGTGAGTCGTACGAGGTCAACTCGTCGTCGATCGTGGAACTGGTTGTCGAGCAACGTCACCGGTTGACGTCGCTGCGGGCGCTATTTCTCGCGGACATCACACAGGAGCAGCAGGAGATTTCCTGGATTCAGCAATCCGACGTCACCCCTGTCCTCGGGGCGTTTCCGGAGTTGGTCGAGTTCGGCATTCGTGGTGGCACGGAATTGCAGTTCCCGGAAACAGGCCACGCCGCTTTGCGACGATTGACCATCGAGTCGGGTGGACTGCCCGCCGCAGTTGTCCACGGAGTGTCGTCGAGTAACTTCCCGGCGCTCGAGTTTCTCGATCTGTGGCTCGGGACGGACAATTACGGCGGAGACGCGACAATCGAGGATCTGGCTGTCATTCTCGGCGGTACGAAATTGCCGTCGTTGCGGCACCTGGGCCTGCGTAACAGCGAGATTCAGGACGATATCGCCAAGGCGATTGTTACCGCCCCGATTCTCGGGCAGCTCACCACGGTGGATCTTTCGATGGGCACGCTCTCGGATGACGGTGCCCAAGCGCTTCTCGACACCAGTTCTTTCAAGGGTCTCGAGTTTCTCGACCTGCACTATCATTTTCTCAGTGATGCCGCGATCACGGAATTGACCCGGCATTGCGCCGAATTGGGAGTTCGGGTCGATCTGTCCGAGCAGACCGACGCGGATGAGTACGACGACGAGATCTGTCGATATGTTGCAGTCTCCGAGTAATCCCTCGTCGCCGCCTTTCCATTCGAGGTTCGTGGTTATCGGGGTTCCGGGCAATCGTCGAGTTTCCGGGTTTGTCGACGCGGTCACGGCAGCGGGATTGCCGACTCCGCGTGTTCTGGGTTGGCGTGAGATTATCGGTCGAGATTACGGTTTCGACGCTGGCGAGATCGTTCGAATCGATTCGCCCGGAGAAGATTCCGTGGTGGACCGATACCTTCGCGGTACGGACGAGTCGACACGGGTTGAGGGCACCGGCAAGTGGTATCGACGATTCACTACCGAGATTCGCGAGATTACCGATCGAGCAGATCGCGTCGGTGCTCGGGTTCTCGGTGATGCGAACGAGATTGCGGTGATGTTCGACAAACGGCGCTGCCATCGCCATCTCGACGCTGCCGGGGTGCGGGTCCCCGCGGCGTTGGAGACTGCGCCTCGAAGCTACGCCGAGCTCGAGCAACTCGCGGCCGACGCACGCATGCCGCGAGTGTTCGTCAAACTCGCTCACGGCTCGTCGGCGTCGGGAGTGATTGCGCTGCAATGGGGTCCGCGCGGGCAGGTCCGGGCTGTCACCTCTGTTGAGGTGGGTGCTGATGGTGCGCTGCACAACTCACTTCGAGTGCGCACATATCGAACGAGGGCTGCCATCGCGTCAATTGTCGATCGGCTCGCGCCCGACGGACTTCATGTCGAAGCGTGGATACCCAAAGCATCGCTCGGCGGACGCACCGCCGACGTTCGTGTGGTGGTTGTCGGGGGTGTTGCCACCCATGCTGTAGTGCGGACCAGCGCTTCTCCGCTTACCAATCTGCACCTTGGCGGTACCCGCGGTGCACTCGTCGACGCGAAGGCTGTTGCAGGTGAGAATTGGTCACAGCTCCTGGAATTGAGTGAGCGGGCAGCAGCGTGTTTTCCGGCGGCACCCCATGTCGGAATCGACGTCTTGCCCGGCGTCGGGTGGCGACGCTTCACGGTGGGAGAGGTCAATGCGTTCGGAGATCTCCTGCCGGGGCTTACCGGTCTGCCCGGAAGCCCCGCCGAGGGAATGACTACGTATCAAGCACAAGTAGATTCGCTACAGAAATCGGAAAACATGGAGTATGCCCGGTGAACAACCGTGACATGAACGACGTCGACATGAACGACGTCGACACGAGCTACCCCGACATGAATGAGGTCGTGGGGCAGGACGACATCCTGTTGCTCACGTTGGACACGCTCCGCTACGACGTCGCCTGCGAACTGGCGTCGAGTGGCCGCATTCCCACTCTCGCGTCGTACCTCCCCGGGGGACGGTGGGAAAAGCGCCATGCCCCGGGAAGTTTCACCTACGCCTCTCATCAGGCGATTTTTGCCGGCTTTCTCCCGACGCCCGCCAGCCAGGGTCCGCATCCGCGACTGTTTGCCGCACGATTCGCTGGGAGTGAATCCACCGCCGACGGAACTTTTGTGTTCGAGGCCCCCAATGTGGTGGACGGTCTGCGGCAGGTCGGCTACCGCACTGTGTGTATCGGCGGGGTCGGGTTCTTCAACAAAGCCGCGCCCCTAGGTTCGGTGATGCCATCGATGTTCGACGAGAGCTATTGGGAATCGCGCTTCGGTGTGACGTCTCCGGAATCCTTCGAAGCGCAAGTCGAGTGTGCCGAGACGGTGGTGGCCGGTCTCGAACCGGACCAGAAGCTTTTCCTGTTCGTCAATGCCGCTGCGCTGCATCAACCCAATTGGTTCCACCTTGCAGGTGCTAGCGCCGAGTCGGGAGACACCCTCCAGTCCCATGCTGCCGCACTCGAATACATCGACCGCCATATCGCACGACTGCTGCAGGCCATGAGTTCACGGCGGCGGTGCTTTGCCATCGTCTGTTCCGATCACGGCACAGCGTACGGCGACGACGGTTGGACCGGGCACCGGCTGGGTCACGACAGCGTGTGGACAGTTCCCTATGCACATTTCTTCGTGGAAGGTCCACAGCGATGAGTCTCGCAGTTACGGTACGTCCGTACCAAAATTACGTTTATGCGTATCCGCACAAGACGGCGTACCGGCCGCTACAGCCTCGCCCGTCGTTGCAGAAATTGTGGGCATCAGAGCCGAAAGACGCACTGTCGCTGTACCTACATATTCCGTTCTGCGAGGTTCGCTGCGGATTCTGCAATTTGTTCACTCGTATCGGCGCGCCGGGTGAGATGACCACCGCATACCTCGACGCACTCGAGCGCCAAGCACGTGTTGTGTCGGACGCTGTCGGCGACGGAACTCACTACGACGCCGTGGCCTTCGGCGGCGGCACCCCGACCTTTCTCGACGCCGCCGAACTCGACAGATTGTGCGACATCGCGGAACTCAGCATGGGCGCCGATCTTTCATCTGTTCCGTTCTCGGTGGAGGCGTCGCCGTCGACGGTAACCGCCGACCGGATGTCCGTGCTGGCAGCCCGCGGAACTACTCGCCTGAGTCTGGGAGTGCAGAGCTTCATCGACTCCGAAGCGAGGGCGGCAGCGCGGCCGCAGAAGCGGGCCGATGTCGACGCCGCGCTCGGGCGGATCCGGGACGCTCGAATTCCCGTGCTCAACATCGATCTCATCTACGGCATCGACGGTCAGACCGAGCAGACCTGGCGGCAATCCCTCGACGCGGCGTTGGCGTGGGAACCGGAGGAGCTGTATCTGTATCCGCTCTACGTTCGAGCGCTCACGGGTTTGGGCAAGAAAACAGCGGTCACGGAATCCGATGCCGAGTGGGACGAGCGGCGTCTGCGCTTGTATCGGTTCGGCCGCGACTACCTCGAGCAGGCCGGGTATCGGCAGGTCTCGATGCGTATGTTCCAGCGCGAGGGTGCGGTCATCGACGGGGCGGCCGACTACGCGTGCCAGACCGACGGCATGATCGGATTGGGGTGTGGCGCACGCTCGTACACCGCTGACCTTCACTATTCGTTCGATTATGCGGTGGACATGCGGGAGATCCGCGGGATCATCGACACGTTCATCGCCCGGCCGGCCGACGAGTTCGCCTACGCGGAAGTCGGTCGATTCATGACTCCCGATGAGACGCGTCGCAGGCATCTCGTGCAGTCGGTGCTTCAGGCCGAAGGGATGGATCTGTCCGACTATCTCGCGCGGTTCGGAACACTACATACCGACGACTTTCCGGAGGAATTGAAGGCCTTCGAAGCCGCCGGGTGGTTGGCGGGTGATCTACAGCCCGATCGACTGAAACTCTCGCCCGAAGGTCTGGCGCACTCCGACGCGATCGGCCCGGCGTTGTTCTCAGCGAGTGTCCACCGGGACATGGCAGAGTACGAGGCCAAATGAACTCCTCGTTGTCGATTCTCTACCGCGGTCCGTTGGCGAGTTGTAATTACGACTGCCCGTACTGCCCGTTCGCGAAACGCCGTGATCCGCCAGCCGAATTACGTTCGGACAGAGCATCATTGGAACGGTTTGCAGCTTGGGTGGCCGAGCGGACGGATCTACGGTTGTCCGTGCTGTTCACACCGTGGGGTGAGGCGCTGGTGCGGTCCTGGTATCGGCGCACTCTCGCGGAACTGAGTTGGTTGCCTCACGTCGAACGGGTCGCGATACAAACCAATCTCAGCGCTCGTACCACGTGGCTTGCCGACGCAGACCCGTCGACGCTGGCGCTGTGGTGCACATTTCATCCGGGACAGATCTCGCTCGAAAGATTTCTTGTGAAATGCCGGGAACTCGACGGAGGTGGCATCCGCTATTCGGTGGGGGTCGTCGGATTCCCGGAGCATCTCGATCTTGCCAGTGAGCTGCGCCAGAAACTGCCCGAGAATGTCTACCTGTGGGTGAATGCAGCCGAGGGACGGGTGTATTCGGATGAGGAAGCGCAGGTCTGGACCGAACTGGACCCGCTTTTTCCCTACAGCCGGAACCCGCATCCGAGCGTCGGAAAAGCTTGCAGAACCGGAGAATCCGTCATTTCCGTCGACGGTGACGGCACCATTCGGCGGTGCCACTTTGTTCCCGAGGTGATCGGGAATCTGTACGACGGCAGCCTCGAGCAAACACTGACCGCACGAGAATGTCCAAAAACGATGTGTGACTGTCACATCGGCTACGTGCATCTCGAATCGCTGCCGCTCTACGACGCTTTCGCCGGGGGAGTGCTCGAGCGCATACCGGCCACGCTGACGAGTGCGCGTGTGAGCAGGCAGTTACCCCTGCACGTAGTGCGGTGAAACAGAAGATCCCCGGCCGCGTTATCAACGCTGCCGGGGATCTTCGCTAGCTTCTGCTATCTACGGGACGTACCGAACCGCGCCCTTGTCAGCCGACGTTGCCAGCGCAGCGTAGGCGCGCAGGGCGGTGGTGACGGTGCGCTGACGGTCAACGGGGTGCCACGGACGCTCCGAGGCTTCCATCTTGGCGCGACGATCGGCGAGGACGTCGTCGTCGACCAGGATCTCGAGCGTGCGGGACGCGACGTCGATGCGAACCTGATCGCCGTTCTGCACCAGGCCGATAACTCCGCCGGCAGCAGCCTCGGGGGAGATGTGGCCGATGGACAGACCGGATGTGCCACCGGAGAAGCGGCCGTCGGTGATCAACGCGCATTCCTTGCCGAGGCCTGCGCCCTTGAGGAAGGCGGTGGGGTGCAGCATTTCCTGCATGCCCGGTCCGCCCTTTGGTCCTTCGTAACGCACGACCAGGACGTCGCCGGCCTTGATCTTCTTCTGCAGGATCACCGAGACGGCTTCTTCCTGCGACTCGACGACCAGAGCCGGGCCCTGGAACGAGAACAGTTCCTCGTCGATACCGGCCGTCTTGAGGATTGCGCCGTCGACGGCGATGTTGCCGCGCAGGACGACCAGGCCGCCTTCCACGGTGTAGGCGTTCTCGACGTCGCGGATGCAGCCACCGGCAGCATCGGTGTCGAGGGCAGACCACCGGTTGTCCGTCGAGAACGGTTCGATGGTGCGCACGCCGCCGGGAGCAGCGTGGAACAGTTCGATCGCTTCGTCTGTTGCCTTGCCGGAGCGGATGTCCCAGTCGTCGAGCCACTGGTCGAAGCTCTTGGTGTGCACGGTCGAGACGTCGGTTTCGAGGAGTCCGCCGCGGCGAAGCTCACCGAGCAGCGCCGGGATTCCCCCGGCGCGGTGGACGTCTTCCATGTGGTAGTCCGAGTTGGGGGAGACCTTGGACAGGCACGGCACCTTGCGGCTGATCGCGTCGATGGTGTCGAGGTCGAAGTCGACCTCGCCTTCCTGTGCCGCTGCCAGTGTGTGCAGGACGGTGTTGGTGGAACCGCCCATGGCGACGTCGAGAGCCATCGCGTTGCGGAACGCTGCCGGGGTCGCGATGTTGCGCGGCAGAACCGACTCGTCGCCGTCGCGGTAGTACTTCAGGGCAGCCTCGACCACGGTGGTGCCCGCGCGAGAGAAGAGTGCGTGACGAGCCTTGTGGGTTGCCAGCGTGGAGCCGTTGCCCGGCAAGGCGAGACCGAGGGCCTCGGTGAGGCAGTTCATGGAGTTGGCCGTGAACATGCCCGAGCAGGATCCACATGTCGGGCACGCACTGCGCTCGACCTCGTCGAGGCCTTCTTCCGACACGGCGTCGTTGGCGGAGGCGGAAATTGCGGTGATGAGGTCGGTGGGGGCCTGGGCCACGCCGCCGACAACCACTGCCTTACCGGCCTCCATCGGTCCGCCGGACACGAAGACCGTCGGGATGTTCAGACGCATCGCGGCGTTGAGCATGCCGGGAGTGATCTTGTCGCAGTTGGAGATACACACCAATGCGTCGGCCGTGTGGGCGTTTGCCATGTACTCGACCGAGTCGGCGATGATCTCGCGGCTCGGGAGTGAGTAGAGCATTCCGCCGTGGCCCATGGCGATACCGTCGTCGACGGCGATGGTGTGGAACTCACGAGCGACGCCGCCGGCCTCACGAATGGCCTCGGCAACGATCTCGCCCACGTTCTTGAGATGCACGTGGCCGGGTACGAACTGGGTGTACGAGTTCGCTACGGCGACGATCGGCTTACCGAAGTCGGAATCCGTCATTCCTGTGGCGCGCCACAGGGATCGGGCTCCGGCAGCATTACGTCCGACGGTGGTGGTGCGTGACCTCAACGGGGGCATGGGCGTGTTCCTTATGTGATCGTTGCTGATCTACTTCTGCTGCGCGAACAACAGGGCTGTGTGCTTACGCGGCGAAAAGAATTGAAGCGAGGGCGATTCAACGCTACTCGCGTGCTACTTCTGTTCTGATTCGGGCTGGTCGTTCGACGGCTCGGATTCGGATTCGGGCTCAGGGGCGCTGCCGCTTGCGGACTGTTCGGCCCGTTCCGCTTCTTCGGCGTCGAAGGCGTCTGCCGCTGCCGCGTAGGGATCGGTGATGCGGCCACCGCTGGCGATCGCAATTTCGGGGAGCCGGACAAAGCTGACGGCCGGCAGTGTCACCTCGGTTCCGTCGGTGAGTTCGGCGCGGGCCCAGCTGCGCTTCGGGAAACGGAAGCCCTTGACCTCGTCCCAGCTCAGCGTGCGGCTGGAGAACATCGAACGAACCTCGAGGCCGTCGGGGCTGACGGTGGTGCGGACCCGGGCGACGAAGTAGACGGCGATGATCGGCAGGATCAGCAACCAGCTGAATGCTGCGGGCCAGCCGAAGATCGGGAAGCTGACCGCGAAGAGCAGGAAGGCGCACGCCATGTAG
The DNA here is from genome assembly GCF_033142425.1 of Rhodococcus sp. IEGM 1366. Classification (NCBI taxonomy): domain Bacteria; kingdom Bacillati; phylum Actinomycetota; class Actinomycetes; order Mycobacteriales; family Nocardiaceae; genus Rhodococcus; species Rhodococcus sp. IEGM 1366. The sequence goes on from NZ_JAWLRZ010000004.1 coordinate 338,229, forward strand.
GCGAGCTGCGAAATGCGGATGACGTGCCGAAGTGGTTTCGGCGTGTGGGATGATTGAACCGGTGGCACGGGCTGCTGCGAAGTTGACACCTCTACATCTTCGCATTGCAGCCGATGTATCTCAGATTCTGGGACGGTTGACTCACCAAGTTTGCCGTTCGCGACTAGCGCCTCTACTGTCGAGTGCGTGAAACAGAATGAGTTGCTCGTAATCGACCGGCGCGTCGTCGCCTGAGTCGATAATTTTCAACTCACCAGATAACGACGCGCCACCCTCGCTCAGCAGATGCTGACGGGGGTTTTTTGTTGCCCGGAGCCAAATCAGAGGATTTCCCAGTGAGCGCACCAACAGCACGGCCTCAACCCACGCCGCGCAAGTCAGGGACACCGAGCCCGACTACCGCGGCTGCCGCATCGCAGACGGCTACCCGTCGCCAGCTCCCCCCGGAGCGGGTAACGGGCGCGCAGTCTGTCGTTCGCGCCCTCGAAGAGCTCGAGGTCGACACGGTATTCGGCATCCCCGGCGGTGCCGTGCTGCCTGTGTACGACCCGCTCTTCGATTCGGTCAAGGTCCGTCACGTACTTGTGCGCCACGAGCAGGGTGCCGGCCACGCCGCCACCGGTTACGCGCAGGCCACCGGCAAGGTCGGCGTCTGCATGGCCACTTCGGGTCCCGGTGCAACCAACCTGGTCACGCCGCTGGCCGACGCTCAGATGGACTCCGTTCCGATCGTGGCAATCACCGGACAGGTCGCGCGTTCGCTGATCGGTACCGACGGCTTCCAGGAAGCCGACATCTCCGGTATCACCATGCCGATCACGAAGCACAACTTCCTGATCACCGACGGTATCGACATCCCGCGCATCATGGCCGAGGCTTTCTACCTCGCATCCAGCGGTCGCCCCGGCGCGGTCCTGGTCGATATCCCCAAGGACATCCTCCAGGCTCAGACCACGTTCTCGTGGCCGCCGGAGATGCGCCTGCCCGGATACCGTCCGGTCACCAAGCCGCACGGCAAGCAGGTCCGCGAAGCTGCGCGCCTGATCGCCGACGCCAAGTCTCCAGTCCTCTACGTCGGTGGCGGCGTCATCAAGTCCGAATCCTCTGCCGAGTTGCTCGAACTCGCCGAGCTGACGGGCATTCCCGTCGTCACCACGCTGATGGCCCGCGGTGCATTCCCCGACAGCCACGATCTCAACTGCGGCATGCCCGGCATGCACGGCACCGTCGCCGCCGTCGCCGCTCTGCAGCGTAGCGACCTGCTGATCACGCTCGGCGCCCGCTTCGACGACCGCGTTACCGGTCAGCTGAATTCCTTTGCTCCCGATGCCAAGGTCATCCACGCCGACATCGACCCGGCCGAGATCGGCAAGAACCGTTACGCCGACGTCCCGATCGTGGGCGACTGCAAAGAGGTCATCACCGAACTCATCGAGGCCATCCGTGCCGACATGGCCACGGGCACCACGTTCGAACTCACCGAATGGTGGGCGTACCTGAACGACATCCGGCGTACCTACCCGCTGAGCTACGACCGTCCCACCGACGGTCAGCTGAGCCCCGAGTTCGTCATCTCGACCGTCGGCAAGCTCGCCGGACCGGACGCCATCTACTGCGCCGGCGTCGGTCAGCACCAGATGTGGGCAGCCCAGTTCGTCAGCTACGAGAAGCCGCGCACGTGGCTCAACTCGGGTGGACTCGGCACCATGGGCTACGCGGTTCCCGCTGCCATGGGCGCAAAGATGGGCATGCCGGACACCGAGGTGTGGGCCATCGACGGTGACGGCTGCTTCCAGATGACCAATCAGGAACTGGCCACCTGCGCGCTCGAGGGTATCCCGATCAAGGTCGCCCTCATCAACAACGGCAACCTCGGCATGGTTCGTCAGTGGCAGACACTCTTCTACGAAGAGCGCTACTCCAACACCAACCTGGGAACGCACGGCGCCATCCGCATCCCGGACTTCGTCAAGCTCGCAGAAGCCTTGGGCTGCCACGGAATTCGTGTCGAGCGCGAAGAGGACGTCGAAGCTGCGATCCGTGAGGCGCAGTCCATCAACGACAAGCCTGTCGTGATCGACTTCATCGTCACCGCCGACGCACAGGTGTGGCCGATGGTCGCCGCTGGAACCAGCAATGACGAGATCATGGCGGCTCGGGGTATCCGGCCGCTGTTCGACGACGACGAGGCAGTAGCCGAGCCCGCCGTCATCCATGAAGCCATGTCACGCGAGCAAGCCGGACCCGCCGCGGGCACAGGGGAGGACCAGCAGTGAGCACCACCCACACCCTCAGCGTTCTCGTCGAGGACAAGCCAGGCGTGCTCGCTCGCGTCTCCGCCCTGTTCTCCCGCCGAGGATTCAACATCGAATCCCTCGCGGTGGGCGGCACCGAGATCCCCGAGATCTCTCGAATGACCATCGTCGTCACGGTCGACGAGTTCCCCCTCGAGCAGGTGACGAAGCAGCTCAACAAGCTGATCAACGTCATCAAGATCGTCGAGCAAGACGGTGATGCTTCCGTCGCTCGCGAGCTTGTGCTCATCAAGGTGCGCGCAGATGCAAGCGTGCGCACCCAGGTCATCGAAACGGTGAACCTGTTCCGCGCCAAGGTAATCGACGTCTCCCCGGAGTCCGTCACCATCGAGGCGACCGGTACCCGGTCCAAGCTGGATGCCCTGCTGCGGATGCTTGATCCGTACGGTATCCGGGAGATCGTTCAGTCCGGGGTCGTGGCAGTCGGTCGAGGGCCGAAGTCGATCACGGCCACCCGCTAGTACTTTAGACACGTAATAATCCAAGGAGAGGTTGAGAACTGTGGCAGTCGAGATGTTCTACGACGACGATGCCGATCTGTCGATCATTCAGGGCCGCAAGGTTGCTGTGATCGGCTACGGAAGCCAGGGCCACGCCCATTCGCTGAGCCTGCGCGACTCGGGTGTCGAGGTCCGCATCGGCCTCAAGGAGGGCTCCAAGTCCCGCGACAAGGCTGAAGAAGCAGGCCTGACGGTCGGCACGCCGGCAGAGGTTTCCGAGTGGGCCGACGTCATCATGGTGCTCGCACCGGACACCGCCCAGGCAAGCATTTTCACGAATGACATCGAGCCCAACCTCAAGGACGGCGACGCGCTGTTCTTCGGTCACGGCCTGAACATTCACTTCGACCTGATCAAGGCTCCGGAGTTCGTCACCGTCGGCATGGTTGCGCCCAAGGGCCCCGGCCACCTGGTGCGTCGTCAGTTCGTCGACGGCAAGGGTGTTCCCGCGCTCATCGCAATCGACCAGGACCCCAAGGGTGAAGGCCAGGCTCTCGCTCTGTCCTACGCCAAGGGCATCGGTGGAACGCGCGCAGGCGTCATCAAGACCACGTTCAAGGAAGAGACCGAGACGGACCTCTTCGGCGAGCAGGCTGTGCTCTGCGGTGGCACCGAGGAACTGGTCAAGACCGGTTTCGAGGTCATGGTCGAGGCCGGCTACGCACCCGAGATGGCGTACTTCGAGGTTCTGCACGAGCTCAAGCTCATCGTCGACCTCATGTACGAAGGCGGCATCGCCCGCATGAACTACTCGGTGTCCGACACCGCTGAGTTCGGTGGCTACCTGTCCGGCCCGCGCGTCATCGATGCAGGCACCAAGGAGCGCATGAAGGCGATCCTGGCCGACATCCAGTCCGGCGAGTTCACCCGTCGTCTGGTTGCCAACGTCGAGAACGGCAACACCGAACTCGAAGGCCTGCGCAAGGCTAACGCCGAGCACCCCATCGAGGTCACCGGCAAGAAGCTGCGCGACCTGATGAGCTGGGTCGATCGTCCGATCACCGAAACGGCGTAATTAAGCTGTTTCAGCTTGTCTTCACTCCGGCCTGATGCCTGCTTCGGTCCAATTATCTTGGACCGGAGTGGCATTGGGCCGGAGGTCTTTGCCGGGCCAACTGAAGCCCGCCGTAATTCTCATTGAGAATTCGCCCGCAAAAGTGTCCACTATGTGGTATTGCCTACCGAGTTGTGGACGCCGAGACGGCGCGCACTAAACTACTGGGGGTTAAACCACCCCCACACCCACCTAATCAGGGAGTTTGCACGTGAGCCAGCCTGGCCGCCCCGTTGTTCTGATCGCAGACAAGCTCGCGCCGTCCACAGTCGAGGCACTCGGCGACGGTGTGGAGGTGCGGTGGGTCGACGGACCCGACCGCGCTGCCCTGCTCGCAGCTGTGCCCGAGGCCGACGCGATTCTTGTTCGCTCTGCCACCACCGTCGACGCCGAGGTTCTGGCCGCAGGCACCAAGCTGAAGATCATCGGCCGCGCCGGTGTCGGCCTGGACAATGTCGAGATCCCCGCAGCCACCGAGCGCGGCGTGATGGTCGTCAATGCACCGACCTCCAACATCCACTCGGCAGCCGAGCACGCAGTTGCTCTGCTCATGTCGACGGCTCGCCAGATCCCCGCCGCAGACAAGACCCTGCGCGAAAGCACCTGGAAGCGCAGCAAGTTCAACGGCGTCGAGATCCTCGGCAAGACCGTCGGCGTTGTCGGCCTCGGCCGCATCGGCCAGCTGTTCGCACAGCGTCTCGCCGCGTTCGAAACCACCATCATCGCGTACGACCCCTACTTGCCCGCCGCTCGCGCAGCGCAGCTCGGCATCGAACTGGTCACCATCGACGAGCTCGTCGAGCGTGCGGACTTCATCTCCGTTCACCTCCCCAAGACCAAGGAAACGGCCGGCCTGATCAACGCCGAGCGTCTCTCTCGCGCCAAGGACGGCGTCATCATCGTCAACGCCGCTCGCGGTGGACTGATCGACGAAGATGCGCTGTACGACGCTCTGGTCTCCGGCAAGGTTCGCGGCGCCGGCCTCGACGTGTTCAACACCGAGCCCTGCACCGACTCCAAGCTCTTCGGCCTCGAGAACGTCGTCGTCACCCCGCACCTCGGTGCTTCGACGTCCGAAGCTCAGGACCGTGCGGGCATCGACGTCGCCAAGAGCGTTCTCCTGGCTCTGGCCGGCGACTTCGTGCCCGAGGCAGTCAACGTCTCCGGTGGCCCGGTCGGCGAAGAAGTTGCTCCGTGGCTCGAGCTCGTCCGCAAGCTCGGTCTCCTTGCTGCGACGCTGTCTCCCGAAGCTGTTCAGACGGTCCAGGTTGTCGCCTCCGGCGAGCTGTCCGCTGAAACCGTCGACATCCTCGGCCTCGCTGCTCTGCGCGGCGTGTTCTCCGCAAGCAGCGACGAGGCTGTCACGTTCGTCAACGCTCCGGCACTCGCCGAGCAGCGCGGCGTCACCGTGTCCGTCGAAAAGCACTCCGAGGCACTCGCTCACCGCAGCGCAGTCGAGGTTCGTGCAGTTGCCGCCGACGGCACCGTCACCTCCGTCACGGGCGCACTCACCGGCCTGCAACAGGTCGAGAAGATCGTCAGCATCAACGGCCGCAGCTTCGACCTGCGCGCCGAGGGTCACAACATCGTTGTCCACTACGGCGATCGCCCGGGTGTTCTCGGTGTGCTCGGTACCGTCCTCGGTAACTCCGGCATCGACATCCTCGCCGCAGCACTGAGCCAGGACGCCGAAGGCGAAGGCGCAACGGCGATCCTGCGCGTCGACAAGGTTGTCTCCGACGCCGATGTCGAGGCAATCGTCTCGCAGCTCGACGCTCGCGTTGCCCAGGTCGACCTTTCCTGATTGTTTTCACTGTGCGCCTTTGTCAACCCTTGCGGTTGATGAAGGCGCACAGTTCTACCGAATGAGGATTCAATGAAGCTTGCGGTCATTCCCGGTGACGGAATCGGTGTCGAGGTCACAGCTGAAGCACTCAAGGTGCTCGGCAAGTTGGTCCCCGATCTGGAAACCACCGAATACGATCTCGGTGCCCGTCGCTACAACGCCACCGGTGAACTGCTGCCTGCAGACGAGCTGGACCAGATCCGTCAGCACGACGCAATCCTGTTGGGCGCCATCGGCGATCCGCGGATCGTTGCGCCGGGCATTCTCGAGCGCGGTTTGCTGCTGAACATGCGTTTCCAGCTCGATCATCACGTCAATCTCCGTCCGGCGCAGCTGTACCCGGGTGCCACGTCGCCGCTCGCGGCGCAGCCCGAGATCGACTTCGTGGTGGTTCGTGAAGGCACCGAGGGCCCGTACACCGGTAACGGTGGCGCCATCCGCGTCGGCACCGATCACGAGATCGCGACCGAGGTGTCGATCAACACCTGGTTCGGCGCCGAGCGTGTTGTTCGTTACGCATTTGCGTTGGCGCAGACGCGTTCCAAGCACCTCACGCTGATCCACAAGACCAACGTGCTTTCCAACGCGGGAGCGATCTGGACGCGTGCGATCGAGACCGTCGGAGCGGAGTTCCCGGACGTCGAGACGGCGTACTGCCACATCGACGCTGCCACCATCTACATGGTGACCGACCCGTCGCGCTTCGACGTCATCGTGACGGACAACCTGTTCGGTGACATCATCACCGACCTGGCCGGCGCGGTGACCGGCGGAATCGGTTTGGCCGCAAGCGGAAACATCGATGCGTCCGGTACCAACCCGTCGATGTTCGAGCCCGTTCACGGCAGTGCCCCGGACATCGCAGGCAAGGGAATCGCAGATCCCACCGCCGCGATCCTCTCTGCCGCACTGCTTCTTCGCCATCTCGGACGCGAGGACGACGCCGCTCGCGTCGAGGCTGTGGTCGCTGCTGACCTGGCTACCCGCGGCGACGGCCCGATCTCCACCACAGAGATCGGCGACCGCATTACTGCGGCACTGTAAGCACCGCCGCTCTGTAAGATTCGTCTCACGACTCTGACGCGCGTAAGCCTTACGGCTTGCGCGCGTCAGTCGTTTCCGGCACCCCGATAGACTTGCCCGCATGCGTCTTGGTCGAATTGCCAGTCCCGATGGTGTTGCGTTTGTCAGTATCGAAGGTGAAGAGGATGCCCTCGTCGCCAAGGAAATTGCCGAGCACCCGTTCGGGAACCCCACCTTTACCGGCCGTAGTTGGCCACTAGCCGATGTGCGCCTGTTGGCGCCGATCCTTGCCAGCAAGGTGATCTGCATCGGCAAGAACTATGCGGATCATGTTGCCGAGATGGGCGGCGAGGCGCCGGCAGATCCGGTGATCTTCCTCAAGCCCAACACATCCATCGTCGGCCCCGGTGCGCCGATCGTGTTGCCGCCCAGTTCAACCGAAGTGCATTTCGAGGGTGAACTCGCGATCGTCATCGGGCAGCCGTGCAAGGACGTTCCGGCCGCAAAGGCCCTGAGTGTTGTTCTCGGATACACCGTTGCCAATGACGTGTCTGCGCGCGATCACCAACGCCACGACGGTCAGTGGACCCGAGCAAAGGGTCATGACACGTTCTGCCCGCTCGGTCCGTGGATCGAAACGGCTCTGGATCCGTCGGACGTCGACATCAAGACCGAGGTCAACGGCGCAGTCAAGCAGGACAGCAGCACTGCTTTCCTTCTGCACGACATTCCGAAGATCATCGAGTGGATTTCGGCTGTCATGACTCTGCTCCCGGGCGACGTCATCCTCACGGGCACCCCGGCCGGGGTCGGTCCGATCGTTGCCGGCGATTCCGTCTCGGTCACGGTGTCCGGGATCGGCACGCTCACCAACCCGGTGATCGCAAAACGCTGACCATCACGTTCGATCAGGGGCCTCATCCGTACGGGTGAGGCCCCTTTTCGATTTCTTGTCGGTTTGATAACTGTATGTCCCGCCTTGCAGGAGGTTGAAATAGTTATGAGGTAGTTATCATCACAATTGCGTCGAATCAGCCTTACGGACGCGCGATGAGAGGTTCCTGAATGTGTATTTTTACCTGCATGTTTATCGCCAGAATAGGAACAAATCCGACTAAAAGGGCAAATCGTATAGATGATAACCCTGGGTTTGCCAATGTAACGTTCATCCGTATTCTGGTCGATAACTGGTGTGATGCCAGTGGGGTATTAATGAGATTTCGGAAAATGGAGGCTGTGGCACATGGGCGCCTTTACTGCGTACCGGCGCACTCGGTCGATCGGGCCGAGTGAGTCCGCAGCACCGAAGTGGCGCGACAAGAAGCGATATCTGTGGCCGCTAGGTCTACTGGTGCCGCTCAGTCCGTTCGCGGCGTGGTTCCTGGTGGAGAAGCTGACGCTGGGTCTGTTCTGGGCTGTCGGGGCCTGGTTGATCGTGATTGTGATTCCGCTTGTCGATCTGCTTGCCGGTGAGGACGGGAACAGTCCGCCGGACGAGAAGATTCCGGAGTTGCAGGCCGATCGTTACTACCGCTGGTGCACGTACCTGTTTCTGCCGTTGCAATACATCGGCCTCGTGTTTGCGTGCTGGTGCTGGGTGAATTCGCCGATGGCGTCGGGGGAGAAGTTCGCACTCGCGATGACCGTCGGAGTCGTTGCCGGCGTTGGTATCAACGCGGCGCACGAAATGGGCCACAAGAGTGAGAAGCTCGAAAAGTGGTTGGCCAAAATCGCACTGGCGCAGTCTTTCTACGGCCACTTCTTTGTCGAACACAATCACGGTCACCACGTGCGGGTGGCAACACCCGAAGATCCCGCAAGTTCGCGGTACCGCGAGAATTTCTGGTTCTTCTTGCCGCGGAGCGTTATCGGGGGGCTGCGCTCCGGGTGGCAGATCGAGCGCGCTCGCCTCGAACGTGCGGGAGTGAGTACCTGGAGTTACAAGAACAACATCCTCAATGGATGGGCGATGAGTGTGGTGTTGTTCGGCTCGCTCATCGCGGTATTCGGCTGGGAGATCGCGCCGTGGCTCGTTGTGCAGGCCATTGCCGGATTCACCTTCCTCGAAACAGCGAACTACCTCGAGCATTACGGGTTGCTCCGTGCCAAGCGTGACGACGGTACATACGTTCGCTGCTCACCGGAGGACAGTTGGAACAGCGACCATGTCGTGAGCAATTTGTTCCTCTATCAATTGCAGCGTCACAGTGATCATCACGCCAATCCGCGTTTGCGCTACCAGAGCCTTCGTAGCGCCGCCGACGCACCGCAGTTGCCGGCGGGATACGCGGTCATGATCGTCTGTGCGTGGGTCCCGCCGTTGTGGCGCTCGATCATGGACAAGCGACTTCTTGCGTATTACGACGGCGACATGAGCCGGATAAACGTGCTCCCCGGGCGCTGACGTTTGGCGCGCTCACCACTTTCAGGGAAAACGAAGAGTCGGCGGGACTAATCTGTAGTACGACCATCCATCATCGCCGAGCCAAGTGAGCCATGACCAACAGCGAAGTACGCGTCCGTTTCTGTCCGTCACCCACCGGAACCCCGCACGTGGGTTTGGTGCGCACCGCCCTTTTCAACTGGGCGTTCGCACGACATCACGGTGGAACCTTCGTGTTCCGCATCGAAGACACCGATGCTCAACGGGACAGCGAAGAGTCTTATCAGGCGATCCTCGACGCCCTGCGCTGGCTGGGTCTGACATGGGACGAGGGCCCCGAGGTCGGTGGACCGCATGCGCCGTACCGCCAGTCCGAGCGTCGTGATCTGCATCTCGACGTCGTCGCAAAGTTGCTTGCGGCGGGCGAGGCTTACGAGTCGTACTCGACCAACGAAGAGGTGGAAGCGCGGCACAAGGCAGCCGGACGCGATCCGAAGCTCGGCTACGACAATTTCGATCGGGATCTCACCGACGAGCAGCGCGCGGCGTACATCGCAGACGGACGTAAGCCGGTAGTTCGCCTTCGGATGCCTGATCACGACCTGACGTGGAACGACCTCGTTCGCGGCGAGACCACGTTCAAGGCCGGAACGGTGCCGGACTTCGCGTTGACGCGCGGCAACGGCATTCCTCTCTACACGTTGGTCAATCCCGTCGACGATGCGTTGATGAAGATCACGCACGTTCTGCGCGGTGAGGACCTCCTCTCGTCCACTCCGAGGCAGTTGGCTCTGTACGAGGCGATGATCCGGATCGGTGTTGCGGATTTCACGCCGTCCTTCGGTCACCTTCCCTTCGTGATGGGTCAGGGCAACAAGAAGCTCTCCAAGCGTGACCCCGAGTCCAACCTGTTCATTCACCGTGACCGCGGGTTCATCCCCGAGGGACTGTTGAACTACTTGGCTCTGCTCGGCTGGAGTATCGCGGACGACCACGACGTGTTCTCGCTCGACGAGATGGTTGCGGCGTTCGACATCTCCAAGGTCAATTCCAATCCGGCACGGTTCGACCAGAAGAAGGCCGACGCGATCAACGCCGAGCACATTCGCTTGCTCGAGCCGGCCGACTTCGCGGCCCGCCTGAAGTCGTTCCTGGTCGAGCACGGCCATATCAGTGCCGACGTGGACGAGGCGACGTTCACTGTTGCGGCGGACCTCGTGCAGACCCGCATCGTCGTTCTGTCCGACGCGTGGGATCTGCTGAAGTTCCTGTTCGTCGACGAGGCGTCGTTTGCTCTCGATCCTGCTGCTGCGGCCAAGAACCTGAAGGAAGATGCGGGTCCGGTTCTGGACGCGTCTCTTGCTGCACTCGACGCTGTCTCGGAGTGGACGGCGGCAAGTATCGAGGAAGCCCTCAAGAAGGCGCTCATCGAGGATCTGGAGCTCAAGCCGCGTAAGGCCTTCGCTCCGGTCCGGGTGGCGATTACGGGCTCTCACATCAGCCCTCCGCTGTACGAGTCGATGGAATTGCTCGGTCGCGACGTCTCTCTTGCCCGGTTGCGTGCCGGTAGGGCAGCAGTAAGCGCCTAAATAGGATTGTCTCCGGCCGGAAATGAAGTAAAAACGTCCCGTGACCATACGATTTGGTATTTGGGGCGGGGGTACTGGTAATCTTCTTTTCGGCCGGAGACGAGCCGCCAAGCATTACAGCGAAGCGGAGCGAGCAAGGCCAAGCAAGACCTTTGGGGTATGGTGTAATTGGCAACACAGCGGTTTCTGGTACCGCCATTCTAGGTTCGAGTCCTGGTACCCCAGCGAAAATCCGGTCGATTTTGCAGCCGGACTCAGACAAGCTAAGCTTGCTGAGCTTCCAGAGAACAGCCCGAAAGGGAAGTTCTTGAAGTGCGAAAAAATAGAACATGCTTAAAGCGTGTCCTGGCCCCGTCGTCTAGCGGCCTAGGACGCCGCCCTCTCAAGGCGGTAGCGCGGGTTCGAATCCCGTCGGGGCTACAAAAAGAAAGACCCTTCGATCATCTGATCGGAGGGTCTTTCTTGTTATGCGCTCAATCAGTGAACAGTGGCGCCACAAAACAATCACCCCAGTCGAAATCGACTGGGGTGATTGTCATCTCATCTTCGGGAAGGCCGCGTGCCTATCCGCTCTTGCGACGGAATTCGCGTTTGTGATCAGCGGAACCATGAGTGCTGTGGACCTTCGACTGACCGTCGCGATGATCGGCTGCAGTGGCGTTGCTGTGGTTCTTGCGCTCGAGTGCTTCGCGGAACTTGCGCTTGTTGGCCTCCGCCGGTGTTTCCGATTCAGACGTCGTTTCGGATTCCGGATTGGTACTGTCCTGCTCGCTCATCTGTGTGCTCCTTGGATTTTGGGCCTGTGGTCAAGCTACGCCTTCAGGAGCGGGAGCTGTAGACCCGGACAACGGCATCGCCGGCATTCCGAGTTTGCGGTGGTCCCAGGACCGTGTGCGCTCGGGGATGAAGCGTACCGCGACGCGTTTGTGGAGCATGGCGTCGACTGCTGGTCGTAGATCGTCGGAGTAAGGCCCGGTGTACCGCTCCCAGACGCTGATGCCGACCGCGAACAAGGCGTCGGGGTCGTCGACTATTTCTCCGACGCCCTCCATCGAGACGCCTCGGAGAGTGTCGTACGTGAGACCGTCCTCGATCAAGACCGACATCCGCGAGTCGCGTCGTAGGTTCACGGCTTTCTGGGATTTGGCCTTGGTCTCGAACCAGATCTCGCCGTCCACGATCGCAAACCACATCGCGATGAGGTGCGGCATACCGTCGCCGCTCAGCGTGGCCATCGTTGCAGTACGGCTCTTTTCGACGAAGTCCGAGATTTCGGACTCCGTCATCGTGATCTGGCTGCGTTGTTTTCCGGTCATGACGGCAGTGATCTCCTCGGCTGCGGGTACTCCTGAAGTTCTTACTGTGGCACGGATTACATGATTACGTGTCCGATTACAGGCGCTTGTGCAGCGCTTCTGCCGCCGCGAGAAGGTCGGCTGCCCACCGTGCGCCGGGGCGCCTACCCATCCGGTCGATCGGTCCGGATACCGAAATCGCCGCCACGACAGTGCCGGAGCTGTCCCGTACCGGCGCCGCCACACTGGCAACTCCTGGCTCGCGCTCGGCCGCACTCTGGGCCCAGCCCCGCCGGCGAACTTCGAGAAGGACGCGCTCTCCGAAGGTCGCGTCGGCCAGAACCGCGCGCTGAGTCTGCGGATCTGCCCATGCGAGAAGGACCTTGGCACCCGAGCCGGCATTCATCGGCAGGCGCGCGCCGACCAGGACGGTGTCACGCAAGCCGGTCGGCGGTTCCATCGATGCGACGCAGACGCGTGCCGTACCTTCGCGTCGGTACAGCTGCACGCTCTCTCCGGTGATCTCCCGCAAGCGGGGGAGGATGAGCCCCGCCGCGGCGATCAGAGGATCATTGGCAGTGGCAGCCAATTCGGCGAGGCCGGGGCCGGGACACCACAGGCCGTCGGAGTCGCGGGCGAGAAGTCGATGGACCTCGAGGCCGACGGCAAGACGGTGTGCGGTGGCCCTTGGCAGGCCTGTGCGCGCACAGAGTTCGGAGAGGCTGCACGGTTCCTCGGCTACTGCATGAAGCACGCCCATTGCTTTGTCCAGCACGCCGATGCCGCTATGCTGTCTCATAGGTCGATACCAAGTTCTCGCATAGTGGGATAGTAGCGCATGATCTTCGACAGGTCAGCAGCATCCACTTTTCGAGAATTTGATGCGCAGCATGAGAACTGTTGGGCTGTCGGACTTACATTTCACGCGCGGCGGGCCAGCCCGTAGTTCGTCGACGCGAGGCTACGTACAGAGGTGGAAGACATGGCACAGAAAGCACGCACTCTCGCCGAGAAGGTGTGGGACGACCACGTTGTAGTGAAAGGCGAGGGACAGAATCCCGACCTGATCTACATCGATCTCCACCTCGTCCACGAAGTGACAAGCCCGCAGGCATTCGACGGATTGCGATTGGCCGGACGGAAGTTGCGCCGTCCCGATCTGACGATCGCCACCGAGGATCACAACGTCCCGACGATCGACATCGACAAGCCGATCGCCGATCCTGTCTCCAAGACACAGGTCGACACCCTGCGCCGAAATTGTGAAGAGTTCGGAGTTCGCTTGCACCGCATGGGCGATCTGGATCAGGGCATCGTGCATGTGGTCGGCCCGCAGCTCGGACTGACTCAGCCGGGAACCACCGTCGTGTGCGGCGACTCGCACACCTCGACCCACGGCGCTTTCGGCGCTCTCGCAATGGGAATCGGCACCAGCGAGGTCGAGCATGTGATGGCAACGCAGACATTGTCGTTGCGCCCCTTCAAGACGATGGCGATCACCGTCGACGGTGAATTGCCGCCTGGCGTCACGAGTAAGGACCTGATTCTTGCTGTCATCGCCAAGATCGGCACCGGCGGTGGCCAAGGATATGTCCTCGAGTACCGCGGCGAGGCGATCCGGAAACTGTCGATGGAAGCGCGTATGACCATCTGCAACATGTCGATCGAGGCCGGTGCCCGTGCCGGCATGATCGCCCCGGACGAGATCACGTACGAGTTCATCAAGGGACGTCCGCACGCGCCGACCGGCGCGGACTGGGATGCAGCAGTGGCTGCTTGGGAACTGCTGAAGACCGACGACGGAGCGGAATTCGACAACGAAGTCCACATCGACGCCAGTGCTCTGACGCCTTTTGTCACGTGGGGAACCAACCCGGGACAGGGTGCGCCGCTCGGTGACCGTGTTCCGAATCCGGAAGAAATCGTCGAAGAGAACGAACGTCAGGCAGCCGAGAAGGCGCTCACCTACATGGGACTCGACGCCGGAATGCCGCTGCGTGAGGTCTCGGTCGACACCGTCTTCGTCGGTTCCTGCACCAACGGTCGAATCGAAGATCTGCGTGAGGTCGCCGGCGTTCTCGAGGGTCGCCATGTCGCAGAAGGTGTTCGGATGCTGATCGTTCCCGGTTCGATGCGGGTGCGCGCGCAGGCCGAAAGTGAAGGCCTTGGCGACATCTTTGTTGCCGCAGGAGCAGAGTGGCGCCAGGCCGGCTGCTCGATGTGCCTGGGTATGAACCCGGATCAGTTGGCGCCTGGTGAGCGTTCGGCCTCGACGTCGAACCGGAATTTCGAAGGCCGTCAAGGCAAAGGCGGGCGGACGCATCTGGTTTCTCCGCTCGTCGCTGCCGCCACCGCCGTCCGTGGAACGTTGTCGGCACCGTCCGATCTGGTCTGACGTACCTAACACTCGAGGAGAATTTTGATGGAATCCTTTAGCACGCACAAGGGAATCGGCGTACCGCTGCGGCGCTCGAACGTCGACACCGACCAGATCATCCCGGCTGTTTATCTGAAACGCGTGACGCGCACCGGGTTCGAGGACGGATTGTTCGCCGGCTGGCGCACCGATCCGAACTTCATCCTCAACCACGCGCCGTACGACAAGGGCAGCGTCCTTGTTGCCGGTCCGGATTTCGGAACAGGCTCGTCGCGAGAGCATGCCGTTTGGGCGCTATCCGACTTCGGTTTTCGCGTTGTGATCGCGTCGCGCTTCGCAGATATCTTCCGCGGCAACGCCGGAAAAGCGGGCCTGCTGGCCGCACAGGTGGAGCAGAGCGACGTCGAACTGCTGTGGAAGTTGCTCGAAGAACAGCCCGGACTGGAATTGACCGTCGACCTCGAGAACCGGACAGTGAGTGCCGGAACAACGGTGGTGCCCTTCAGTATTGACGACTACACGAGGTGGCGTCTGCTCGAGGGTCTCGACGACATCGGACTGACATTGCGCCAGGTAGAGGCGATTTCCGAGTTCGAAAAGTCAAGGCCGTCATGGAAACCGACTACCCTCCCGGCCCAAATTTCCCAGGGCTGAACGGAAATCGGGGATAGCGGGCAAGAAGAGAAATAGGTCACGATTTCGGGGCTACGTTGATTGAGAATTGGCGTGGCACATAGACTCTTGCCGTTATCAGGTTTACCGTAGTTCTCAGTCGGTCCTACGGTGGACCATTATTTGCGGAGGAATTTCAATGAACAAGGCAGAGCTCATCGATGTTCTGACTGAGAAGCTGGGTTCGGACAGGCGCACAGCAACCGATGCAGTGGAGCACGTCGTGGACACCATCGTCCGCGCCGTCCACCGTGGCGAGAGCGTGACCATCACCGGCTTCGGTGTCTTCGAGCAGCGTCGTCGTGCGGCACGTGTTGCACGTAACCCGCGTACGGGCGAGACCGTCAAGGTCAAGCCGACGTCGGTTCCGGCTTTCCGTCCGGGCGCACAGTTCAAGGCGGTTATCGCTGGCGGCCAGAAGCTTCCGGCCAGCGGCCCGGCAGTCAAGCGCGGCGTAGCAGCACCGGCCACCAAGGCAGCAGCCAAGAAGGCAGCAGCCAAGAAGGCAGCAGCCAAGAAGACGGCAGCCAAGAAGGCTCCGGCCAAGACGGCAGCCAAGAAGACGGTTGCCGCTAAGGCTCCCGCCAAGAAGGCTCCGGCCAAGACCGCAGCCAAGAAGACGGTTGCCGCCAAGGCTCCCGCCAAGAAGGCTCCGGCCAAGACCGCAGCCAAGAAGACGGTTGCCGCCAAGGCTCCCACCAAGAAGGCTCCGGCCAAGACCGCAGCCAAGAAGACGGTTGCCGCCAAGGCTCCCGCCAAGAAGGCTCCGGCCGCCAAGAAGGCTCCGGCCAAGAAGGCTCCGGCCAAGCGCGCTTCCAAGTAGTCGCGCTCGGGCGAAAAGCCTGACGCTGGAAAGCAAGCAGTAAGAGCAAGAGGCGCGGCCCGCGATGACGATCGCGGGTCGCGCCTCTTGCGTTGTTTTCAGTACTCTTTTCTAATTGGCGAC
>NZ_JAWLRZ010000004.1:354238-646890 GCF_033142425.1 Rhodococcus sp. IEGM 1366
TCCCCCCACCACCCACCCCCACCACACCCCACCCCCCCACCCCCTCGCCCCCCACACCCACCCAAAAAAAAACACAAACAAACCCCCCCCCCCGGCGCGGGCCGCCCCGCGCCCCCCCCCCCCCCCCCCCGCCTCTTGCGTTGTTTTCAGTACTCTTTTCTAATTGGCGACTTTCGGGAGCGGGCTGTCGAGATGATCAGCCGCGATCAGTCGGTCGCCCACGAGCGAGAGAGCCCAGGTGCTGCCCTTGCGGTTGCGCGCTGAGGGCAGTGTTACACCCGCTGATTCGCTCCACCAGGCCATCAGATCCGGAATGACGCCTCCTTGGCTGCAGATGACCGGTGTGCCGCCTGCAGAGGCAATCTCGAGTACCCGCGCACGGGCAGCTTCTGGATCTTCCGCGTATCCTTCTTCGCTCAGAAGTGGTTCGATCCCGATCTCCACTCCGAGAGCCTCGGCGAGCGGCATCACAGTTTCGATGCAGCGAGTTCGGTCGGCGGAATAGACGGTGTCCGCGCCGAAAATGCGTAACTGCGACGCCAAGGCCGCGGCCTGTTCCTTGCCTTTGGCTTCGAGGGGGCGAAGTGTGTCGTCGCCCTTGTACCGCTTGCGACTTCCCGCTTTTGCGTGACGGACCAGCAGCACGGTTCGGGTATCGGGTGGTGCGGAGACAAAGCGGCGCAGGATCATCCGATCCATCGGATACGAGAGATGGTCAGGGACTTCGTCGATCGGAAGCCAGTGCAGAACGTCCACTTCGCTGTTCGGACCAAAATCTCCGTCGACGGCTTCTGCGGCCCAATACTCGACGCGCTTGAGTTTGCGGTGGCCAGGAACCGGATAGGTGACACCACCGAGGTGACGTCCGAAGCGGCCGGTGATCGACGTTTCTTCCTGCACTTCACGAACAGCGGCCGTCAGGAATGTTTCACCCGGGTCGAGTTTGCCTTTGGGAAAAGACCAGTCGTCGTATTTAGGGCGATGAACAACGGCGATTTCGACGGCCTCCGGATTATCGGGAGCCTTTCGCCATAACACTGCGCCGGCGGCAAAGATATTCGCTTTGACAGGTTTGTCAGCCATGGCAGCGACCGTCAGGATCCGCTGGATGTGCGACTGCGCATCAACGCATGTTGATGCTCGCGTACATCTTCGCCGTGTTCGGGGGAGGCGACCCAACTTCCGTCGGGATGGAGTACCCAGCAACGGGTGCGTGGGTCGAGCGCGGAATCGAAGATGTCGCCCAACTGCTTCGCCAACTTGGGATCCGTAACCTGAACCATCACCTCCACTCGGCGATCGAGGTTGCGGTGCATCATGTCTGCGCTGCCGATCCAGAATTCGTCGGCGGCCCGGAAATGGAACATGCGTGAGTGCTCGAGGAATCGTCCGAGAATGGAACGTACTTCGATGTTGTCGCTCAGTCCCGGTACTCCGGGCTTGAGCGCGCAGATTCCGCGAACCACGATCTCCACGGGCACGCCGGCCTTGGATGCCCGGTACAGCGCGTCGATAACCTGTTCGTCGACAAGTGCATTCGCCTTCATGCGGATGGCAGCGTCACGCCCGGCCAGCTTGTGCTCGATCTCGGCTTCGATACGTTCGACGATTCCGCGGCGCACACCGTACGGCGCGACCAGAAGGTTGCGGTAGTTGGTCTTGCGGGAGTAGCCGGTCAGCGAATTGAAGAGGTCCGTGAGGTCGGCGCCGACCTCCGGTGCGGCTGTGAACAATCCGACGTCCTCGTACAACCTCGCAGTCTTGGGGTTGTAGTTGCCGGTACCGATGTGGCAGTACCTCCGGATGGTCGAGCCTTCACGCCGAACCACGAGGCATGTCTTGCAATGAGTCTTGAGTCCGACCAGGCCGTAGACGACGTGCACGCCGGCCTGTTCGAGTTTGCGAGCCCACTTGATGTTGGCCTGCTCGTCGAAGCGAGCCTTGATCTCGACGAGAGCGACAACTTGCTTGCCGGCTTCAGCGGCGTCGATGAGCGCGTTGACGATCGGTGAATCACCGGACGTTCGGTAGAGGGTTTGCTTGATCGCGAGAACCTGCGGGTCGGCGGCCGCCTGTTCGATGAATCGCTGAACACTGGTGGAGAACGAGTCGTACGGATGATGGACGAGTACGTCGCCGTCGCGCAGAGTGGAGAACACACTCTTGGGTGTTTCGCGTTCACCGAACGCCGGGTGCGTCGCCGGAACGAAAGGTGCGTCCTTGAGGGCCGGGCGGTCGACGGCGTAAACCTGCCAGAGGCAGGACAAGTCGAGCAGACCGGAAACCTCGATGACGTCGGCGGGGTCGACGTCGAGTTCACGAAGCAACAAGTCGAGCATGTGTTCGGTCATGTCGTCGGCAACTTCGAGACGGACCGGTGATCCGAAACGGCGACGGGCAAGTTCGCGCTCCAGCGCCTGCAGGAGGTCCTCGTCGCGATCCTCCTCGACCTCGAAGTCGGCGTTGCGTGTGATTCGGAAGGCGTGGTGCTCCACGATTTCCATTCCGGGGAACAGAACATCGAGGTGCGCCGAGATCAGCTCTTCCAACGGGATGAAGGAGTCGATCGACGAGGTGGTGCTCTTGACGCGAACGAAGCGGCCGACGTTGTCGGGAACCTTCACTCGGGCGAAGTGCTCGCCGCCGGTCAGGGAATCCTTCACCGTCACTGCGAGGTTGAGACTCAGCCCGCTGATGTACGGGAAGGGGTGAGCGTGGTCGACGGCGAGTGGAGTCAGAACGGGGAACACCTGTTCGGTGAAATGCACCGAGAGGCGTTCGTGATCGTCGTCGCTGAGGTCGGACCAGCGAACGATCGAGATTCCTTCTGCCGCTAGGGCAGGGCGAACGGAATCGAGAAAGACGTGTGCGTGCTTGTCGGCAAGTTCCTGTGTCCGCTGCGCGATGAGAGCCAACTGTTCGCGCGGCGAGAGTCCGTCGGCAGAGCGGACGGACAGACCGGTTTCGTCGCGGCGCTTGAGACCGGCAACACGAACCATGAAGAACTCGTCGAGGTTGGACGCGAAGATAGCGAGGAACTTTGCGCGTTCGAGGAGGGGGAGTGACTCGTCGGCTGCCAACGCGAGAACGCGGGCGTTGAAGTCGAGCCAACTGAGTTCACGGTTGAGGTAGCGGTCTTCGGGTAAGCCACCGAGAAGGACTGCGGGAATTGCCTTCGTGGCTGCCGGCGGCGCACTCGGTATGTGCGTCGGCGATCCACTGACCGGTGGTCGCGCCGAAGGCTGCGGTGTCGAAGGCTGCTGCCCGTCACCGGTTTTTGCGGTGTTGGTGTCGCCAAGTTCTGGCGGTGTGGTCTCTACGTTGTTTGCGGACTTGCGGTGCTCGAGTGCTTCGCCGTTGCTCACCTGTCGATCATCCCCCACAATTGCGCGCTTCGACAATTGATGATCGAAAAAGGTCAATGCGTTTTGGACGTGGCGCGATGGAAGCGTGTCAACGACGCGAGTGTTGCCGGTCCGACGCCGAGTGCGCGGGCGGTGTCGAGATCTGTTGCGGTGTCGACGTCGGTGCGAAGGCCCGGCCACTCTCCGGTGAGACGCCTGGCGCCGGAATCCGTGTGGCCACGCGCGGATTCGGGGCCGAATCGTGGATCGAGCGGCAGATCGGGATCACACGAGAACAGGGCCGCGGTCCCGGTTCCGTGGTGATCGACGACGATGGAACGGCCACCGGCGCGGGCGGCGTCGAGGGCTTCGAGCAGTTCGTCTGGTTGGAGCGACGGAAGATCCGCTTGGATGACAACAAGATCCACAGTGCCATGTTCGGTGCGGATGTGCGTGGCCGCTGCGTCGAGGGCAGAGTTGAGTGAATTCTCGGTGGACCTACTCGAATCTGGATCGGCGTACACGTTTACTCCCGCGGCGTACGCGAGTGCGGCGACTGTCGGATCCGGAGTCACGACGGTGACGCCGTCGATGGCAGGTACACCCGTAACCGTGGTGAGAGTGTCGTGAAGCATCGCGAGAACAAGATCGGCACGGGCGTCGACGTCGAGTTCGCCGGCCAGCCTGGACTTCGCGGATCGGAGGTCCTTCACCGCGACAATGGCATGCATCGGGCGCGGACGTTCCGATCTGGTTGCGCTCGGCCTCGCACTGGTCATCCTTCGATCTTGCCAGTCGGTCGCCGACATGTCTGTCTCTGCCTGCCTCGCCGGGGCGTCTGGCGACTCGAGTTCGGTCCGGGCGATAGTCTGTGCAGGCGATTTCATTGCCGGGTCGCAACACAACCGGCGTCTTGGCGAACGTCACGAGGGGTAGACGAGGTGACTGTGTGAGTAAGGCAGCAGTATTGGGTGCAGGCTCATGGGGAACGGCGCTGGCGAAGGTCATGGCCGAGGCCGGCACCGAGGTGACGATGTGGGCTCGCCGGAAGGAAGTCGCCGACAGGATCAACGCGACGCACGAGAACAGGGACTACCTACCCGGTATCGCGCTGCCCGAGTCGCTTCGTGCGACGGATCGTCACGAGGAAGCGATGGAGGGAGCAGACTTCGTCGTTCTGGCGGTCCCGTCGCAGTCGCTGCGGGGGAACCTCGAGCAGTGGAAGGATTCGATAGGTCCGAATGCCACCCTGTTGAGTCTGGCCAAGGGCATCGAAACCGGCACCTTGATGCGGATGAGCCAGGTGATCGTGTCGGTTACCGGCGTCGAACCCGGCCGTGTCGCCGTGCTGTCCGGACCCAATCTCGCGCGTGAGATCGCGAGCCGTCAACCGGCGGCGACGGTCATCGCCTGCACCGATTCTTCCCGTGCCTTGGCGCTTCAAGATGCTTGTGCCACAGGATATTTCAGGCCGTACACTAATTCCGACGTGATCGGCTGTGAAATCGGTGGCGCGTGCAAGAACGTGATCGCGTTGGCATGCGGCATGGCGGCAGGCAGCGGTTTCGGGGACAACACTGTTGCCAGCATCATCACGCGTGGGTTGGCCGAGACGATCCGGCTGGGCGTCGCGCTCGGTGGCCAGGCATCCACGTTTTCGGGGTTGGCCGGCGTCGGCGATCTCGTTGCAACGTGCACGTCGGAGCTGTCACGAAACCGGACGTTCGGTGAGCACCTCGGCCGCGGCGGCTCCATGGAATCGGCGCAGCAGGCCACCAACGGTCAGGTAGCCGAGGGCGTGAAATCGTGCACGTCCGTGCGCGCACTCGCTGCCGGATACGACGTCGAAATGCCGTTGACCGATGCCGTCCACCGCGTCTGCCACGAGGGGATAGCGGTCAGCGAGGCGATCGGTCAACTGCTCGGCCGGCGGACCAAGCCGGAATGACGTCAGCAGACGGCTACGGCGATTCCACCCGGTGCGTGAGCAGCGTCGGGAGTGCGCACAGCCCTGGTCAGCCCATGCAGTTGGGTCCGGTATTTGCTGCGCCGTACCAGCTTTCGGAGGACGAGGGGAGCGAGAGCGACACGTACGCCCGGGCATCGAATCCGGGGTGGCGTGGCCTCGAGGCGGCGCTCGGCATCCTTGAAGGCGCAGATCACGTCGTTGTCACGGGGTCAGGAATGTCGGCCGTCACGGTGACGTTGCGCAGCCTACTTCAGGCCGGCGATACCGTCGTCGTTCCGTCGGACGGCTATTACCAGGTGCGTCGTTACGCGGAGGAAGCCCTGGCTCTACTGGGCATCGGCGTTCGCGAGGTGTCGACGACGGGCATGGGTGATGCGAGTTTCGCGGAGTTGTTGTCTGGGTTGCCGGGCCGCGTTGTCGTTGTCGCCGAGACACCGTCCAATCCGATGCTCGACGTTGTCGATCTTCGGGCGTTGGCCGTGGTGTGCCACCGCGTCGGAGCAATCCTTGTGGTGGACAACACGACCCCGACTCCGCTCGGTCAACGTCCCCTGGAACTGGGAGCGGACGTCGTGGTGGCCAGCGGAACAAAAGCGCTGAGCGGGCACAGCGATCTGTTGATGGGTTACATCGCCACGTCCGACGCGGACATAGCCGCAAAGGTCGAGCGCGAGCGTCTGCTGTCCGGGACGGTGCTCGGTCCATTCGAAACATGGCTGGCGCATCGCAGTCTCGGAACGGCCGGCCTGCGATTCGGCCGACACTGTGACAATGCTCAGGCGCTCGCCGACATGTTGTCCGGCCATCCGGCTGTCATGTCCGTCCGTTACCCGGGGCTGCACACCGATCCGTCGTACGTCGTTGCGTCGGAGCAGATGCACAGGTTCGGCGGTCTGGTGAGCATCGAATTGGAATCCGCGGCGGCTTTCCATTCCTTTGTCTCGGCAAGTGAACTTGTCACTTCTGCGACCAGTTTCGGTGGCATCCACACCACAGCTGATCGGCGAGCTCGGTGGGGAGATCAGGTCAGCGAAGGGTTTGTCCGGATCTCGTGCGGCATCGAGGACACCGAAGATTTGTTGACGGATATACAGCGCGCCCTCGGTGGACTGACGTCCGGTCGGTAAATTATCCACTGGCCCGAGCGCGTGCCGAAGTCGATTCGACGGTACGGTTTGACGCGTGAATAACAGCCGCACCCGGGTAGCCGTGATCTTCGGTGGCCGGAGCAATGAACATTCCGTGTCGTGCGTATCCGCCGGGAGCGTCCTCGCGCACCTCGATCCGGAACGCTACGACGTCGTGCCGATCGGCATCACCGCCGACGGGGCCTGGGTTCTCGGTTCCACCGATCCGGAATCGCTGGCCATCAACGGTCGCGAGTTGCCCACAGTCGACAAGGACGGGACGGCGCTGACACTGACTGCTGATCCGACGCGTTCCGGTGCGCTGCTGGCGCTCGACGGAACCGACGTGGGTTCTGTCCTGGCAACTGTCGACGTCGTATTTCCCGTCCTGCACGGTGCTTACGGCGAGGACGGCACCATCCAGGGTCTCCTGGAAATGGCCGGAATTCCCTACGTCGGTCCCGGTGTGCTGGCTAGCGCCGCCGGTATGGACAAGGAATTCACCAAGAAACTGCTTGCCGCCGAGGGGTTGCCGGTCGGTACGCAGGTGGTCCTGCGCCCGGGAACGGCGACACTGACCGACGAGCAGAAGGAGCAGTTGGGTCTACCGGTTTTCGTGAAGCCGGCTCGCGGTGGATCGTCGATCGGCATCACGCGAGTCACCGGGTGGGACGGCCTCGAGGGCGCGATCGCTCATGCTCGCCTGCACGATCCGAAGGTGATCATCGAGGGCGCGATCATCGGGCGGGAAGTCGAATGCGGTGTGCTCGAATTCCCCAGTGGTGACGTCAAGGCGAGTGTGGTCGCAGAGATCCGGATGCCCGCCGACGACGGTGACTCGGACGCGTTCTACGACTTCGACACCAAGTATCTCGACGACGTCTGCGAATTCGACGTCCCCGCGCAAGTGGACGCGGCTGTCAGCGATCAGATTCGCGAGTTGGCCGTGCGCGCGTTCACCGCACTCGATTGCCAGGGGCTCTCACGCGTGGACTTCTTTGTCACCGAGGACGGGCCGGTGATCAACGAGATCAACACGATGCCAGGATTCACGTCCATCTCGATGTATCCGAAGATGTGGAAAGCAACCGGAATCGATTACGGCACTTTGCTTTCGACGTTGGTCGACACTGCGCTCGCCCGCGGGACCGGATTGCGCTGACGGACGTGTTGCGCTGACGGACAGGGGCCGGGATTACCGGCCCCTCGTGTCACATCAGGGAACCGGGATCGGCGCCGGGTCGAGTGGCTGCTGCGGGATTGTCGCAGAGATAGTGTCCGAGATTTCCTGAATCGGAGTGGGGCCGGTGCCGTCGGGAACGGTGATCCCGATGTACTCGCCGCGGTCGACGGCAAACCAGGTGCTGGCCGCCAGGCCGATGTCGGTACCCGAGATCTGGAACCACTGGACGCCGTTGACTACCTGAAGTGCCGCGGCCTGATCGAATTCGGCGGGGCGGTCGAGTCCGCAGCGCAGGACGATCGGTTCGCTCTCGCTGCGCTGCCACGCAGCGGCACCGGCGGGTGCGGGTTCGACAAGTTCGGCCTTGGTGAAGTCGCCGATGTCCTCGGGGAGAGCATCAAGCAGCGAAACGCACGTCTCGGACTCCGCGTTGGGTGCCGGAACCGGGCCGAGTGCCACCGGTTCGACCGTCGGGTTCTTTCCGGCGACCACGGCGGCGATCACCAACCCGACGATCAGGGCCACTGGCAGTGCGATGGCGGTGGCAATCAATGCCGGGCTACGACGCTCGACCTCGTCGAGGTCGTTATCGCCCTGGTCGTTCGTCTCGGGGGACGTGTTCTCAGACATGCTCAGTTCTTCGTTCGGTTCCGGGTTCGGTTGTTGCTGGGGAGCTCGCGTGCGCATCGGTAGAATTGCCACTGCTTTGACGGTACCGCAGGACGCTTTCGGTCCGATCTGCGCTGAGAAAAAAGGGAGTGCTCATCTCGTCATCAGGATCGACCTCGAACGAACAGGCATCTTCATCGCCCCGCACGGTTGCGCAGGTGGGGGAGTTCGACGTGATTGCCCGCTCCCTTGTCGGTCGAATTCAACCGCTGACGACGGAGTTGGGTCCCGGTGACGACGCGGCGATCGTCACCGCACCCGACGGACGGGTTGTCATTTCCTCGGACATGCTGGTCGAGGGAAGGCATTTTCGGCTGGACTGGTCGCCACCGCGCGACGTGGGACGTAAAGCGGTGGCACAGAATGCTGCCGACATCGTGTCGATGGGTGCGCGGCCAAGCGCCTTCACCGTGTCATTGGGCTGCCCACCGTCGACTCCGATCGACGTCATGGACGAAATCTCCGCCGGAATCTGGGATGCCGCAACGGATCTGGGTGCGGGCATTGTCGGCGGGGATCTGGTGCAGTCGCAGGACATTGTTGTCTCGGTGACGGTACTCGGAGATTTGGGTGGACGGCGGGCAGTCACGCGGGCCGGCGCCCAGGTGGGTGACCGTGTTGCCGTCGCCGGATTGTTCGGTTGTTCGGCAGCAGGTTTGGCGCTGCTGCTCGCCGGCGATCGATCGTTCCCGGATCTTCTCGCGCTCCATCGTGTACCGGTCCCGCCGTACGAGTCCGCATGGGCAGCGGCCGATGCTGCTCACTCCATGACCGACATCTCGGACGGGGTTGTCGCTGATCTTCGCCACCTCGCGTCTGCGTCAGGAGTCCAGGTCCGCATCGATTCGGGTGCCGTGCCGACGTCAGCCGACGTACCGAAAGTCGCAGCCGCTCTGAAACTCGATCCGCTGGAATGGATTCTCTCCGGTGGTGAAGATCACGGATTTGCCGCGACCTTTGCAGCCGGTGAAGAGTTGCCGTCGGGGTGGACCGCAATCGGGGAGATCGTTGCCGGCGCCGGAGTTGTTGTGGACGGAGAACTGCGTGAATCCGGCGGCGGCTGGCACAGCTTTTCGGCCACGGGCACCACCGCGGTATAGGTTCTCCTCATGGCTGTTTATGCACTAGGAGACAAGGTTCCGGATATACATCCGGACGCGTACGTACACCCGGACGCGGTGGTGATCGGCAATGTGAGCCTCGCTGCGGGAACGTCGATCTGGCCGCAGGCCGTACTGCGTGGTGACTACGGGACCATCTCGGTGGGTGTTGGATCGAACATTCAGGACGGCACCGTGATTCATTGCACGGTTACCGAACCCACGATTATCGGTGCGGGATGTGTTGTGGGTCATAACGCGCATATAGAGGGTTCCACGATCGAAGAAGGGTGCTTGATCGCATCCGGGTCGATCGTGCTCAACGGTTCGGTGATCAGGGCTGGGTCGATAGTCGGAGCCGGCGCCGTGATCGCGCGCGGATTCGTAGTGCCACCGCGCAGCATGGCTTTGGGGGTGCCCGCCAAGATTCGCGAAGGCTACGAAGTTCCGCTCGGTCATCTCGAAGCGAATGTCGCGAACTACTCTGCCAACGCTGCACATTATCGCGGCGCCCTACGCAGGCTCGACTGATTGACACTCACATCGAATCCGGCTGGGCCACAGCGCTGGAACCGGTTTCGGAGCAGATCGCTCTGATGCAGCAGTTTCTCGACAACGAGATCGCAGCAGGCCGCGAGTTTCTGCCTGCGCGCGAGAATGTGCTGCGCGCATTCACGAATCCGTTCGAGGACGTCAAAGTGCTTATCGTCGGACAGGATCCGTATCCGACCCCCGGTCATGCGGTGGGTCTGAGCTTTTCGGTTGCCCCTGATGTTCGACCCGTTCCCCGCAGTCTGGTCAACATCTACAAGGAATATCACCAAGATCTCGGTTTGCCGATTCCCGATGACGGTGACCTGACACCGTGGTCGAATCAAGGTGTGTTGCTGCTCAATCGGGTACTGACCGTAGCGCCAGGGGCAGCGGCGTCACATCGGAAAAAGGGTTGGGAACCTGTGACCGAACAGGCAATTCGCGCTCTGGTGGCTCGATCTGCCCCGATGGTTGCCATTCTGTGGGGTCGCGACGCCGCGACGCTGACCCCGCTACTAGGGGATACCCCCATCATCGAATCTGCGCACCCGTCACCACTTTCGGCGTCGCGTGGGTTCTTCGGTTCACGTCCGTTCAGCCGGGCAAACCAACTTCTGACGGACATGGGGGCCACGCCGGTCGACTGGGATCTGGGATCAACCGTGAGCGTGACCGAACCACTCTGGTGAGAGCGATTCGGTCACGCGAGCCGAATCAAGCCTGCTTGGCAGCTACAAAATCGGGGCGACGCTTCTCGACAAACGCGTCGACGCCCTCCCGGCCGATGGGACTGTTGGCGGCAGTCTTGATGGACGCTGCTTCGGCGTCGAGTTGTTCGGAGAGCGTGTTGGTTCGTGACGAGCGCAACAGTGCCTTGATGCCGGCGTACGACGAACTCGGTCCGTGTGCAAGCGTGCGGGCGAGCCGGGCTGCCTCTTCCTGAACCTCGTCGTCACCGACGAGGCGGGTGAGGATGCCGAGACGAACGGCTTCGTCGCCGCCGATAATGGAATCGCTCAGGAGGATTTCGCGAGCCCGTCCGGCGCCGACGATACGGGGGAGTGACCAGGACATCCCGCCGTCCGGCGTGAATCCGATGGAAGGGTATGCAGGGCGAAGTTTGGTGCTGGTGCCGCCGATGGCGATGTCGGCAAGGCAGACCAGGCTCATGCCGGCGCCCGCTGCCCAACCGTGAATTCCCGCGACCACGGGAACCGATGCCGCATCCAGAGCACGCACGAAGGTGTGGAGGTTCTGGGCAACTCCTTCGACGTACTCGCCGCGATCCGGCGCTGACGCGAAGGCCCGGACGTTACCGCCCGCACAGAAGTTGGGGCCTTCACCGACCAGGAGAATGCTGCCGATGTCGTTTCCGAACGATTCCAGGGCCACTGCACCCTGGATCATCCCTTCGTCGTCGAGGGAGGTGCCGTTGGCGGCGGTGGAAATGGTGATGCGGAGTACGCCTTCTTCGAGCGTTACTTTGCTGAGGTCATCGATGGAAGTCACCTCACGCACATTACGGGTCAGGTGTCCGGGTCGTCACAGGAGGGACCCCGGCACAGGCACAACAAAAGGCACGACAAAAACAGCTCTGCCCCCGACACCGAAGTGTCGGGGGCAGAGCTTGCAATTGTTGTGCTCGGGCAATCAGCCCCGAGCGACCTTGCCTGCCTTCAGGCAGGAGGTGCACACGTTGACCTTACGGGTGTTACCCGGGGCAACCTCGGTACGAACAGACTGAATGTTCGGGTTCCAGCGACGATTGGTACGCCGGTGCGAGTGCGAGACCGACTTACCGAAGCCGGGCCCCTTGGCGCATACGTCGCAGACGGCAGCCATAGTCGCGAACTCCTTGTTAGAAATGAATATTGAAGTGGTCACCCTACACAGTAGGACGGCCAGAATGACAATTCGAATATACGCTGTGGATCTTGCGATACCGAATCGGTCTCCGACCGCTTACGGTGCAGTCGAGCGTGACAACACAGAACACTGTTGTAGACGATGCACCGGAGTGCACTGTTTGCAGCAATATTTGGTGTAGCCCGTTCGAGGCAACCGTGTAACAGTAACTGTTGACCGGTGGATTGACCAAACCGGCCTGCAAACCGGTGATTACGGAGTGTGCCCGACTACCCTCGACAGCATTCGTTTCCGTCCCCGAGGAGGGGACGTTTCCGCAGAGGGGAATTGCCAGTGGGGGACGCGCACCACCAGAGAACGGACGGGACGGCCGACGGTCTCCTGCTGCGCCGGTGGGCGCGACGCTCGGTCGATTGCCTCGAGGAGCGGCGTGGAGAGATCAACAGCCTCAACGTCTTTCCCATCCCTGATTCCGACACCGGCACAAATCTGCTGTTCACGATGCGTGCCGCGCTCGATTCGGCCGAAGCGCTCGGCGGCGACGTCACCAGCGCTACCCGCACCGCCAATGCGCTGGCGCGGGGCGCCGTGGCAGGAGCCCGCGGCAATTCCGGCGTCATCCTGTCCCAGGTGATTCGTGGGATTGCTGAGACGGTGCGCGGTGAGCGGATCAACGGACTCGATCTTGCGGAAGCGCTGCAGACGGGTACCGAGCTTGCGTCGCGCGCGGTGACGGACTTGGTCGAGGGCACCATCGTGACCGTTCTCCGAGCGTCCGGTGAAGCGGCGGCGCAGTGCGTCGGCGTGGACCTCCAGTCTGTTGCGCTCGCCGCGGCAGATGCGGCCGCGAGGGCCCTGGTCAAGACACCGCAGCAACTCGACGTGCTGGCCTCGGCAGGCGTCGTGGATGCGGGCGGACTGGGCTTGCTGGTGATTTTGGACGCTCTGGTCGAGTCGGTGTCCGGGCACTCACCGGATCGGGTGGAACTGGGTGCCGGACGAAGCCGCGGTCTCATTGCAGAGGTCAGCAGACGCGACCATGACTGGGACCGGAAATCGGGTCCGCTCGAATGTGGCGACGATTCGGCGCAGGACTTCGAGGTGATGTACCTCGTCGACGAGTCGGATGAGGATCTGATGGCGGCGCTCCGCACCCGGTTGGCGGTGCTCGGAGACTCGATAGTGATCGTCAGTGACGGATTCGGTGGCTGGTCGGTTCACGTGCATTGCTGTGATGCGGGCGCCGCAGTCGAGGCCGGCCTCGAAGCCGGCCGCGTGCACGGGATTCGGATCAGCAGTTTCCTCGTCGACCAACGTGATCAGTTGGTCGCCCGTCAGGAGATGCAGTTTCAGGGCCACGACGCGCGTGGTGTACTCGCCGTTGTGGCCGGGGACGGCGCCGCGGCACTGTTCGAGAGTGAAGGTGCCTCGGTACTGCGGTGCGACGAAGCGCCGGTGACCCGCGCACAGTTGCTCGGCCATATCCGCACCATGGATCGCACCGAGGTGCTGGTGCTGCCGAACGGCGCGCTGAGCGCTCAGGAATTGGTTGCGGTCAGTGCCGCGGCCCGAGACCCCCTGCATCAGGTGCTGCTGCTCTCGACATCCTCGATGGTTCAGGGGTTGGCAGCACTCGCGGTCCACGACGGAAGTCGCAACGTCGCCGACGACGGGTTCACCATGTCCGAGTCGGCCGCGGCAACTCGGTGGGGGTCTCTGCGGATCGCGGTGGAAAGGTCGCTGACGTTTGTCGGAACCTGCGACCCGGGCGACGCCATCGGATTGATGGGCCACGAGGTGGTGGTCATCGGACCGGACGTCGAGGCGTCGGCAGCGCGGTTGATCGATCTTGCGCTGGGATCTGGTGGCGAATTGGTCACACTTCTCATGGGCGCCGACGCCGCCGACGGCTTGGCCGAGCGGATGGAAGCACATGTCATCAGCACCTACCCAGGCGTCGACGTGCTGATCTATCAGGGCGGTCAGCCGGGGGATCTGTTTCAGCTGGGCGTGGAGTGATCGGTCTCCGGGGTGATCGTGTCGGGAGCTTTTGTGTCGGCGGCTACTGATATACGAATAGCTGTGCTTTTCGATCTGCTGCTTTTCGATCTGCGAGGAAACTGACATGGCAACGCTCGCCGACAACTTGGATCGGCTTCTGGGAAAGAAGACCGCGGACGCGTTGGCCGAGGCCTTCGAGATACGCACGGTCGAGGATCTCCTGCGCCACTATCCTCACCGGTACGCGTCGGCCGGTAAGGAACTTGCCGACAAAGAGCCCCCGGAGGGCGAGCACATCACGATCATTGCGCGGGTGGCGTCCGCGAGCGTGGTGAATATGAAGTCCCGGACGGGGCAGATGCTCAAGGTCTCGCTCACGACGGACACACAGACCGTCGACGTCACCTTCTTCAACCCGTACAAGGTGAAGCACGCCATCAAGCCCGGCGTACGGGCGATGTTCTCGGGCACAGTCAAGTACTTCCGGAACAAGTGGAGTTTGACGCACCCCAGTTATCTGATCCTTCCGGAACCCCGTGCCGGGGAAGAAGATTCGGTGGTTCCCTTGAAAGCCGTCAAAGGGGCCGGCGATCTCGCGGGGCTGGCCCGTGCCAGTTCGGGGCCGGGCGCCGAACTCGACTACTCGATTTTCGAGCGTGAGTTCATCCCGCTGTATCCGGCGACGCGCGAGGTGGAGAGCTGGACGATCATGCGGTGCGTCCGACAAGTTCTCGACCAGCTTGATCCGGTTCCCGAACCACTTCCGGCCGAGACTCTCGCCGAACATCATTTTGTCGGGCTGGACGAGGCACTGAGGACGGTGCACCTGCCCGATACCAAGGACGACATCGAACGTTCCCGCGAGCGATTGCGGTTCGACGAGGCGCTGTCTCTGCAGTTGGTTCTGGCGATGCGACGTCACGACAATTCCGAGCGGGTGGCACCGGCGTGCGTGCCTGTCGCAGGCGGTATCGCCGAGCAGTTCGAGGAGATGTTGCCGTTCACACTGACGGAAGGGCAGCAAGCCGTCGCCGCGGAAATCGCGGCCGATCTCTCTCAGACTCACCCCATGAGCCGGCTCCTTCAAGGTGAGGTGGGCTCGGGTAAGACCATCGTGGCGCTTCGGGCGATGCTGCAAGCGGTTGACGCGGGATATCAATGTGCACTGCTCGCGCCTACCGAGGTGCTGGCCAATCAGCATGCCCGCTCCCTGCGCGCGATGATGGGGCCGCTCGCAACCGGGGGAGAGCTGGGCTCGGCCGAGCACTCCACTCGTATCGCCTTGCTCACCGGTTCACTTCCGGTTGCCGCAAAACGTGCCGCGCTTCTCGACGCGGTGACCGGTGATGCGGGAATTGTCATCGGTACCCACGCGCTCATCCAGGACAGTGTCGAGTTCTTCAACCTCGGCATGGTTGTGGTCGACGAGCAGCACAGGTTCGGGGTGGAGCAACGAGATCACCTCCGCTCGCGTGCTCGCGACGGCCTGAGCCCCCACCTGCTGGTCATGACTGCTACTCCCATTCCGCGCACCATTGCCATGACGGTGCTCGGCGATCTGGAAGTGTCCACCCTGCGCGAATTGCCTCGTGGGCGTAGCCCGATCAAGAGCAGCGTTGTGCCGGCAAAGCAGAAGCCCGCCTGGGTGGATCGGGCGTGGGCACGAATTCGCGAGGACGTCGCAGACGGGCGTCAGGCCTACGTCGTGTGCTCCCGGATCGGTGACGGCGAGCCTGCTGCTGGCGAGGACCAGTTCACCGAGGAGAAGCAACCCGAAACGAAGTCGGCAGTCGACGTCTTCGAGGAGTTGTCGAGCGGTCCGCTTTCCGAGCTGCGCGTCGGCCTCCTGCACGGTCGCCTGCCGTCAGATGAGAAAGACGTGGTCATGAGCGCGTTCAACGTCGGCGACATCGATGTGCTCGTCTGCACCACCGTCGTGGAGGTCGGTGTGGACGTGCCGAACGCGACGGTCATGGTGATCGTCGACGCGGAGCGGTTCGGCGTCAGTCAGCTCCATCAGCTGCGTGGCCGTGTCGGCAGAGGAAAGCACCAAGGGCTGTGCATTCTGGTGACGGGCAGCAACCCAGGTGGACCGGCGTACGAGCGGCTCTCTGCCGTTGCCGCCACCAATGACGGTTTCGAACTGGCACAACTCGATCTCGCGACACGACGTGAGGGAGACATCCTCGGAGCGGCCCAATCCGGCACCACGTCCAATCTGCGGCTGCTCTCGCTCATCGCGCACGGCGACATTCTCGAATCCGCGCGAGACTTCGCGACCGGAGTTGTCGAACGCGACCCGACGCTCGCCCAGCACCCCGCACTTGCGTCGATGGTGAGCGCCGCCCTGGACTCCGATCGGATCGAATACCTCGAGAAATCGTGAGAAGTATGACGGCAAACTGAATACGAATAGCGGCAGGACCATCGGGTTTGTTTCTCGATTCAGTCTACGATGTGGGACGCCGCGTGCCTGCACACACGGAATTCGCGGTAGTTTTTCCCCATGTTCTCCAAAGTGCTCGTCGCCAACCGCGGCGAAATTGCGATCCGCGCCTTCCGCGCCGCCTACGAACTAGGTGCTGGAACTGTCGCGGTGTTCCCGTACGAGGATCGGAACTCGATCCACCGCCTGAAGTCTGACGAGAGTTATCAGATCGGGGAGAAGGGGCACCCGGTTCGGGCGTACCTGTCGGTGGAGGAGATCGTGGCCGCGGCCCAAAATGCCGGCGCTGACGCGATCTATCCCGGTTACGGGTTCCTGTCCGAGAATCCGGATCTGTCGGCTGCGTGTGCGGAGGCGGGCATCAAGTTCGTCGGCCCGTCCGCGGAGATCCTCGAGCTGACCGGTAACAAGGCGCGGGCGATTGCCGCAGCGAAGGCTGCGGGTCTGCCGGTGCTGGCGTCGTCGGAGCCGTCGTCGGATATCGACGAGTTGCTCGCGGCAGCCGAGGACATGACGTTCCCGATCTTCGTGAAAGCCGTCGCCGGTGGTGGTGGCCGCGGTATGCGCCGCGTAGCCGAGCGATCACTGCTCAAGGAATCCATCGAAGCCGCGGCGCGTGAAGCGGAATCCGCCTTCGGTGATCCGACGGTGTTCCTCGAGCAGGCTGTCATCGATCCCCGCCACATCGAAGTCCAGATCCTCGCCGACGAGCACGGCAATGTTATTCACCTGTTCGAGCGCGACTGCTCGTTGCAGCGTCGCCACCAGAAGGTGATCGAACTCGCCCCGGCCCCGAATCTGTCGGAGGAGTTGCGGGCCAAGATCTGCGCCGATGCCGTGGCTTTCGCGAAGCAGATCGGTTACACGTGCGCCGGCACGGTGGAGTTCCTTCTCGACACCCGTGGCAATCACGTCTTCATCGAGATGAATCCGCGAATCCAGGTGGAGCACACGGTCACCGAAGAGGTCACCGATGTCGACCTCGTTCAGTCGCAGCTCCTGATCGCGTCCGGTTCCACCCTCGACGACTTGGGTCTGACGCAGGACTCGATCAAGCTGCGCGGCGCGGCGCTGCAGTGCCGCATCACCACCGAGGACCCCGCCAACGGGTTCCGCCCCGACACGGGCCGGATCACCGCCTACCGCACGCCGGGTGGTGCCGGTATCCGCCTCGACGGCGGCGCAACTCTCGGTGCCGAGGTCGGCGCGTACTTCGACTCGATGCTGGTCAAGCTCACCTGCCGTGGACGCGACCTCGAGGCTGCCGTGGCGCGTGCGCGTCGCGCGGTCACGGAGTTCCGTATCCGCGGCGTCTCGACGAACATCCCGTTCCTGCAAGCAGTTCTCGACGATCCGGACTTCAAGGCCGGGCGGGTCACGACCTCGTTCATCGAGGAACGTCCCCATCTGTTGACGCAGCGCTCCTCGGCGGACCGCGGTACCAAGATCCTCACGTACCTCGCCGACGTCACGGTCAACAAGCCGCACGGCGAACGTCCTTCCGCGGTGTACCCGCAGGACAAGCTGCCCAAGATCGATCTCTCGACTCCGCCGCCGGCCGGTAGCCGCCAGCGGTTGCTCGAACTCGGTCCGGAAGGATTCGCGAAGGCGCTGCGTGAGCAGAAGGCTGTTGCGGTCACCGACACCACGTTCCGTGACGCACACCAGTCGCTGTTGGCGACCCGCGTCCGCACCAGCGGTCTGCTCGACGTCGCCGGTCACGTTGCCCGGTTGACGCCGGAGCTGCTCTCCATCGAAGCGTGGGGCGGCGCGACATACGATGTGGGACTTCGCTTCCTGCACGAGGACCCGTGGTACCGGCTCGCCGCACTGCGCGAGGCGATCCCGAACATCAACCTGCAGATGCTGCTGCGTGGCCGAAACACGGTGGGCTACACGCCGTATCCGGAAAAAGTCACCCGCGCCTTCGTGCAGGAAGCCACCGACACCGGTATCGACATTTTCCGAATCTTCGACGCGCTCAACAATGTCGACCAGATGCGGCCGGCCATCGACGCGGTCCGCGAGACCGGTACGGCCCTCGCCGAGGTTGCGCTGAGCTACACCGGCGACCTGTCGGATCCGAACGAAACGCTCTACACCCTCGACTACTACCTGAAGCTGGCCGAGGAAATCGTCAATGCCGGCGCACACGTCCTGGCGATCAAGGACATGGCCGGACTGCTCCGCGCCCCGGCCGCGACCAAGCTCGTGACCGCGTTGCGCTCCAACTTCGATCTGCCGGTGCACGTTCACACGCACGACACCCCCGGTGGACAGTTGGCAACGTACTTCGCCGCCTGGCAGGCGGGCGCCGACGCCGTCGACGGTGCTTCGGCGGCTCTGGCCGGCACCACCAGCCAGCCCGCGCTGTCGGCCATCGTGGCTGCTGCTGCGCACTCGGAGTTCGACACCGGACTGAATCTGCAGAACGTGTGCGACCTCGAGCCGTACTGGGAGGCACTGCGAAAGGTGTACGCGCCGTTCGAGTCCGGGCTTCCGTCTCCGACCGGGCGCGTCTACACGCACGAGATCCCCGGCGGCCAACTCTCGAACCTGCGCACTCAGGCTGTGGCACTGGGCCTCGGTGACCGCTTCGAAGAAGTCGAAGCCAAGTACGCCGACGCCGACCGCATGCTCGGGCATCTGGTGAAGGTGACACCGTCGTCGAAGGTTGTCGGCGACCTCGCCCTGCACCTCGTCGGTGCCGGTGTTCCGTCGGAGGAATTTGCCGCCGACCCGGCCAAGTTCGACATCCCCGACTCGGTTGTCGGCTTCCTGCGCGGTGAACTGGGCACCCCGCCCGGCGGCTGGCCGGAACCGTTCCGCAGCAAGGCACTCGAGGGCCGCGGCCCCGCGAAGCCGGAGACGCCGCTCTCCGCTGCAGACGAGGCGCTGCTCGAAGGCTCGTCGAAGGACCGTCAGGGCGCGCTGAACCGTCTGCTGTTCCCCGGCCCGACCAAGGAATTCCTCGAGCACCGCGACAAGTACGGAGACACCTCGCGGCTCTCGGCGAACCAGTTCTTCTACGGCCTGCGCCGCGGCGAAGAACATCGCGTCGAACTCACACCGGGTGTGCAGTTGATCATCGGACTCGAAGCGATCTCCGAACCCGACGAGCGCGGCTACCGCACCGTGATGTGCATTCTCAACGGCCAGCTGCGTCCGGTCTCCATCCGGGACCGGTCCATCGCCAGCGATGTGCCCGTGGCGGAGAAGGCCGACAAGAACAACCCAGGTCACGTGGCCGCACCGTTCGCGGGCGTCGTGACGCTCGCGGTGAAGGAAGGCCAGAAGATCGAGGCCGGTGACACCGTCGCCACCATCGAAGCAATGAAGATGGAAGCGGCGATCACCTCACCGCGCGGCGGCATCGTCTCCCGCATCGCGATCAGCGCAGTCCAGCAAGTCGAAGGCGGCGACCTCCTCGTTGTCGTCTCCACCGGGGAGAGCGCCGCAGAGTGACACGCATTATCTCGGGACTCGCAGGCGGTCGCCGCCTGCGAGTCCCGCCGAGCGGAACCCGGCCCACCTCGGACCGGGTCCGCGAGGCGCTTTTCAGTGCGCTCGAAGCGCGTATCGACCTCGACGGCTGTGCTGTCCTCGACCTGTTTGCCGGTTCCGGAGCCCTTGGCCTCGAAGCACTCTCCCGCGGTGCGGAGCACGTGATGCTCGTCGAGTCCGACGCAAAGGCAGCAGCAGTGATCAAGGACAACATCGGTGTTGTCGGGCTGCCTGGCGCGGTCCTACGGGCAGCGCCGGTCGCTGCCGTCGTCTCCGGTCCGAGTGCTCGTGAATACGACATCGTCATCGCAGACCCGCCGTACGCGGTGACCGACGACGCGGTGGTGTCCATCCTCCAACACCTTCAGACAAACAAGTGGGTGGGGGAGGGCACGATCGTCGTTCTCGAGCGGTCGTCCCGATCACCGGAGACCGTCTGGCCGCACGGGTTCGAACCCGTCAAGGCGAAGAAGTACGGCGAGGCCAGGATCGAACTCGCAACCTGCTACGGTCTGGACTCATGACTGGCGCCGTTTGCCCCGGATCCTTCGACCCTGTGACCAATGGTCACCTCGACGTAATCGGAAGAGTTGCTGCGCAATTCGACGAGGTCGTGGTCACCGTGATGATCAACAAGAACAAGCGCGGAATGTTCACCGTCGACGAGCGTATCGAGATGCTCGAAGACGCGACGAGCCACCTGCCCAACGTTCGAGTGACGTCATGGCACGGGCTTCTGGTCGACTACGCGAAGCAAGAGGGCATCACCGCGATCGTCAAGGGTCTGCGCGGCGCCAACGACTTCGACTACGAACTGCAGATGGCGCAGATGAACAAGAAGCTCAGCGGTGTCGACACGTTGTTCGTCGCAACCAACCCCACCTACAGCTACCTGTCCAGCTCACTGGTCAAGGAAGTTGCCACCTTCGGTGGTGATGTCGCTGACATGTTGCCCGCAAAAGTGCATGCCCGATTGCTCGACCGCATCGCTGAACGGGCAGCCGAAAACAGCTGATACCCGACACACCGCCCCCAGACGCACCTGGTGGGCCGATCTTCCGGCAAACTTGTCGACAAGGAACGGGCGCAGATCCAGGTGGATCGGTGACGATGTGGGCCGATAGTTGGCCGGTGAAGATTGGGGTTGCTTGTGTACCGGGTATTCGAGGCGCTTGACGAACTGGTCGCGATTGTCGAAGAGGCACGAGGCGTTCCGATGACTGCCGGGTGCGTCGTCCCACGCGGCGACGTGCTCGAACTGCTCGACGACGTCCGTGACGCTATTCCGAGTGAGCTGGACGACGCCCAGGACGTCCTCGACCATCGTGACAAGTTGGTCTCGGACGCGCGTTCCACGGCGGACAAAACCGTCAGCAGTGCCAACGCGGAAGCAACGTCGACGGTCGAGAATGCCCGCGACGACGCCGATCGCATCCTGTCCGACGCCAAGGCTCAGGCGGACCGCATGGTCGCCGAGGCCAGCGCTCACGCCGATCAGTTGGTCGCCGATGCCGAGGCTGAAGCCGAGCGCACGGTCACGGACGGTCGACGCGAGTACGACGCCGTCACTGCTCGCGCGCGCGACGAGTCCGATCGCATGATCGAAGCAGGCAAGGCGTCGTACGACCGCTCGGTTTCCGACGGAGCCGAGGAGCAGGCACGTCTGGTTTCCCAGACCGAGGTCGTCCAGACCGCGCGCGCCGAGTCGGCTCGGGTGATCGACGCCGCGCACGCGGAATCTGATCGAATGCGCTCGGAGTGCGATCTGTACGTCGACACCAAACTTGCCGAGTTCGAGGAGTTCCTCAACGGGACTGTTCGATCCGTCGGGCGCGGTCGTCAGCAATTGCGGACGGGTTCGGGTGTGCCCGACTACCTCGACGACGATCGCCGCCAGGAGCGTCGCCGATAGGGTCCTTCACCGGATTGGGCCTGCTGTGCACTGTCGGGTATTGTGGGGTGGTTGCCCATCCAGTTTCAACAGTTAGGTGAGTTCTCTTTGTCAACGCATCGTCGTCATTCATCGCATCAGTCAACTGATGCGGGATTCTTGCTGGACACCGTCAAGTTAGGTCGGCGTCCAGGGTCGATGCGCACTGTCGAGAGAACGATCCAGTCGCCGAATCGCATCGGTCTCGATCTCATCGCGATCGAAGCAGGTTCGGACATAGATCTCGATCTTCGTATGGAAGCGGTATCCGAGGGCGTTCTCGTCACCGGTACCGTGCACGCACCCACTACGGGTGAGTGCTCGCGGTGTCTCGAGCCGTTCACGAGCGTTGTGGACGTCTATCTCACGGAGTTGTTCGCTTACCCGGACAGCGTCACCGAGGAGACAACCGAAGAGGGCGAGGTCTACCAGGTCGAAGACGAAGAAATCGATCTGGAACCGGTCATCGTCGATGCAGTCGGACTGGCGCTTCCGCTCCAGCCTTTGTGCAGTGACGATTGCCTGGGATTGTGCTCAGAATGTGGCATTCGCCTGGCGATTGCGGAATCTGGGCATGGGCATGACATACTTGATCCTCGCTGGGCTGGTCTCGCGGCCAAATTTGGCGTGGAATCAAACACCAGTGAAAATCTTGTGATCACCGAAGCCGAGGAGAAGTAGAAGTGGCTGTCCCCAAGCGCAAAATGTCGCGATCCAACACGCGGTCGCGTCGTAGCCAGTGGAAGACCACTGTGCCCACCCTCGTTACCTGCCCCAACCGTGGCTGTGGCGAGCAGACCTTGCCCCACATCGCGTGCCCGTCCTGCGGTACGTACAAGGGCCGCCAGGTAACCGCTGCTGTCTAGTTCTCCACGGAGAAAGACTATGACGAGCGACAATACAGTTTCAGCCGTTGGCGGCGAGGGCAATCACGACACGCTCCTCGCCGCTATCGGCGTCGATATAGAGCCTGGCCTCTTGACGCTGGCTCTCACCCACCGCTCGTATGCATACGAGAACGGTGGACTGCCGACAAACGAGCGCCTCGAGTTCCTCGGGGATTCCGTTCTCGGTCTCACTGTTACCGAAAATCTTTACCTGTCACACCCGGCCAAGTCCGAAGGTGACCTCGCCAAGATTCGTGCGAGCGTAGTCAACATGCACGCTCTGGCCGAGGTTGCGCGGACTTTGGGTGAAGGTGGACTCGGAGCGCATCTGCTTCTGGGCAAGGGCGAGGAAATGACGGGTGGCCGTGACAAGCCGTCCATCCTCGCCGACGGTATGGAATCCATTCTTGGCGCCATCCACTTGCAGCACGGAATCGATACCGCGCGCCGTGTGGTCCTCGACCTGTTCGACGATCTTCTGACCCGTGCTCCGCTTCTGGGTGCCGGTTTGGACTGGAAGACGAGTCTGCAGGAGTTGACCGCAGAACACAGTGCCGGTGTTCCCGTGTACGAGATCACGGCTACCGGCCCCGATCACGACAAGGAATTCACCGCCACTGTGCTTATCAGCGGCAATCCCTTGGGTGTCGGTGTCGGTCGGTCCAAGAAGGAAGCCGAGCAGAAGGCAGCAAGTACGGCATGGAAAGCGATGTCGGAGAAGGCTTCCGAGGGCGCTGCTGTAGCCGATGCTCCTGTCGATCTTGCCGGCTGAGTTCTTCTCTTGCCTGAACTTCCCGAAGTCGAAGTCGTTCGCCGCGGCCTACAGTCTCACGCTGTAGGTGCGGCGATCGAGGCTGTCGAAGTTCTCCATCCCCGCGCTATTCGCCGCCACGTTCTCGGGTCCGACGACCTGATCGGGCAGTTGACCGGACAGACCATCGCCTCGGCCGAGCGCCGCGGCAAATACCTGTGGCTGGTTCTGGAACCTGCCGGTGTCGGTGTAGTGGTTCACCTCGGGATGAGCGGTCAGATGCTCGTTCAGCCGCCCACTGTGGACTGGGAAAAGCACCTTCGTATCCGACTGGCTCTCGATTCCGGAGCCGATCTTCGGTTTGTCGATCAGCGCACCTTCGGTGGCTGGTCGATTTCGCCGTTGGTCGAGGTGGACGGGACGCTGTTGCCGGAGTCGGTCGCACACATCGCACGTGACCCGATGGACGAGGCTTTCGATCTCGAATCGGTGGTGAGCGTTCTGCGCGGCAAGCACACCGAAATCAAACGTGCACTGCTCGATCAAACCGTGGTCTCCGGTATCGGCAACATTTATGCCGACGAATCATTGTGGCGGGCAAAGGTTCACGGCAACAGAATCGCCGAGACCCTGACAAAGCCCAAGCTGCGTGAGCTCGTGACGGCGGCCCGCAGTGTCATGGGTGAGGCGCTCGAGCAGGGCGGCACGTCCTTCGACGCGTTGTACGTCAACGTGAACGGCGAATCCGGCTACTTCGATCGCTCACTCTCGGCGTACGGGCAGGAAAATTTGCCGTGCCCGCGGTGTGGTGCGCCCATTCGGCGTGAGAAGTTCATGAATCGATCGTCGTTCAGTTGCCCGCGCTGCCAACCGGCACCCAGGTCGCGTCGAAACGTAGCGTAGGTCGTCGCACTCGCCACTGCAGAAGGGTGGCAAGATTGCGGCATGGCTGAACAGATCGCTGACAACGCACCGGCACACACCGAACTCTGGGTCGAACGTACCGGCACCCGCCTCTACACCGGTAAGAGTTCGCGGGGCGCCGAAGTCCTCATCGGATCGGAATCGGTACCTGGTGTTTTCACACCGGGTGAACTTCTCAAGATCGCTTTGGCAGCCTGCTCGGGAATGAGTTCGGACTTCCCGATTTCGCGCCGTCTCGGTGACAACTACGACGCGACCATTCGAGTGTCGGGAACCGCGGATCGTGAGAACGAGGTGTACCCGCAACTGGACGAGGTTCTCGAACTCGACCTCAGTGAACTCGACGCCGACGCCCAACAGCGGTTGATCACGCTGATCGAACGATCCGTCGACAAGGTCTGCACTGTGGGGCGCACCCTCAAAGCCGGCACCAAGGTCACGTTGACCATCGACACGGACGCCTGATGCTGCGCGCCGGCAGTGTTGTCGCTGCGCTGGTACTGGGTTGTGCTGTAGCAGTGTCCACTCCGGCGGCAGCGGAGTCCACTGGGGCCGGCGACGGTTGTGGTGAGTGGAGGTCGACGCTCGTGACCTCCGGTGCGGGAATGCTCGAAAACCTGGAATTCGACGGGGCCGGGTCGTTGGTGTTGTCGCAGTCGGCTCCCGTCGGTCCGGGATCGCTGCTGACTGTTGCGCCGGACGGAAGCCGAAAGACTCTGGTGAGCAACGTGAACGGGCCTGGTGGGCTGGTTGCCCAAGACGGCGCCGTGTACTTCACCACCGGAAACACTGCAGTCTCAGGACTGTTCGGGCTCGCGGACGGCACTCTGGGCAGAGTGAACGTCGCGGACGGGTCGGTGACGACGATTGCCGACGGGTTGGTGATGCCCAATGGCCTTGTGCCGCTGGACGGCAATCGGTTCCTGACGACGCGTACATTGACACAACCCGGACTGACCGTGATCGGCAGTGACGGTTCGGCGTCGGTCGTGCGCGAGGATCTCGGAACCGTCGACGGGTTGGCTCGATCGGGGCAGAATATTTTTGTGACAACAACATTCGACCTCACCACCGCAATTCACATTCTGAACGCCGACGATCTGGGTGGAACTGTGCGGACTATTGCGTTGCCAGGGTTCGGTCCCGCGAACATGGCCGACGATTTGACTGTCGGACCGGACGGAGCGCTGTACGTGGCGTTCAACGCCGGTGGCAAGGTTGTGCGTGTTGATCCGGAGTGGGGCACCTCGTGTGAGATTGCTTCCGGTTTGCCGTTGACCTCGGCGGTGAAGTTCGGCGCCGGACCGGGGTGGGATCCGAATGCGCTGTACACCACCAGTTTCCTGGGTGACGTGCACCGACTCGATCGGGTCGGCGGTGTGTCATGAGTGAGCCGGTGCGGTTGACGGCGTGGGTACACGGCTTTGTCCAAGGAGTCGGGTTCCGGTGGTGGACCCGGGCGCGCGCGTTGGAATTGGGATTGGTGGGGTACGCGTCGAATCAGCGCGACGGCCGAGTACTCGTTGTCGCGGAGGGTGATCGGGAGTCGCTCGAAAGGTTGCTGGAGTTGTTGCGCTCGGGCACCACGCCGGGAACTGTCGACCTGGTTGTCGACAGTTGGGACGCCGCGCGGGGAGACCTGTCCGGGTTCGTCGAACGCTGACCGCGATGACGGTAAAGTTCTCCGCATGCATCTCAAGAGTCTGACGCTCAAAGGCTTCAAGTCTTTTGCGTCGGCAACGACTCTGCGATTCGAACCCGGCATCACCTGCGTGGTCGGCCCTAACGGTTCCGGAAAATCGAATGTCGTCGACGCGCTGTCCTGGGTCATGGGAGAGCAAGGCGCCAAGGCATTGCGCGGCGGAAAAATGGAAGACGTCATCTTTGCCGGAACCTCCGGGCGGGCACCGCTCGGCCGCGCCGAAGTGACCTTGACCATCGACAATTCCGACGGCGCTCTTCCGATCGACTACACCGAGGTGTCGATCACGCGGCGAATGTTCCGCGACGGCGCAGGGGAGTACGAGATCAACGGCTCGTCGTGCCGGTTGATGGACGTCCAGGAACTACTCAGCGACTCCGGAATCGGCCGTGAAATGCACGTCATCGTCGGCCAGGGCAGGCTCGCCGCGATCCTGGAATCGCGGCCGGAGGATCGCCGCGCATTCATCGAGGAAGCGGCCGGCGTGCTGAAACACCGGCGCCGCAAGGAAAAAGCGGTACGCAAGCTCGATTCCATGCAGGCCAATCTCGCCCGGTTGAGCGATCTCACTGCGGAATTGCGACGCCAACTCAAGCCACTCGGTCGTCAGGCCGAGGTTGCCAGGCGCGCCCAGACTGTGCAGGCAGATCTGCGTGATGCCAAGATGCGTTTGGCCGCAGATGATCTCGTGACCCGGCGCAATGCCCTGCAGGATCAAGCGCAGGACGAGAAGGTTGCGCGCGAGCAACACAATCAGGTGGCCGCCGCGCTCGACGAGGCCAACCTCGAACTCGGGCGCCAGGAGCAAGCACTGGCCCGCCTGACGCCCGGCGCAGAAGCCGCGGCGCAGACGTGGTTCCAGTTGTCGGCGCTGGCGGAACGAGTCAACGCCACGGTGCGTATCGCACGTGAGCGTGCGCGTCACCTCGACACCGAACCGGTGGGCGTGCGTGGCCAGGATCCCGACGAGATGGAGGCGCGGGCCGAGCGAATGGCGGCTGAGGAAGCCGAGTTGATCGAAGGCGTCGAGATTGCTCGTGCTGCGGCCGAGGCGGCGCGCGAACAATTGGCAGCCACGGAAGACGCTGCGGCAGAAGCGGAACGGGCACACATGGCCGAGGTACGCGCTGTGGCCGATCGCCGCGAGGGGCTCGCTCGACTGTCCGGGCAGGTAGACACCCTACGAACGCGCGTCGAATCCGCGGACGCCGAAGTTGCGCGGCTCACCGAATCGATCGACGAGTCCCGACGCCGCGGGAATGACGCAGAAGCCGAGTTCGAGACGGTGCAGGAAAGTATCGGTGAC
This sequence comes from Rhodococcus sp. IEGM 1366, assembly GCF_033142425.1. NCBI lineage: Bacteria > Bacillati > Actinomycetota > Actinomycetes > Mycobacteriales > Nocardiaceae > Rhodococcus > Rhodococcus sp. IEGM 1366. The sequence continues at coordinate 381,482 of NZ_JAWLRZ010000004.1, forward strand.
CTCGATGCCGGCGAGGTCGGTCTCGACACCAATCACGAGCACGCCGTCGAAGCGCTCACGATCGTCGATGCGCGGGTTGCCGAGTTGCGCGCCGAAGAGAAGTCGAGCGGACAGCGCATCGCGTCGCTGAGCGCTCGTATCGAAGCGCTCTCGATCGGGTTGGCCCGCAAGGACGGCGCGGGGTGGCTTCTGGAGCGCCACGACGGCGTCACCGGCGCGCTGGCCGACATGATTCGGGTGACGCCGGGCTACGAGAGTGCAATTGCCGCTGCGATGGGGCCGGCCGCGGATGCTGTTGTCGCGCAGTCGAGTGACGCCGCACGATCTGCGGTATCGGCATTGGCCGAACACGACGGTGGGCAGGCGGCGTTGATTGTCCACGGGCCGAACGACTTGTCCGCTCCGGTCGACCTCGGTCCTGGCATTCGCCGGGCCGTCGACGTCATCGAGTGCGCGGACGAACTGCGAGCGGGACTCGACGCTCTCCTGGGCGACGTGGTTTTGGTCGACACCCTCGACGAGGCGATACGAGTTGTGGCTGAACACAGCATGATTCGGGCCGTCGACCGCTCCGGGAACCTGCACGGCCGGGGGTGGTTCGTCGGCGGTTCCGATCGACGCCCGAGCACGCTGGAAACCCAAGCGTCCATCGACGCATCCGCAGCCGAGTTGGTGCAAACACAATTGCGGGCCGAAGAGTTGGATGCAGCTTTGGCCGGCGCCCTGTCTGAACAGGCAATCCGGCAGGAAACCGCAGAACAGACTCTTGCCGCACTCAACGAATCCGATGCGGCGATCTCCGCGATCTACGAACAGTTGGGCCGACTCGGTCAGGCGGTGCGCGTCGCGCACGAAGAATCGGAGCGACTGACGTTGCACCGCAGTCGCGCCGAAGCCCGTCGAGTCGAATCTCTCACTGCGCTGACCGAACTGGAGGAACGCCTGCGCCACGCGGAGGACAACGGCGGGCTCGAAGCCGGGGAACCGGAATCAACCGCCACCGACCGGGAAATGGCGGCGGCAGCGCTCGCGGAAGTACGCATCGTCGAAATGGATGCGCGACTGACCGTACGCACTGCCGAGGAACGCGCCGAATCCGTTCGCGGAAAAGCTGATTCGCTGCGCCGCGCGGCAGCCGCCGAACGCGAGGCGAGAGTGCGGGCAGAACACGCGTTGCGGGCACGGGCACACGCGGCCGCCGTGGCTGCGGCAGTCGCAGAATCCGGTCTGCGAGTGGTGAGCGAACTCGAGACCGTCTTGGCGGCAGCGGTTGCTCATCGCGACGACCTGGCGCGCGCCCGTACCGAATGCGTCGCCAAGCTCGACCAGGTTCGAGAGATCGTCAAGGCGCTGAACGGGCAGCTCGCATCGCTGACCGATGCCGTTCACCGCGACGAAGTTGCCAAGGCACAGGCAGCAATGCGCATCGAGCAATTGGAAGAGTCCATTCTCGAGCAGTACGGAATCGGACTCGACGATCTGATCGCGGAGTACGGCCCCGACGTCGAATTGCCACCGACGGCTCTCGAGTTGGCGGAGTACGAAGAAGCCAAGGCGCGCGGCGAGCAGGTCACCGCTCCGGCGCCCGCTCCGTACGACCGCGCCACGCAGGAGCGTCGGGCCAAGCGGGCCGAGAAAGACCTCGCAACTCTGGGCAAGGTCAATCCGCTGGCGCTCGAAGAATTTGCCGCACTCGAAGAGCGGTACACCTTTCTCTCCACTCAACTCGAAGACGTCAAAACAGCGCGCAAGGATCTCCTCGCGGTGGTCGCCGACGTCGACGCCCGGATCTTGCAGGTGTTCACCGAGGCCTACACCGACGTCGCCCGTGAGTTCGTAGGGGTCTTCGAGACACTGTTCCCCGGCGGCGAAGGCCGACTTGTCCTGACCGACCCGTCGGACATGCTCACCACCGGCATCGAGGTCGAAGCGCGACCACCGGGAAAGAAGGTCAAACGGCTCTCCTTGCTCTCGGGTGGAGAGAAATCCTTGACAGCGGTGGCCATGCTCGTCGCGATCTTCCGCGCCCGGCCGTCACCGTTCTACGTCATGGACGAAGTGGAAGCCGCTCTCGACGACACCAACCTGCGACGCCTCATCGGGCTCTTCGAACAGCTGCGGGAAAAATCGCAGTTGATCGTGATCACGCACCAGAAACCCACCATGGAAATCGCGGATGCTCTCTACGGAGTGAGCATGCGCGGCGACGGCATCACGACTGTCATTTCCCAGCGATTGCGAGGGCAAGACCTCGCCGTTCGGTAAGCCTTGGTCACTTTCTGTTGCCGGGCCTGAAACAATGAGCCGGTGACTACCCAGGCTTGGATCATCATCGCGGCTGTCGCGGCCGTAGTACTTATTGCTCTTGTGGCGGGTTTCCTGCGCTACCGCAGCCGCCAGGTGTCGTTGAAGGCGCCAGAGACGAAGCCGGAGCTCGGTGCACCGGAGAAGGACAAGTCGGGCGGCTACAAAGCCGGCGGCGGGTTCAACTTCAGTGAGGGATCAACGGCAACGGCGCCACCGCCGGCGCCGGCCCCGCCGGCAAAGCCGCCAGTTCCAGAGAAGCCAGTTCCGGAGAAGCCGGTTGAGCCGGAACCGGCGCCGCCCGCTGTTGTAGAGCCGGTTGTCGAGGAGCCGGTCGTTGAGGCGCCCGTGGTCGAAGAGCCGGTGGTTGAAAAGCCGGTTGTCGAAGCGCCCGTCGTCGAGGAACCGGTCGTTGAAAAGCCGGTCGTTGAAGCGCCGGTCGTTGAAGCGCCGGTCGTTGAAGCGCCGGTTGTCGAAGAGCCGGTCGTCGAGGCCCCGGTGGTCGAGGCCCCTGTCGTCGAGACGGCTCCTGTTGCTCCGGTCGAGCCCGCCCCTCGGGTTCTCGACGAGATCGAACCGACCGAAGGTCGACTTGATCGCCTGCGTGGTCGACTGTCTCGTTCACAGTCGGCAGTCGGCAAGAGCTTGCTCGGTCTGCTCGGTGGTGGCGACCTGGACGAGGATTCGTGGGAAGAGGTCGAAGACACCCTGTTGATCGCGGACCTCGGGTCTGCGACGACGGAAAAGATTGTTGCCGCGTTGCGGGCGCAGATGGCAGCCCGCAGTGTTCGGACTGAGGCCGAGGCTCGCGCTTTGCTGCGTGAGGTACTCGTCGCGGAGCTTCGTCCGGAACTGGATCGCTCGATCCGGGCGCTTCCGCACGACAACCATCCGGCGGTTCTGCTTGTCGTCGGTGTGAACGGAACCGGCAAGACCACCACGACGGGCAAGCTGGCCCGCGTATTGGTCGCTGACGGGCGACGGGTACTTCTTGGTGCCGCTGACACGTTCCGTGCTGCTGCGGCCGATCAGCTGCAGACGTGGGCCGAGCGCGTCGGCGCTGAGGTTGTTCGCGGAAAGGAAGGCGGCGATCCCGCTGCTATTTCCTTCGACGCCGTTACTCGTGGCATCGAGGAGGGCGTCGACGTCGTTCTGATCGACACCGCCGGCCGCTTGCACACCAAGACCGGTTTGATGGACGAGCTCGGCAAGGTCAAGCGAGTGATCGAGAAGAAGGCGTCGGTCGACGACGTTCTTCTGGTTCTCGACGCCACCGTGGGGCAGAACGGTCTCGCTCAGGCCCGCGTGTTTGCCGAAGTTGTCGATATCACCGGTGTTGTTCTGACCAAGTTGGACGGTACGGCGAAGGGCGGAATCGTCTTCCAGGTTCAGCATGAACTCGGGGTTCCGGTGAAGCTTGTCGGCCTCGGTGAGGGCGCTGACGACCTGGCTCCGTTCGAACCGGGAGCGTTTGTCGACGCACTGTTGGGCTAGCGCCCCCGTGCGCCTTTTCGGTAGTGCCCACTACCGAAAAGGCGCACAGGGATTCGAAGAATCCCAGTATGAAACTTACTTGCAACAAAGTTGGGTAATTGGTTCACGTCCGCGAAACGTAAGCGCGCCACGGACGAAACACCAGCCCAGCAGTCTTCTACTCAACGACGTGCCACCCGGCACGTGCGACTAGGAGGTAGTAAGTGAGTACCGACGATTTGTTGGCGAACTCCGGTAACGCCGCATGGATGCTGATGGCCGCATCACTGGTTCTGCTGATGACACCGGGTGTCGCGTTCTTCTACGGCGGCATGTCTCGGTCCAAGTCCGTGCTCAACATGATGATGATGTCCTTCGGTTCGATGGCCGTCATCGGTGTCATCTACGTGCTGTGGGGATGGTCCATGTCCTACGGCACCGAGAACATCGGTGGCATCTTCGCGAATCCCTTCGAGTTCTTCGGACTCAAGGACAGCATCACCGACGCGGACGGTAACTTCATTGCCGGTGCGTGGGGCTACCCCAATGTCATCGACATCGCCTTCCAGGTGACGTTCGCCATCATCACGACCGCACTTATCAGCGGTGCGTTGGCCGAGCGCGTGAAGTTCGGTACGTGGATGCTGTTCTCGGGCATCTGGGTCACGGTTGTCTACTTCCCGCTCGCTCACATGGTGTGGGGTGGCGGATTGCTCTCGGGTTCCGAGGACGGCATCGCCGCAAAGATCTTCGGCACCACCGATGACGGTGACGGTGGCCTCGTTGCCGCAGTCCCGCCGATCGACTTCGCCGGTGGCACAGTCGTTCACATCAACGCCGGTATGGCCGCTCTGGTTCTCGCTCTGATCGTCGGCAAGCGCGCCGGCTTCGGCAAGACCGCGTTCCGTCCGCACAACCTGCCGCTGGTCATGCTCGGTGCGGCTCTGCTCTGGTTCGGTTGGTTCGGCTTCAACGCCGGTTCCGCATTTGCTGCCGACGGTTTTGCCGGTCTCGCCTGGGTCAACACCACCACCGCTACCGCGGCTGCAATCCTGGCTTGGTTGCTCACGGAGCGTATCCGTGACGGACATGCCACCAGCCTCGGTGCTGCTTCCGGTGCTGTTGCCGGTCTTGTTGCCATCACCCCGGCAGCTGGTGCACTGAACCCGGTCGGCTCGATCTTCCTCGGCGCAATCGCCGGTATTCTCTCCGCTCTGGCCGTCGGCCTGAAGTTCCGCTTCGGCTTCGACGATTCGCTCGACGTTGTCGGTGTTCACCTCGTCTCCGGCCTGTGGGGCACGATCGGTATCGGATTCTTCGGTACGTCGACCGGTCTCTTCTACGGCGGTGACTACAAGCAGTTGGTGGTTCAGATCGTGATTGCAGTTGTCGCTCTTGTCTTCACCGGTGTTCTCACCGCGATCATCGGCTACGCACTCAAGCCCCTCGGATGGCGCATCTCGGCCGAGGACGAGGCTCGTGGAATCGACGAGACCCAACACGCAGAGACCGCATACGACCTCGCGTGATCAGCACGTGATTAAAGTGAAATCGCAGCACTTCAGAGTTGGGAAAGGGATGAGCACATGAAGCTGATCACAGCAATCGTCAAGCCGTTCACGCTCGAGGACGTCAAAACCGCGCTCGAGCAGGCCGGGGTGCTGGGTATGACTGTCAGTGAAGTTCAGGGTTACGGTCGTCAGAAGGGCCACACCGAGGTGTACCGAGGCGCGGAGTACTCCGTGGACTTCGTACCGAAGGTTCGGGTGGAGGTCGTGATCGACGACGCGGCTGTCGACAAGGTGGTCGAGGTGATCGTCGAGGCTGCGCGCACCGGCAAGATCGGTGACGGCAAGGTCTGGGTCTCGCCGGTCGAGTCGGTCATCCGGGTTCGTACCGGAGAACGTGGTGGCGATGCACTCTGACCCGAATGGGTCCGGGAACTTCGGCCCTGGTTCCGTCGCTAAGGCGACGGGGCCAGGGCCGGTCTCGTCAGGGGGATCCGATGAAGCCGCGGACCTGGCCCGCGCACGCAAGGCATTACTCGACGGTGGACCCAAGAATCGTCGGCTCGACGCACCTTCGCTGCGACACGCACTGGTTGATCTCCACGAGTTCTGGCTGACCACCAAGGGCGCCGAATTGGGAATCAAGCCCGACTGCGGATTTGCGATTGTTGCTGTCGGCGGGCTGGGCCGACGCGAATTGCTGCCCTATTCCGATCTCGATCTGATACTGCTGCACGACGACATGGATCCCGCCGTGGTGGCTCAGGTGGCGGAACGCCTCTGGTACCCGTTGTGGGACGCGCACATCAAGCTCGACCACAGCGTGCGGACGCTGCCGCAGGCCTTGCAGGTTGCGGCAACCGATATCACCGCGTCGCTTGGCATGCTGGAAGCTCGCCACATTGCCGGCGATATGGAACTCACCAATTTGCTGATCAGCGGTGTGCGACGCCAATGGCGGATGGACATTCGCTCGCGGTTCGACGATTTGATCGCGCAGACCCAGTCGCGGTGGGCGAGCAGCGGCGAGATCGCCCACCGAGCCGAGCCGGATCTCAAGAGCGGGCGCGGGGGACTGCGTGACGTGCAGTTGCTCAATGCCCTGTCCATCGCTCAGTTGACGGACGGCATGCCGGGGCTCGGTCCCAATTCGCCTGGCGGCGGTCTGGCACTGGCGCACCGGCGACTGCTCGACGTACGCACGGAGTTGCATCGCGTGGCCGGTCGGCCGCGGGATCAGCTGCGGGCGCAGGACGCCGACGAGATCGGCGCCGCCCTGCGGATCGGTGATCGATTCGATCTGGCTCGCCTGCTCAGCGAATCGGCACGCATTATCAGCTATTCGGTGGACGTCGGAATCCGTACTGCCGGAAACTCTTTGCCCAAGCGTGGGTTGTCGCGGCTCCGGCGGCCTCCGGTGCGTCATCCTCTGGACGAGGGTGTCGTAGAGCATGCCGGAGAAGTCGTGCTGGCGCGCGATGCTCGGCCCAAGAAGGACTCAGGGTTGATCATGCGCGTTGCGGCGGCTGCCGCAACCGGTGGGATGCCGATCTCGGCGTCGACGCTCAATCGCTTGGCGGACAACGCTCCTGAACTGCGCGAGCCGTGGCCTAAGAACGCGGTCAACGATCTTCTGGTGTTGTTGGGGTCGGGTTCTCGGGCGGTGCCGGTCATCGAGGCTTTGGATCGCACCGGATTGTGGGGGCGACTGTTGCCGGAGTGGGGCACGATTCGGGATCTGCCTCCGCGTGACGCCGTCCATACCTGGACGGTCGATCGGCACCTCGTCGAAACCGCCGCATACGCAAGCGGATTCACGACGCGGGTCGCGCGTCCGGATCTGCTGATGCTCGGAGCCTTGATTCACGACATCGGAAAGGGGCGCGGCGGCGATCACAGTGTGGTCGGCGCGGAACTGGCCACGGCAATCGGAAACAGGTTGGGGCTCTGGCCTTCCGACGTCGCAATGCTGTCCGCGATGGTCCGATATCACCTGTTGTTGCCGGAAACGGCGACGCGACGCGATCTGGACGATCCGGCGACGGTGCAGGGGGTCGTCGATTCACTGGGCGGTGACGGAACGCTGCTCGACCTTCTTCATGCACTCGCCGAAGCGGATTCTCTGGCAACGGGTCCGGGTGTGTGGGGTGATTGGAAATCGTCGTTGATCGGCGAACTGGTGCGTCGATGCCGCTTGCTGATGGCGGGGGAGGATCTGCCCGCTCCGGATCCGCTCGATCCCGAGCAGTTGTCCATCGCCGAGGACGGCGGTGTTCACGTGTCGTTGTCTCCGGCCGAGAACGCGCATACGTATGTCGTCACGGTCATTGCTCCGGATGCACCCGGCCTGTTGTCACGGGCCGCGGGGATTCTTGCGTTGTCGTCGCTTCGCGTGCATTCGGCTTCGCTGGGCGCCCACGCGGGATCTGCAGTCAACTCCTTTGTCGTGACTCCGCGTTTCGGGGCGCCGCCGCAAGCCGCGCTGCTGCGACAGGAGTTGATCCGTGCATCCGAGGGCGAGCTGAACCTCCTAGAGCTACTCGATGCCAAGGAAGAGGAAACTCGGGCGCAGCAGTGGGAAGATCCGATTGCGCTGAGCAAGAGTTCGGCGATCCCGGTCCTGTACGCACAGGCACCGCCGCGGGTGATCTGGTTCGATTCGCCTGGTGAGGGTCAGGCGATCCTCGAAGTACGTACCGAGGATCGCGTCGGATTGCTGTGTCGTCTGGCCGCAGCTCTCGAACGCAGCGGCGCCGACATCAGGTGGGCAAAAGTCGCGACCCTGGGCTCGTCTGTCATCGACTCGTTCTGCCTCGACTTCGGTGGGGCCGATTCGCGGGCCAGTCGTGAGCGCGTCGAGGCCGCCGTTCTGAGTGTTGTGCCGCTGCCGCAGCCGGAGAAAAAGCCGCAGTAGCGACACGCCTGAAAGCGGTTACGTCCGCATCGGCTGGGATCGATGCGGACGTAGCGGCTAGGCTGGTGCCCGAGAATATCCACGGCAAACTCGCACGACCTTCAGGAGCGCACTCGGTGTTCGAATCCCTTTCCGACAGATTGACCGGATCTCTCAAGGATCTGCGTGGTAAGGGTCGTCTGTCCGGCGCCGATATCGACGCGACCGCCCGTGAGATCCGCCTCGCACTTCTCGAGGCCGACGTTGCGCTGCCCGTCGTGCGCAGCTTCATCGCCAAGATCAAGGAACGCGCCAAGGGCGCCGAGGTGTCCGGTGCTCTCAACCCGGCGCAGCAGGTCGTCAAGATCGTCAACGAGGAACTTGTTCAGATCCTCGGCGGCGAAACTCGTCGGTTGCAGTTCGCCAAGAACCCCCCGACAGTCATCATGCTGGCCGGTCTGCAGGGTTCCGGTAAGACCACCCTCGCCGGCAAGCTGGCCAAGTGGCTCAAGGATCAGGGCCACACTCCACTTCTGGTTGCGTGTGACCTGCAGCGTCCCGGCGCCGTCACACAGCTGCAGATCGTCGGCGAACGCGCCGGTGCCGCCGTCTTCGCGCCGCACCCGGGTACGTCCATCGGCGGCGGCGAGAACGCTCTCGGCGTCTCCGCTGCCGACCCCGTCGAGGTAGCCCGAGCCGGCGTCGAAGAGGCGCGCAACAAGCAGTACGACGTGGTCATCGTCGACACCGCCGGCCGACTCGGCATCGACGCAGATCTGATGGAGCAGGCTGCCGGTATTCGTGACGCCGTCAACCCGGACGAGACAATTTTTGTTCTCGACTCGATGATCGGTCAGGACGCGGTCAGCACGGCCGAGGCGTTCCGTGAGGGTGTCGGCTTCACCGGTGTTGTCCTCACCAAGCTCGACGGCGACGCCCGTGGTGGCGCCGCGCTCAGCGTTCGTGAGATCACGGGCCAGCCGATTCTGTTCGCGTCGACGGGCGAGAAGCTCGAAGACTTCGACGTCTTCCACCCGGACCGTATGGCCAGCCGCATCCTCGGCATGGGCGATGTCCTGAGCCTGATCGAGCAGGCCGAGCAGGTCTTCGACGCCGAGCAGGCTGAAGCAACCGCCGCCAAGATCGGCTCCGGCCAGCTGACGCTCGAGGATTTCCTCGATCAGATGATGGCTGTCCGCAAGATGGGCCCGATCGGCAACCTTCTCGGCATGCTGCCAGGCGCAGGCGGAATGAAGGACGCGCTGGCCAACGTCGACGAGAAGCAACTCGACCGCATCCAGGCGATCATCCGCGGTATGACGCCCGCCGAGCGTGAAGACCCCAAGATCATCAACGCGTCCCGCCGTCTGCGCATCGCAAACGGTTCGGGTGTCAAGGTCTCCGACGTCAACCAGTTGGTGGACCGGTTCTTCGAGGCCCGAAAGATGATGGCCGCCATGGCCGGTCGCATGGGCATGCCCGGCGCCCGCAAGCAGGTGCGCAGCAAGAAGGGCAAGAAGGGCAAGAAGGGCGGCAAGGGTCCGACGCAGCCCAAGATGCGCGGAGGGTTCCCCGGCATGGGCGGATTCCCGGGTATGCCCGGTGGCATGCCTGCCGGAATGCCCGACCTGTCGAACATGCCCAAGGGACTCGACCAGTTGCCACCCGGACTCGAAGGCATCGACCTGTCGCAGCTCAAGCTGCCCAAGAAGTAAGCCCGTGAGCGCCCTCCATCTGCGCGGCATCGGTCTGCCCGATGCTGCGCCCATCGAACTGTGGATTGTCGACGGCAGGATCACCTTCGAACCGGTCGCAGGCGCCGAGACGATTGTCGATGCTGGGTGGATCACTCCCGGTCTTGTCGACGCGCATTGCCATGTCGGTATTCGCTACGGCGGGGGCGGCGGCGAGACCGTCGACGGTTTGATCGCTCAGGCACAAACCGAGCGCGACGCCGGTGTATTGCTGTTGCGTGACGCGGGATCACCCGTCGATACCCGATTCGTCGACGAGCGGGCCGATCTTCCCCGGATCATCCGTGCGGGTCAGCACATCGCTGCGCCCAAGCGCTACATCCCGGGGTTGCCGGTCGATCTCGACGACGAATCGCAGTTGCCTGCCGAGGTCGTGCGCCAAGCCAGGGCCGGTGACGGGTGGGTCAAGCTCGTCGGCGACTGGATCGACCGCTCTGTCGGCGACCTCGCGCCCCTGTGGAGCGACAAGATCCTGGTTGAAGCTATTGCGGCGGCTCACGCTGAAGGCGCCAAGGTCACGGCCCACGTTTTTGCCGAGGACGCACTTCCCGGCCTGATCAACGCCGGTATCGACTGCATCGAGCACGGCACCGGATTGACCGACGAGACCATCGAGATGATGGTTGCTCACGGCACCGCACTGGTGCCGACACTGATCAACATCGCGACATTCCCCGGAATCGCCGACTCCGCGACGCGGTACCCGATCTACGCGGCCCACATGCGCGATCTCCACTCGCGGCGCCATCGGACGATCGGTGCGGCGCACGAAGCCGGGATCCCGATCTACGCCGGCACTGATGCCGGAGGATCGATCCTGCACGGCCGGATCGCCGACGAGGTGGCTGAACTCCAGATCGCCGGGATGTCGTCACACGACGCGCTCGGTGCAGCCTGCTGGGACGCCCGGACGTGGCTGGGTGGATCCGGATTGGTCGAGGGTGCGCCCGCTGACCTGGTGGTATTCGACGAAGATCCGCGGGGAAACACCGCTGTGCTGGCGAAGCCCGCCCACGTGGTGCTTCGCGGCAATGTAATCGCCCGATAACGCTTGCCTGGATTTCATCCACAAGTAGGCATCTGGCACAATGGACGACTGTTCGTCGCAAACGGTTACGTACCGCTGCGACGGTCACAGGTTAGAGGCAAAACCGGGCCCCCAAATTCGTGGGGGTTGCTGAATTGCACGTGACACGCGCCGCACTGTTGTGCGCGCTGAAGGAGTACCGCAGCCATGGCTGTCAAGATCAAGCTCACCCGCCTCGGCAAGATCCGCAACGCTCAGTACCGCGTTGTCATCGCCGACTCCCGCACCCGTCGTGACGGCCGTGCGATCGAGACCATCGGCAAGTACCACCCCAAGGAAGAGCCGTCGCTGATCGACATCGATTCCGAGCGCGCTCAGTACTGGCTGTCCGTGGGCGCACAGCCCACCGAGCCCGTCGAGGCTCTCCTCAAGATCACCGGTGACTGGCAGAAGTTCAAGGGCCTCCCGGGCACCGAAGGCACCCTGCGTGTCAAGGAAGCCAAGCCCTCCAAGCTCGAACTGTTCCAGGCTGCACTCGCGCAGGCCGAGAACGAGCCGGTTGCAGAAGCAATCACCCCCAAGAAGAAGAAGGCTGCCAAGGCAGACGAGGCCAAGGCAGACGACGCCGCAGCCGACGCCGAGGCTCCCGCTGCAGACGCCGAGGCTGCTGACAAGTGAGTGCCGTCGTCGCTGATGCGGTAGAGCATTTGGTTCGCGGCATTGTCGCCAATCCTGACGACGTACGCGTCGAACTGATGACCGGACGCCGTGGACGTACCGTCGAGGTGCACGTGCACCCCGACGATCTCGGCAAGGTCATCGGCAGGGGCGGCCGCACCGCGACCGCTCTGCGCACCCTGGTCTCCGGTATCGGTGGCCGTGGCATTCGCGTCGACGTCGTCGACACCGATCAGTAGACGGCAGTATTTCACGTGGAACTCGTCGTCGGTCGTGTCGCGAAGTCGCATGGCATCAAAGGTGAGCTGGTCGTAGAGGTTCGTACTGACGAACCCGAAGAGCGCTTTGCCGTTGGAACTGTGCTGCGTGGGCATAAGCCACGCGAGTCCACTAGCAAGTCCTACACAGTAGAAGCCGCCCGGGATCATTCCGGGCGGCTCCTGCTGCGTCTCGAAGGCGTCAACGATCGCGGCGAGGCAGATGCCTTGCGCGGCACGTTGTTTGTCATCGACAGCAGTGAACTCGAACCGTCCGACGATCCGGACGAGTTCTACGATCACGAACTCGAAGGACTGAAGGTCGTTCTGGCCGACGGTACCGAGGTGGGTTCTGTGATCGAGGTATTGCACTCCGCCGCAGGCGAATTGCTTTCCATTCGCCGCACCGGTGAGGCATCGGGCGAGTTGTTGATCCCATTTGTCGCCGCCATCGTGACCAAGGTGTCGATTGCCGACGGCCTGGTTGAGATCACGCCTCCCGAGGGTCTGCTGGACCCTGACTTCGGTGACAAGTCGAACAGCGACAGCGACAAGTCGAACTCAGATCGCGACTGATCGATTCATGCGTCTCGACGTAGTCACCATTTTTCCCGAGTACCTCGAACCGCTTCGTGCCGCCTTGCTGGGCAAGGCAATCGAACGCGGCTTGATCTCGGTTGACGTCCATGATCTGCGTTCGTGGACCCATGACGTACACAAGGCCGTCGACGATTCCCCGTACGGCGGGGGACCTGGCATGGTCATGAAACCCACCGTGTGGGGTCCCGCCCTCGACGACGTCCTCGGCCGCTCCGATTCTTCCGGCCCGGATGATGCCGACACCATTTTGGTGGTGCCGACTCCCGCCGGTGTTCCCTTTACCCAGGCAACAGCGCATCGTTGGTCGAAGGCGCAGCATCTTGTGTTTGCCTGCGGCCGGTACGAGGGCATCGATCAACGAGTCTTCGACGACGCGGCCAAGCGGGTTCGCGTCGAAGAAGTCAGCATCGGCGATTACGTCCTGATCGGCGGCGAGGCTGCCGTACTGGTGATGGTGGAAGCAGTAGTTCGCTTGATGCCCGGTGTGCTCGGCAATCAGCTGTCGCACCAAGAGGATTCGTTCTCCGACGGTCTTCTCGAAGGGCCGAGCTACACCCGCCCGGCGGTCTGGCGCGACCTCGAAGTTCCGCCTGTTCTGCTGTCCGGCGATCACGCAAAGATCAAGGCATGGCGCCATGAGCAGTCGCTGCAGCGCACCGCCGAACGTCGGCCGGATCTGCTGCCCTAGCTGTTTCGCTTCAGCCAGGTGACGCTCGCGCCGTTGTCGAAGGCTTCACTGGCCGTGGGCGTGAAAAGTATCGGCTCGAATGTACCGGCGATCATCGGTGTCCCCGCACCCACGATGACCGGGTACCTTTTGATGATCAATTCGTCGATCTCCGGTAGCAGTTCCCCGGCAAGTATTCCGCCGCCGCACAGCCAGATATCTTGTCCTTCTTGGGCTTTGAGTTCCTTGATCTTCGTTACCGGGTCCGTGCGCACCAGGTTGACTGCCGGATCGTCGATATCCGGGAGCGTGGTCGATACGACGTATTGCCGAAGGTGCGCGTATGGACTGCTCACGCCGACGCTTCGTGCGGGCTCGTAGGAACCGCGGCCCATGAGGACGGTGTCGAAAACTCTGTTCGGTGGGTTGCCCATCCCGACGTGGGGCCGGATGTGCGTGGGTACGGTTTCCGGGTAACGCTCGTTCATCGACGCGGTCATCTGGTCGGAGAGCGGAAAGAAATCGAACTCTCCTCCGGGGCCCGCGATGTATCCGTCCAGCGTTGTTCCGACGTAGTACACAAGCTTGCGCATGTAAAACTCCGTTCGTAGTACTCTGTTTGTAGTGGTTTAATTTAGGGTCGTGACAGGAGCGGTGTCAAGTGCGAAAAAACCCGGAACGCCGGCTGGCGCTGATCGATGCGGCAATCGAGGTGCTGGCGCGAGAAGGCGCTAGAGGCTTGACATTTCGAGCCGTCGATACGCAGGCGGCCGTGCCGAACGGAACTGCGTCGAACTACTTCGCAAATCGCGACGACCTACTCACCCAATCCGGTGGCCGGATCTACGAGCGACTGATTCCGGACGACCTCGAAGGGATGATCGATCCCGTCAACGGCACCGATCGTGAGCGCCTGGTGACGCTCATGCTCGACGTGGTCGAGCGGGTCACCTCATTCGGGACCGGATTCCTCGCATTGATGGAGCTGCGCCTCGAGGCGACGCGTCGGCCTGATCTTCGAGCTGTTCTGACGGTCCGCATCCGAGAAGACTTCGAACTCAACGTCGCCAACCATCTGGCCTCGGGAGTGCCAGGTGATGCGATGACCGTTCGACTGCTCTACATGTCGTTGAACTGGCTGGTTCTCGATCGGCTCACCCTGCCGAATCTTTTCGGGCAGGAGGACGTTCGTGCCGTCGTCGAGGCGGCGGTGGATCGGGCCTTGCCGCCACAGCGGTAGCAGGTCAGTGATCGGTAACAGGTCAGTGGTTGTCGGTGCTGCGCCGGAACGAGAAGTATCGATGCCCCAGAAAACTCACGCCTGCCACGATCAGCATCACCACTGCCTGTGCCGGTAGTGGTGGCGCATGGAGAACCGACACCGCAAAAGTCCCCAGGATCAGATTCAGTACCAGTCCACCGGAATTGACGACGATAAACGCCCCGAGGTCGCGGGCGAGGTGACCCCGGACGCGGAAGACCAGAGTTCGGTGCAGCACAAACGCGATCAGGACGCTGATGCTGTAGGAACCGATCAGCGCGACCGGGTAGAGGTTGTCGTTGCCCAACGCGAGCATCCAGATGACGAACAGCCCGTATCCGATGGCTGTATTCGCCACTCCCACAACGGCAAATGCGATCGGCTGATGTTTCACGATTCGCAGCAGCGGGCCCGGGTCGGCAACTGGGGCGGTGTCCTCGCTCACGATGCGTTGTTCGTTGCGTCGTCGATCCGGTCGCGTCGACGGCCGCGCAGATACATCCATTCGAGTACGCCGAGGCCGAGAATTCCGGCGACCATCGACGCGCCGCCGATCTTCCATCCCGGCGGACGCCAGGTGAGAACAAGTTCCGCGTCCTTTGTTCCGGCTGGAACATCCACGGTGACAAAGGACTTCGCAACAACGTCGATGGGAACAGGCTCACCGTTCAGGGTGGCGCGGTAGCCAGGCCAGCCGAGACGGGCGAAGACGACCTTCCCGCCGCCGCTCGAGCTGACTCGAAGAGTGCTCGACATGTTCGTCTCGGCGACCGACGTCGCTTCCACCCCTTCGGTGTGCGAGATTCGGCCGTTGCGGGTGGAGACTGGACCGTCGACGCGTTCGAGTACAGAGATGTAGTTGTCGTGGCCGGGGTAGTCGACCCATTTCCAGCCGTCGGGGGCCGGCTGGTTACGAGCATCGGGATACAACGCGTTCTGCAGAACCACGCGGTCCACGTTCATGAGATCGACTAGGGTGCGGCCAGTTTCGGGTTCGACGGCGAAGACCCGTGCGAACGCGTCGGGGCACACGCTCATATCCCACCGCATGCACAGGAGATTGCCGAAGTAGTAGTGCCCGTTGGGGGTGTAACCGCTGGTGTAGGTGAGTTCCAGATCTTTCGGATAGTTTCCGAAAGCCAGTGAGCCGTATGCGCCGTCGAGGGTGCGTTGGTCGGGGGCGATGAGCGCGCGATCGGCGAGTTGCAGTGTTGTTCCGTCGAAGTCGGGGAAAGCTGCTTTCATGTCCGAGCGCGACTCCGGCAGGTTCCAGCTCATCGGTGTCGGTTGCGCGGCGCGCACCTGGGCGTAAGCGATGGGGGAGACTGCGGCAATAGCGAGGATGCAGGCCGCGGCCGTTCCCTTCGTTCGGCCGAGCCAGACCATCGCGGCGCCGAGAGCAGCGACGGCGACGGCCGAGATCACGTGCCATTCCAGGAGGCTGGGCGCAGCCGACGCCGAGCGGATCAGGAGTAAGCCCACCAGGATTCCGGCGGCCGCGCCGCGGCGACGCCAGTTGTCGGTGGTGGCGTAGCGCCCGAGCAGGATGCACACCAGAAGTAGCAGTCCGATCGCCACCATCGGGAGCACCCGAGCGGGCCAGCGGAGGGGGCCGATGGTGCTGGGTCCGGCAGTCCACATGAGTACTGCCACCGTGAAAATTCCGACGGCCGTCAGTTCGCGTGCGGCGCCGCGAGCTTTGCCCCAGTCGATGAATGCAAGCGCAGGAATCAGGAACCAGGCGATGTAGACCATCGGCATGGTCTGGATGTAGCCCCACCACGAAACAAACGCGGGCATCGTGCTCGGCAGGCTGGCGTTGAGGGATTCCGACCACGGTACGGCGAGGAAGGCGTCGTTCTTGACCTCGGATGCGCCGCGCCAGGTGACGTCGGCGGTGAGCAGACTCGGCAGGTAGGTTGCGAGGCCCGCCAGCGCGGCACACGCGGAGACTGCGAGGAGCCGCAGCGATGGCAGCCAGCGTCGTTGGTAGACCACTTCGCCGATGGCCACAGCAACGATCATCAGACCGGATTCGACTGCGGGAAACACGTATTGGACCGACATCGCGAGATACAGGAACACAAACGTCGGTATCGGACCGCTCTTGCCGCGGGAGTACCGGATCGCCGACGCCCAGGCCTGCACCATCCAGGCGGTGCCGGTAAAGGCCGTCATCCAACTGGCCTCGTCGAAGAACAGCAGGAAACCGGTGAAGGGAATCGAGACGCCGGCTACGGCCGCCCACGCGGGCTTGGAGCCGTATTCGAGGCAGATCCGAAATACACCGAGGCCGAGGATGATCGCGAAGATCAGCTTGACCAGCGTTGCGTATAACGCGAGGTTGTCGAAGGACGGCGCTATCAGGTCGATGAGCAGTTGTGGTGGGTTGAGAAGGCCGGCTTCCTCGATGGCGTAGTTCCCGGCCATCCAGTTCTCCGGCACCAGGACTGGTAGGTGGCCCTCGCGCAGATTTCGGCCCAACATCACCCACAACGGGGCGTACTGGGACTCGGTGTCATCGGTGTAGAAATGGCGTGCATTTGCCAGGACGACAGCGATGTATCCCGCGATAACACCGACCGCAGTACCGGCACCCCATTTGTACACGTCAGCTCTGGCGCGAATGCGAGTTTCCACCACGAGTTCCAGACCTTAACAGGATGGGGGAATCGTGCCATGACGCGTGCAGGTAAACCGTTGGCAAAGTACAAGAGTCGTACACGCGCGCGTGTTAAAGTTCGCGGCGGTGTGAGTCCGGTCGCACTGATCACTCGACCCTTCGTCGAGTTCCCGAAGGGAGCAGTAAGCGAGTGCACTCGATCTCCGTCGTGGTGCCTGTATACCAGGGCGAACGCACGATTTCCGCGCTGGTCGACGAGCTGAACACTCTCACCGGTACCTGTGTCACTGCAGGTGGTGCCGAATTTTCGGTCGACGAGATCGTCCTTGTCCATGACAACGGGCCAGATCGCTCCGACGTCGTTCTTCTCGAGTTGGAACGCCGTTTCAACCACGTACGGGTGATTTGGCTGAGCCGCAACTACGGCCAGGACGCCGCAACGATTGCCGGTATGGCTGCTGCCCGCGGCGACTGGATTGTCACGATGGACGAGGACGGGCAGCATGACCCGGCGTCAATCAGCGCGTTTCTCGACACCGCACTCCGAGAACATGCCGATCTAGTCTATTCGAAGCCGGTCAATACCCGCCCCCACGGATTCTTGCGGAACGTGACGTCGCGGGGCGCAAAGATGGTTCTGGCTACGGTGTTCGCGTTCCCGGCATCGGCGCAATTCGAGAGCTTCAGACTTGTTCGCGGCGACATCGCGAGACAACTGGCGGAGGTAGCCGCAAACGGTGCGTACCTCGACGTCGCTCTGACCTGGGTGGTGGGTAACACCGCCACCGTTCCGGTTAGCTTACGTGCGGAGGGCCGCGAGGAATCCGGCTACAACTACCGCCGGTTGTTCTCTCTGTTCTGGAAGATGGTGTTGTGCAGCGGAACCCGGGGTCTCCGATTGGTCAGCCTGCTCGGCGTGACTCTTGCGCTCGCCGGAGTGGTCGTCGCTGCGGTGATCTTCGTCCAGGCGGTGACCGGCGACAACAACGACCCTGAAGGCTGGGCATCGATGATCGTGGCGATGCTGCTCTGCTCGGGGGCAATTCTGTTCTCGCTTGGTCTCATTGCCGAATATCTCGGGGTTGCCCTGCATATTCTGGTGGGCAAACCCCTGTATCTCAAGGTCGATGCACCACGTCCGGGTGTAACTGAAATGGACGGTGTCACACGTGAACGCTGACCGCATCATCTTCAGTCGGCCCTACCGTGCCGCGAATGAATTGACCAATCTGGCAACGGTTCTGGAATCGGATCACATTCACGGCGACGGCACATTCACCGCCTCGTCCACCGCAAAGATCAAGGCGATCACCGGCGCCAAGCACGCCCTGCTGACAACCTCGTGCACACACGCGCTCGAACTCGGTGCACTTCTGTTGGAGATCGGGCCGGGCGACGAAGTCATCGTTCCAAGTTTTGCCTTCAGCTCCGCAGCAACCGCGGTCGCGCTGCGCGGGGCAACCGTCGTGTTCGTCGACATCGATCTGGAAACCGGCAACATCGATCCGGTCGCCGTCGCCGACGCGATCACACCGCGCACCAAAGCCGTGCTGGTCATGCACTACGGCGGTGTGGCAGCCGAGATGGAACCGCTGCTGGCACTCGCGAAGGAACACGGCTTTGCATTGATCGAGGACAACGCGCACGGACTGGGCGGCACGTGGCGGGGCCGAACACTCGGCACCATCGGCACCGTCGGCACTCAAAGTTTCCACGACACCAAGAACATTCATTGCGGCGAGGGTGGCGCGCTGCTGCTCTCCGACGATGCACTGATGGAGCGCGCCGAGATCATCCGCGAGAAGGGCACGAACCGTGCTCGTTTCCTGCGTGGTCAGGTGGATAAATACTCGTGGCAGGACATCGGCTCCAGCTATCTGCCCAGTGAACTCAACGCGGCAGTGCTCGACGCTCAACTAGCCGAATTCGACGCGATTCATGCGGGCCGTCATCGCGTCTGGGACGACTACAGCGAGAACCTGTCCGATTGGGCGAAGAATCACGACGTTCAACTGATGACTGTTCCGGACGATCGTGAGCACCCCGCGCACCTGTTCTATGTCCGGCTGCCGAACGAGCGTAGCCGCGACGCCATGATCCGGCACATGGCCGAGCGCGGCGTAGTGGCACCGTTTCATTACGTGCCCCTGGACACGAGTGCGGCCGGACTGCGCTACGGCCGAACACCTGTGCCGTGCGTCCGTAGCCTGCAGTTCTCGACCACGATTCTGCGGCTTCCACTGTGGCCGATGCTCACAGCCGACCAGCAGGGCCGCGTCGTAGATGCTGCGGCGTCGTATCGCGTGTAGTTAAGACTTCTAGGGCCCGGACGCTTCCTGAACGGGCTTTTCGGTTGTGGGTGTGGAGGGCGACCATTCGTCCACCGTGCCGTCGGGGAAAATGATCTGCGCTACGCCCGTGATGGTGTCGCGGGCGTGGAGCGCACTCTCGTCGTTGGTGGCGTCTGTCATCGAGGTATCCGGGATGAGTCCGTAGTTGTCGTCGTCCTGATACTGAATATCCTCGCGCGTGGTGACAGTCACGATGAATCGGTTGTCCTCGCCGACGATGCCGGTGGTCAGATGGACCCACTGGTCGCTGACACAACACATCCATCCCTGTTTGACGGCAAGCACCGGTTCGTTGAAGAGAGCGTCCGGGAGGCCGAAGCGTTGGTCGTAGCCGTCGGCGGCAGTCGCCGTGGATTCGCGGAGGTGGTCGACGATCAGATTGATCCGGTCCGCCCCCAGCCCTGCGGTGTCGTCGAGGACTCCGTCGTAGAACGTGATCAGATCGCGCGCCGTAGTTTCGGTGTTCCACCACAAACCGTCGTATGGGGCGGTGGTGGAGGTCAACGAGTATCGCTGCGCGACGCGGTTCACGAGGTCGGAGCCACCGGCAGCGTCCCACAGGAGATTGGCGGCCGTGTCATCGGAAGATTCGAGCATGGCAACCATGAGGGTGCGGTCGTCGTCGCCGAGCGGGCGTTCGCCACGCGAATCTTGATAGAGCAGATCCTCGGCGATGAAAAGCTTTGCTACCGAGGCTGTTTCGATCTGCTGATCGCCGCCCACCTCGAGATAGTTGTTCGTGGTGCGGTCGAAGACGGCAATCGACGCCTCTGCTCCGCGATCAAGTGCGGCAGTACGGGCCTGTTCGAGTCGCACGTCAAGGGCCTGCGCGAGCGGCACGCTTGTATCAGGGAATGGGGAGGTCTCGGTGGATGCTGCCTGGTTTGCGGCCGCGCTGCATGATGCCGCACAAGTAACTGCGGCAATCATTGCGATAACCCGGACGAACCGCGCAGTCATCAATTTCCCCCGGACTCCGGACACGGCGCTGTCTGCCGGTCTTCTTGTTCCAGGATAGCGGTAGGCTCGGTTCTCGTGATTCTCAAGACCGTGAACCAGCGCATTGCCGAGGAACTCGACGTCCGCGAAGGGCAGGTGGCTGCGGCCGTAGACCTGTTGGACGGCGGGGCCACCGTGCCCTTTATCGCCCGGTATCGAAAAGAAGTCACCGGCACTCTCGACGACGCTCAATTGAGACTTCTCGAGGAGCGGCTGCGCTACCTCCGCGAACTCGACGAGCGGCGCGACGCGGTTCTCGTCGAGATCGAATCCCAAGGAAAACTCGACGACGCCTTGCGTGGTCAGATCATGCTTGCCGACACAAAAGCGCGGCTAGAAGACATTTACCTGCCGTTCAAGAAGAAGCGCCGCACCAAGGCGCAGATCGCTCGCGAGGCCGGCCACGAGCCCGTGGCGGATGCGCTCATCGGGGATCCCACCACCGATCCCGCGCAGTATTCGGAGGAACAACTCGACGGTGCGCGATCGATCCTGGTCGAGCGCTTTGCCGAAGATGCCGATCTCGTCGGTGAATTGCGCGAGTTGATGTGGACCCGCGGACAGGTTGTTTCCGCGGTTCGTAAGGGCAAGGAAACCGATGGCTCGAAGTTTGCTGACTACTTCGAGTTCTCCGAACCCTTCGCAAAACTTCCGTCCCACCGAATCCTCGCGGTACTGCGCGGCGAGAAGGAAGAAGTGCTGTCGGTGACGATGGCACCCGATACCGCGGAACTCGCACCGGGGGAGCGGACGGTCTACGAAGGCCGCATCGCAACCCGGTTCGACATTGCGGATCGTGGACGCGCAGCCGACGGCTGGCTCCTCGACACCGTTCGATGGGCGTGGCGGACCAAGTTTGCAGTCACCCTCGGCGTCGACGTCCGGATGCGCCTGCGCCAGTCTGCGGAGAAGGACGCCGTCGACGTGTTCGCGACCAACCTCAAGGACCTTCTGCTGGCAGCGCCGGCCGGCGCTCGTCCGACCATGGGTCTCGACCCCGGATTCCGAACGGGCACAAAGGTTGCCGTCGTCGACGGTACGGGCAAGGTGGTTGCGTACGAGACTATTTACCCGCATCAGCCCCACAATAAGCGAGACGCTGCTCTGGCCACACTGGCGAGCTTGGTCGCCAAGCACGGCGTCGAATTGATCGCCATCGGCAACGGCACCGCGTCACGTGAGACCGATACGTTGGCCGGCGACCTGATCACCAAGTCCGGCGCCACCAACCTGACCAAGATCGTTGTCTCCGAAGCCGGTGCGTCCGTGTACTCGGCGTCGGCCTACGCATCTGCGGAACTGCCGGACCTCGACGTGTCCATCCGCGGAGCCGTCTCCATCGCGCGTCGCCTTCAGGATCCCCTCGCCGAACTGGTGAAGATCGACCCGAAGTCCATCGGCGTCGGCCAGTACCAGCACGACATCACCGAATCGCTCCTCTCTCGTTCACTCAACGCCGTGGTCGAGGATGCTGTGAACTCGGTGGGCGTCGACGTGAACACGGCGTCGGTCCCGCTGCTGGCTCGTGTCTCGGGTATTGCCGGTTCGCTGGCGGAAAGCATTGTGTCGCATCGAGATCAGAATGGTCCGTTCCGAACGCGCAAGGCGCTCAAGGACGTCTCGCGGTTGGGACCCAAGGCATTCGAGCAGTGCGCGGGCTTCCTCCGCATCGCCGACGGCGACGACCCGCTCGACGCGTCGAGTGTGCACCCCGAGGCGTATCCCGTCGTCCGCAAGATCGTCGCGAGCGCAGGTGGTGACGTCAGTAGTGTCATCGGCAACGCGACGGCGTTGCGCTCGGTGCGCGCCGCAGATTTTGTCGACGACCGCTTCGGCCTTCCCACTGTCACGGACATCATCGCCGAACTCGAGAAGCCGGGCCGTGATCCGCGTCCGGAGTTCAAGACGGCCACCTTTGCCGCAGGCATCGAGAAGGTCGCACATCTCAAGCCCGGAATGGTGCTCGAAGGCGTAGTCACCAACGTCGCCGCCTTCGGTGCCTTCGTCGATGTGGGAGTGCACCAGGACGGATTGGTCCACGTCTCCGCGATGTCGCACAGCTTCGTCAAGGACCCGCGGGAAGTGGTGAAGTCGGGTGACGTCGTCAAGGTCAAGGTTCTCGAGGTCGACGAGGCTCGCCAGCGCATCGCGCTGACACTGCGACTCGACGACGAGGTCGGTGCGCCGCCGCGAAAGTCCGATGGTCCTCGCGGTGGGCAGAACCCGCGTCAGGGGCAGGGGCAGGGGCAGGGCGGGCAGCAGCAGCGCCGCGGCGGTGGCCAGCAGCAGGGCGGTCGGGACAAGCGCCCGGACAACCGGGCGCCGGCGTCCGGGTCGATGGCCGATGCCTTGCGAAATGCGGGATTCGGCAAATAAGAGGGTTCGAATGATTCACCCCGCCCGGTTTGTCACAATTGAGCAGACCGGGTCGGGGGACTTCGTGGAGTGAGGGCAGTAATGGGCGAGTGGCTCGACCGCGAGATCGTCGCCCACGGCCGACTGCCGCTGTTGTTCTTTCTTCTCGGGTTTCTCGCTGCGTTCCTGTTCATTCGGCTCAGCGTGCGAATGATCCGCGCGCAGGTGAAGTGGTGGCCGGGCAACATCACTCCGGGTGGTCAGCACGTTCACCATGTGGTCTTCGGCGTTGTTGCCATGATCGCCTCGGGCGGCGCACTGATCGCGGTCTACGTGGACGGCTCCCAAACCACTGGCGCCGTCCTCGCCGCGATCTTCGGGATGGGCGCCGCGTTGGTGCTCGACGAGTTTGCGCTCATCTTCTATTTGAAGGACGTCTACTGGTCGGAGCAGGGCAGGACGTCGGTCGACGCGGTTTTTGTCGCCATCGCGGTGACAGGCCTCGTTCTGCTCGGCTTCCGTCCGCTAGAGCTGCTGGACTTGGCCGGCTTCCGCGAGGAAAGAAACCCCTGGATCAGATTGGCCTTCGTGTTTGTCGCTCTGATCAACTTCGGCCTGGCCGCGATCGTGATTCTCAAAGGCAAGATCTGGACGGGTCTCGTCGGATTGTTTGTCCTTCCACTGCTGATCATCGGAGCGATCAGACTCAGTAGGCCTGGTGCGCCGTGGGCGCGGTGGCGGTACACCCGCAAACCGAAAAGAATGAAACGGGCGCTCGAACGTGAACGAAAATGGCGACGCCCCGTTATCCGGGCCAAGATCTACGTCCAGGATCTGATCGCCGGGTCGCCGAGCGTCGAACATGCGATGGCCGCGGCGGAGGAGGAACTCGACCACACGATTCAACCGGCTCCGCCACCTCCGGTTTCGCCCTTACTGTCCGCGTCTGGCACAATGGACGGGTTGCCTGGACCAGGCAGCAGTACTTGATCTGGGCACGAACCAGTCGAGCGTCGTATCGGGCTTACCGAAGCGTCGCCGCTCGGTTCCTCTGCTCCTGCGAAATGCAAGGATGACACATGAACACTTTGGACTTCCTGGATAAGAAGTCGCTGCGCGACGACATTCCTGACTTCCGCCCCGGCGACACGCTCAACGTGAACGTCAAGGTTATCGAAGGCTCGAAGGAGCGCGTGCAGGTCTTCAAGGGCGTCGTTATTCGTCGTCAGGGTGGCGGCGTTCGCGAAACCTTCACCGTCCGCAAGGTTTCCTTCGGCGTCGGTGTCGAGCGTACGTTCCCGGTTCACAGCCCCACGCTGGCCTCCATCGAGGTTCTGACCCGCGGTGACGTTCGTCGCGCGAAGCTGTACTACCTGCGCGAGCTGCGCGGCAAGAAGGCAAAGATCAAGGAAAAGCGCTGATCTTTCTTATTGGCCCGGCACCGCGTACGCGCGGTGTCGGGCTAATCTGTTTCTGTGGCAGATTCTTCGAAGGAGCAGGCATTGTCGTCCGGACCCGAGAATCAGGATGGAACAGGTAATCCCGAGGAACAGAACACTCCTCGACCACAGACATCTCACCGCTCACCCAAGAAACAACGATCGTTCTTCCGGGAACTCCCGATACTGATCGGGGTGGCGCTGGTTCTCAGCATCGTTTTACAAGCATTCGTCTTTCGCGTTTTCCTCATTCCGTCCGAGTCGATGGAGCCGACCCTGCACGGCTGTGCAGGATGTACCGGTGACCGCATCGTGGTGGAAAAGATCGGATACCGCTTCGGAGATCCGCAGCCCGGCGACGTAGTCGTCTTCAAGGGCCCCGATTCATGGAACACCCACTACACCTCCACGCGGTCGGACAACGTCGTGATGCGCGGAATCCAGGAGGTCGGGTCGTGGGTCGGCCTGGTCCCGCCCGACGAGAACGACTTGGTCAAGCGCGTCATCGCCACCGGCGGACAAACCGTCGAGTGCTGTGACGAACAGGGTCGAGTCCTCGTGGACGGCAAACCGCTCGACGAGCCCTACGTCAAGATGGACTACCCGTTCACTCCCGGCGTCCAGGATTGCCAAACCGCTGTTCAATCCGGCCGATGCTTTGCTCCCGTCACCGTGCCCGAGGGACACGTGTGGGTGATGGGCGACAACCGGAGCAATTCCGCCGATTCGCGCGCCCATGTGCAGGACGAGCTCCAGGGGACGATCCCGCTCGACAACATCATCGGTCAGGCACGCTTCATCGTTCTCCCGCCCTCACGGATGGGTAGCATCAGTTCACCTGATCCCCAAAGCAATTGAGTGCAGAAGACCGTGAGTAGTTCGAGTACTTGGCCACCCCGAGTGGTCATTCGCAGATCAACAGGTTTGCGAACGATGGAGTCTGCGCTGTATCGAACGGGGATGGGTCCGGTTGCCGGTGTCGACGAAGCCGGACGCGGTGCGTGCGCCGGCCCACTGGTCATCGCGGCGTGTGTTCTGGCGCCGAAACCGCATGTGGCCCTTGCTCGTCTCGACGATTCGAAGAAGCTCACCGAACGCGCCCGCGAAGAACTCTTTCCGAAGATCAAACGGCTGGCATTGTCCTGGAGTGTCATTTCTGTCGAAGCCGAGGAAATCGATCGAATCGGCATCCACGTCGCCAACATAGAAGGAATGCGACGCGCTGTCGCCGGCCTCGAGACTCCACCCGGATATGTGCTCACCGACGGGTTTCGAGTTCCCGGCCTGCCCGCGCCGTCGCTGCCCGTTATCGGTGGTGATGCCGCAGCCGCGTGCATTGCCGCCGCCAGCGTGCTCGCCAAAGTGACGCGCGATCACGTCATGGAAGAGATGGACGGCACCCATCCCGGATACGGCTTTGCGATCCACAAGGGATACAGCACACCCGTGCACATGGACGCGCTCGACGAGCTGGGCCCGTGCCCGGAGCACCGGATGACGTACGCCAATGTCGTTGCTGCGGGACTCCGGGTGGAGCAGCGCGCGGGGCATACGGGATGATGAAGGTTCAGACGAACTGGGAGGACTGGCTAAACCGATGAGTGCCGAGGATCTCGAGAAGTACGAAACCGAGATGGAGCTGTCGCTCTACCGCGAATACCGGGACATCGTCGGACAGTTCTCCTACGTCGTGGAGACCGAACGACGTTTCTATCTCGCCAACACGGTCGAGTTGCTGCCCCATAATTCGGATGGCGAGATCTACTTCGAACTGCGGATGTCCGACGCGTGGGTGTGGGACATGTACCGCCCCGCGCGATTCGTGAAATACGTGCGCGTCGTGACGTTCAAGGACGTCAACATCGAAGAGCTGGACAAGCCGGATCTGCGCCTGCCGGACTGAGCTTGGCTCACATGGACTTTTGCGCACAATGACGGCCTCGCCGATTTTCGGCGGGGCCGTCATTGTTCTTTGTTCGGGTCAATCGCCCTTCACATTGACGATCTGACGCAGCGTGTGACGGATTTCCACCAAGTCCTTGGCATCGTCCATCACGACGTCGATGTCCTTGTACGCTCCCGGAATTTCGTCGAGAAACGCCTTCGAACGCTTGTACTCGATGCCGACCATGGCCTTGTCGAGGTCGTCGATCGTGAACGTCCGCCTTGCCTTGTTCCTGGCGTAGACGCGACCGGCGCCGTGCGGGCTGGACTTGAACGACGGCACGTTGCCCTTGCCGACCACAACGTAGCTGGCCGTTCCCATGGACCCTGGGATGAGTCCTGGCACGCCCACGTCGGCCTTGATCGCCCCCTTCCTGCTCAACCACACACCGCGGCCCATGTGGAATTCCTTCTGGGTGAAGTTGTGGTGGCAGTTGATCCTCTCGAGTTCCTCGACGACAGCCGGCCCGCCGTCGCCCATGAAGTACGCGAAGTCCTTCACCACCCGATCCATCATTTCCTCACGGTTCAACAGAGCAAAATGCTGCGCCCAGTTCAGATCGGTGATGTAACAGTCGAATTCGGGTGTCTTCTCGACCAGGTAGGCGAGATCCCGGTCGGGGAGGTCGATGTGCCAACGGGCGCACAGATCCTGCGCGACCTTGATGTGGTGCTGTGCGATCTTGTTGCCGACACCGCGGCTACCCGAGTGCAGGAACAGCCACACGCCGTCATTCTCGTCGAGGGTGACCTCGATGAAGTGATTGCCCGACCCCAGCGTTCCCAACTGGAAACGCCAGTTGTTCTTGAACTTGTCGTAGAAGGGCAGTCGATCACCGGCCATCGATTCGAGCTCTGCGATACGGGTTTGCGCCGTTGCGGTCAGTGTTTTGTTGTAGACACCGGCAGACAGGGGGACCGAGCGTTCGATACTGTGGCGAAGCGCGCTCAGATCGCGACCGGTCAGATCCTGAGAGTTGTACTGGGTTTTGACTGCGATCATTCCGCAGCCGATATCCACGCCGACGGCGGCAGGCATGATCGCGCCTTCGGTCGGGATGACCGAACCCACCGTCGCACCCGCACCGAGGTGCGCATCAGGCATCAATGCCAGATGTGGACGGACAAAAGGCATCTGGGACGTGCGCAACGCTTGCTCGCGAGTTTTCTCGTCGAGTATCGATGCCCAGTTCCACAGCCTTTCGGTGATCTTCTCCATCAGTTTTCTCCCACATAGTGCACGTCGAGGACCTGCTGGTCCTTGTGGTGTGCGGGATCAACCATGCGCGTCGAGAGGTGGTGTGTGCAACCGATTTTCAGGTCCGAAGACCGTCGGCAAGCTCGTAGATGCGGCCGACGTACTTCTCCTGGAAGGCTTTTCGGGCGGCTGCAGCTTGATGTTCTGCCCCCGCGTGCGTGTAGACGTACTCGAGATGGACCAAGCTTTCGCCGATGTCGACGCGGCGCTGATCGAGCACCGCCAGCTCCTCGACCAGCCGCGCCAACTCGCAGGTTGCGTCCGTTGTTTCGTCCATGGCGGTCCTCGATGTGCTCGTCGATACGTCCTGGTCCCAGGCTAGCACTCTTCGAACAGATATTCGAAGGTGAGTTTTGTCGTCAGCTGCCGGGGATGAAGCCCGGGTATACGAAGTGGCCCGGTCCACCGCCGGGGAGACCGGATCCGGACACGTTGGGCACATTGGCTTGGAGGCGAATCAATTTGTGCGGATTACCGTACTGATCGGCCTGCCAGCATCCGGTCAGAACTCCGTGAAATGCCGTGCACACAATGCGTGTGCTGGTGCCGAACGGTGACGTGAGCCGGTCTTGATTAACAAATGGATTCCAGTAATTCGGATTCTCTGGAGTGAGGAAATTCGAGTTGTCGAACGGTACCGATGGGCTCGGGTACGGAGGAATCGGCGGCCACTCGTCCTGGGCCTGCGCGATCGCCGTGCTGCCGAGGGTAACTGCTGCAACTGAAGCTGCGACGACGGCAGCTTGGGCGAAATGGCGCATTCGCGGTTTTGTCATCTGTCGAGAATAGGGGCGACGCCGCACATGACCGGGCGAATCCAGGCCACAGTTCAATGTCGAAATGGGCATCAACGTAGAAATGGGCAGAGCTACCAGCATGCGCTGGCGGCTCTGCCCATTTCCTTCCCCGAACTGAGTTAGCTCAAATTGCCGATCACATTGCCCAGGACTCCGCCGATGACGTTGGTCATCGACCCCTGCGGATCGGTGAGGGAGCCGAATACCTGACCCGATCCGGTGTTCACCGAACCGAAGCCCATGTCTTCGAGGCTGCCGGCGCCGGCCTCGACAGGATTCGGCTGCCGGATCGTGACGCACACGCCCATCGGGTTGATGTTCCAGTCGCCGGCCGCGAGCACGATGTTGGTGCCTGCGCCGCTGTCGAGCTGACTGCCGACAGTGGCATCATCGGGAACCTTGTAGGTGGTTTCCAGGGCGATGACGCCGCCGCCGGCCGTCGTCCACCCGCCGCCCTTGGCAACTACGGAAGTACCGTTGACGACGGCTGTGCCTGTGACATCTTCCCACTGTTGGTTTCCGATAAGCCATTTGACGTTAAGGCGAGCCTTGACCAACTGGAATCCTGCCGGGTGGAAGTCGCGGATCTGGTTGACGAGTGCTCCCGAACCCGACACTTTGGTGAGATAGGTGACCGTCTGCCCTGGTGCGACGGTGCCGTCTCCGACCACCTCTTTGCTGACGGTGTAAGGAAGTCCCCAGGAGCCGGCCCAATCATCGGTGACCGACTGGCTGAGCGCGCATGCGGGTGCGGCTTGTGCCACCGATGCTCCGAGTCCGACGGTGACGCCGGCGGCGAGGAGGACGAGAGACGTAGTGGTCGCTACTGCGTGGCGTAGTGAGCGGCGTGACATGTAGAACTCCATTCAGCGAAATGCAGCGGTCTTGTAGGTTCGAGCAAAAACTATAACCAGTTCTACTGGACCGACGTCCAGTTTTGGTGGGAATCGGAATATTGCCGGTATGCAACCGGACTTGTCGCTAATCGCCCACCTGCAAATGGGTAGTGCCGGGCCCTCAGAAGATTCGCAATCGTCGGGAATCGCTACTCGGGGAAGTGGCGGTGTCGATACAGCCGCCCATCCTCTGGAGTCTGCTGTCCGATTGACTAGCACATGAGGCACTGTTGTTCGAGCGAATGAATTGTTCGCGGTTTCGAACTCCGGGAGTAGGCGGAGTGAGCGTGATTCCATGCAGCAGTTCTCGTCGATTTGGCGTTTCTGGTCGCGCTGAGAGTCGTGAAGCTGAGAGTCGTGAATCAGTCTGGGACTTCTTCGCTGGTGTAAAGCTGCGCTGTTCCAACTGCTTCGTGCGCGGGGTCGATGTCAACTTGGTAGGCCGCAACGATTCGACAGACTTCGTTGTTGTAGTCGACAAGTCCCTCGACACGGATCATGTTCGGTCCCCAATTGAGCTCGACTGCCTGCATTTTGACACTCAGTTCGCCGTGGTCAGTCGATAGCATGAGGCTCGTGATCTCTGGTGACGGCATCCGATAGGGCTTGTCCTCAATCGCGAGAATGAGTAGGTAACGAACCATGGGGATCAAACTAGTGCAGTGAGGGGCGACCTGTGCCAGATCAGCTGGCCACCGATTGCCATTCGACGATCGTCAGCGCTGTCAAATGTCGAACAAGCATCAGCCTCGATCGAGACGGACTTTCCAATTTCGGAAGCTATAGTTCGACCCGTGGCCACCTTTGTATCCAACCTTGGAATCACAGTTGCCGATTGTCGGCGAATCATCGCAGATCCGATCCTGGACGGTAGCTCATTTATGCTCGACATCGATGGTGGCATCCAGAGTTTGGTTATAAGTTCCTTGTTGAGATCAAGGGACGAATTGACGGTTCAGTGTGAGGGTCGGTTCTGCTTTGTCACACTGCACCTGCCAGACGACGTCGATGCGGCAGCTCAGGCCACGATTCTCTACAAACGCCGTCCCTGAGGCTCGCTGACTACTCGGGTCCAGTTGTTCTGTCGAATTCCACAGGCCTCGAGTTATCAACAGGTGGGTTTTCTTTTGTTGGGGTGCGCGGTTGGTGGGGCACTGTGACGGGTGGGACGCGTTTTGCATGGGCGGGCGCGCGGGACCGGAACGGTGGGGGCTGTGATGGCGGGGAATATGGCGTTGGGGGCGCGCGGCGAGGATGTGGCTGCGGAGTTCCTGGTCGGTGCGGGTTTGGAGATTGTCGAACGGAATTGGCGGTGTCGGTACGGCGAGTTGGATGTTATTGCGACGGTTGATGATCGGATTGTTTTTGTCGAGGTGAAGACGCGTAGTGGGGTGGGGTACGGGTCGCCGGCGGAGGCTGTGACGTTTGCGAAGCGCCGCCGGATTCGGGTGTTGGCGTTGCAGTGGCTTGGTGATTCGGGTCGGTCGTGGTCGAAGGTGCGTTTTGATGTGGTGGCGGTGTTGATTCGCCGCGATCAAGATCCGGTGGTCGAGCATTTTGTGGATGCGTTCTGATGGCGTTGGGGCGGGCGCATTCGGTGGCGGTCAGTGGCGTCGACGGTCAGATCGTGGAGATCGAAGCGGATATCGGGCGTGGTTTGCCTGGTGTGCAGTTGGTGGGGTTGCCGGATACGGCGTTGCACGAGTCGCGGGATCGGATTCGGGCGGCGGTGACGAATTCGGGGGAGGAGTGGCCGGACAGCAAAGTAATTTTGGCGTTGTCTCCTGCGACGTTGCCAAAGGTGGGAAGTGTGTACGATCTTGCTCTTTCCTTGGCGGTGTTGGATGCGGCAAAGAAATTGCCGCGCAAGGAGTTACGCGAGACGATCTTTTTGGGTGAGTTGGCGTTGGATGGCCGGTTGCGGTCGGTGCGGGGTGTGTTGCCTGCGGTTCTGGCGGCGAAGCGTGCGGGTTGGGGGACGGTGGTGGTTCCGCGTCAGGCGATGGCTGAGGCGGGGTTGGTCAAGGGGATCGAGGTGCTCGGTGCCGGTGATCTGGCTTCGGTGCTCTCGTGGTTGCGGGGTGAGATTTTCCTGCCTGTTCCGGAGCCTTTCGAGCGGGCGGTGGAGGTGGGTGTGCGTGATCTCAGTGAGGTGGTGGGGCAGGCGGATGCACGCTGGGCTATCGAAGTGGCTGCGGCCGGTGCACATCATTTGATGTTGACGGGTCCGCCGGGAATCGGGAAGACGATGT
Source organism: Rhodococcus sp. IEGM 1366 (assembly GCF_033142425.1). Taxonomy (NCBI): domain Bacteria; kingdom Bacillati; phylum Actinomycetota; class Actinomycetes; order Mycobacteriales; family Nocardiaceae; genus Rhodococcus; species Rhodococcus sp. IEGM 1366. The sequence goes on from NZ_JAWLRZ010000004.1 coordinate 412,818, forward strand.
TGGCTTCGCGGCTTCCGGGGATATTGCCGCCGCTGACGGAGTCGGAGGCTCTGGAGGTGACGGCGATTCATTCGGTGGCTGGCGTGTTGACGGCGGAGCATCCGTTGATCGACATGCCGCCGTTCATTGCGCCGCATCACAGTTCGTCGGTGAGTGCGTTGGTCGGTGGTGGTAGTGGCATGGCAAGGCCAGGCGCGGTGAGTAGGGCGCACCGCGGGGTGCTCTTCCTCGACGAGTGCGCGGAGATCGGCGTCAAAGTGCTCGAAGCCTTGCGAACACCGTTGGAAGACGGCGAAGTTCGGATAGCCCGACGTGACGGAGTCGCTCGGTACCCGGCACGTTTCCAGTTGATCTTGGCTGCAAATCCGTGTCCGTGTGCGCCGCCGCGTGACGCGGACTGCGTGTGTGCACCCGCGGCGAGGCGACGGTATCTGGGCAAACTGTCGGGACCACTACTCGATCGAGTCGATATTCGGGTGCGGATGCAGGCCGTTGCAACGGGTGCGTTGATCGACGAAGTAGGCGAGAGCACCGAAAGCGTCCGAACCCGAGTATCCGCGGCGCGTGATGCCGCGGCGGAACGCTGGAGTGACTACGGATGGCGGACCAATGCCGAAGTTCCGGGCCCAGCGCTGCGACAGAAGTTCCGACTCTCACGCGACGCTCTGGCGCCCGTCGAGCGTGCGCTCCGCAAAGGCGTGATCACTGCGCGAGGTGCTGATCGGGCTTTGAGAGTTGCCTGGACAGTTTCCGACTTGGCGGGTGAATCAACGCCGGGCCCCGATCAGGTTGCAACGGCACTCGATTTCCGAGACAGGGGATTTCAGTGAGCACACATGATCCGCGACAGCTGGCCTGGGCGTACTTGTCCGCGGTTGCACAGGGGCCGAGCGTTCACTTGGCCGCGTTGGTCGAGCACCTCGGCGTCGAGGAGACGGCACGGGCCGTGAAATCCAGGGATCTGCCGCCGTCATTGGAGGAGAAGACCCGGGCTCGGGCGCATATCGACACTGCGCAACGCGATCTGGACCTGATGGCGGCGATGGGAGGAAGGTTGGTAACTCCGGATTCCCCGGAATGGCCGTCGTGGCGACTTCTCCCGTTCAATGATCTCGACGTGGCAGCAGGTGAAGTCCCACCATTTGTTCTGTGGGTCTTGGGTTCTCGTGATCTGACGGAACTGACGGAGAGATCTGTCGCGATTGTCGGTACGAGGGCGTCGACGGCATACGGTGAGCACGTGACCGCTGAGATAGCCGGTGACTTGGCAGTGGACGGATGGACGGTGACGTCGGGCGCAGCTTTTGGTATTGACGGCGCAGCGCATCGAGCAGCAATGGGAGTAGGTGGCACCACGGTTGCTGTGTTGGCGTGCGGAGTGGACCGCGCCTACCCGTCCGGTCATGCTCGATTACTGCGCCAGATCGTGAGTTCCGGAGCGGTGGTGAGCGAATACCCGCCGGGGACTACTCCGGCCAAGTTCAGATTCCTTGCCCGGAATCGACTGGTCGCTGCGCTGTCCGACGGGGTGGTCGTGGTTGAAGCGGGATGGCGAAGTGGTGCGAGGAACACGGCTAATTGGGCGCGGAAATTAGGTCGCCCGGTAATGGCAGTGCCCGGACCGGTGACATCATCGTCGTCTGCCGGCTGTCACAGAATGATTCGTGAGGGAGAGGCATATCTTGTTGCGAACGCGGTCGACGTCGTAGAAGTTTCCGGACCGTTCGGTGTTCTGAATTCAGAGCAGGACGCTGCTGCGGTTCGCGACATCGACTCGTTGACCGGTAATTCTCGACTCGTGTACGAGGCATTACCAGGAAGCGGTTCACGAAGCACAAATGAGTTGTCCGAGGCATCTGGGCTGCTGATTTCCCAGGTTCGTGCAACACTTCCACTGCTCGAGTTGGAGGGTTTTATCGACTCTGACGGAAGCGGGTGGTTTCGTACGAAATAGGCGTTGTGCAGTGGGTCTATTTTTGGCGTGATGGTGTGATCGGTCATTTGCCAGATCGTTGGCACAATGTTGTGTAGCGTGTCGGTTGGTTCTTCGAAAGACTGTTTATCGGCACGTCAGAGCGGTGCGGTGGGGCGCTGCACCGAATGAGAGGGGCGGCAGTTCAGGTCGGACTGTGCGGTAGGTTACGAATGCCGCTCGCGTGTCTCAGGAATGTCTCAGGTTGATGTGCTGATTTGCCGATTAGTCAGTATCGTCCAGAAAGGTGCGGGTTTCCATGTCGCGCCCGGTGGTCGAAATAGATTGCGCGCCAATGCTGTAGCGCTGGATCGAGGTAACTCGATGTCGCTAACTTATCGTTAATGCAAACCGCCGAGTCTGTTCGGTTTGTTTTTCGGTTCTGTGGGCATCTTTGTTATTGCTATGGAATTCTGTGTATTGTGAAGCGAAAGCAAATCGATCATTGAAAGAGGAGTGCAATGGCTGAGAAGCTGATTCGGCAACTCATTGACGACCTTGATGGTAAGCCGATCGACGATGGCTTCGGTGATCGAATTGAGTTCTCGTACCAGGGAACCGATTATGTGATCGACCTCCGGGCAACCAATGCGGAGAAGTTCGACGCAGCAGTCAAGCCGTTCGTTGATGCTGCAGCCAAGGTATCTGCACGTCGCGGCAAGAAGGCGCAGCTCCCATCTACGCAGGCTACATCGGGTTCTGGGCGTTCCAAGGAGACACTGCAGGCTATTCGTGACTGGGCAGCGAAGAACGGTTACGAGGTCGCACCGCGCGGTCGTATCAAGGCAGAGATTATCGACGCATTCGATGCTGCTCACTAGAGCACATTGACCTTCGCTGGCACTTCACGGATTCCGTGGAGTGCCAGAGTTGTTTTTACTCTTTCTTTGCTGGCAGTACCTCCGAATGAGCGAGTTGATCGCTGAAGTGAGGAATTGTCCTTTCTTTGGCAAAGATTCTTCATTCGGGTTGGTCGGTTTTCAGTCGATTAATTAGGTCATCGGAATCGGTATGTATCGCTGAGCGACGCTCACTGGCGTGGGTTGTCTTGGAATCAGCTTTCGGCCGCTACGCTCGCCATCCTGTACTCTACTTAGGTAACACTAACTTTGGAAGGATGTGGCTGTGGCCAAGCCGACGACAACCCTGACAGTTTTGCGAACTCAGAAACTGACTCCACACATGGTCCGCGTGTTCCTGGGAGGTCCGGGATTCGACAACTTCGCACCTAGTGAGTTCAGTGATTCGTATGTGAAAATCGAATTCGAGACACCGGAAGGTCAGGCTCTTCGGACCTATACCATCCGAAGTTACGACAGTAGTGCTCGCGAGATCGCGATTGATTTTGTTGTTCACGGGGACATCGGGATCGCTGGACCGTGGGCCGCATCAGTGGAAGCGGGCGCCAAGATAACAATCCGTGGGCCCGGCGGTGCCTTCGCGCCGGCAGAATCAGCCGATTGGCACCTCTATGCAGGCGATGAAACCGCCATTCCGGCAATATCAGCTTCCGTCGAGAGACTTTCGGGCGACGCGATCGGGTATGTAGTCGTCGAAGTTGGTAGTGCCGACGACGAGATTGCTATCAATGCACCGAATGGTGTTTCTGTGAAGTGGGTCCATCGAGGTGCGTCCTCGGACGCTGTTTCAGATGAATCCGCAGGCGACAATTCGCCGATTGTCACAGCAGTGAGAAACCTCGAATGGTTGCCGGGAAATCCGCAGGTATTCATTCACGGCGAAGCGCAGGCTGTCATGCATAATCTGCGCGCCTACGTCCGGAAGGAACGTGGAGTGCCGGCAGGTTCCGCGTCGATCTCGGGCTACTGGCGGCGTGGGCGCACGGAAGAGGGATTCCGGGTGTGGAAGTCGGAACTCGCAGCGGTTGAACGTTAGTTCGCAGCATCGGCCTTGCGGGCGAACAGCGCCAACGAGAGGGCTGCGAGTAACCCGAATGTCGGTATTGCGATGGCCATCGGTACGGCGGTATCCGGGCCCGCGATACCGACTAGTGGTGACACTGCTGCAGCCAATCCGAACTGACCCGCGCCCATCAATGCGGAGCCGGTTCCGGCTGCAGCAGTGACCTCGCCTTGTGCGAGCGCTGTCGCGTTGCCCATGATAAATCCGATGCTGGATACCGAAACGAACAGCGGAATGAGTAACGCGGCCGGGCTGGTTGAGCTGAAAAGCGCTGCAGTACAAAATAATACAGCTCCTGAGATTGTCAGCAGAGCAACTCCGAAGTTCAAGAGGGTGCGTGCGCTCAGGCGGCCGAGCAACCTCGCTGTGATTGTCGCCGCCACAACCATTCCCACTGCGTTGACCGCAAACACCATCGAAAACTGTGAAGGGGTCAATCCCAGGACGTTCTGCACGACAAACGGTGAAGCGGCGATGTAGGAGAACAGGGCGCCGAACCCGAATATGAAGGCCAGCGCGTAGCCGAGATAACGACGGTTTCCGGTGACATAGCCTAGGTTGGCGACGAGCGCCTTCAACCCGCCGCCGTGTCGACGCTCTGGCGGCAATGTTTCCGGAACGAGTGTGAGCACCCCGGCAACCATGACTGCGCCTGCGGCTGTCAGCACCCAGAAGATGCCTCGCCAACCAACCGGACCGAGCAGTACTCCACCGAGCAGTGGGGCAACGACTGGAGCGACGCCGCCGATGATCATCATGATGCTGAACAGTTTTGCCGCTCCGTTGCCACGGGCGCGATCGGCGATGCACGCGCGTGCGAGCACGATCGCAGCCCCGCCACTGAGGCCCTGGATCAGACGTGCACCGATCAGGAATTCGATGTTGGGTGCTAGAGCGCATGCCGCGCTTGCCAGCGTGGTGATCGCCGCGGCGCCGAGCAGAAGGCGTCGACGCCCTATTCCGTCGGAGATCGGTCCGATGATCAGCTGGCCGATTCCCAGTCCGGCCATGAATGTTGTCAGCGTCAATTGGACACTGGCGGCGGATGTATCGAGTGACTCGGCCATGATGGGAAGTCCTGGCAGATACATGTCGGTCGACAGTGGCGCTATTGCTGAAATCAGGGCAAGGATGCATAGCATTTTCAAGGGAATTGCTCGGTTCACCGGCCAACCCTATCGGCGAGGGTGCTTGAAGTTTCACGCGAGGCAGGCAACCTTATGAAGATGAGTGACGAATTACCGCGAGCGCTGTCGATCCACCTCGACGCGTATGCGGAGCACCTGAGGCTGGGGCGTGGACGGTCGGAGCACACCATCCGTGCGTACGTCGGCGATGCACGCTCGCTGTTGGAACACCTTGCTGCGCAGTCGACTGGAACCGATCTGGATGCTCTGGACCTTCGGGTGCTTCGTTCCTGGTTGGCACAGCAGTCCGCTGCCGGGACCGCGCGGACAACGGTGGCACGCCGCGCGTCGTCGGCGCGCGGATTCACCGCATGGCTTGCGCGGACCGCGCGCATCGAGGTTGATCCCGGGGTGCGACTCGCTGCGCCACCAGCTAGACGAACGTTGCCAGTCGTCTTACGTCAGAATCAGGCGATCGAGGCGATGGAAGCGGCGGAAAGTGGAGCGCAACAACACGATCCGATAGCTCTACGTGACCGGCTCATCGTGGAATTGTTGTACTCCACAGGAATTCGAGTCGGAGAACTGTGCGGCCTCGACATCGAATCGGTAGATGCGAACCGTCGATTGTTGCGAGTGCTCGGCAAGGGAAACAAAGAGCGTTCGGTGCCCTACGGCGTGCCGGCCGAATCGGCCATCGAACAATGGCTCAGGGTTGGCAGGCCACTGTTGGCATCGGAAAAATCGGGTAGTGCGCTGCTGCTGGGAAAGCGCGGCGGGCGGCTCGATCAACGCCAGGCGCGGTCGGTGGTGCACGAAACCGTCTCAGCTGTTCCGGGAGCGCCCGATCTATCGCCGCACGGTTTGCGGCATTCGGCAGCGACACATTTGCTGGAAGGTGGAGCTGACCTACGTGTCGTACAAGAGCTGTTGGGACACGCGAGTCTGGCGACTACTCAGTTGTACACCCACGTCTCGGTGGAGCGTCTGCGTGCAGTCCACGACCAGGCGCATCCGCGAGCCTGAAAAGCTCGTCGAACGAGAGTTCCTCCGAGCCATTTGGTAGCGTCGAGACTCGGAAGGGCGGACCATCGGCACGGTTGGCACAATCGCGCTGCACCGCTCGTTGCTACGCAATATCCGGGGGAATTGTGAATCGCACAGATGTCGAACACCTGCCACAGACCGGGGAACCGGCGTGGATTGCCGAAGTCGCTCCGGTTGTAGCTGCGCCCGCCGCGCCGCCCGAAGCGCGAGTGTGGCCGCAGGATTCCTGGTCGGCCCCGCCCCCGGTTTCGAACCAGATGAGCCAACAGCAAGTTACCAATCAAGATTTGGTAGCTGAAGCATTACTGAAGCGGTCCCGGCGAACGCCTCGCGGCGGGTGGCGACGTGGTGTTCACCGCGCGACCGGCGGATACGTCAACCTGGGGGAGTCCACCTCGGACCAGCGTCAACGCGCGTTGGTCGAGCGAATTGAACAACCGATACGGAACGACTACCGGATTGCACTCCTTTCCCTCAAGGGCGGCGTCGGAAAGACGACAGTCACCGTGGGTCTTGGATCGACCTTTGCTTCTCTTCGCGGAGATTGTGTTGTTGCCGTCGACGCCAACCCGGATTTCGGAACGCTGGGACAGCGCGTGCCGCTCCAAACCCGTTCAACTGTGCGCGATCTGATTGCATCGAGACCGGATATCAAGAGCTACTCGGACGTGCGCGCCCACACCTCCCAGGCGCCCAGTCGGCTCGAAGTTCTCGCGAGTGAACAGGATCCTGCGATCTCCGAGGCGTTCAGTGAGGACGACTATCGCCAGGTCATCGACATCCTGCAGGTGTACTACAACATCATCCTCACCGATTGCGGCACCGGCATCATGCATTCGGCCATGTCCGGGGTGCTCGATCTGGCCAACTCGCTGGTCCTGGTCAGCTCGCCCGCAGTTGACGGTGCAAGAAGTGCTGCCGCCACTCTGGACTGGCTGCAACTACACGGATACGGGCATTTGGTGGAACGAACCGTAGTTGTCATCAGCGCCGCTCGGCCGGGTTCGAGCGTCATCGACATGGACGCGCTCACTGACTACTTCATGCGACGGTGCCGAGCGGTGACGGTTGTGCCATTCGACGAGCATCTCGCCGAGGGGTCGGTCATGGACCTGGAACTGCTCCGTCCGGCAACCAAGCGGGCCTTCATGGAGCTGGCCGCGATGGTGGCGGATGATTTTGCCGATGCGGCGGGCCGTCACGCTGTTGCTGAGTGGCGCTGAGCGTTCCCTAGCGTCCCAGCGGTTTGAGTCGCAGCGGCCGGTCATGGATAAGGCCGAGCGGATCCAGGTAGGTGCGATCGCGTCGTAGCCCCCAATGGAGACAGGCGGCAACAGCGCAGCCTTCGTGCCCGGGCTCGAGAGTGCCGATCACCGTCCCGAGGCCAACGCGGTCGCCCGCCGATACCACTGCGGTGACAGGTTCGTATGTGGTGCGCAATCCGCCGATGTGGTCGATGGACACCACTGGTTTGCCGGCAACCTGTCCGGCGAACACCACAACCCCGGGTCCGGCGGCAACTACGGCCTGTCCGGTCGAACCGGCCAGGTCGACCCCGCGATGTCCGGGCAACCAGTTCTTTTCGGGGTTGTCGAAGGTCCTTTCCACTCGCGGCCATGGCATGAGTGGCCAATCGAATCGGTCTGCGGCGTCGGCGAGAGTCGGCCCGGCGCCGATCGTCACGGCAGTAACTCCGCACAGCACCAGGATTGTCCGGCGGATGGAATTCACTAGGGGCATCACTTCAGCCTGCACTGCGCGTTCGCCGTGAAGGTGCAGATCAGGATGGTTTTCCACAGGTTCGGATTCCATCCACAGGTTTGATTCGGCACTGGTGTTGTAGTGCTGGTTATGGCATTGCGAGGCAAGGACGTACACTTGTCGAGCGGTCTGTGTTCGCACAGTCCGACTTCGCGCGCCCGCGCACGTTTTTTCGGCCTTCGGCTGGTCCTGTATTTCCGGATACGGGTCCGACGGCCGTGTGGGCGCCAGGGCGCAGTGCCACCGGCACCGCGCAGCAACCGAATGTGAAAGAGAGAACAACAATGCCTGTTGTAACTATGCGACAGATGCTTGACAGCGGTACCCACTTCGGGCACCAGACCCGTCGTTGGAACCCGAAGATGAAGCGTTTCATCTTGACCGACCGCAACGGCATCTACATCATCGACCTCCAGCAGACGCTGACGTACATCGACAAGGCGTACGAGTTCGTCAAGGAGACCGTTGCCCACGGCGGCACCGTCCTCTTCGTCGGCACCAAGAAGCAGGCGCAGGAATCCATCGCTTCTGAGGCAACCCGCGTCGGGATGCCTTACGTCAACCAGCGCTGGCTCGGCGGCATGCTCACCAACTTCACCACCGTCCACAAGCGTCTCATCCGCCTCAAGGAGCTCGAGGCAATGGAGCAGACCGGTGGATTCGAAGGTCGCACCAAGAAGGAAATCCTCATGCTCACGCGTGAGATGACCAAGCTGGATCGCACCCTCGGTGGTATCCGCGACATGGCCAAGGTTCCTTCCGCTGTGTGGGTTGTCGACACCAACAAGGAGCACCTGGCAGTTGCCGAGGCTCGCAAGCTGAACATCCCGGTCATCGCGATCCTGGACACCAACTGCGATCCTGACCTCGTCGACTACCCGATCCCGGGCAACGACGACGCGATTCGCTCCGCAGCGCTGCTCACCAAGGTTGTCGCTTCCGCTGTGGCCGAAGGCCTGCAGGCGCGTGCCGGACTGAGCGCCGACAAGGACGCGAAGCCCGAGACCGGCGCTGGCGAGCCCCTCGCAGAGTGGGAGCAGGAACTGCTTTCACAGGCAGCTCCCGCCGCAGAAGCAGCTCCGGCTGCTGAAGCCCCCGCTGCAGAGGCTGAGGCCCCCGCCGCAGAGGCACCGGCCACCGAGGCCTGATTCGTCGAAACCGGCCCTGACCAGAGTTCCTGTGGTCAGGGCCGTTTCACCGTTAGGCCCGTGCTTCATATTTAGTCCCTGGTCCGAAACAGACATATGAGGAGGCTCGCTAACCATGGCGAACTACACCGCCGCTGACGTCAAGCGGCTCCGTGAGCTCACCGGCTCCGGAATGATGGCGTGCAAGAACGCACTCGTAGAATCCGATGGCGATTTCGACAAGGCTGTCGAGCAGTTGCGCATCAAGGGTGCAAAGGATGTCGGAAAGCGCGCAGAGCGCACCACGGCTGAGGGTCTCGTTGTCGCCAAGGACGGCGTCATGATCGAGATCAACTGCGAGACCGACTTCGTTGCCAAGAACGAAGAGTTCATCAAGCTGGCCGACGAGATCGTGACCGTCGCCGCTGCAGGTAAGCCTGCTGACCTCGCTGCCCTCAAGGCACTCGAGCTCGACGGCAAGACCATCGAGACCGTCATCGCCGAGCAGTCCGCGAAGATCGGCGAGAAGCTCGAACTGAGCCGCGTCGCAACATTCGACGGCCCCGTTGCCGTGTACCTGCACAAGCGCAGCTCCGACTTGCCGCCCGCTGTCGGCGTTCTCGTCGAGTACACCGGTGAAGGCGACGCTGCTGCTGAGGCCGCTCGCGGCGCTGCAATGCAGGTCGCAGCACTCAAGGCCAAGTACGTCACGCGTGACGAGGTTCCCGAGGAGATCGTCGCTTCCGAGCGTCACATCGCCGAAGAGACCGCCCGCGCAGAAGGCAAGCCCGAGCAGGCTCTGCCGAAGATCATCGAAGGCCGCGTCAACGGTTTCTTCAAGGACGTCGTACTGACCGAGCAGTCTTCGGTTACGGATTCCAAGAAGACCGTCAAGGCGATCCTCGACGAGAACGGCGTGACCATCAAGCGCTTCGTGCGTTTCGAGGTCGGCGCCTCCGCTTAATCCGGAGCCCGTGCACATGGACCCCGCCAGAAGAGCAATGCTCATCCGGCGGGGTCTACGTGTACCTGGGGCCTCCGATGAGGCAGGATAAGAGTGCCTTCGGGAGCAGTCCCGGAAGATTGTTGTGTCGCCGGATCAAGTCGGCGATCGAATAAGGACTTATGGCCTACGGGTCTTGTATCGAACTGAGGAGAACAATGTCCGAACCAGCCAACGAACGTCCAGGATTCAAGCGGGTCCTGCTCAAACTCGGCGGCGAAATGTTCGGAGGCGGCAAGGTCGGACTCGACCCCGACGTGGTCACGAAGGTGGCTGAACAAATCGCGGAGGTCGTTCGATCAGGCGTGCAGGTAGCTGTGGTCATCGGCGGCGGTAACTTCTTCCGCGGCGCCGAACTGCAGCAGCGCGGACTCGACCGCGCGCGTTCCGATTACATGGGCATGCTCGGCACGGTCATGAACTGCCTGGCTCTGCAGGATTTCCTGGAGAAGGAAGGCGTCGACACCCGAGTGCAGACCGCGATCACGATGGGACAGGTTGCCGAGCCGTACCTGCCCCTGCGCGCACGCAGGCACCTCGAGAAGGGTCGCGTTGTCATCTTCGGTGCGGGTATGGGAATGCCGTATTTCTCCACCGACACCACCGCCGCGCAGCGCGCTCTGGAAATCGGTGCCGAGGTTGTTCTGATGGCAAAGGGCGTCGACGGCGTTTTCACCGCGGACCCGCGTCTCGATCCGACGGCAACGATGTACGACCAGATCACGCACCGCGAGGTCATCGAGCGGGAACTCAAGGTTGCCGACGCCACTGCGTTCAGCCTGTGCATGGACAACTCGATGCCGATCATGGTGTTCAACCTTCTTACCGAGGGCAATATCGCACGTGCGGTGTCCGGTGAGAAGATCGGAACACTGGTCAAGTCGTGAGCGACTCCCACGATCCGCTCGAAAATTCGACAGTGAACGACATGAATCAGAACGACATGGAGGAACAGCCGTGATTGATGAAGCGCTCTTCGAAGCCGAAGAAAAGATGGAAAAGGCTGTCGCGGTAGCCAAGGACGATCTCGGCTCGGTACGCACCGGCCGCGCTAACCCGGGCATGTTCTCTCGTATCGTGATCGACTACTACGGTTCGATCACTCCGATCACGCAGCTCGCGAGCATCAACGTTCCCGAGGCGCGCATGGTGATCGTGAAGCCGTACGAGTCTTCACAGCTGAACGCCATCGAGACGGCCATCCGCAACTCGGACCTCGGCGTCAACCCGTCCAACGACGGCAGCATCATTCGCATTTCGGTTCCGCAGCTCACGGAAGAGCGTCGTCGCGAGCTCGTGAAGCAGGCCAAGTCGAAGGGTGAGGATTCCAAGGTCACGCTCCGCAACATTCGTCGCAAGGCGATGGACGAGCTCAGCCGGATCCAGAAGGACGGCGATGCAGGCGAGGACGAAGTCGGCCGCGCAGAGAAGGAACTCGACAAGACCACGGCCAAGTACGTGCACACTGTCGAGGAACTGGTCAAGCACAAGGAATCGGAGTTGATGGAGGTCTAGACCTCCTCGCTTTCGTGTTTGTCGGTCGGTAGCAGATCAGGGAGTTTGGGTGCACGCACAAGAGGGAACCGCCGGCGGTCCCGTCACGGACGGGCCGACGGGGGGCGCTGTTGGCGCGCAGCCGCCGAAGTCGAAGGCGGGCAGGAATCTTCCTGCCGCCATCGGCGTCGGAGTTGGTCTCGGCGCATTGGTTATCGGGACATTGATCTTCCTGCCACCGGGCTGGATTGCCGTCGTGGCGATTGCGATGTTCATCGCGACGTGGGAAGTTGCGACACGGCTTCGGGAAGCGGACATCGAAGTTCCACGGATCCCGTTGCTTGTCGGCGGTCAGGCAACGATCTGGCTCGGCTGGCCATGGGGCCCGGTTGGCGTGATCGGCGCTTTTACCGCCACGGTTCTGGTGTGCATGGTGTGGCGCCTTTTCGATCACGGACTCAAAGCCACTCCGAAGAACTTCCTGCGGGACACGTCGATCACGGTGTTCGTGTTGGCGTGGATCCCGCTCTTGGCGTCGTTCGGCGCTCTGATGGTTCTCGAAGACGACGGACCCGGTCGCGTGTTCGTCCTCATGATCGGCGTCGTGTGTTCCGACGTCGGTGGCTACGCCGCAGGCGTTCTGTTCGGGAAGCACCCCATGGTCCCGGCGGTCAGCCCGAAGAAATCCTGGGAGGGTTTCGCGGGGTCGATGATCTTCTGCGTAATCGGCAGCCTGCTGTCGGTGACGCTGATTCTCGACGCCAATTCGATGATCGGTGTCCTGCTCGGCGTTGTTCTGGTCATCGTCGCCACGGTCGGTGACCTCATCGAGTCGCAGGTCAAGCGCGAACTCGGAATCAAGGACATGGGCACGCTCCTGCCCGGTCACGGCGGCATCATGGACCGTCTGGACTCGCTGTTACCGTCCGCATTCGTGACCTGGTTGATCCTGTACGCACTCGTGTGATCGAACGCAGCGTGACACCGATTCCCAGTCCGAACATCTGGCATTGGCCCGACGTGTACGAGGTGGAGAATCGTGCGCAGGACGTCGACGGCGCAATCTGGACGGCGATGCGTGCGGCTGTGGACTGGGCGGATCGTGACGTCGTGGACGTCGGCTGTGGGGCCGGTTTTCATCTGCCGGAGTTCGCGCGCACTGCGCGCCGGGTGGTCGGGGTCGAGCCGCACACGCCTTTGGTGCGATTGGCCCAGGATCGAACACGCGACGACGCGAAGATCGACGTCGTTGCCGGGTCTGCCGAGTCGACCGGTCTGGCGGATTCGTCTGTCGATGTCGTCCATGCGCGCACGGCGTACTTCTTCGGGAAGGGCTGTGGCCGGGGCATCGCCGAGGCGATGCGAATCCTCAGGCCCGGGGGCGCATTGGTGATTGTCGATCTCGATGTCAGCGCGTCGCCGTACGGCGACTGGATGCGGGCCGATCTGCCCAAGTACGACCCGGCCGCAGTGGAAGCATTCTTCGAGGCTCAGGGATTTTCACTGAGCCGGGCTGAGACCCGATGGGAATTTCGGAATCGGGACGATATGCGCAAGGTTCTCGGGATCGAATTCACCGAGGAAACTGCAGCGCGCGCGTTCTCGACGGTGTCGGGTTTGTCGTTCCCGGTGCGCTATCGCGTGCACGTCCGATTCAAGCCGCGATCGTTGGAATTGCTGTGAATCTCTTCAGAAAGTCGCACGTCAGGCGCTCTTCATGAGCATGAGCGCCTGACGCATTCTGCACCGATTCAGAACTATGCCGAAATTAGTTCTGAGTCGGGATGTGGAAGAGGGTTGCCAGGGCGTGAATCTTCTTTGCCTTTGCCAGCCGCGGCAGGTCACTGCCATCACGTACGCGTGAGCCGTCCTCACCGAGATCGTCGATGACGTCCTGGGCCCAGGCGGCGTCGGCAACGGAGGGGCTCAAACCTGTGTTGACGGGTTCTGTTTGTGCCGGCGTCATGCAGAGCTTGCCTGCCATTCCGAGTGACAGCGTGATCGCACAATCGCGCGACAGCAGATCAAGGTCGGTACCCAACGTCGGGCCGTCGATGGGAGCGGCGATCCGGGCGGCACGGCTCGCGATGGTGAGCCGTGAGCGGGGATAGGACATGGATGTGGGGGAGTCGTCCATCCCGGTGTCGCGGCGGAAGTCGCCACTACCGAATGCCAGTCGGAACGTGCCCTCGGTTCGAGCGATTTCCGGTGCTGCCTCCAGTCCGACTGCCGATTCGACGAGAGCAAGAATCTTCGTGCCCTCTGGGAGGCGTTCGGCGGTGGCGTCTACCTGCTGACCGCTTTCGGTCTTCGCGAGCATGACGCCTTCGAGTCCGGGAAGGCCGGACAGTGCTGCGAGGTCCTCTTCCCAGAACGGTGTGGTGGCGTCGTTGATGCGCACCCAGGCGCGGGCATGCCCGCTCAGGAACGCGACGACGTCTTCTCGGGCCTTCGGCTTGTGTGCCGGGGCGACCGCGTCCTCGACATCGAGAATCACGGCATCTGCAGCGCTGTTCAGCGCGGCGGTGAAGGTGTCCGGTTTGGACGCGGGGACGAGTAGCCAGGATCGCGCTTGTTCAGGTGCGATCCGCATGGTCACAGGTCTCTCCATGTGAGTGGTCACAGCAGGTCCTTTCCGGTGATTTGTACGACACCAATGATGCCTGGCAGACCACCGATCGACCCAATTGCGTAACTAGATTTCAGTCACAGCTGACGCTTGGCCGCGCGGCGAATCTGAACAATCCGGACACCGCCGGCAAGGGCCATGATGAGGGCGCCGGCAATCGCCGCCAGCAGGATGGTGATCCCGAGTGGGAAATCCAGTTGCCACGCCAGGATTTTGACCGACACGTTCTCGAGATTCTGCAGGATGAAGACAAGTAGCAGGATCAGCACAATTGCACCGATGACCAGGCCAACCCACGTTGTTGCCGCGCGAGTTCGGTCGGTGACGGCAGTTCCGGTGGAAGTCGGCGTGGGTTCTACTGGCGGCGCCGGGTCGTGTTTCTCCACGGCCGCCGCGTCATCGGTGGCGGGGAGTTGTGGGTCGGATCCGAACCCGTCGACGGGTCCGTACACGGGTGCGTTCGAGGGATCCTCTGGTGTGCTCGACATGAGTTGATCATCACGCAAGAAGCACGAACATGCACGGGTTCTCGGCGCTCAATCGGGCCGAAGTAGGGGTGAACGCCAAATCAATGGGAGAATGGTGTAACTATGGCTGCCTCTCTTCCCCTCGTTTTCAATGCACCCAAGCGCGGAATGCCTCCTCGGCACCTCGCTGACCTCGACTCCGACGAGCGCAAAGAGGCGGTCAAGGAGCTAGGGTTACCGGCATTCCGGGCCGATCAGATCGCCCGCCAGTACTACGCCCGCCTCGAAGCTGATCCCGAGAAGATGACGGATCTGCCCGCAGCGGTGCGTGAGAAGGTGGGGGACTCGCTCTTCCCGAGGTTGCTGACACCCGTCAAGCATCTCGCGTGCGATGCCGGCGATACTCGCAAGACGCTATGGAAGGCGCACGACGGCACGCTTCTCGAGAGCGTCCTCATGCGGTACCCGGATCGCGCGACGCTGTGCATCTCCAGCCAAGCCGGCTGCGGAATGGCCTGCCCGTTCTGCGCCACCGGTCAGGGCGGCCTCGATCGCAACCTGTCGACGGCGGAAATCGTCGACCAGGTTCGCGACGCTGCTGCTGCCATGCGCGACGGTGAAATTGCGGGCGGACCCGGCCGTCTCTCCAATGTCGTCTTCATGGGCATGGGTGAACCGCTGGCCAACTACAAGCGTGTTGTCGCGGCCGTGCGTCGCATCACGTCACCGGCGCCGGACGGACTCGGACTGTCTCAGCGATCCGTCACCGTGTCGACGGTCGGCCTGGCCCCGGCAATCCGCAAACTCGCCGACGAAGGCCTGAGCGTCACGCTGGCGGTGTCCTTGCACACTCCTGACGACGAACTGCGCGACACCTTGGTACCGGTCAACAACCGGTGGTCGGTGGCTGAGGTTCTGCAGGCTGCGCGGTACTACGCAGATCAGACCGGCCGCCGTGTGTCGATCGAATACGCGATGATCAAGAACGTCAACGATCAGCCGTGGCGCGCGGACATGCTCGGAAAGAAACTCAAGAAGGCACTCGGAGGACTGGTTCACGTCAACCTGATTCCGCTGAACCCGACTCCGGGAAGTGAATGGGACGCGAGCCCGAAGGACGTCGAGCGGGAGTTTGTTCGCCGCGTCATCGCGCAGGGTGTGTCCTGCACGGTCCGCGACACCCGCGGCCAGGAAATCGCTGCCGCCTGTGGTCAGTTGGCTGCTGAAAACTGAAGTACCGCAACAAAAAACCTCCACGAACTCGAAGTTCGTGGAGGTTTTTTGTCTGCGTTGGTTATCGCGGGTGGCGACGGACGATCACGTCACGGATCAAGACGATCGCCATCAAAGCGGCGGTACCGATCAGCCACAGGTCTTCGACCTTGCCACTGTGATTGCCGATGATCATCAGGAGCAGGAATGCCGTGAAGAACCATCCGGCGATACGGAAAGTCTTGAGGCTTTCACCACTCCACCCCCATGCGGCAGAGGGAACCTCGGCCTCATCGACATGTGAGACCACGACGGGGGCGCTGGACTTGACGTCCAACTGGGTATCGGCCACGGTCGATCCTCCTGCTCAATAGGTTGCACTACTGCTCAATATGGTGACATACGACCGACCGTCGTACGTAGTGGGGCGTCGATAAGGTTGTTCTCAGGTGTTATCGGCAACAATGGATGCGTGCAGGAAACCACACCCACCCGCGTCCTTCTCCTCGGCAGCACCGGTTCCATCGGTACACAGGCCTTGGAAGTCATCGCAGCCAACCCCGAACGGTTCGAGGTGGTCGGCTTGGCTGCGGGTGGCAACAACGTCGAGTTGTTGTCCGAGCAGATCAGGGCGACTGGCGTTACCGAGGTTGCGGTGGCGAATCCGGACGCCGCCGCCGCGCTCGACGGCGTAACTGCTCGATCGGGGCCGTCGGCCGCGGCGGAACTGGTTCGCGCCAGTGGAGCCGACGTTGTCCTCAACGCGTTGGTGGGATCACTAGGTTTGGAACCGACGCTGGCCGCTTTGGAGTCTGGCGCGCGACTGGCGCTGGCCAACAAAGAATCGCTGGTTGCCGGCGGCGCACTGGTGACCAAGGCCGCCGCACCAGGTCAGATCGTTCCGGTGGACTCCGAACATTCGGCACTGGCACAGTGCCTTCGCGGTGGCACCGCAGACGAGGTGTCTCGCCTGATTCTCACCGCATCCGGTGGTCCGTTCCGTGGATGGAGTGCCGATGCTCTTGAATCCGTGACACCCGAGCAGGCCGGTGCCCATCCCACGTGGTCGATGGGCCCGATGAACACACTCAACTCGGCGACGTTGGTGAACAAGGGGCTCGAATTGATCGAGACCAACCTTCTGTTCGGGATTGACTACGACCGCATCGACGTCACTGTCCATCCGCAGTCGATCGTGCACTCGATGGTCGCGTTCTTCGACGGCTCCACTTTGGCGCAGGCCAGCCCGCCGGACATGAAACTCCCCATTGCGCTGGCACTGGGGTGGCCCGATCGGATTGCCGGCGCGGCATCGGCGTGCGATTTCACGAAGGCATCCACGTGGGAGTTCGAACCCCTCGACGAGACGGTCTTTCCCGCAGTCGCGTTGGCTCGTAGCGCGGGCAAGGCGGGCGGCTGTTTCACCGCGATCTACAACGCCGCCAACGAAGTTGCCGCGCAGGCATTTCTCGACGGCGTCATCACGTTCCCCACAATCGTCCGGACTGTGTCGGCAGTTCTCGACGACGCGTCGGAGTGGTCCGCAGAACCGACTACCGTAGACGACGTTCTGGCCGCAGACGGCTGGGCACGCACACGCGCGCGTCAGCTCGTGAAGCAGGAGGGCTAGAGCTTCCATGGTTTTTGCATTGGGCGTCATCCTGTTCGCCCTCGGAATCGGCGTGTCCATCGCCCTGCACGAAGCCGGCCACATGTGGACGGCAAAGGCGCTGGGCATGAAGGTCCGCCGCTACTACATCGGCTTCGGTCCCAAGATCTTCTCCTTCCGTCGGGGTGAGACGGAGTACGGCCTCAAGGCCTTGCCGCTCGGCGGTTTCTGCGACATAGCCGGAATGACGGCGCTCGACGAGATGACGCCAGAAGAAGAGCCGCACGCCATGTACAAGAAAGCGGCGTGGAAGCGCGTCGTTGTCATGTCCGGCGGTATCGCGATGAACTTCATTCTCGGACTGTTGCTGATCTACGGTTTGCTCCTCGGCTGGGGCACGCAATCCACGGATCCTGCTCCGGCTGTTGTCGAGAAGCTCTCGTGTGTCGCGCCGACGCAGTACGGCCAGGACCAGAATTGGGCGTTGGCGCCGTGCGAGGGAACCGGCCCTGCCGAAGCTGCCGGACTTGCCCCTGGTGATCGCATAACCGCGGTCGACGGAACACCGGTCGAGACGTTCAAGGAAGTGTCAACCGCAATCCGGGATACCTCCGGCACGGTGGATCTCACCGTCGAACGTGACGGCCAGATACTTCAGATTCCGGTTGCCGTGACCTCTGCCGAACGTTATGTCACGGGCGCAGGTAAGACGACGCCTGAGCTCACCAAGGTCGGGGCCGTCGGGATTGTCGGAGTCGAGCAGGCACGGGAGAGCTACAACGTGCTCACGGCTGTTCCGGCGGCCTTCGACTACACCGGCACGATCATGGTCGAGTCGGTGAAGGCGTTGGCAGATATTCCGTCCAAGGTCGGTGCGCTGTGGGAGTCGGTCACCGGCGGTGAGCGGGCGCAGGACACACCGATCAGTGTCGTGGGAGCGAGCGTGATCGGTGGTGAAGCTGCGGACCGCGCTGAGTGGCCGACATTTGTCCTGCTGCTCGCCTCGATCAACTTCTTCCTCGGCGTTTTCAACATCCTTCCGTTGCTGCCGCTCGACGGTGGACACATCGCAGTGGTTTTCTACGAGAAGATTCGCGACTGGTTCCGTGCCCGGCGCGGACTTATTGCCGGGGGACCGGTCGACTACACCAAGCTTCTCCCGATCACTTACGTCTTCATCGTGATCGGTGGCGCGTTCATGTTGCTGACACTCACAGCTGACATCGTCAATCCGATCAAGATTTTCTAAGGCTGTGTGATCAGCGCAATCGTTTCGAGGCGCTCGCACAACCACGGCCCGGCTAAACTTGCAGTGAAGCTATGAAAGTAGGCACAGACGTGACCACCCCCATCGGTTTGGGAATGCCCTCCGCACCCGCAGCGATTCTCGCTCCGCGACGCAAGACCCGTCAGTTGAAGGTCGGCAACGTGGGTGTGGGTAGCGATTTCCCCATCTCGGTGCAGTCGATGTGCACCACGAAGACGCACGACATCAACGCGACGCTGCAGCAGATCGCCGAACTGACCGCTTCCGGTTGTGACATCGTGCGCGTTGCCTGTCCACGCCAGGAGGACGCGGACGCTCTGGCGACCATCGCGAAGAAGAGTCAGATTCCGGTCATCGCGGATATTCATTTCCAGCCGCGCTACATCTTTGCCGCCATCGACGCCGGATGCGCCGCCGTCCGCGTCAACCCCGGCAACATCAAGGAATTCGACGGCCGTGTCAAAGAGGTAGCCAAGGCTGCCGGTGACGCGGGAATCCCGATTCGTATCGGCGTCAACGCAGGCTCGTTGGATCCTCGATTGATGGCGAAGTACGGCAAGGCCACTCCGGAAGCACTCGTCGAATCCGCGCTGTGGGAAGCCGGACTGTTCGAGGAACACGGTTTCGGTGACATCAAGATCTCCGTCAAGCACAACGACCCCGTTGTGATGGTCGAGGCTTACCGTCAACTCGCTGCAAAATGCGACTACCCGCTGCATCTCGGTGTTACGGAAGCCGGTCCGGCATTCCAGGGCACCATCAAGTCCGCAGTGGCGTTCGGCGCTTTGCTGGCAGAAGGTATCGGCGACACCATTCGTGTGTCACTGTCCGCGCCGCCGGCTGAGGAAATCAAGGTCGGCAACCAGATCCTTCAGTCCTTGAACCTGCGTCCGCGCAAGCTCGAAATCGTGTCGTGCCCGTCCTGCGGACGTGCACAGGTCGACGTCTACACGTTGGCCGATCAGGTGTCTGCTGGTCTCGAAGGCATGGAGATCCCGTTGCGCGTGGCCGTGATGGGCTGCGTTGTCAACGGACCAGGAGAAGCCCGCGAAGCCGATCTCGGAGTGGCGTCCGGCAATGGCAAGGGCCAGATTTTCGTGAAGGGTGAGGTCATCAAAACGGTGCCCGAAGCCATGATCGTCGAGACTCTCATCGAGGAGGCTATGAAGATCGCGGAAGCCATGGAAGGTGAATCTCCCGACGGCGCACCGGTTGTCACGGTGAGCTGATGAACCTGTCGACACTGTGAGTTGAGCAATAGCCGGATGAAACCTTCCCGCAAGTTCCCGGTTCGTGGCAATCTGGGTGCACAAGTCTGCACGGCGCGGGCGCACTGAGAGCGGAGGGGTCAATCAATGCTGAAACTCCTCGGAGCCAAGCCGGTCGGGGGCCGCGATCTCGACGACGTTCGTCGTGTCCTCGACGCCGACCCCATTGCGTCGTGCATGATCGCTTCACGCGTCGAGGAATGCGGCGTTGATCCTCGCATGATCCACGGCGAACTGTGGAGCCGCGGCGGCCCGTCGTCGTCGTTGTGTTTTGCCGGCGCCAATCTTGTGCCTCTTCGCGGAGACATCGACAGCATCCGTGCGTTCGCGGATCGGGCGTGCCGGATTCCGCGAATGTGTTCGTCGGTGGTCGGCCGGGCCGAATTGGCCTTGCCGCTGTGGGAGATGCTCGAGTTGGATTGGGGGAGCGCGCGGGAGGTGCGGGCCGAACAACCTTTGCTCGCGGTGTCCGAACCCCTTTCATGTTTGTCCGATCCGTCGGTCCGGCAGGTCCGGCCCGACGAACTCGACATCTATCTACCCGCTGCCGTCGCCATGTTCATCGAAGAAGTGGGCATCGATCCCCGGACGAACGACGGCGGACGTGGATACCGTCATCGTGTCGCGAGCTTGATCGCGTCGGGCCGAGCGTGGGCAAGAATCGACGACGGCCAGGTTGTCTTCAAGGCCGAGGTGGGTTCCGTGTCGTCACGGTGCGGTCAGATCCAAGGGGTGTGGGTTAATCCCGAATTCCGTGGTCGTGGATACGGAGTGACGGGGACGGCCGCAGTCGCCGAATCGATCATGGCAACCGGCAGGGTCGCGAGTCTGTATGTCAACAGCTTCAACACAGTGGCACGGTCCACGTACGCGCGGGTCGGGTTCCGGCAGGTCGCAACATTTGCGACCGTTCTCCTCGATTGAGTCGTGCCTCCGCTGCGTCGAGTTTGTGTCGACTTAGTATGGGGTCCGATGAACACTCGGACTTTCACGCGTAGCCGCTCCGCCCAAATCCTGGCGTCCTGCACTGCTGTTTTGCTGGCGGTGGGGGTTAGCTCATGCACTCCGAAGCCGGCGGGGCCGGAACCTGTGGCTCAGCAGTTCTTGAGTGCGTTTGCAGACCGGGATATCGAGGAAGCAGCGGGGTTGACGGATCGACCTGACGCGGCCGGGGCTGTGCTGAGCGATACGTGGGACGAGTTGCAGGCCGAGTCGATGACGGCGGAGACCACCAAGGTCAAGATCGACGGCGATACCGCGACGGTTGGCTACACCTACGTCTGGCACCTCCCGAAGGAGCGTGTCTGGACGTACGACGGTGAAATGCAGATGGGCCGCAAGGACGGAGGCTGGTCCGTCCGTTGGAGTTCCACCGACGTCCACCCGAAACTCGGTGACAAGCAGACCATGTCGTTGCGGTCGAAACCGGCGCCCCGGGCTCGCGTCAACGAGCATTCGGGAACCGATGTTCTGGTTCCGGGAATCGTGTACCGGGTCAAGTTCGATCGCTCGAAGAGTTCCGACGTCGTCGGTGCGGCAAACGCCTTGGCCGCGACCTTGGCTCAGTTCGATTCCACGCTGTCGGGCCAGTCGATCGCAGAGTCGTCGACGGCTGTGAAGGGTGACTACCTGGTCACTCGTTTGCGTAGCGACGACTACGAGCGGGTAACGGCGCAGTTGGCCGGGATTTCCGGGGTGAGCGT
Organism: Rhodococcus sp. IEGM 1366; assembly: GCF_033142425.1. Classification (NCBI taxonomy): domain Bacteria; kingdom Bacillati; phylum Actinomycetota; class Actinomycetes; order Mycobacteriales; family Nocardiaceae; genus Rhodococcus; species Rhodococcus sp. IEGM 1366. Next base: position 434,427 of record NZ_JAWLRZ010000004.1, read on the forward strand.
CTCCGATGAATCGGATCTGGTGTCCACCGATCCGGAGTTTGCACCGGACCTGCTGGGGCAGATCAAGAAGACGATCATCGACGAGGTGGACGGCAAGGCCGGGTGGAGTGTCGTCACGGTCAACCAGAACGGCGTCGATACCGATATCTTGACGGAGACTGCGCCGCAACCGGTTCCGTCGTTCACTATCAGTCTCGACCGCAATATTCAGATCGCCGCGCAACGTGCCGTCAATGTGAATGCGGATCAGGCGATGATGGTGGTGATCGAGGCTTCCACCGGCGCGATCCTGGCGGTAGCCCAGAACAAGGCGGCGGACCGCGACGGTCCGGTCGCGACGACGGGCCTGTACCCGCCCGGTTCCACGTTCAAGATCGTGACTGCGGGTGCCGCAATTTCCGGTGGGCAAGCGAGCCCGGAGACGATGGTACCGTGCCCCGGTCGCATCGAGATCGGTCAGCGAAGTGTCCCGAACTACAACGAGTTCTCGCTCGGGACGGTACCGATGGCAACGGCGTTCGCCCGTTCGTGCAACACAAGTTTCGCGAAACTGGCCAGTGAGATGGAACCCGATGCATTGACCACTGCGGCAGCGCAGTTCGGTATCGGCCCCGATTACAACATCGTGGGATTGCCGACCGATTCCGGTTCGGTCCCGCCCGCGCCGGATCTGGTGCAGCGCACCGAGGACGGCTTCGGGCAGGGCTTGGTGGTCGTGAGTCCGTTCGGTATGGCATTGGCTGCAGCGACGGTGGCCCACGGGTCCACTCCTGTGCCGCAACTGATTTCGGGTCGGGAAACCGTCATCGACGGTGACCGCACGCCCATCAGTCCGGAGATGGTCGATGGTTTGCGCGGCATGATGCGCTTGGTGGTTACCAGTGGTACGGCTGAGCGCGTCGAGGATCAGGGTGAGGTGTACGGCAAGACCGGTGAGGCCGAGGTCGATGGCGGCTCGCATGCATGGTTCGTCGGGTATCGGGGTGACTTAGCTTTTGCGACTTTGGTTGTGCGCGGCGGAAGTTCGGACAATGCTGTCGGCGTAACGCGGGACATGTTCGCAGCTCTCCCGGAAGGTTACTGACCTTCAGCGTTCTGCGAGATGCTCCGGGTCGATTTCGGGGCCGCCTCGCCCGGATCGCTTGTTCACGGCGTAGGTGACGAGCCAGAGAACTGCTCCGATCCCGAGGAGAATCCCGGCGATCTGATATTGCACGACGGGACGGTCGGCGATAGGCGTGACCAGAAGGCCTGAGGTGATGGCGCCGAGGATCGGAAAGATTGTCGGAACCCGGAAGTGCTTGTGTTCCACGGGATGTCTGCGTAGCACCAGAACTGCGATGTTGACGATGGTGAAGACGCACAGCAGCAGTAGTGCGGTGGTTCCGCCCAGTTCCGGAACCTCGCCGACAAAGGTGATCAACCCGAATGCGACAAGCGTCGTGAAGATGATGGCGACATAGGGTGTGCGCCTGGTGCGGTGGACTTTGCCGAACGCCGACGGAAGTATGCCTTCGCGACTGATTCCGTACAGGAGTCGCGATGCCATCAGCATGTTGATCAGTGCCGTGTTTGCCACGGCGAACATCGTGATGAACGCGAAGATACCAATGGGGAATCCGGGTGCCCCGGCCTGGACCACTTTGAGGAGTGGGGTGTCACCTTCGCCGAGCTCGCTCGGGCTTACCAAGGCAATTGCGGTGATGGAGACCAATATGTAGATGATTCCGGTGATCACCAGCCCGGTGAGGAGAACCTTCGGGAAGATCCGGGTCGGTTCTTTGCATTCTTCGGCCATGTTCACCGAGTCCTCGAAACCGACCATCGCAAAGAACGCGAGCGCGGTGCCGGCGATCACCGCGGAGAGGGTGCTGCGATCGCCGGTGTCGAATGTGGTGACTCGCGCGAAATCGCCGTCGCCGACGCCGAGTGCCCACAGACCGATCATGATGATGATCAACAGTCCGGACAATTCGATGCAGGTCAGCACTACGTTTGTCTTGACGCTTTCGCTGACACCGCGGAAGTTGACGATCGCCACTACCGCCATGAAGGCGATACCCAACAGCGTGATACCTATTCCGGTGGTGAAGTCGAGGTCGAATGCCTCGACAAAATTGGCTGCGAATGCCCGCGATGCGGTGGACGCGGATGTGATCCCGGAGCACATGACGGCAAAGGCAACCATGTACGTCAGGAAGTGGATGCCGAATGCTTTGTGTGTATACAGTGCTGCGCCTGCGGCTTTGGGATACTTGGTCACCAGTTCGAGGTAGCTGAACGCGGTGATCATCGCGATCACGAACGCGACGAGGAACGGTACCCAGACTGCGCCGCCTACCTGATTGGCGACCTTTCCGGTGAGTGCGTAGATACCAGTGCCCAGGATGTCTCCGACGATGAACAGGAGAAGCAGGCCGGGGCCCATGACGCGTTTGAGGCTCGGTTGTTCCGAGGATTGCCTGTTGTCCATGGTTTCCGACATCAGCGTCACCCTTCGTTGCGAGCGCTCTCGGCCATCCAGCCGTACATGCTCCTGGGCTGCGCCCAGTTTTACGGCAGTATGCCCAATCGTCGTGCCGTCACTACTGCTTCGTGGCGCGAGCTTGCGTCGAGCTTGCCCATTGCGCTTCTCAGGTAGCTCTTGACGGTTTCCGCGCTGACTGAGAGACGCTGTGCTGCTTCGATGTTGGTACATCCAAGGGCGACCTGTGAGAGGACGTCGATTTCGCGTGGCGTCAGGGTCACGGCCGAGGCCATGTCGCGGTCAGCGGGGCTAAGGACCGATGCGAGACGTTGCGAGAGTCCGCGGAGTTTGATCTGCAGATCGGTATCCGTGACGCTGTTTGCGACACTGCGCAGTTCGGCGTGCACGTCGCGGATCTCTTCGGTGGACATGCCGTCGCTGCTTGCGGCGGATGCGGCTTGCAGGAGTTGGAGGCGTCGGTCGACTTCGTCGCGGATCGCGAATTCCATCCCCAGTCGACGGGAGGCGGACACCATGACGTCGCCGGCGCGGTCGCCGAGTGGGGCGCTCTCACGGATTGCGGCATACAGCACGGCCCGAGATTTGCCGGCAACCATGACCGGAACGGCAATGATGGAGTGCAATCCCTCGCTCAGCACCGGTCGATCGAAGTGATGAGTGATGGACTGGGAGTTGCCGTAGTCGTGAACCAGGATCGGTGCTCGCTGCGCGACGGCGCGGCCACCCATGCCGGAGCGCGGCGGGATGGCGAGGCCCTTGAGGTTGTTGGTGCGCGTGCCGACAAATTCGGTGAGGTGCAGGGTCTCGTCCTGTACTTCACCGCCGAACAGCACGGGAACAACGCCCTGAGCGGCGATCGAACGGAGTTCGCTCCGCATGGCGTCCCCGTCTCGGGGGCGTAGAAGTGACGATGAACTTCGGGTCACGCCGCACCCCTTTCCGGGGGTAGTGAAGTTTCCTTGTGAGCTTGATCATAAGTGGTGGACACTGCGTATGACGAGTCGGTGATCAAACCCGCCGACCCACAATACGACCATGAAAAAGGAGCATGTTGATGAGCACCGATCCCACGGCGCGGGTGCGTGAGCTTTTGGATCAGTACGACACCCCCGAGGCCAGCGCCGCAGAACTGCTCTGCGACCGGCACCCCGCGGACGGCGTTGCCTTCACCGTTGTCGAGGCAGACCTTAGCTCAGTGGACCTCACGTACGGGTACCTACGTGAGCAGTCCGCCCGGTTTGCCGCGGCACTGTCGGACCTCGGAGTCGAACCGGGTGACCACGTCGCGACGCTCATGGGCAAGTCCGCCGATCTGGTGGTCGCGTTGCTCGGTATCTGGCGCCGCGGCGCAGTTCACGTGCCGTTGTTCACCGCGTTTGCCGCTCCGGCAATTGCGTTCCGCTTGACTGCCAGCGGCGCGAAGGTCGTCATTTCCGACGCGAATCAGCTGGAGAAGTTGGCACCGGGTGAAGACATTCCCGCCGACGCCCCGTGGCGGATCATCGTCGCGGGTGGCGCTGTCGGCGACGAGTTGGACTTCGGCACCCTGGTCGCGGCGCAGGACGCCGAGGATCCGAAGGGCGCTGCTCAGGCTGTCGGCGGCAACGGCCCGATGGTGCAGTTGTTCACGAGTGGCACCACGGGAACACCGAAGGGCGTGCCGGTTCCGGTGCGTGCGCTGGCGTCGTTCCACGCGTATCAGGAGTTCGGCCTCGACGTCCGCGGCGACGACGTGTTCTGGAACGCCGCTGATCCGGGCTGGGCGTACGGCCTGTACTACGCGTTGCTCGGACCGTTGGCCGCAGGCACTCGAAGCCTGCTACTGCACGCCGGTTTCTCCGCGCCGTTGACGTGGCAGATCATCGAGAAGTTCGGTGTCACCAATTTTGCCGCAGCACCGACGGTGTACCGCAGCCTGCGCGCTGACAAAACACCTGTCCCCGCCGGTATCTCCTTGCGGCGCGCGTCGTCCGCAGGTGAGCCGCTGACGCCGGATGTTGTTGCGTGGTCCAAGGATTCGCTGGGCGTCGAGGTTCGGGATCACTACGGACAGACCGAGCACGGCATGTTCATCGTCAACGCGTGGGCCGACGGTCTGCGTGAGGACGTACGCCCCGGTTCGATGGGTCTGCCATTGCCGGGCTGGTCCACCGCTGTGCTGGAAGACAATTCCGACGACATTGCTCCGGCCGGGACACCGGGCCGGGTGGCGATCGATACCCACAACAGTCCACTCATGTGGTTCACCGGGTACGTCGACGCACCGGAGAAGACGAAGCAGCGCTTCACCGAAGACGGACGCTGGTACATCACCGGCGACGCGGGCATGACGGACGAGGACGGTTTCTACTTCTTCTCCTCGCGTGACGACGACGTCATCATCATGGCGGGCTACCGCATCGGCCCCTTCGACGTGGAAAGCGTGCTGGTCATGCACGAGCACGTCATCGAGGCTGCGGTTGTGGGTATGCCGGACGAGTTGCGCGGAGAAGTTCTCGAGGCGTTTGTCGTTCTGCGCGAAGGCGTCGATGGTGACGACGATTTGGAGAAGGAACTGCAGACCCTGGTGAAGAAGAAGTTTGCCGCTCACGCCTACCCGCGTACGGTGCACTTCGTTCCGAGCCTGCCCAAGACTCCGAGTGGCAAGGTCCAGCGGTACATCTTACGTAAGGGGTAATCCCACTGTGCGCCTTTGTTAACCGCGGGCGGTTGACAAAGGCGCACAGCAGGTTTTCAGAGTCCGAGTTGATCGGCAGTTTGTTCGGCCAGGGCAGGGCCGAGCGTCATTCCGCGCCCACCGGGACCGGCGATCACCCAGACATTGTCGGCGGCTTGCGCGCGGTGAACCAGTTGTGTGGGATCGAGGCATTGGCTGTACACGCCGGCCCAACGCTTGACGATCGGTGGAAGATCTCGTCCGAGAAGGGTTTCCACGACGCCGGACAGGTGACGATACGGCTCCTCGTCTACGTCGAAGTTGAAGGGCTCCTCGTACTCGTGGGTGTCGCCGATCGTGAGCCCGCCGTGCAGGCGCTGGACGCACAGGAGTTGCATGCGGTGCTGTTCGGCAGTCGCCTCTTGAGGCTGGACTTTGTGGAGGGTATCCAGTGCGGGGCCCGCAAAGCCGGGGTAGTACCGGAAGCTGTCACCGTCGGCGATTGCGGTGGTGAGCTTTTCGCCGAGCGGCGCTGTCTGCATCATCTGCAGGCGCACTCGGCGAAGGGGAAGGTCTCCGGCCAGGTCGCGGGCCAACCCGCCCAATGTGGCTCCGGGGCAGACGATTACCAGGTCTGCGTCGTAGCTGCGTCCGTGGTCGTCGCGAATGTGAACGCCGGATTCGGTGGTGGTGATCTCGCGGGCTTCCGTGCCGGCGTGGAATGTGTACCTTCCGGTGGCGCCGAGGTAGCCGCGGATTGCCGGGAGCGCTTGGCGCGATTCAACGGCTGCGTCGAGAGTGCAGTGCAAGCCGCCGAGGAACTTGCCTTGGAGTGCGGGGTTGATGACGCGAACTGCGTCGGCGTCGAGAAGCGAAAAGCCGCGGTTCTCGGCGTCTTCTCGCCCAAACGCTTCCTCGGCTACCGCAACTTCCTCCTCCGTGCGCATCAGGGTGATGGAGCCGGCCGCGCGGTATCCGATTCCCGGGACGCGAACGGCTAGATCGGCCCATAATTCGCGCGATCGTAGAGTGGCCTCGAGTTCGTGAGGCGCTCGCCCGGATGCCCAGACCAATCCGAAGTTTCGTACCGTTGCACCACGGGCCTCGGGTTCACGTTCGAGATGGATGACGTCGTGTCCGCGGCGGATGGCCTCGTCGGCGTGCGTCGTTCCGAGTATCCCGCCACCGACAATCAAAATTTGCATGAAGCGATCATGACCTTTGGTCTAGACCAGCAAGGATCATCGAAACGAACAACAGGTTAACCCTTGGTATAGACCAGTCACGGGGCGTCCATCGGTATGTCGGCAAGAAGTGCGGTACCGCTTCCGGCTCGCGAAATGATCTCCAACTGGCCGCCGAGGGCCTCGACGCGATCCCTGATTCCGGTCAGTCCGGACCCTTTGGCGGGGTCGGCACCTCCGGACCCGTCGTCGCGGACCGAGAGCTCGAGGTGCGTGCCGGTCGTTCTGGCCTGCAGGTGCACCCCCGACGCGCGGGCATGTTTAGCTGCGTTTGTCAGGGCTTCCGCTGCGACGTAGTACGCCGCTACTTCCGTGGATTCCGGCACTCGCGGTTCGAGGTGCAGATCCAGATCGACGGGAATCGCGGAGCGGCGGGCAAGGGCTTTCAGTGCTGGGCCGAGACCTCCCTTGGACCGGATCGCGGGATAGATTCCGCGTGAGATTTCTCGGAGATCGGCGGAGACATCGTTGAGTCCTGCCACGATGTCGGATATCTGTTCCTTGAGCGCGGCCGGTTCGGTATCCGCCGACGCTTCGGCGGACCGGAGCGCGAGCCCAAGCGAGACGAGGCGCTGTTGTGCACCGTCGTGCAGATCGCGTTCGAGTCTGTGCCGTGCGTCGTCGGCGGCGGCGACGATCCGGGCGCGCGACGCGGTGAGTTGTGTGTGGGCTTGAGCGTTGGCGATTGCGGTTGCCAGCAAATCAGTGAAGTCGCCGACGCGTGCTTCGGTGTCTGGCGGGAGGGGATCGGGGCTGGTTGACCCGACTACCGCCGAGCCCCACAGGTTTCCGTCGACGACGATCGGCACGGCGACCTCCGAGTTCTGCGCCGAGTCGATCCGAGCGCAGTGGCCGGAGCGGAAGACTCGTGCGGCGATACTTTCGCCGTCGACGGGGTGGGGTGCGCCCCGCGCAGACCCACCGACCGGTTCTGTGTTGGAGGCCACCAACATGGACATACCGTCAGAACTGAAGCAATACAGACCGGTCGATCGATTGCCCAGTATTCGGGTCAATTCCGCTGCGACGGAAGCGCATACGTCCGACGGGGAAGTGCCGTGCGCAATCAGGGTCGCAATGCGTCGGAGTGCGGCCTGTTGCTCTACGAGAGCTCTGAGCTCCGCATGGCTCGCTTCGATCATCTGTTGGGCCACGCGGCGCTCCGTCACGTCGCGGCCGGCCGCATAGAGCGAATCGCGCGCCGGGACGGTGTTCCATTCGATCCATCGCGCGGAGCCGTCTTTGCAGACGAGTCGGGATTCGAATTGTGCAACTGGAAGACCTCGGGCCAGATCGTCGAGAGCCTCGATGGTTCGTGCTCTGTCGGCAGGATGGACAAGATCCAGGAAGGGTCGCTTCAACATTTCCTGTGACGTGTACCCGAGTGCCTTCTCGAACGCCGGGTTCACTCGCTTGCAGAAACCGTCGATGCCGCCGATGCAGAGCAGATCGGACGAAAGATCGAAGAACTTCTCGAGATCGTCGACGCCGACCGCGGATGCGTGATCGCTCGATTTGCGATCACGAGTCGAGCGCAGCAACTCCGTCAGGCGGCCCAACAATCCGACCGTCTTACCCGGGGCGATTCTCGTCCGAAAAATATCCATGAGTAACCCGTTGCGACAAAAATTGCCGCGGCCATACCGCCCAGCGCTGACGAGGCATCGGTTTCCTGCTTCAGTCTACGGCGACGGCAGGTGACTAAGCCATCGCGCGTGCGCTTGGAGACTCGAGCAGTCAGCATGCTTGGAGGTAGGTGACAACGGCGAGTACTCGGCGGTGGTTTTCACCGGTCTCGGTGAGTTCCAGTTTGGTGAGAATGCTGCGGACGTGTTTCTCGACGGTGCCCGGCGTGACACACAGCCTGTGGGCGATACCCACGTTCGAACGTCCTTCAGCCATCAATGCCAGCACTTCTCGTTCGCGCGTGCTGAGGGCGGCAAGTGGGTCGTTGCGTCGGCGAGCCGTCACCAACTCCCGAACCAAGGCGGGGTCGATAACTGCCGCGCCCTTGGCGATTCGCTGGAGGGTCTCGACAAAATCGTCCACGTCGGTGATGCGGCTCTTGAGCAGGTAACCAATCCCTTGACCGCTTGCGAGCAACTCCATTGCCTGCTCGACGTCGGCGTGCGCCGACAGGACCAGAATGCCGGTTTCCGGGAGTTCGTCGCGGATCACCTTGGCCGCGTCGAGTCCTTCGGTCGTATGAGTCGGTGGCATTCGGATGTCGACCACCACAAGATCCGGCGACATTTCCCGGACCGAATCCAGCAATTGCTCCGCGTCGCCGGCCTGACCCACAACGTCGACGCCCGAGCGGGTCAGCAGGCTTGCGAGACCTTCGCGGAGTAGGACGTCGTCCTCGGCCAGCACCACCCGGACTGTGCTGTGGCTGTTGCTGTCTCTATCTCGATGTGGTGCAACGAAACTGAAATCTGTCATCGTCGACTCCGAGACTCCCGGTCCATGACTGGGTGTTCACCCAAACGTCGCCGGGCCGATCAACTTCGAGCCTACCGAGTTGCGGTCTGCAGGTATACGCGAGGACGGCGATGTTGCTCCGGGGCGACTCGGTGGTGGCATTGAAGGTAGCGGGAATGGTGGCAGTGGGGGCAGTCGGTAGCGCAGATGGGCGTCAGCGGTGACGACATCGGTACGTGTGCCGACGATTCTGGGAGTCAGAAGTAATTTCGGGAGGCAACATGACCACATTGCAAGGAGCACCTGTGCCGTCAGCGCAGTACCGACAGGCGTGACGGTCGTGGTCGGAAGATTGGTCTCTCGTGATCGCGACGTTCTTCCTCAGGAGGCACAGTTTCGTTATCGACAAGCGGAGCCTCGCCAGTGATAAGGATTGCGACAATGACGAATCGAATGGCGTATCAACGGATTGTAGGTACCAGATCGCACATAGAATTCCTCAATATCTTGGACGAGGAAGAATTCGATAGTCCGGATCGGACTATGGGAATTCTTCGAAACTGGGCCCGCCAGTATCTCACTGAGCCACACCAGGATTTGGGGCGAGCAGGTCCAGTGTGCCCATTTACCGGTCCATCGCTGGAACGGCGCCTTTTCTGGGCAGGAATCGTCCAAGGTGACAACATAGATTTTTCCTTGATGACAAAGATCGCGCAGGACATGGCCGACATATTTCCGGAGCTGAGTCCCAGTGACGGGAAAGATGCAGTATTCAAGGCGATTCTGGCGATATTTCCGGATCTGACTGATTTCTCGATCATTGATGCGGTTCAGTCGTATGGAAAGTCGACGTTCATCAACAAAGGTCTGATGCTGGGACAGTTTTATCCAGGGTGTACCAGGCCCGGTTTATGGAACGACGACTTCAAACCACTGGATGCACCGCTTCCGATGCTGGCAGTGAGGCACATGGTCAGCACGGACTACCCGTTCCTGACCGAACGTTCCGAATGGATGGCTGCGTATTTGAAGCGGTTTGCGCCGACTGTCCCGCCGCCTGCCCGCGCCTACATCGTCTCGAAACTGGAGTCTTAGCACGACGCGCTGGAGTTCGAACAATGGGCAGGAGTGCACCGTGAATGAATTGCACGATCAAGTTGCTGCGGCGGTCGAAGAATTCCAATTCCCGGTCGTTGTTCATGACCACTCCACTTTCGATCTTCCAGTTTTATCGCCGAAAGATTTGTCAAGGACACTCGGGATTTCGCTGGGTCGGATCACGAAATCGATCCTGTTGCAGCAACAGTCCGGAACCCGTCTTGTCCTTGCGGTGTGCCCGATCGATCGGCGGATCGACATGGCGTCGATTTCCCGTCATCTGGGGTTGGGTCGGCTGGAAGTGGCGGGTGAGGACACCGTCGAGAAGAAATGTGGATATCAACGTCTCGGAGTGTCACCGCTCGGATTGCCGCGCGACATTGTGGTTGTCATCGACACATCTCTGATGGCCCACTCCACTGTCGTGGTCGGCGGCGGGAACGTCGGCGTCGAGGTCGAGCTGAGTCCGTGGGATCTTGCCGAAGCGTGCGATGGACAGAATGTGGAGATAACTGATGGATGAGATTCGACTCAGTAGCAACGACACCCGCGTTCCCGAATCGAACGCGGATCCGGAACTTACTCCCGCCGATTCACCCTCAGAACCGTTTCCGCTGTCGTCTGCTCAATACGGTGTGTGGCTTGCGCAGCAACTCGTTCCGGAACTGCCGCACTGCATCGCCGAATACGTCGAGTTCCACGGAGAACTTGATCTTGCGCTGTTCCGCTCGGTGGCGGTAACCGCTGGACGAGAGGTTCAGTGGGCGTTCCTCCGACTGATCGAGGTCGACGGCGAGCCCCGCCAAATTCTTGATCCCAGTCAGGACAAGGAACTGGGATTTGTCGACTTTCGTGGTGAGCACGATCCGGTCGCGGCAGCACAAGCCTGGATGCGCGACGAATACACAACGCCGACGGATCCCATGCGTGAGCGTCTGATCGCGTCCTCGCTGCTGCAAGTCGGCGATGCGCATTACCTCTGGTACGGCCGGGCTCACCATGTAGCGCTCGACGCCTATGCCGCGGTGACGATGGTCAATCGCATGGCCGTGATCTACACAGCTGCTGTGGAGGGGCGTGAACCGCCGCCAAACCCGACGGCAGACCTGCGCACCTTGTACGAACTCGACTGCGCGTACCGCGCTTCAAGCCGCTTCGAGTCCGATCGCGCCTACTGGTCCGAGCGACTGGGGGGCATGGCGGAAGGCTCGAGTCTCGCCGAGCGATATGCGATTCCGGTCGCCACCGACACGCTGGTCGCGTCGTCGTTGGAGGAGAATACTGTTGCGCGTCTGACGGATTCGGAAAGACACGCGAGCGGAACGTCGGCGGCCACCATCATTGCCGGGTTTGCCTGCTACCTCTCCCGGATGACGGGGCACACCGATGTCTGCGTGCAGATCCCCGTTTCCGGCCGGACAACCGCTGTGCTCCGCCGATCAGGCGGAATGCTCGTCAACATCGTTCCACTGCGGATTGATATCCGCCCCGACGACACTGTTGGCGAACTGGTCGATCGTGTCCGACTCGAGTTGACCGGTGCACTGCGCCATCAGCGCGGCAATCTCGAAGAGATCGCCCGTGGCTTGAGTGCCGGTGCGCGGCGATCCATTGCCACCGGGCCGATCGTCAACGTGATGCTGTTCCGTCAAGAGATCAACTTCGGATCGGTGCGCGGTGAGTTCCACGTGCTGACGTCAGGTCCGATCGACGATCTGCTGGTGAATATCTATCAAAGTGGCACTCCAGTAAGGACATTCGTCGAGTTCCGGGGAAATCCGGGTCGCTATACGGAAGGCGAGTTGCAATGCCATCATCGCGGCTGCGTCGCAGTTGTCGAGGAGTTCGCCGCGGCCGGCCCGGCGACACCGATTTCCACAATCCATGCTGCCAGCGCGGTGGTGGGCAAGCGCCGGATGGAAACAGTGCAGCACCTGGACTATTGGCGGCGCAGCCTGGCAGGTCTCCCGGCGTGGTTGGACCTGCCGACGGATCGGCGTCGCTCGACCGACAGGTCCCCGTTGTTGGAATCGCGCCAGGTCGAACTGGGTGCCGAGTTGCACCGCCAGCTTGAATCCATTGCCCGCGAGCGCGGTTCGACAGTATTTGCGGTGATGCATGCGGGTCTGGCGGTACTGCTGGCTCGATTGGCTGCCGCCGACGACATCTCGGTGGGAGCGCCGGTTCGCAGGCGGAATGAGGCAGCTGACCCAGTCGTCGACGCGGTTGTCCTGCGGACTCGAGCCGATCCGGACATGTCCTTTGCCGACCTGATTATTCAGGTAAAACGATGCGAGCGTGATGCATTCGCTCATGCCCAGGTGCCGGCGGAACGGGTCGCGGAGGCTGTAGGTTCGACTCTTTTCCACGTAATGCTGGGCGTCCGTGGCTGTGAGCCGACCACGGCGGCGGATGTGGCTCTCACCGCGCCCGACGGATGGCGTTCATCCTGGAACTGCGACCTGAATATCACAGTAGGCGAAAGGTTTACCGATACCGGTCGACCTTCGGGCGTACAGGTGGATCTCGGGTTTGCCACCGACGTGTACGACCCGGAAACAATCGATATTCTCGCCGAGCGTCTGGTGCGTGTGCTCGAGTGTGGCGTCGCGAATCCTGAGGTTCGGATCTACGAGATGGATCTGCTTTTGCCGTCGGAGCATGAATACCTGACACCGGTACGGGGTGGGGCCGCACTGCCACCACGGAGTTTGCCGCTGCTTTTTGCAGAGGCTGTCGCTGCCGATCCGACCGCGATTGCTCTTGTGGGCGGCGATTGCACACTGACGTACGAAGAGCTGGATCGCCGATCGAATCGCCTGGCCCACTATCTGATCGGCCATGAGATAGGACCCGAGTCGGTGGTGGCTATCGGACTGCCGCGGTCGATCGATTCGGTGATGGCGCTATTGGCCGTCACGAAGAGCGGTGCGGCGTTTGTTCCGGTGGATCCGGGATACCCGTCGGCGCGACTCGAACACATGCTCGTCGATTCCGGGGCGGTACTCGGTGTGGCGAACACCAGCTATGCCCGAAAACTTCCTCAGACGGTTCCGTGGCTGGTGCTCGACGACCAGGACACCGCTACCGAGATCGTGGGTTCCTCCGCTGCGCCGGTGACCGACGGGGAACGGACAGCGACTCTCGACATCGACCACCCGGCATACGTGATCTACACATCCGGGTCGACCGGGATTCCGAAAGGGGTGGTGGTGCCGCACCGAGGGTTGCTCGACCTGATGACGGAGCAGTGCACACGATTCGAGACGGGGCCGCACGCGCGAATATTGCACTGTGCATCTCCGAGTTTCGACGCGTCGGTGTTCGAATTGATGTGGGCCTTGGGGTCGGGAGCCCGATTGGTGATCACGCCGCCAACCACATACGGCGGTGACGAACTCACGGCGCTGCTCGATCGCGAGAAGATCACACATGCCGTCCTCACACCTTCCGCGCTGGCATCACTGGACCCGCGGGGGCGAACCTCGCTGCAGTGCCTTGTTGTTGCCGGGGAGGCATGTTCGCCGGAATTGGCGGGTCGGTGGTCAGCCGGCCGGTTGATGTTCGACGCCTACGGCCCGACCGAGTCGACGGTCATGGCAAATGTCGGGGCGATCGAGTCGGGTAGTGAGCTACTGACACTGGGAGGTCCGATCCGCGGTCTCGCCGAAGTAGTCCTCGACGATCGACTGCGACCGGTGCCGGTCGGAGTGGTCGGGGAGTTATATCTGGGCGGTGTCGGCTTGGCGCGCGGCTATCGGAACCAGACGGGAACAACAGCGTCGAGGTTTGTTGCCGATCCGTTCGGGCCTCCGGGGCGCCGTATGTATCGCACCGGGGACATGGTGCGATGGCGCCACGATCAGGAGGGACGTCTGACAATCGAGTACTTGGGCCGCAACGATTTTCAAGTGAAAATCCGCGGTTTCCGGATAGAACTCGGCGAGATCGATGCGGCATTGACCGAACATCCGAGCGTGGCATTTGCGGTTACACTCGGACACACCGAACCCACTGCAAACACCAGCTTGGCATCGTATGTGCTTCCCACCGGTGACAACAACGTCGACCCGGCTGAATTACGAACCCATGTCCGGGGATTGCTGCCCGACTACATGGTGCCGGCAACAATCACCGTGCTCGACGCTATCCCTCTGACCCCGGTCGGCAAGCTCGATCGCGGCGCCCTGCCAGAACCCGATGTCGGGGCATCAAGATCCGAGTTCCGTCAGCCTCGAACTCCGATCGAAGAGACCATCGCCGGTGTGTTCGCCGAGGTGCTGGGCATCGAGCACCTCGGCGCCGATGCACACTTCTTCGACCTCGGCGGAAATTCTCTGAGCGCGACCAAAGCTGTGGCGCGGATCAATTCAGCGCTCAACGAGGGAGTGAGCGTGCGGGACCTGTTCGACGAACCTACCGTGACGGCGCTCGCAGGCTGGATCGAGCGCACCGACGGACGGACGTCCGCGGGGCCCGCTTTGACGGCAGGTGTGCGACCCGAGAGAGTTCCGGTGTCCCTTGCCCAGCATCGTATGTGGCTGGTCAATCAATTGGACACATCGTCGCCCGCGTACAACATTCCCATCGCGCTCCGCCTGACCGGAGAACTGGATACGGACGCCTTCCGAGCGGCGCTGACAGACGTCGTCGAGCGTCATGACACCCTTCGCACGGTGTACCCCGGATCGTCGGACGGTCCGCACCAGGTGGTCGTTCCGACAGGGCAAGTGCTTCGGGATTTCAGTCCGGTCGACGTGGCAGGTGAGAGCGAATTGCTCGGGCGCATCGAGAGGCTTGCGTCGTCCGGATTTGATGTCACAGAAGAAGTTCCAGTACGAATAGCGTTGTTCAGGGATGGCCCAGAGCGGTACGTGCTGGTGATTGTGGTGCACCACATCGCTGCCGACGGTTCGTCGATGCCGCCGCTGGCCCGCGATGTGATGACCGCGTACACCGCGCGGGCGAACCGGCGAATCCCGGATTGGGCGGCGCTTGCGGTGACCTATGCCGATTACACCTTGTGGCAGCGCCGCCTGCTCGGCGTCGAATCCGATCCGGGTTCACTTGCCGGCGAGGAGCTCGCGTACTGGCAACAGGCGCTGTCGGGGTTACCGGCCGTCCTGCCGTTGCCGACGGATCGAGTCCGCCCGACGTGGCGGCAGATGCGAGGAAGCTCAGTGCACTTCGAGATCGCTGCGCAGCTACATCGCGCCCTGCAACTTCTTGCGCGCAAGCATGATTCGACGATATTCATGACCATGCATGCGGCGCTGGCCATCCTGCTCAGCCGGTTGAGTGGGAGCGGCGACATTGTGGTGGGAACTCCGGTAGCCGGGCGTGGTGAGGCTGCACTCGACGATATGGTGGGCATGTTCGTCAACACAGTGGTGTTGCGGACGGCAGTAACATCCGGGTCGTCGTTCGAGAAGGTGCTGGCGACGGTCCGAGAGAGCGATCTGGGGGCGTTCGCACACGCCCAGATCCCGTTCGAGCAAGTGGTCGAGGCAATCGATCCGGTCCGCTCGACCGCACACTCACCGTTGTTTCAAGTGATGCTCGAGTTCAGGAATGCCGCGTTGCCGGAACTGGCGCTCCCGGAATTGACCGTCGAACTTCTCGAAGTGGACGTCGAGGTCGCCCGGTACGACCTGCACTTGAGTCTCGCCGAGGACTTCGATCCCGGCGACAATTCTCCCGCCGGGATGTCTGCGTCCTTCGGTTTTGCCGTCGACATTCTCGACCGGGATACCGTGCAGGGCTTTGCGGATCGATTTGTACGCATCCTCGAGGACATCGTGACTGCGCCGTCAACCCGAGTGGGGGATATCAGTCTCCTCTCGCCGGCGGAATGTGGTGAGTTGGTTCCGGTGTCGGGTGTTGCGGGTGGTCGTGTGTTGGTGTTGCCGGAGTTGTTGGCTGTGGGGGATCCGAACGCACTGGCTGTTGTGTGTGGAGATCAGCGGTTGTCGTATGGGGAGTTGGATGGTTGGTCGAATCGGTTGGCGCGGTTGTTGATTAGCCGTGGTGTTGGTTCGGGGTCGTGTGTTGCGGTGGCGTTGTCGCGGTCGGTGTTGTCGGTGGTGGCGTTGTGTGCGGTGGCGAAGTCGGGGGCGGCGTTTGTTGCGGTTGATCCGGGGTATCCGGCGGCGCGGGTGGAGTTCATGCTTGCTGATTGTGGTGCGGTGCTGGGTGTTACGTCTTCGGAGCATGTTGGGGGGTTACCGGGTTCGGTGCCGTGGTTGGTGCTTGATGATGTTGCGGTGGCCCGGGAGTTGTCCAGACTGTCGGGTGCTGCTGTGACGGATGTGGATCGGGGTGGATCGCTGTTTCCGGATGGGGCGGCGTATGTGGTGTATACGTCGGGGTCGACGGGTGTGCCGAAGGGTGTGGTGGTGCCGCATCGGGGTTTGGCGAATCTTGTTGTGGATCAGTGTGTTCGGTTCGGTTTGGGTGCCGACTCGGTGGTGTTGCATGGCGCGTCGCCGAGTTTTGATGCTGCGGTGCTCGAGCAGTTGTGGGCGTTGGGGTCTGGTGGCCGGTTGGTGGTTGCTCCACCGGAGGTGTTCGGGGGCGGCGAGCTGCGGGAGTTGTTGGTGCGGGAGAGGGTTTCTCATGTTGCGTTGACGCCGACGGTGTTGGGGACTGTTGATCCGGCTGGTCTGGAGGATTTGTCGACTGTGGTGGTGGGCGGTGAGGTGTGTTCGGCGGAGTTGGTGGCGCGGTGGTGTTCGCCGGGTCGGGTGGTGGTGAATACGTATGGTCCGGCGGAGGCGACGGTGCAGTCGAATGCGAGTGTGCCGTTGGTGGTGGGGGATCCGGTGACTATTGGTGGGCCGATTCGGGGTGTGGCGGAGGTTGTTCTTGATGGGTGGTTGCGTCCGGTTCCGGTGGGTGTGATGGGGGAGTTGTATCTGTCGGGTCCTGGTTTGGCGCGCGGGTATGTGAATCGGAGAGGGTTGACGGCGTCGACGTTTGTGGCGGATCCGTTTGGCGGCTGCGGGCGGAGGTTGTATCGGACGGGGGATGTGGTTCGGTGGCGCCGGGATTCAGGCGGGGATCTCGTGTTGGAGTTTGTCGGTCGTGGTGATCTGCAGGTGAAGGTGCGTGGTGTTCGGATCGAGTTGGGGGAGGTGGAGTCGGCGTTGCTGGCGTGCGAGGGGGTGGCGCGTTGTGCTGCTGCGGTGCGGGAAGGTCGGTTGGTCGGGTATGTGGTGCCGGAACCGTCTGTGACCCTGAATGCTTCGGTGATTGTGGATTGTGTGGCAGGGCGGGTGCCTGCGCAGATGGTGCCGGCTGCGGTGGTGGTGGTTGGCGAGTTGCCGGTGACGCCGAATGGGAAGATCGATCGGGATGCATTGCCCATACCGGATTTTGACGAGCGCCTCAGCGAATTCATCCCTCCGGTAACCGAGATTGAATCGGCACTAGCAGGGTTGTTCGAGGAGGTGCTCGGACTCGAATCGGTAGGCGTGGAGGATTCGTTCTTCGCCCTCGGCGGTGACAGCATCGTTTCGATTCAATTGGTCTCACGGGCAAAGGCGACCGGAATAGTTTTCTCACCGCGAGATGTGTTCGAGCGTAAAACAGTGGCTGGGTTGGCGGAGATTGCTGTCTTCGGTGACGGACTGGAGGCAGCCACGTTGGAAGAACTGCCTGGGGGCGGGGTCGGGGAGATTCCGTTGACGCCGATAATGCGCTGGCTCCTCGAACGGGGCACGTCGGGGTTTACTCGCTTCTCACAGGCGCTGATGCTAAATCTGCCGGAGGCAATAGACGAACAGAGCTTGGCGAGCACGGTGCAAGCGGTGCTCGACCATCACGACATTCTCCGGGCTCGGCTCCGGCAGCAAGCCGGTGGCCGCTGGACGTGGGAGGTGTTGCCGGAAGGAGGGATTCGAGCGGACCGCCTCATCTGCCGGGTACCGATGAGAGGGAAGCCGGGAAGTTCCCAGTTCAATAACCTCGCGTCTGCGGAGTTGGATGCTGCGGCGGACCGGCTCGATCCCGGTGCCGGTGTGGTGATGCAGGTGGTGTGGTTCGAACCTGTGGAGGATGGCGCGCACGGCTGTGTTCTTGTGGTGGTACATCATTCGGCTATCGACGGTGTGTCCTGGCGAGTGTTGGTGCCGGATCTGGCGATTGCGTGGTCGCAGATCGTGGCTGGGGTGGAACCAGAGTTGCCGGCGGTTGGAACGTCGATGCGTCGCTGGGCTCATGGGCTTGTGGAGGAGGCCCGTCGGCCGGAGCGAGTAGCGGAACTTGACCGGTGGCGAGCGATGACGGCCGGCGACGATCCGGTGATCGGGTCGCGGCCCCTCGACCCGTCGGTCGATGTGAACAGATCGACGGATCATGTTTCCGTGGAACTGCCCACCGACGTGACAGAAGCCTTGCTGACCACAGTTCCTCAGGCGTTTCACGGTGGGGTCAGCGATGGGTTGCTGGCTGCGTTGGCAGTCGCGGTCACGCAATGGCGGCGAGATCGCCGACCGATGTCGGCAGGTGCCCCGATTGCCACGACGCTCATTGCGCTCGAAGGCCATGGACGAGAGGAGAACGCGGTCCCCGGTTCGGATCTGGGTCGTACCGTCGGCTGGTTCACCACGAGTTTTCCACTGCGCCTGGATCTTGCAGACATTGATCTCGACGACGCCTGCGCAGGTGGCCCGGCATTGGCTGCCGCTGTCAAAGCTGTCAAGGAACAGATCCGGGCGGTACCCGATCACGGGATCGGGTACGGATTGTTGCGGTATCTCAACGAGGACACCGCTTTTGAGATGCGGGAGCTCGCAGTACCGCAGATCGGATTCAACTATCTGGGGCGCGTCGGAGCATCAATCCCGGACGGAATCGGATGGTCGCCATTAGATGAAAATGGCAGGCTCGGCGGCTCCGACCGTGGGGGTGCTCAGGATCCTGACATGCCGATAGCGAGCGTCCTGGAGATCAACGCCGTGACTCTCGGTAGCCAGGGCAAGCCCCGATTACGTGCGACGTGGTCCTTCCCAACGGGGGTGCTGACTGTCGACGAGGTGAGCGAGCTGGCACGGTTGTGGACCGAAGTGTTGACCGCGCTGGCCGACCATCCCATCGGGGGGCGGACACCGTCGGACCTGGCCTTGGTCAGTCTCGGCCAAGGTGAGATCGACGTGCTCGAGGACAGGTATCCCACGTTGAGTGATGTGTGGCCGTTGTCCCCGCTTCAGTCCGGTTTGCTGTTCCATGCCCTGTTGTCCGAGGAGTCGATAGACGCGTACGTCGTGCAATTGACCGTCGAATTGCGGGGTGAGGTCGATTCGGAGCGTTTGCGTCAGGCGGGTCAGGTGGTGCTCGATCGCTACCCGAATCTGAGGACCGCATTTGTATCCGACCTCGAACCCGGGCCGGTGCAGGTGGTCCAGGAACACCTGACGGTCGTGTGGTCGGAGATGGACCTCTCGGAACTCGACGAGGAAGCGCGCCGCCTGGAATTGGATCGGGTGATGGCCTCTGACAGAGCACACCGTTTTGATCCCACGCGTGCGCCGCTGCTGCGCTGGTTGCTCATCACTACAGGTCCGCAGAGCTACCGGCTCGTAATGACCAATCATCATCTGCTGCTCGACGGTTGGTCGACGCCACTCTTGTTGCGTGAAGTGCTGCTGGCTTATGCCGCAGGTGAAGATGCCTTGCCCAGGGCGTACCCGTACCGCGACTACCTGGCGTGGATCAACCGGCAGGATACCGCTAGATCTGTGGACGAGTGGGTCAAACAACTTGCCGGCGCCCCGAGCCCTACCCTGGTCGCACCTGCCGATCCTGGTCGTCGGTACAGCGTGTCGCGGGATGTGTTCGGTGAGTTGACCGAGGAGCAGACTGCGGGGTTGATGTCGTTTGTTCGGGGTCGGGGGGTGACTGTGAATTCGGTGATCGAGATGGCGTGGTCGATTGTGTTGGGTGGGTGGACTTCTCGTGATGATGTGACGTTCGGTTCGACGGTGGCTGGTCGTCCTCCGCAGGTTGCGGGTGTGGAGTCGATGATCGGTTTGTTTGTCAATACGGTGCCGGTGCGGGTTCGGTTGGATCGGGGGGAGAGTCTTGGTTCGCTTCTCGGCCGGATTCAGGCTGAGCAGGCTGGGCTTTTGGATCATCAGTATGTGGGTTTGGCGGATATTCAGCGGGCGGCGGGGCCGGGTGCGGTGTTCGACTCGATGACGGTGTTCGAATCGTATCCGGTCGATCGCGGTGGGTTGACTGCGGAGACGGATATTGCGGGTATGCGGGTGGTTGATGTGAGTGGTGTTGACGCTGCGCACTATCCGATCGGCGTCGTTGCGCACCTGGACAACCGACTACACATCAGAATCAAGTATCTACCGGAACTTTTCGACAACGACACGATGAGCAGTGCTGTGCAGCGGGTTCTGCGTGTCATCAACACCACAGTCGCAGATCCTGACCTACCACTTGCAGCACTGGACGTGCTCTCGCCCTCGGAGCGGCGGGAACTGGCTCCGGTTCAGGGTGGTTTGTCCGCGAAAGAACATGTGCTTCCGGAATTACTGTCGGCTGCGCGGGACCCGAACGCGCTGGCTGTTGTGTGTGGTGATGAGCGGTTGTCGTATGGGGAGTTGGATGGTTGGTCGAATCGGTTGGCGCGGTTGTTGATTAGCCGTGGTGTTGGTTCGGGGTCGTGTGTTGCGGTGGCGTTGTCGCGGTCGGTGTTGTCGGTGGTGGCGTTGTGTGCGGTGGCGAAGTCGGGTGCGGCGTTTGTTGCGGTTGATCCGGGGTATCCGGCGGTGCGGGTGGAGTTCATGCTTGCTGATTGTGGTGCGGTGCTGGGTGTTACGTCTTCGGAGCATGTTGGGGTGTTGCCGGGTTCGGTGCCGTGGGTGGTGCTCGATGATCCCGAGTTCGAGGGTGCGTTGGCGGGGTTTGATGCTGGGCCGGTGACGGATATGGATCGGGGCGGAACACTGCGTCCGGATGGGGCGGCGTATGTGGTGTATACGTCGGGGTCGACGGGTGTGCCGAAGGGTGTGGTGGTGCCGCATCGGGGGTTGGCGAATTTGGTTGTTGATCAGTGTGTTCGGTTCGGTTTGGGTGCCGACTCGGTGGTGTTGCATGGCGCGTCGCCGAGTTTTGATGCTGCGGTGCTCGAGCAGTTGTGGGCGTTGGGGTCTGGTGGTCGGTTGGTGGTGGCTCCGCCGGGGGTGTTCGGTGGGGAGGATCTTCGGGAGTTGTTGGTGCGGGAGAGGGTTTCTCATGTTGCGTTGACGCCGACGGTGTTGGGGACTGTTGATCCGGCTGGTCTGGAGGATTTGTCGACTGTGGTGGTGGGCGGTGAGGTGTGTTCGGCGGAGTTGGTGGCGCGGTGGTGTTCGTCGGGTCGGGTGGTGGTGAATACGTATGGTCCGGCGGAGGTGACGGTGCAGTCGAATGCGAGTGTGCCGTTGGTGGTGGGGGATTCGGTGACGATTGGTGGGCCGATTCGGGGTGTGGCGGAGGTTGTTCTTGATGGTTGGTTGCGGCCGGTTCCGGTGGGTGTGGTGGGGGAGTTGTATCTGTCGGGTCCTGGTTTGGCGCGCGGTTATGTGAATCGGGCGGGGTTGACGGCGTCGAGGTTTGTGGCGGATCCGTTTGCTGGTCCTGGGCGGAGGTTGTATCGGACGGTGGATGTGGTTCGGTGGCGGCGGGATTCAGGCGGGGATCTCGCGTTGGAGTTTGTGGGTCGTGGTGATCTGCAGGTGAAGGTGCGTGGTGTTCGGATCGAGTTGGGGGAGGTGGAGTCGGCGTTGCTGGCCTGTGTGGGGGTGGCGCGTTGTGCTGTTGCGGTGCGGGAAGGTCGGTTGGTCGGGTATGTGGTGCCGGAGTCGTCTGTGAGCCTGGATATTTCGACGATTGTGGATTGTGTGGCAGGGCGGGTGCCTGCGCAGATGGTGCCGGCTGCGGTGGTGGTGGTTGGCGAGTTGCCGGTCACTCCTAACGGAAAGCTGGACCGCGACGCATTGCCCACGCCGGATCTTTCTGCCGTTCGGAAGGAATACCGAGCTCCGGTAACCGACATGGAATCGGCGTTAGCAGGACTGTTCGAGGAGGTGCTCGGACTCGAATCGGTAGGCGTGGAGGATTCGTTCTTCGCCCTCGGCGGCGACAGCATCATGTCGATTCAGCTTGCAGCGCGGGCAAAAGCTCAGGGCGTGGTCATCTCCCCGCGGGATGTGTTCGAGCGTAAAACAGTGGCTGGGTTGGCGGAGGTAGCAGTTGAGGCGGGTGGGGCCGACGTAGCGAAGTTGGAGGAAATGACGGGCGGTGGTGTCGGTGAGGTTCCGGTGACGCCGATAATGCGGTGGCTCGTCGAGCGGGGTGGTTCGGGGTTCAATCGCTTCTCGCAGGCAGTGATGCTGAATCTGCCGGAGGCAATAGACGAACAGAGCTTGGCGAGCACGATACAAGCGGTGCTCGACCATCACGACATGCTGCGGGCTCAATTGCGTCCCGACACACATGGATCGTGGGGCTGGAAAGTCCTGCCCGTTGGATCAATTCAAGCAGAGAAGATAATTCGGAAAGTATCGACCGGGCGTGGCGGCGCCGATTTCCGTGAGGTGACTGCATACGAGTTGGACGCTGCGGCGGACCGACTTGATCCCAGCACTGGCACCGTAGTGCAGGTGGTCTGGTTTGATCCCCCACATTCCGGCGATCAGGGTTGTGCGCTGGTGGTGGCTCACCATACGGTCATCGACGGGGTGTCGTGGCGGGTATTGATACCTGACCTGGCGATTTCGTGGTCGCAGATCAGTTCCGGTAGATCACCGGAACTGGAACCGGTCGGGACGTCTATGCGTCGTTGGGCCTACGGGCTTGCCGAGGAGGCTCGTCGACCGGAGCGGGTAGCCGAACTCGCGTTGTGGCAATCGATGGCTGGGGGCGAGGACCCCATGATCGGGTCTCGGCCCCTCGACTCCTCAATCGACGTGAGCACCACCGCGGACACCATCGAGATTGACGTACCCCCGGAAGTGACGGAGGCACTCCTCACCACAGTTCCGGAAGCGTTCCACGGTGGTGTGGTCGACGCTCTACTGGCGGCACTCGCCGTCGCGGTCACGACATGGCGGCGCGAAGATAGCCCTTCCCTTGCGGATGTGTTGATCGGGCTCGAGGGTCATGGGCGCGAGGAAGGTGCGGTCCCAGGCTCGGATCTGAGTCGAACCATCGGCTGGTTCTCCACGAGTTTCCCACTGCGGTTGGATCTTTCGGACATCGATCTCGACGATGCGTGTTCGGGTGGCCCGGCCTTGGGTGCTGTTGTCAAATCTGTCAAGGAACAGCTTCGGGCGGTACCCGATCACGGGATCGGCTACGGGCTTTTGCGGTATCTCAACGAGGACACCGGACTGGTGTTGGGGGAGTTGCCAACACCGCAGATCGGCTTCAACTATCTCGGCAGGGTTGGCGCCGGTGCTCTATCGAACGGGTCCGGGGCGGCGTGGATTCCGATCAACGGAGACAGCGACCTGGGTGGTGCACAAAATCCGGATACGCCGCTGCCGGCTGTGCTCGACATCAATGCTCTCACCGTCGACGGCGAAGACGGCAGGCCGAGACTGCGCGCAATCTGGTCGTTCCCCACAGGGATACTGGGCAAGGGCGATGTTCAAGTGGCCGCGAGGATGTGGTCCGAAACGCTGGCAGCGCTGGCCGCCGACTCGGGTAACCCGGGTGTCGGTGGCCGGACTCCGTCGGATCTGGCCTTGGTCAGTCTCGGCCAAGGTGAGATCGATCTGCTCGAGGACAGGTACCCCGCATTGAGTGATGTGTGGCCGTTGTCCCCGCTGCAGGCAGGTTTGCTATTCCATGCGTTGGCGTCCGAGGGATCGGTGGACGCCTATGTTGTGCAGTTGGTTGTCGAATTGCGGGGTGAGGTTGACTCGCAGCGATTGCGCCGTGCCTGCCAATCGGTGCTCGATCGCAATCCGAATCTGCGGACCGCCTTTCGCACCGACGTCGGATCTCAGCCGGTGCAGGTGGTGCACGATTTTGTCGAAGCACCGTGGTCGGAGATCGACCTTTCCGGATTGGACTCCGGCGCCCGCGCTCGTGCCTGGGATCACC
Source organism: Rhodococcus sp. IEGM 1366 (assembly GCF_033142425.1). NCBI lineage: Bacteria > Bacillati > Actinomycetota > Actinomycetes > Mycobacteriales > Nocardiaceae > Rhodococcus > Rhodococcus sp. IEGM 1366. Next base: position 458,437 of record NZ_JAWLRZ010000004.1, read on the forward strand.
TGATGGCGGAGGATCGCGCTACCCGCTTCGAACCGACTCGAGCTCCGCTGTTGCGGTGGAAGTTGGTCAGGACCGGCCCGGGAAGCTATCGCCTGGTGATGACCAATCATCATCTGCTGCTCGACGGTTGGTCGACGCCGCTGCTTCTGAAGGAAGTGCTGGTGCTCTACGCAACCGATGGCGCGGCGCTGCCCCGGGTACGTCCCTATCGGGACTTTCTGGCCTGGATCGCCGGGCAGAACAAGACAGAGTCACTTGACGTCTGGGCCAAGGCATTCGACGGTGTCGACGAGCCGACGTTGGTTGCGCCAGCCGATCCTGGTCGTCGGTATCGCGAGTCGCGGGATGTGTTCGGTGAGTTGACCGAGGAGCAGACTGCGGGGTTGATGTCGTTTGTTCGGGGTCGGGGGGTGACTGTGAATTCGGTGATCGAGATGGCGTGGTCGATTGTGTTGGGTGGGTGGACTTCTCGTGATGATGTGACGTTCGGTTCGACGGTGGCTGGTCGTCCTCCGCAGGTTGCGGGTGTGGAGTCGATGATCGGTTTGTTTGTCAATACGGTGCCGGTGCGGGTTCGGTTGGATCGGGGGGAGAGTCTTGGTTCGCTTCTCGGCCGGATTCAGGCTGAGCAGGCTGGGCTTTTGGATCATCAGTATGTGGGTTTGGCGGATATTCAGCGGGCGGCGGGGCCGGGTGCGGTGTTCGACTCGATGACGGTGTTCGAATCGTATCCGGTCGATCGCGGTGGGTTGACTGCGGAGACGGATATTGCGGGTATGCGGGTGGTTGATGTGAGTGGTGTTGACGCTGCGCACTATCCGATCGGACTGGTCGCTCACGTCGACGCGGTAGTACACCTGACAATCAAGTTCCTCCCAGATCTCTTCGACCACAACGTGATAGACGAGATGATGCAGCGAGTCCTCCGTGTGATCAACGCAGCGGTTACCGACCCGAACCTGCCAATCGGCGCGCTGAACTTACTCTCGCCGGCGGAATGTGGTGAGTTGGTTCCGGTGTCGGGTGTTGCGGGTGGTCGGGTGTTGGTGTTGCCGGAGTTGTTGGCTGTGGGGGATCCGAACGCACTGGCTGTTGTGTGTGGTGATGAGCGGTTGTCGTATGGGGAGTTGGATGGTTGGTCGAATCGGTTGGCGCGGTTGTTGATTAGCCGTGGTGTTGGTTCGGGGTCGTGTGTTGCGGTGGCGTTGTCGCGGTCGGTGTTGTCGGTGGTGGCGTTGTGTGCGGTGGCGAAGTCGGGGGCGGCGTTTGTTGCGGTTGATCCGGGGTATCCGGCGGCGCGGGTGGAGTTCATGCTTGCTGATTGTGGTGCGGTGCTGGGTGTTACGTCTTCGGAGCATGGTGGGGTGTTGCCGGGTTCGGTGCCGTGGGTGGTGCTCGATGATCCCGAGTTCGAGGGTGCGTTGGCGGGGTTTGATGCTGGGCCGGTGACGGATGTGGATCGGGGCGGAACACTGCATCCGGATGGGGCGGCGTATGTGGTGTATACGTCGGGGTCGACGGGTGTGCCGAAGGGTGTGGTGGTGCCGCATCGGGGGTTGGCGAATTTGGTTGTGGATCAGTGTGTTCGGTTCGGGCTAGATGCCGACTCGGTGGTGTTGCATGGCGCGTCACCGAGTTTTGATGCTGCGATGTTGGAGCAGTTGTGGGCGTTGGGTTCTGGTGGCCGGTTGGTGGTTGCTCCGCCGGAGGTGTTCGGTGGGGAGGATCTGCGGGAGTTGTTGGTGCGGGAGAGGGTTTCTCATGTTGCGTTGACGCCGACGGTGTTGGGGACGATCGATCCATCTGGTCTGGAGGATCTGTCGACTGTGGTGGTGGGCGGTGAGGTGTGTTCGCCGGAGTTGGTGGCGCGGTGGGCTCCGGGTCGGGTGGTGGTGAATACGTATGGTCCGGCGGAGGCGACGGTGCAGTCGAATGCGAGTGTGCCGTTGGTGGTGGGGGATCCGGTGACTATTGGTGGCCCGATTCGGGGTGTGGCGGAAGTTGTTCTTGATGGTTGGTTGCGTCCGGTTCCGGTGGGTGTGGTGGGGGAGTTGTATCTTTCGGGTCCTGGTTTGGCGCGGGGGTATGTGAATCGGGCGGGGTTGACGGCGTCGAGGTTTGTGGCGGATCCGTTCGGCGGCGGTGGGCGGAGGTTGTATCGGACGGGGGATGTGGTTCGGTGGCGGCGGGTTTCGGGTGGGGGTCTCGCGTTGGAGTTTGTGGGTCGTGGTGATCTGCAGGTGAAGGTGCGGGGTGTTCGGATCGAGTTGGGGGAGGTGGAGTCGGCGTTGCTGGCCTGTGTGGGGGTGGTTCGGGCGGCTGTTGCGGTGCGGGAAGGTCGGTTGGTCGGGTATGTGGTGCCGGAGTCGTCTGTGAGCCTGGATATTTCGACGATTGTGGATTGTGTGGCAGGGCGGGTGCCTGCGCAGATGGTGCCGGCTGCGGTGGTGGTGGTTGGCGAGTTGCCGGTGACGCCGAATGGGAAGATCGACCGGGATGCATTGCCCACACCCGACTTCGAAGCCCAGCGCGCAGAATATCGGCCGCCTCGAGAAGGCACGGAAGCCGCCGTCGCCGCGGCGTTTGCAGATGCACTGGGTATATCGCGAGTGGGCGCCGACGACAATTTCTTTGCACTCGGAGGCAATTCGTTGACAGCCACCGCAGTGGCTGCGCGATTGCATCAACCGATTGAGACCGAAGTGCCGGTTCACTGGATTTTCACCGAGTCGACGCCCGCGACGTTGGCGCACCGAATTGCGACGTGCACAGCGGAGACGAACGACGCGGTCGGGGTAATGCTTCCCCTGCGGGCCACGGGGAATCGTGAACCGCTCTTTTGTGTCCATCCCGCGATCGGGTTGGCGTGGTGTTTCAGTGGATTGGTGCAGTATGTGGATAGTGACCGCCCGATCTACGGAATCCAATCACCAGCACTGACAGATTCGTCCGTGCATTTCGATTCGCTCGACGATCTTGCGGCCCGCTACGTCCGTGAGATCCGATCCGTGCAGCCACACGGGCCCTATCATCTGCTCGGATACTCGGTGGGTGGCCAGATCGCACATGCAATGGCGGACAGGCTTCGTCGTGACGGTGCTGACGTTGCAACGCTCGCGATGATGGACAGTCGCTTGATGACCGAGATTGACGCGCCGATGCCGTCTGTCGCGCGATTGGTCGCCGAGTTCGCTGAGGTTGATTCTCCCGATGCGCTCGAGGAAGACCCCACATTCGATCAGGTCGCGGAGTTGTTGCGCCGCAAGGGCGGATTCTTTTCGACACTGACGGCCGATCACCTCGGGACTTTGTACCGGCAGTACTGCAAGCTGGTCGATGATGCCGTGGCGCACCACCCGTCGAACCTTGATCTCTCCGATCTTCTCTACTTCAGCTCTGTGGAATCGCGCGAAGCCGAAAGGAATGGCGGACCCGAAGGCTCGATCGGGGCAGCGGACTGGAAGGACTACATCGTGGGCGACATCCACGAGTACAAGATCCCCACGACGCATGAACAGATGACGAGCCCTCCAGGTTTGGCAGTCATCGGTCCGATCCTGAATCGCCACCTGGCGTCGGTTGGCCTAGTGGCCGGCGCCGAGTTCGATGAGGACAACACCGGCGGCAATCAGCGCAATGCCCGCCGCCATGAGCTTCGTCAGGGCTTCGCGAAACAGGATTCGGCACGCGAGGGCAGTTAGCGCCACCCCGCAGGCCGTCCAGATTCCGTACGCCACTCCGAGGGCAAGGCCGGCGTCGAGCGCGAGTGTCAGGAACGCGAAGGAGGCCACATAGCCCAGGCCCACCACGACGAACCACTTCTTGTTGCTTCCAGTTTGCGACGCCATACGCAGCGCCAGGGTGGCGGAAACCTCGGACAGGATCGCCGCGATCAGAAATATCCATGTCACGCGGTGTCACCCGATTCGCGAGTGGCGGCTGCTTGCGAGCCGAGTTCGACACACAAGACTCCACCGATGACCAAGGCAATGCCAAGTCCCATCGTCGCGGTCAAGGGATCGCCGAAGAGAAGCGTTGCGAGAATTGCGGTCAGGACAACTCCGGTCGCTCCCCAGATTCCGTATGCAACACCAAGTCCCATACCTGCGCGGAGAACGAACGACAGCGCGGTGAAGGCTGCCACGTATCCCACAGCGACCACTACGTACCAGGCAGGGTGATCGAGAGCTGCGCGCAACGAGAGCGTGGCGGTGACCTCGGTCACGATTGCGGCAATCAGTAGTAGCCATTTCTTCACAAGCCGTGATTCTGTCAGAGCAGTAGCCGCTGCTCCGACGGAGAACTTGCGGCGACGCAGATTCTCGACTGCGTCACTCCCAGGTGCAGCGCCTGGACTCGGTGATCGATCGCGCCTCGCCCCCGTCCAGCGGAGGTTTCCTCGACAGCGAGTACCTGGCAGCGGCTCACGCCGTCGTCCAACGGAATATTCGAGCTGTGTATGGGCTCGACGACACACAACCGGCTTCGGCGACGCTCAGACGTGGACGCGGATCGTGCAGTCAACGACTTGCCGTGCTGGAGGCGCTGGCCCGCAGTCGCGGGAACTGGAGTGCGTCCGGCTAGCGCCGTGATCGGGGGCTAGGCTGTTCGGCATGTCTGTGCGTACACCGTTGGTCCCCGGAACCGTCTCACCTGTCCTTGCTGTGCCCTCGAAGATCGAGCGGCCCGAGTACGCGTGGAAGCCGACAGCCAAGGAAGGCAACGAGCCTTGGGTCCAGACGCCGGAGACCATCGAGGCGATGCGCGTCGCGAGCAAGATCGCCGCGCGGGCGTTGCAGGAAGCGGGCAAGGCCGTTGCACCTGGCGTCACGACCGACGAGCTGGACCGCATTGCTCACGAGTACATGATCGATCACGGTGCGTACCCGTCGACGTTGGGCTACAAGAGCTTTCCCAAGTCCTGCTGCACCTCCCTCAACGAGGTGATCTGCCATGGAATCCCCGATTCCACGGTCATCCAGGACGGTGACATCGTCAACATCGACGTCACCGCTTACATCGGCGGCGTGCACGGCGACACCAACGCCACCTTCCTCGCCGGTGATGTATCCGAGGAGCATCGACTTCTTGTCGAGCGCACCCACGAAGCCACGATGCGGGCGATCAAGGCCGTCAAGCCGGGCCGCGCGCTCAACGTGATCGGTCGCGTCATCGAGTCTTATGCTCACCGATTCGGATACGGCGTCGTGCGTGATTTCACGGGCCACGGCATCGGCGAGACCTTCCACAACGGCCTCGTGATCCTGCACTACGACGAGCCCGGCGTCGAAACGATCATCGAACCCGGAATGGTCTTCACCATCGAACCGATGATCAACCTCGGTGGCATCGACTACGAAATCTGGGAAGACGACTGGACTGTGGTCACCAAGGACCGCAAGTGGACGGCTCAGTTCGAGCACACCCTGGTTGTCACCGACACCGGTGCCGAGATCCTGACTCTGCCTTGACCCTGCGCGGTGCCCTGCTCGTAGCGGGTACGACCTCCGACGCGGGCAAAAGTGTCCTTGTCGCCGGGTTGTGTCGGATGCTGGCGCGTCGCGGTGTACGCGTCGCGCCCTTCAAGGCGCAGAACATGTCCAACAACTCCGTCGTCACTCTCGACGGCGGGGAGATCGGCCGTGCTCAGGCACTTCAAGCCCGTGCCTGCGGTCTCGAACCGAGTGTGCGGTTCAACCCGGTACTGCTCAAGCCGGGAAGTGACCGGACATCGCAGCTGGTCGTTCGTGGCAAGGCGATGACAACTGTCGGTGCGCGGGACTACATGCAGCATCGTGCGTGGCTGCGCGGCGTCGTCGCGGAGGATCTGGCGTCTTTGCGCGGCGACTTCGACGTCGTGATTTGTGAGGGTGCCGGTTCACCGGCTGAAATCAATTTGCGGGCAACCGATCTCGCGAACATGGGGTTGGCGGAAGCGGCTTCCATACCGGTGATCGTGGTCGGCGACATCGACCGCGGTGGGGTGCTGGCTCATCTGTTCGGAACGGTCGCGGTTCTCTCGCCGAGTGATCAGGCCTTGATTGCCGGCTTTGTGATCAACAAATTCCGTGGTGACGTCGGGCTGCTCGAGCCCGGCCTCGAACAACTCCGCGAACTGACCGGACGCCCGACGCTGGGTGTCATCCCGTTTGCCGACGATCTGTGGCTCGACGCGGAGGATTCGCTGGGAGTCACCGGTAATGCACCGGTGGGTCGCCCCGGACAGCCCGTCGGTTCGGCGTGGTTGACGGTCGCGGCAGTTCGGTTGCCGCGCATTTCCAATTCGACGGACGTCGAAGCTCTCGCCTGCGAACCGGGGGTTGCGGTTTCGTGGGTCACCGACCCGGCACGTATCCGCGACGCAGACCTCGTGGTGATTCCAGGCAGCAAGTCCACCGTGAGTGATCTCGAGTGGTTGCGCAGCACGGGCCTGGCCGACGAGATCATCGCTCGAGCAGGCCGCGGGCAAGCCATCCTGGGAATCTGTGGTGGTTATCAGATGTTGGGCAGATCCATCGTCGACGACGTCGAATCAGGATCGGGCACTACTGCCGGACTCGGATTGCTCGAACTCGACATCGAATTCGCTTCGGACAAAGTGCTGGCTCAGGTCGACGGTCACTACGACGGTATTCCGGTGTCCGGGTACGAGATTCATCATGGACGGGTGATCCGCAACAACGATCTTCCGTTGTTGACCGCTGCCGACGGTTCGCCGGAAGGAAGTGTTCGAGGGTCGGTTCGCGGCACCCACTGGCATGGACTTCTGGAAAGCGACGCCTATCGCCGCACCTTCCTGACGGACATTGCCGGTGCGGGGTTTGTCGTGGCGCCGGATACCTCGGTGGCTGCGGTTCGTGAACAGCAACTCGACCTCCTTGCAGACCTCGTCGAGAAGTACCTGGATAAGGACGCACTCGAGGAACTGATCGGCGGGGGAGTGCCGAATGGATTGCCCGTCATCACCTCTCACGTGAATCGCGTCTGACGCGCGCTGATTGTTACGCGGTGATCGGGACAGCTGTTCCCGTCACGGCGATGCCGCCCTGTGTCGGAATATCGACGAGTAGGACGCTCGGCCGGCCGACGTGTCTGCCCTGGTGGATTGTGATGCGCCGAGGAGTGTCAGCGGGATCGAGTGCCCGCAGGTATCCGCCGGTGGAAGCCGCCGCAGATCCTGTTGCCGGGTCTTCGGTGATGTTGCCCGCGGGGAAGAGATTTCGGGCTTCGAAAGTGTTGGCGTCCAATTGATGGAGGAAGGTCACGGTTCCGGCCCAGCCTTGTGCGTCCATGAGTGTGCGCATTGCCGCGGGGTCGAAGGTGAACTGGTCGAAGGTCGATTTGTCACTGAGAACCACAATCGGATGGGTGTTTCCGGCATACGACAGCTGCGGCGGAAAGTTGGTGTCGATTGCTGACGAGTCGATGCCCACGAGGCCGAGCAGTGCAGTGAGCACGGCATGGTCGATGGGCGAGACTGCAGGTTCCACGCTGGTGAACGTTGCGAGAATGCCTGATGCTTCTGTTGTGGTCGTGATCGACACCGGCCCGACGGATGTCTCGAACGTGAAGGTTCCTGCGCCGTCGCGTTCGGTAAGCGCGACCGCGGTGGCAATGGTGGCGTGACCGCAAAACGGAATTTCCGCAATAGGGGAAAAGTATCGAATAACGTTGTGTTGCTTGTCTTCCTCGGATCCAGGCTTGGTGACAAATGCAGTCTCCGCGTATCCGATGTCCGTCGCGATGGCCTGCAACTCCGCGTCGCTCAGCCCCCGTGCGTCCAGCAACACTCCTGCGGGATTGCCGCCCGCGGGATCGGAGCTGAATGCGGTATATCGAAGGATATCGGGTGTGATGGCCATGAAACTATCGTCCCTCGTGGACGTGCCGGCAACAAATGGCCGGATGGTCGGAACTGGACTGCGAGCGTTTCGATCAGCCCGCGTAGCGCCAGCTGTAGGCGCACAGCAAGCCCCAGGTGGCCGCGAATCCAGCGACCTTGAGCCGCGTTGCGGTTCCGGGCAGCGTCGATCCGAAGATTGCGGCGTCACCGAGATCGGCTGCGGCTCGGAACGCGACAGCGCCGCGACGCGCCGGCCCGTACGGTGCCATGGCCAGCAGAAGTCCGCTGGCGACATCGCGCGCTCCAACCGCCCTGATCACGGTCGCTACTTCCGGTGCGATGCTGCCGTCAGCCTTGGTGAGTTTGCACGGCTTCGCAAGAATTCTCGGTGAGAGGACGAGGGCGGCGCTGTAAGCGGCGGTCAGGACACCGAGAGCTTGAGGGAGCAATCGCGCAGTGGGGATTGGCGTCATGATCTCTGCGTACCCACAATCCGTTGTCCTACCTCCGTCGCACATACCGTCTGTTTGTGCTGAGGACTCCCGCTGGACGCTCGTCGTCCGTGGATGGCATCAGGGGTCGGCCTTCAGTGTCATGTCCATGGTCACGGTCACAGCCCACATCTCGGTGGGGCCTGCGACTGCGGACGGACACTGCTCCAGAGCGACGCTGTCCACCAGCGTTTGCAGAACGAACCAACTGAATGAGGTTGTACTGGTGTCGACCATTGCCGACGTCGTCCCGGTGAGGATCACCGACACGCTGCCAGGGTCGGCTCCGACGGTGCAGGTGAGAGTGCTGCAGGTAGGCGTGTGGCGCAAAAGAGTGCTCGCTGCTTCGTCGACCGCGAGAACGAGGTCTGCGACAGCGTCGGCTGCAAGATCGTGGTGTCTGCCCCTCGACCGGACGAGAGCTCGCAGGACATGGAGCTGATCAGCGGTGGCGGCCACGGAAAGTGAAGGTAAGGGGAAAAACTCGTCGACAACCATGAGTGCTCCTACGATGCGTTGCGGTGTCGTGTCAGGAAGCAGCGGCGGCGGACCGTCCTGATGACTACCAGTGCGCGCATCAAAAGGTGCTCATTCCAGTGGCCTCCCGTCGAAACGATTCGGCAGGGACAGGCCAGATGCCGTCTGTAGTGCATTCGTAGCCGGATCGAATGCGGATGGGTCGGACGTGGGAAATATCAGGTGTCGAACTCGGCAGCAAGATCCCTGGCCTGCGTCAGCTTCGTCGCCGCCCGCTCCGCGGCTTCCTCGGCGGTGCGCCGAGCGGACTCGGCAAATCGGGACTCCTGCTCGGCCTGTGACAAAGCCTCTCGGAGATCGGAGACCTTCTGCGCCGCCTCGTTCACCCTCGCAGTAGCCGAGTCGAGTTCCGAAGTAGCCTGATGTGCAGCAGTTTCCGCGTCACTGACGCGAGCCTGGGCCTGTTTTCGCGCGGCCTCAGTCGGCTGTCCTTTCGGCTCGGCGTCGGAAGGCGCCGGTGCGGTCGGTTCAGGTACCGATGCGAGCGCGGCAGGGCCGAAGCCGCTGTACGACACTGAGCCCAGCATCCGGCCGCGACGTAGATCGGCGCCGATATCGGGTTCGGAGAGCGCCGCCGACAGTGACTGCCCGATCTCGCGCATCACTGTCTCCGACAGCGGGCGGCCACGATCTTGTGCCGCCGACGCGGCGCGGTCGGTCAGCGCTGAGATGACGGCCGCTCGCCGGGAAGCCAGAGACCGCAACTCTCCAGCGCGTAGGGCCTGTTGTGCGGATCGCAGTGCTGCCCCGAGTTCGAGCAAACGATCGACGCTTTCCGGCTCGACCCGAACGAGAAGGTTGAGAGCCCATCCCGTTGTCGTGGGTTTGCGCAGGGCATTCAGATTTTTCGCCAGCGTCGTATCGCCCAACTCCTTGGCGCGCGCGACTGCGGCGCGTCGCGCGCCGATGAATTCGGACGGGTCGAGTGCGTAGAGTTCGTCGGCTGTGCTGTCGAAGTCCACACATCATTGTTACACCGGGAACGCCGTGGCACCGCGATCGCCAACGGGAGTCGTACTCGGACTCGCTGGGCATACATCCGGTATGGGTCAGGTTATGAAACTCGTCGTTGTTGTCAGCGCCGTGATCGCAGTAGTCGGATCGTTCATCGGTTCGGGAGCCTGGATCGGCACGCCTATCGCGGAGGCAGCAGGAGGTGCACTGAGCGCTACGTCAACGCTGGTGGCACCGGCCGGGACTGCGTTCTCGATCTGGTCGGTTGTCTACGGCGGATTTCTCGCATACGCGATCTGGCAGTTCCTGCCGGGCAGAACGGTGCGTCACGAGGCCTTGCGTCCCGCGATAGCGGTGTCGATGCTCCTCAATGCTGCCTGGATTCTCTCGGTGCAGGCCGGATTGTTGTGGCTGAGCGTCGTGATTATCGCGAGTCTGCTGGCCGTGCTTGCGCGAGTGTTCGTGCTGCTTCAGCGACAGCGCCCGGAGAACGGGATCGACGCGGTGATCACGGACGGCACCATGGGTCTGTATCTCGGCTGGGTGTGCGTCGCAACCATTGCCAACGTCACCGCCTGGCTCGTCGATCTGGGTATCACGAGTGCCGCGACGACGTGGGCAGTCATTGTTCTCGCCGTCGCTGCCATGGTCGGAGTTGGCCTTGCGACCGGTTCGCGCGGCGCGATCGCGCCGTCGATCGGCATTGTGTGGGGACTGGCGTGGGTGGCGCAGGGCCGGCTGGGCGGCGAAGTGGCGAACACGGCAGTCGGTATCTCGGCAGTGCTTGCAGCCCTGCTGGTCGGTGTCTATACCGCCGGCGTCAGGCTCGAGCTGACCGGCGCGCACCCGGCGAAATGAATTTTTGATCCCGGTTGGTGAGAGAAGTCATCCCGAAGGGATTCCGGTTTACCTAGATTCATGAATCGAAGTATTTCTCCACCTAGAAGTAATTCTCTACGTAAAGAAGAGGCATTCTGTGAAGATCCTGATTGTTGGCGGAACTGGCATGATCGGTGCCCACACGGCACTTCACCTTCGCGACATGGGAAACGACGTCACCGTCGCGGCGCGTAATCCACTCGCCGATGACTCGCCTGTGCGAGATTTCCCGGTCCTGCTCGGTGACTACACGGAACAAACTTTCACGGCGGATCAACTGGCACCGTTCGACGCGATCGTCTTTGCCGCCGGTCAGGACGTGCGACACATGGGCCGCGGCGTCGATGAGGCGGAATTCTGGGAGAAGACACAGTCCGGTGGGGTGCCGCGGTTCGCGGCCCTGGCCAAAGAGGCTGGTGTTGCCCGGTTCGTCCAGGTGGGAAGCTACTACCACCATCTGCGTCCCGAATTGGCAGAGACGATGCCGTACATCGCTGCGCGAAAGGCTGCCGACGAAGGAGCACGGGCGTTGGCCGACGAGACCTTCAATGTCTCGACGCTGAACCCACCCTCAATTCTCGGCGTCATCAGTGGAACGTCTGCCAAGCGTTACCGCAAGATGTTCTCGTGGGCTGCGGGCAACGAGGCACAGATTCCTGATTTCGCTCCGGCCGGCGGCACCAATTTCATGTCGGTGCGGTCTTTGGCGGAAGCGATCTGGGGCGCGCTGCAACACGCGGAATCCGGCAAGGCATATCTGATCGGCGACCAGAATCTCACCTACCAGCAGTATTTCCAGTTGCTGGTTGCTGCAGCAGGCGGCGACCGGGAGATCGGCGAACGCAATGAGGAGCACCCGATCCTTCCGGACAGCTTCATCGTCCAGGGGCGCGGCAATGTGATCTCCTACGAGCCGTCTGACGCCGACACCGCGCTGCTCGGCTACACCCGGAACGACTGTGCGCGAGCACTTACCGAGATGCACGAGACAGTGAAGGAAGCCGTCGACGCACGCTGACGTCGTGGCCCGCTGTCCTTTTGGTGATCCTGTTTCGGTGTGTCGCCGAGCCCACGCCAGTGGACAGCGGGCCGGCCGGCCCAGCGAGCCAGGCCGCGGCTTGCGGCCGCGCTACGCGCCGCTACCGCGATCCTCGTCTTCAGTCCTCGTCAGGGTAGTTCCAGTCGAACACAACCTTCGCGGGCGGAATCGCCTCCGCGACGCGAAGCTGCAACGACTTCTCGAAGGTGGGACGCCACTTGTAGAAACCGCTGAAAATTACGGGATGCTGTGACACGACGTGCACGTCACGGGTCCCTTCGGGATTTTCTCGCCGTGAGATGACCACCTCACGTTCGAGCCGATTTTCCTCAACTACCTGCTCGAACAATGTGTAGATCGCGTCGGCGTCTGCCGGCGTGAGGCCATACACACCAAAACGGACATCGATATTCACAGACATCCGACAACTGTAGGTTGAGGTTCACCCGACAGTTGCATTGAGGCGACGGATGTTCGGCTCGGGTGCACGCGATTCCGTTGTCCCGCACACCAACGCCTCTGTCAGGTCAGGTTTTCGGATCCGGGTTTTGGTTGCGGCTGGTGTGCCCCTGGCCGGAATCGCTTGGTGCGGCGTCGTCTGGCGGGGCCGGGGTGCCGGGCGAGTTGCCTTCCGCTGTCGGAGTTGGGGTCGCAACCTCATCGGGTGTTTCTCCGATGGCTGGACCGCTCGCAGTGCTTGTCTCGGCGTTGTGGTGGCTAGCTTTTTTGGCAAGGTCGCCGACCTTGTGTTGCACCTGCGGTGCCTTCTCCTTGACGGTTTCCGCCACTTCGCTCACTTTTTCCTGGACAGTCGGGTTGTGCCACAGTTCGAGGGACTGGTCCCTCATCTTTTCGTAGGTTTGTCGTCCGGATCTGGTGCCCACGACGAATCCCGCAGCGGCGCCCGCTATGAAGATCAGTGCTTTCTGCATGACGTCTCCTGTTGTCGTCCGGCATGGAACGAGGTGGACGAGTTGTCACTGATCGCTCGTCCACCCACGAATACCCGTCAACAAGCCTGCTAACCGCGCGAGCGGCGGTATGACGGAGCGTCTTAACGATCAGCGTTGTCTTCCAAGGACATTGCGCGCGCGGAGTGGCCATCGCTGGTGATGTGAGCTTCGGCGCGCATCCGGTCGACCATGTGTGGGTAGTGAAGTTCGAACGCGGGGCGTTCTGATCGAATTCTGGGAAGTTCGGTGAAATTGTGCCGGGGCGGGGGACAACTGGTTGCCCACTCGAGGGAGTTTCCGAATCCCCACGGATCGTCGACCGTGACCACTTCGCCATATCGGTAGCTCTTGAAGACGTTCCACACGAACGGCAACGTGGATGCACCAAGAACGAACGCGAAGAGCGTGGATACGGAATTCAGCATCGTGAACCCGTCGGAAGGTAGGTAGTCGGCGTACCTGCGCGGCATTCCTTCTGCGCCCAGCCAGTGCTGCACAAGGAATGTGCCGTGGAATCCGACAAACGTGGTCCAGAAATGCCAGACGCCGAGCCGGTCGTCCAGCATCCGGCCGGTCATCTTCGGGAACCAGAAGTAAATGCCGGCAAACGTCGCGAACACGATTGTGCCGAACAGAACGTAGTGGAAGTGCGCGACGACAAAATAGCTGTCCGTGACGTGGAAGTCGAGTGGTGGGCTCGCGAGGATGATGCCAGTCAATCCGCCGAACAGAAACGTGACCAAGAAGCCGAGGGAAAACAGCATGGGTGACTCGAAAGTCAACTGTCCCTTCCACATTGTGCCGATCCAGTTGAAGAACTTGACTCCGGTGGGCACCGCGATCAGGAAGGTCATGAAGGAGAAGAAGGGCAATAGAACGGCGCCGGTGGCAAACATGTGGTGTGCCCAGACGGCGATGGACAGCGCCGCAATGGCGAGAGTGGCGTAGACCAGGCCGTTGTAGCCGAAGATCGGTTTGCGGCTGAAGACCGGCAATATCTCCGAAATGATGCCGAAGAAGGGGAGGGCCACGATATAGACCTCGGGGTGGCCGAAGAACCAGAACAAATGCTGCCACAGGATGGCTCCGCCGTTGCTCGCGTCGTAGACGTGTGCGCCGAGGTTTCGGTCGGCGAGGAGTGCCATCAGTGCTGCAGTCAGGATCGGAAAGGCGATCAGGATCAGTATCGACGTGATGAAGATGTTCCAGGTGAAGATCGGCATGCGGAACATCGTCATTCCCGGCGCGCGGAGGCAGATCACGGTGGTGATCATGTTGACCGCTCCGAGAATGGTTCCGACTCCGGCCAATGTAAGACCGGTAATCCAGAGGTTGGCTCCGGCGCCGGGTGAGAACGTGTCGGTGGACAACGGCGCGTACGCAGTCCAACCGAAATCGGCCGCGCCGCCAGGGGTGACGAACCCACTGATCGTAGTAATCGCGCCGAACAGGTAGAGCCAGTAACTGAGGGCGTTCAATCGGGGAAACGCGACGTCAGGTGCTCCGATCTGCAGCGGCAGTATGTAGTTCGCGAAGCCGAAGACGATCGGGGTCGCGTACAGCAGAAGCATGATGGTGCCATGCATCGTGAACAGTTGGTTGTATTGCTCGTTTGACAGGAACTGCATTCCTGGAACAGCTGTCTCGGCACGCATCATCAACGCCATCACGCCGCCGATCAAGAAGTAGGCGAACGACGTGAACAGATACATCAAGCCGAGTTTCTTCGGATCTGTGGTCGTCAACGTGTCGAGAAGCGCCTGGCCCTTCCGCAGGCGGCGTGGGGGATACGGCCGTCGGCCTACGAGGGCGCGGACTGGTACTGCGGTCATCAGGTCTCCCATCGCACGTATGGAAGCGCGACTGCAAGAGTTGTTACCCGTACTTGAAGCTGGCGAAACAGCGCTGAACTATCTCGGATGGTGTGGATTCTCGGCGGATCCCGGTGCGGAACAATATCCATTCCTGCGTCGTTGTCCGGGCTATGAGCGACGATACGGAAGTCCGGGACGCACTCTTCGAGCTTGTTGCCAATGGGAAACAGGGTGTTTTGGCAACCATCAAGCGGGACGGCAGGCCGCAGCTGTCCAACATCATTTACCGCTGGAATTCCGAGTCGCGAACGGCGTCGATCTCGATTACGGCGGACCGCGTCAAGAGTAAGAATGCCGAGCGTGACCCGCGGGTGTCACTGCATGTGAGCGCTCCGGATTTCTGGAGCTATGCGGTTATCGAAGGTATTTCGGAGTTGACCCCGCCAGCTGTTGATCCGCACGACGAGGTGGTCGACGCGCTAGTCGAACTCTATCGAGACATCAGTGGCAATGAGCATCCCGACTGGGAGGACTACCGGCGCGCGATGGTGGCGGAACGCCGCCAGATCCTGAGTGTGCGAGCAGATCATGTGTATGGCATGTCGGACACCCGTTAATAACGTTACGAGATACTATGTAATGGTGAATTCCGAGACTCCACGCGCCGGCCGACCGCGCGACCCGGGCAAGGACCAAGCTGTGCTGGTTGCAGCGCGCCGCCTCCTGGCCGAAGTTGGCTACCAGCAGACGACGATTGCCGCTATCGCCCGGTCAGCAGAAGTGAATACGCCGGCTATCTACCGCCGATGGCCGACTCGCGAAGCATTGATCGAAGAAGCTGTGCACGGGACCGGAGGCCATCCGCTGCCCGAAGTGTCCGGAGACCTCCGAACCGACCTTGCGACGTGGGTGCGAATCTTCCTGGTTCGAGCTGCGCGACCTGCGGCCAGGGCCGGTGTTCCGGGACTGCTCGCGGACCCTCAAAGTGAGGACGCCCGGCAGCGATTGCTGGCCATCGGCGCGCCGGTTCGCAAGGCCTTTCAAGAGATGTTGGACGGTGCCGCCGAGCGGGGAGAAATCCCGGCCGACGTCGACGCGACGTTCCTGTTCGACCTACTCTCGGGCGCCACCACTATGCGTGGTCTCACGCGTGGCGCCGAGGACGAGGACCGTTTCGTCGATTCACTTGCAGGTTCGCTGTTTGTGTTGGCAGTGCATGCAAGCGAGACGATCGGTCTGAAAGCAGGGCACGAATGAAGATCGATCTCCAGTTGGATTCACGTCCCGAAGACTCGGCAGCGCGCGCGAAGGAACTTGTTGCGCTGGGCGCCGACGGTCTTTTCACGTTCGAGGGCGCACACGACGTTTTTGTCCCGCTCGTCGCAGCGTCAGGTGTGGTCGAGGCGGAGCTCATGACCAATGTGGCGATCGCGTTGCCCCGCAGTCCGTTGCACCTCGCTCATGTTGCAAACGACTTACAGGCATTGAGCCGCGGTCGATTCCGGCTCGGTTTGGGTTCGCAGATCCGTCCCCATATCGAGCGACGCTACGGTAGCGAGTGGTCGCGGCCGGCCGCACGAATGCGGGAAGCAGTACTTGCGATCAAAGCGATCTTCACTGCGTGGGAAGAGCGTTCGCCCCTGGATTTCGTGGGCGAGTTCACCCAGCACACGCTCATGCCACCAACGTTCGATCCTGGACCTAATCCGTACGGTCCGCCGGAAATCTGTCTGGGGGCGTTGGGGCCCTTGATGACTCGGGCCGCTGCGGAAGTGGCAGACGGGTTGCTTGTCATGCCCTTCAACAGTGCACGTCATTTTCGCGAGCGGACCATGCCCGCGATCGAGGAGGGGCTCGAACTCGGCGGGCGTACCAGGGTAGATCTTGCGATCTACCCGCAGGTGCTGGTTGGTGTCGGGCGGACCGCAGACGAACTCGCCGACGCCGAGCGCGGGGTCCGGAGTCTGCTCGGGTTCTACGGTTCCACGCCGGCGTATCGGCCGGTGTTGGAGGTCGACGGCTGGGAAGATGTTCAGCCCGAACTCAACTCGCTCTCCAAGCGGCGCGAGTTTGCTGCAATGACGGACCTGATCGATCGAGACATGATGAACACGCTTGCAGTGGTGGGTACCCCCGAGGAATGTGCGGCGAAGATCATCGCGCGATTCGGCGACCACGCTGAGCGCGTGTGCTGCTACTTTCCTGGATACTCGGTATCTGATTCCCATGTTGCGGAGATGATTTCGGCGCTCGGGACAGTGCGATGACAAGCGGGGTGCTGGTGGAGGTGGACGGCGGCGTAGCCGTAGTCACCCTCGACCGGCCGGAACGACGCAACGCGTTCACCGGGGCGATGGGTCGAGCACTGGGTGAGGCGTACCGGAATCTTGACGCCGACGACGGCGTTCGTGCCATCGTGCTGACCGGTGCGCCGCCGGCATTCTGTGCGGGCGCAGATCTAGAGGGAGGCGCGGACACGTTCGATGCGCCTGTCGGTGACGGCTTTTCGGCATCGCCGATCAATCCACCGGCCTTCGATTTGCGTAAGCCCGTGATCGCGGCGGTGAACGGACACGCGATAGGTATCGGACTGACTATCGCGATGCAAACAGACATCCGGATTTTTGCCACCGATGCCAAGTATGCGATTCCGCAGGTTCGCCGGGGAGTGTTGCCCGACGCGATGTCACATTGGACCGTTCCGCGCATCGCCGGTATGGCGGTTGCTGCCGATATCCTGTTGACCGGTCGCACATTTGACGGTGCGGAAGCTGTTCGGCTGGGACTCGCGAGCCGTTGCCTACCCGCAGACGACGTGTTGCCCGCCGCCCTGGACATCGCTCGGGATATCGCGGTGAACGTTGCACCCATGTCGGTTGCGCTGTCCAAACGTCTCTTGTGGCAGTCGGCCAGACACGGCTACGGTCCCGAGCGGGTAGCGGACCTCGAGACAGAGTTGCACTTGCGTGTGATGGGCGCACCCGACTCGTCCGAGGGGGTTCGCGCCTACCTGGAACGGCGTGACCCACACTGGGTCTCACGGCTGTCAACCGACTGGCAGGAGATTGCTCCGCAATGACTCAGTGTGGGGTCAGGCCGTGCTAGGTGTGCTCCAACAATTGCTCGAGGCGGCGGCTACAGAATGCGGTGATGTCCGCGTGCTCACCGAGTTGTAGGTGCGTGGACAGTCGCAGTAGCGGAACCGACAACAGCACCGCAGCGAGCACCTCGTTGAACAACAGGTTCCGGACCGGCCATCCTGTCAGTTCCTCGTAGCGGGCGATCGTCTGCTCCCGGGTCGGTGTGCCAGGCAGAGATGGGTGACCCTCGAACTCGCTGCAGGCCCAGTCGAGGAACAGCATCCACGCCAGGTCGGCTTCGTGATCACCCAGATACGCCATTTCCCAGTCGAGCACACCGGCAACGGAATGGTCCGGGCTGTAGAGGATGTTCGACATGCGCGCATCGCCCCAACACAACGTGACATGTTCGGGCTCGTAGATATTCGCGCGGAGCCACGACAGTGCCTTCTCCATTACCGGCGACAGACTCGGCGCTGCCCAACGCACGGCCCAGTCGAGATAGTTCACGGCCTGCTCGATCGGTCTGTCCCCGAACCTCGGCATGGAGAGAAAGTCGAGGCGAAGCTCGCCGGGGTCGAGTTGATGGATCTGGGCCATCGTCTCGACGCAGCCCCACCACATCCGCGCCCGACTCTGCTCGTCGGCCTCGAAGTAGTTTCCGGCGGTGTGATACGACGGAAAATCGCTGGGAGCCTCGGCATTTCCGATGCGTTCCATGACGTAGTACGGCCCGCCGAGAGCATTGTCGTCGTTGTCTATCCAGAGCATCCGGGGGACAGGCAGATCGGTGCCGGCAAGTCGCTTCGACACCAAATACTGGCGTCGTAGGTCGTAGTCGGGAAACAGGGAGATCTCGGGTGGGCGTCGGAACACGAAGCCCGCCCCCGAATTTTCGGACCCTTCCAGCTCGAACAGGTATGTCTCGGTCGAGAACCCGCGCTCGGTGCGTTGCCAGGCGACGATCTTCGCTTCCTGTGCGCCTGGAATCTGTTCGCGAACAACGGGTTCCAGGGTCGATGCCAGGGCTTCCGCGCCGACACGTTCAGTCATTGTGTGCGTCCGTCCGGTTTGCCGACCAGTCCGTGTACCCGTACCGGGGGTTCACACCCATGAAAACCATCTCGACCAGTCCGTGCCCGATCTTGTCACCCATCCGAACCTCGCACAGTGTTTCGCTGAGCATGCTCACTTGGCGGATCTCGTCGAGGTTGGTGATGTCCACTGTGAAGCTGTCGCTGAAGTCCTTGCCGCGGTACATGCCCGAGGCGTAACCGCGGTATTCGTCGTAACCGGCGAGTCCCGGCCAGAAATCACACACCGGATTCACTTCGATGACGTCGGTGGTTCGGTCGGCGCGATGCACGGTGAAGGTACCGGATTTCACGACGCGCAGATCGTCACGGAACTTCAGGTCGTGTTCGACGTCGATGATGGGCAATGCGTCCTTGCCGCAGTCGATCGGGAAGAGCACCTCGCCCTCGAACTGCCAACGCGCTCCCGTGCTCGTTTCGCGCTGCGCGAAATGCACTACCTCGTCGTCGAATTGGAAGATCCCCATGTAGTACAGGACTCCCTCCGGAACCTCCGACGGCTGCAGGTTCGCGCCCTCCGACAGGCTGCCGCCCCCGCCGCCGTGGCGAACGCCCCACGAGTGGTCACGACCGAACCACCAGTTGTCCGGATCGATCTCGATGCGCTCGCCGTCGATCTCGATCCAGCCGGTGATCGTGCCGTTCTGGTAGAAGCGACGGGCGTCCTCGCGCACTCTGCCACGGGTGCGGTGGAATGCTGCCGTCTGCTCGTAGACCGGAAAGTCGCCGGAGAAATCGAGTTGCAGGCTCAGTCCGTGCTCGTTCGACTCGACGGTCGAGCGAACCTTGCGCAGCGGTTCGACGATCTCGTAGGTGTACGGCCCGACGCTCCAGGCCGCAAGAGCGCCGGTCTGCGGGTTCAGTTCGGTCGACAGACGAACCACGCGAGCCTCCTCGCCCTTGCGCGTGACCATCGCGTAGGCGTCGAGGACGTTGCGGTTCGGGTATTTGGCCAGGCCGGTCATGACGGAGACCTCGCCGGTTTTGTCGAACCCGTACATCACGATGCGTTCGGTCCAACGCAGGTCGCTTTGCGAGACGTGGTCGAGTGTCGTGGGTAGTTGGTGGATGAGCAGTTCGTCGTGCGGAGTGATCACTGCGGGCCCCTTCGTGGTGGATGGATGTTTTCAATCTATTACGGAGCGCATCGCAACGTAATAGTTTTCGGCAAATATATCTCCGGTAATGTCCGCGGATGTGGATGAACGCAGAGATCGTCGAACCGGTACCGCTGGCGTGGGGAGGCCCCGCGATCCTCAGGTAGACCTGGCCGTTCTCGCCGCCACCCGGGAATTGCTCGTAGAGCTCGGATACCAGAAAACCACCATCACGGCGATCGCCCGACGAGCGAACCTGGGCACGGCAGCGATCTATCGGCGCTGGGCAACTCGCGAATCGATTATCGAAGAAGCGGTGTTCGGCATGCAGAATGGTGCATTGCCCGCGACTACCTCGAACTTGCGCGAGGACATACTGATCTGGACGCGATGGTTCCTCACGCAAGTGGCGGAACCGGCAACTCGCGCAGCCATTCCGGGCTTACTCTCTGCATATCAACAAGAGGAAGGCGCTTACCAGCGACTGGTTCTCAGTTCCGAGTATCCCGCCCGACTGGCACTCCTCGAGCGGGTGCGCGCCGAGTACCCGGAGCGGTCCGAGGCGGACGTTGCCGCCGCCACCGATGTCGCCTTCGATTTCCTCGTTGCGGCCACGATTGTCCGCGGACTCACCAGTGGACTCACCGACGCCGACGCTTTCTGCACCCGAACCGCCGCATCATTGGCGCTGCTGATCACCTCTACGCGCAGCGATATCAACGCCGAGTAATTGCATTCAGGCTAGGTAAGGGATTCGACCCTGCGCGTCGGTCGGCCCGTTGGTTCCGCTCGGATACTGCGCCGGAGGATAACGGCCACCGAGACGTCTGTGGCAACAATCCGGAATCAATTCGAGCTCGAAACCATTCGGTTGGCGTCAATTCCAACTATTTTCGCGAAAGTCTTGGATCAGTCCAGAAATCCGCGTCATAGTAGTGGGGTGTCCTCGACGCCGGACTTTCCAGCACAACTGCGTGACGCAGAGCTCCGTGTGACCCGACCACGGGTTGCGGTGCTCGAAGCGCTGCATGCGCGTCCACATGCCCCGACGGATTCGATTTTCGATGCTGTGCGGGCGGTTCTACCGGGAGTGTCTCGCCAAGCGGTGTACGACGTACTGCATGCGTTGACCTCAGTGGGAATCGTGCGGCGGATTCAGCCTTCCGGTTCAGTGGCTCTCTACGAGTTGAGGGTTGGTGACAACCATCATCACGTCGTCTGCCGATCGTGCCGGACGGTGTCGGACGTCGATTGCGCAGTTGGCGAGGCACCTTGTCTGACGCCACCGGATTACGACGGCTTCGAGTTCGTCGAAGTCGAAGTTGTCTTCTGGGGGATGTGCCCCGACTGCGTGGCATCACAGAGTTCGCGATCACACCCGTGATCGGAGTCGGATCTATTTGTTCATGGAGGGATTAACGTGTCCGATAGTTGCCCGATGGCCCCTGAAGGAAAGTCGCAGGGGGGAAGCGAAAGTGAAAATCCCGCGATCTCGGCTCCGACGCCCACGGCGCATCGTCCGATGACAAACCAGGACTGGTGGCCGAACCAGCCAAACCTTTCGGTGTTGCGTGTTCATTCGCCCAAATCCAACCCTTTGGGTTCGGACTTCGATTACGCGGCGGAGTTCGCGAAACTCGACGTCGACGCTCTCAAGCGCGACGTCATCGACTTGATGACAACGTCGCAGGACTGGTGGCCCGCAGACTACGGTCACTACGGTGGTCTGTTCATTCGGATGAGTTGGCACGCCGCGGGTACCTACCGCATCGCGGACGGACGCGGCGGTGGAGGTCAAGGCGCACAACGGTTTGCGCCGCTGAACAGTTGGCCGGACAACGCAAGCCTCGACAAGGCTCGCCGCTTGCTGTGGCCCGTCAAGCAGAAATACGGCAAGCAGATCTCGTGGGCCGACCTTCTGGTTTTTGCCGGCAACTGCGCCTTGGAGTCCATGGGGTTCAAGACCTTTGGCTTCGGGTTCGGTCGCGAGGACATCTGGGAGCCGGAGGAAATGTACTGGGGCCCGGAGGACTCGTGGCTCGGAGACGAGCGGTACAGCGGCGATCGTGAGCTGTCCGGTCCGCTCGGCGCAGTGCAGATGGGTTTGATCTACGTGAACCCGGAGGGACCGAACGGGCAGCCCGATCCGGTCGCCGCTGCTCGCGATATCCGCGAAACCTTTGCGCGCATGGCGATGAACGACGTCGAGACAGCGGCGCTGATCGCCGGCGGACACACCTTCGGTAAGACTCATGGGGCCGGCCCCGCCGATCTCGTCGGGCCCGAACCCGAAGGCGCTCCGATCGAACAGCAAGGCTTGGGCTGGAAGAGTTCCTTCGGCACTGGCGTGGGGAAGGACGCGATCACCAGCGGCCTCGAGGTCGTGTGGACGAATACGCCGACGCAGTGGGACAACTCGTTCCTGGAAATTCTCTACGGCTACGAGTGGGAACTGACCAAGAGCCCCGCTGACGCGTGGCAGTGGACGCCCAAGGACGGCGCCGGCGCCGGCACGATCCCGGACCCGTTCGATTCGTCGGTGAAGCGTTCTCCGACCATGCTGACCACGGACCTGTCGCTGCGGCTCGATCCTGCATACGAGAAGATCACGCGCCGTTGGCTCGATCACCCGGACGAATTTGCCGAGGAGTTCGCCAAGGCCTGGTACAAGCTGCTGCACCGAGACATGGGACCGGTGACTCGCTATCTCGGTCCGTGGATTCCGGAACCGCAGCTGTGGCAGGATCCCGTTCCCAACGCCGCTGCCCCGGTGATCGGTGATACGGATATTGCTGCCCTCAAGAGCAAGGTACTGGAGTCCGGGCTGTCGATCTCGCAGTTGGTGTCTACCGCCTGGGCGTCGGCGGCGAGTTTCCGTGGCACCGATATGCGCGGCGGCGCAAACGGAGCCCGGATTCGCCTCGAGCCGCAGAAGAGTTGGGAGGCAAACAGTCCCGCCGAGTTGTCGACGGTATTGATTGCACTCGAGCAGATCCAGCAGGACTTCAATTCCCAGTCCGGCGGAGCGAAGGTCTCGCTTGCCGATCTGATTGTTCTGGCAGGAACCGCGGCGGTCGAGAAGGCCGCCAAGGACGCCGGCCACGAAGTCTCTGTCTCGTTCACCCCCGGTCGGGCGGACGCGTCGCAGGAACAGACGGACGTGGAGTCCTTTGCGGTTCTCGAACCCCGGGCAGACGGATTCAGGAACTACCTGCGCGGCGGGGAGAAGATTCCGGCCGAAATCCTGCTTGTCGACCGGGCATACATGTTGACGTTGACCCCGCCGGAGATGACGGTGCTGGTCGGCGGCCTTCGCGGGCTGAACGCCAACGTCGGGGGTACCGCCCACGGTGTGCTGACCGATCGGCCGCAGGCGTTGACCAACGACTTCTTCGTCAATCTCCTCGACATGGGTACGGAGTGGAAGCCGTCCACGTCGTCGGAGAACGTCTACGAGGGTCGTGACCGGGCAACCGGTGACGTCAAATACTCTGCCACTGCCGTCGATCTTGTCTTCGGATCGAACTCGGAACTGCGTGCTCTCGCAGAGGTATACGCAAGTGCGGACGCACAGCAGAAGTTCGTGGAGGACTTCGCGAGCGCGTGGACCAAGGTGATGGAACTCGATCGGTTCGACCTCGACTGATCGCCGCCCTGCTGAATACGTAAGGCCCACCCGGCAATCAATTGCCGGGTGGGCCTTACGTATTCGTTCAGGGAGTCACAATCGCAAATGCCGGATCGGGACTGTCGAGTAGCCCGAGGAGCCGCTGTATCGTCGCCGGGTCGCCGGAATGCTCGATACCGTCCAGTCCGCCGCCGGCCAGCAACCCGAGCAACTGGGCTTTGGTCAACGTGAGGGTGAGATCGGCGGTTGCCTTGGTCCGCGGGTTGGGTGTCTGTATCAGCGCGCCATTGGAGAGGGTCATGCGGACTTTTGTGTCGAGATCGGTGAAAATCCACTCGATGCAGAGCTTTTCACCCCCGGCGCGGGGCCCGTTGACGCGGATGGCGAGTGTGTCGAAGAGTTGCTCCACCGTCAGTGCCGCTGCCATTCCGGTGCCGAGATCGATGGGTGGTGGGGTGATTTCGCCGCGCAGTTCCTTCGCTCCGGTGAGGTAGAAACCGCGCCAGGTCGGATTTTCGGCGCCGTAGCCGAGCGTGGTGTAGAGATCTGCGAGAGCGTTTCTCGCTTCCGTGTTGTCTGGTTCGGCAAATACCGCGTGCTTGAGCAGTTCGGCCGCGAACCGCGTGTCACCGGCATCGATGTAGCCGCGCGCCTTGTCGAGCACTGCCGGTACGCCACCGATCACGTCGACGTAGCGGGCCGCCAACTGCTCCGGCGGGTGCTGCCAGAGTGAGCTGGGATGACCGTCGAACCAGCCCATGTATCGCTGGTAGATCGCTTTGACGTTGTGACTGACCGATCCGTAGTAACCGCGCACGTGCCAGGCGTCGTCGAGCGACGCGGGAAGCGTGATCGCCTCGGCGATTTCGCTGCCGGTCAGTCCGATGTTGACCATCCGCAACGTCTGATCGTGCAGGTACGCGTACATATCCCGCTGCTCTGTCAGGAACTGCACGATGTTCTCGGATCCCCATGTGGGCCAATGGTGTGACGCGAATACGACGTCGGAATCCGGCGCGAACAATTCGACAGCCTCGTCGAGGTAATGGGACCAGATGCGTGGGTCACGTACCAGCGCGCCCCGAAGTGTGAGGATGTTGTGCAGGTTGTGCGTGGCGTTTTCGGCGACGCACAATGCGCGGCTGCCCGGAAAGTGGAAGTTCATCTCCGACGGCGCTTCGGTGCCCGGCGTGATCTGGAAGACGATCCGCACTCCGTCGACGGTTTCCTCCTGCCCGGTACGGGTGATGTCGACAGTTGGGGGGATCAGACCCACCGATCCACCGGATGTCTGAATGCCGAGTCCGAGACTGGCTTGGCCCTCTGGTCCGACGTCCAATGTGTAGCCATATTGGTAGTTCGCGCGACGGTTCATTGCCGTTCCCGCATAGACGTTTTCCGATACCGCGTGTTCGAGAAATCCTTCGGGCGCGATGATCGGCACGTCGCCGGCGCCGTCCGGCAGAACTCCCATCACGCCGCCGAAATGGTCTGCGTGTGAATGGGTATAGATCAAGCCGGTGACCGGACGGTCACCGCGGTGCTCGCGGTAGAGCGCAAGACCTGCGGCAGCGCACTCGGCGGAGATCATCGGGTCGATCACGATGACGCCGGTATCGCCCTCGACGATCGTCATGTTGGAAATATCGAACCCGCGGATCTGATAGATCCCGTCGGTGACCTCGAAGAGTCCGTTCTTGACGCAGAGCTGCGCCTGACGAAACAGGCTCGGATGAACTGTTTCCGGGCACGGTTCGTCGAGATAGCTGTAGCCGGACAGATCGAAAACGATCCGTCCGTCGGCGTTCTTGATGGTAAGCGGTTCTAGCGTGGCGATGAAGCCCCGCTCGGCGTTGTCGAAATCCGTGCGATCGGAGTAATCCAGCGCCATATCGATGCAGCTCCCTCGAAGAGTCGATGATCCCGTCCTCACATGGTCGAATTCCGCACTGCTCGGCGCATCATCCGCGGCGGGTGAATCGAGTGGCACCGAACGCCACTGAACGCCTCGTGCCGACTCGCCGTCGCAGGCAGATCAGCCGGAGGTCTCACTTTTGTGCGGCAATAGTTTTCGAGTTCGTGCGCACGCGGGCCTTGTCGCCGCTGGGGCCAAACAGGTGCAGGATCTCGACAACCTGGTCATCTGCCGGGCCGAACCAATGGGGTTCCGCGGTGTCGAACTCCGCTACTTCTCCTGGCCGGAGGACAACCTCGTGCTCGCCGAGAATCAGGCGTAGGTCGCCGGCGAGAACGTACAGCCACTCGTATCCGGCATGTGTGACGAGTTTCGGCGGGCGAGGCCCGATCACCTGCTTGAAGACCTGAACCCGGCCCGGGTAGCGCGTCAACGGCACTACAGCGCTCCCGTTTCGGCGACGACTCGGTGTGAGGTGGACTCTGGGGTCCCCGGTGGCGGGCGCCCCAACGAGTTGGTCCAGAGCCACACGGTGGGTTCGGGCAAGAGGCACAAGCAAATCGAGGGTAGGACGACGCTTGCCCGACTCGAGTCGGGACAGTGCGCTGACGGAGATACCGGTGGCGTCGGACAGAGCTTCGAGGGTCATGTCGCGATCGCGACGAAGTGCCCGCAATCTCGGTCCGATATCGCTGAGCATCTTCTCCAGTTCGGTATCCATGTGCTCATCTTTGCAGTTTCCGCAAATTCCCTACCGAGTTTGCCTGCCCGGTTGCGACGATCCTTTCGACAGGCGACCACAGCATCAGCACAAAGGGAGTCCAACGATGAAACCTCCGAGCGGAATCGATAGACCGCAGGCGATCGGAACGCATGCCCGACGGCGGTGGGGCGTCCTGGCAATCTGCTGCACGAGTTTGTTCGTGGTCGGATTGGACACCACCATCGTCAATGTCGCGCTGCCGACGATCGGGGCAAGTTTCCACGTCGGCATCCCTGGTCTCGAATGGGTCGTCAACGCATACACACTCGTTCTGGCGGGCTTACTGATCTCGTCCGGAGCCCTGGCCGACAGGTTCGGCCGTAGACGCGTGTTCCAGATCGGACTGGTCGTGTTCGGAATCGCGTCGATTGCGTGCGCACTTGCGCCGTCAGTAGGCGTGCTGATCGCCGCGAGAATTGCACAGGGCGTTGGCGGTTCGATGTTGAGTCCGGTCGCGCTCGCAATCGTGGTCAACGTGATGACCGACCCGAAGGAGCGAGCCAGGGCGATCGGCGTGTGGGCGGCGGTCTTCGGTCTGAGTATGGCCGTCGGGCCGATTGTCGGTGGAGTGCTCATCGAGAGCTTCGGTTGGCGCTCCGTGTTCTGGGTCAACGTCCCGGTGATCGTGATTGTTCTGGTGTTGACTGCCGTGTTCGTGCCGGAATCGCGCGCTCCGCAGGCGCGAAGGCTCGACCTGCCGGGACAAATACTGTTGGTCGCTGTTGTGGGCGGTGCGGTGGCGCTGCTCATCGAGGGCCCACGAATCGGATGGACGTCACCCGGTGCGGTGGTCGGTTGCATCGCAGTCGCGCTAGCTCTGGCTTCGTTCATTGCTGTCGAATCGAGAAAAGCCGAACCACTCGTCGACCCTGCACTGTTTCGGCACAGACCGTTTTCCGCGGCGGTTCTCGGCGCAGTTGTGGTGTTCGTGGCATTGAACGCGACGCTGCTGCTCGGCACGCTCTACCTGCAACAAGCGCGCGGCATGACCCCGGCCGCCGCGGGCGTCGTGATTCTCCCGATGGCCGTTGCAGCAACCGTGTGCGCACCGTTGTCGGGGATTCTGGTCGGACGCGCCGGGCCGCGGTTACCGCTGCTGATCGCGGGAAGTTTCACCGCGTTGGGCGGCCTGTGTCTAGTATCGCTCGACAACAACACCGGACTTTCGACTGTGCTTGTCGCCTACCTGTTTCTCGGTATCGGGTTCGGTTTCTCGAATGCCCCCATCACCAACACTGCTGTCAGCGGACTGCCTCAATCGCAAGCCGGACTCGCTGGTGGAATCACATCCAGTGCAAGACAGTTCGGCGCTGCTCTCGGCGTCGCACTGGCCGGTGGCTTTGTCGCGAACACTGTCGAGTCGGACGTCGCGCAGGCATCACACGCGGGGTGGATGCTTGTTGTCGGGTGTGGGTTGGTTGTTCTTGCCATCGCGTGTGTATCGGCTCAGCCGACTCGGTTCACCCAGCAAGGGTGATTCCAACTACCCCGTCGGCCAGATAGAGATGGGGGCGTAACCGATCGTCGTAACCGAACGGGGAGTGCCATGTGCCAGACGCCCAAGGACGCAACACCGGCCACCGTGACGGTGAATCGCGAAGCAGTCGAGCGATATGCGATGGAGGACCGGCAAGACTTCGTGGACGCGGATCGCGGCTTGATCGCTCCGCTACCGGGCAATGTGCTCGGCGACGACGGGCATGTGGTCTTCGATCCCGAGGCGATGGAATACATCGGTGACGACGTTCCCGCCCCGGACACCGTCAACCCCAGTCTGTGGCGCCAGAGTCAGGTAATACGCAGAGGCGGGCTCTACCAGGTGACGGATCGCCTCTATCAGGTGCGAAACAACGACCTGGCCAACCTGACGGTCGTAGAAGGTGACGAAGGTCTGATCGTCATCGACTGCATGGCGGGTGTGGAATCGGCCCGCCAAGGCATGAAGATGATTCGCGAGCACGTCAGCGACAAGCCGGTTGCGGCAATTATCTACACGCATACGCACATCGACCATTACGGCGGCGTCAAGGGAATCGTCGATGTCGACGACGTTGCGTCGGGGAAGGTGCCGATCATCGCGCCGGGCACGATTGCCTCGTTCGACAAGTTTGCAATCGGTGAAAATGTTGTTGCCGGCAATGCGATGGCCAGGCGGTCGTTCTATGCCTTCGGTGGATTACTCGACCTCGGTCCGAAGGGCGCAGTCTCCTGCGGAATCGGTGTGCTCAGCACCAAAGGACCTCGGATCTCGTATATTTCCCCCACCGACGGCATCACCGAAACGGGAACGAAACGCGAAATTGCGGGTCTGGAGTTCGAATTCCTTTATGCGCCGGACACCGAGGCTCCGGAGGAAATGCATATCTGGATCCCCGAACTCGCGGCCTTGACCTGTGCGGAGAATGCCAATCATTCGCTCCACAACATCCAGACCCTGCGGGGTGCGCGTACTCGCGATGCCCGCAACTTCGCTCGGTATCTGGACGAGACTCTCGAACGGTGGGGAGACGACGCAGCTGTTCATTACGGTCCGCACACGTGGCCGGTGTGGGGCAACGAGAACCTGGTTACCTTCATCGAATCACAAAGAGACACATACAAATACATCCACGATCAGGCTCTGCGACTAGCGAACAAGGGATACACGCCGCTCGAAGCTGCCGAGGTCATCGAGTTACCGGACGAACTCGGCCGCAAGTGGTACAACCGCGGATATCACGGAACACTGCACCACGACGTTCGCGCCGTCTACACCAAGGAACTGGGAATGTGGGACGGCGATCCGGTGTCGCTCCATCCGCATCCACCGGTGGAGTCGTCTAGACGGTTTGTCGATCTCCTTGGTGCACAGAAGATTCTGGACGAGGGAAAGCGGGCTTTCGATGCGGGGGACTACCGCTGGGCAGCTGAGATCCTGCACAAGTTGGTGTTCGCGCAACCAGAGAACACCGAGGCGAAGAACCTCCAGGCCGACGTCTACGAACAGATGGGGTATCAAGCCGAAGGGCCGCAGTGGCGCGGGATCTACCTGACAGCCGCCCTGGAATTACGTGAAGGCTCGCAACCTCCGCCCTACATCACGGCAAGTGAGGACAGTGTCCTCGCGATGCCCATCGATATCCTGTTCGACTTCGTCGCAGTACATCTCATCGGCGACAAGGCAGCTGACGTCGATCTCCGCATCGATTTCGTGTTCACCGATCACGACGACGAGACATGGACGACGTGGGTCAAGCGTGGCGTTCTCAATGCCAGGCGGGGGGCGGCGTCGAACACGCAGCTGACGGTCTCGGGGCCGAAACCTGCGCTGATCGGCGCACTTCTGCAACCAGGTGCAGCGCCCGAGTTGGCCAGGGCCGGGAAAATCTCGCTCGACGGCGACGATTCGGCTTTGAAGACGCTCGGAGGGTTGTTGGATACCTTCGATCCCACCTTCAATATCGTCACGCCGTAACCCAGAGACGAAGGGAGATTTTCTCGATGTGTACGCGATTGGTTTACCTAGGACCGAACGACACCGTGATCACTGCCCGGTCGATGGACTGGAAGCTCGATCTCGGTACCAATCTGTGGGCATTTCCCCGTGGCATGGAGCGTGAAGGCTGCGCCGGGCCGAATTCGATAACGTGGACATCGTTGTACGGCAGTGTTGTGGCTTCCGCTTACGACATGTGCACGACGGATGGAGTCAACGACGCAGGACTGTCCGCAAATCTGTTGTGGCTCGTTGAATCCGAGTATCCGGAATACGACGGATCAACTCCAGGCCTGTCGATTGCTGCGTGGGCGCAGTACGTGTTGGACCGGTGTGGGAGCGTCGCGGAAGCCGTCGAGGTGCTGGCAGCGGAGCCATTCACCATCGTGACTGCGGCCGTTCCGGGAGAAGACCGCTTGGCAACACTGCATATGTCGCTCTCGGACGCTCGCGGTGACAGCGCCATCATCGAGTACATCGGTGGCCGACAGACAATTCACCACAGTCGTGAGCATCAGGTGATGACAAATTCTCCGATCTTCGACAAACAACTCGCCGTCAACGAGTACTGGAAGCAGATCAACGGAACCGTCATGTTGCCCGGTACCAATCGAGCTGCGGATCGTTTTGCCCGTGCATCGTTCTATGTCGACGCAGTCCCGAAGACCGACGATCCGAGGGCGGCGTTGGCCGCGACCTTCAGTGTCATCCGGAACGTGTCAGTGCCCCTGGGTATTTCGACTCCCGACGAGCCGAACATATCCTCGACGCGGTGGCGCACGGTCGTCGATCACAAACGTCGGCTCTACTTCTTCGAATCGGCGATGACGCCGAACACTTTCTGGGTGGATGTGTCGTCGATCGATCTGAGTGAGGGGTCAACCGTCCGGAAGCTCGAACTCGGGCCGGACGAGAGCACCGTATTTTCGGGGGATTCCACCGATCAGTTCAAACCCGCTGAACCGTTCACCTTTGCCGGGTTGTAGGGGTGGGCGATGCCGCGGTGACGGTACAGCTACCGACCGCTCGCCACTGTTGCCCTGGCGGCGTGGGGGCTTTCGGCTTGGCATCCTCCCCTGGGAGGAAAAGCTTCTGACCTCCAGACCTGTCACCCGTTCAGTGCGGTGCAGGGCGAACAGTGGGCGGTCGATGCCCAGCTAGCTTCAGCGTTTTGCCGGGGTGAAGTCTCCGGGACGCCAGCTGCCGTCGAATGCTGCGGCTTCGGGTCCGTAGATACGGATGTATGCGAACCATCCGCGACCTGGAACCGTTTCCAGCCAGTTGTCCGCCGCATCGTCTGGTTGGGTCGGACCGAAGTGCAGCGTGATCTCATTGCCAGAGGTCAGAGCCGATGACAGTTCGAACAACGATCTGAGCGCTCCCTTGTTGCCGTCCGTCTGCACTTGCGAACGTGTTTGCGCGTCGTAGATGGTGACGGACCAGAAGAGCTTGCCAGGGACCGGCAGCGGGATCGTGAGTGTGTAGGCGTTGGCGCCGTCCAGGTATGTCCCGGTGCTGTCGCGTGTGGCGAGCCAATACAGCGATCCACTGCCCTCCACACGCCGGAACATCGCCGGCGACGCGACGATGGCCTGCGCGAACCACCGCTCACGGGCTTCGAGATCGAGACCTGCGGGTGTCTCGAAGTCCGCGTTGCCGGGAACCAACCCCACCCATTCCCACTGCCGATCGGTCCAGGCGGCCTGGTCAGGGCGTGTTCCGGCGAATGCCGCCACCAACATTTGATCACGGCCGATTCGGGCGGCCTTCGTGAGTGCTGCGGCGTCGCGGTCTGTCGGTGCGAATGGGGTTCCTTTCCCGATTCCGAGTCCGTCGAGCAGTCCGTGCATTGGCCGGAACTCCTCGACAAGCGGCTCTTCCTCGAGGATGCCGTGCAGGACTCGCCAGAATTCGAGGTTGTCCTCCCACCGCAGACAGGTGCTGTCGACGGTCTTGGTGCTGGTGTCGATTACATCGAGTAGTTTGTCGGTGCCGAGGCGGTAGATCTTCACTCGGAGGAGTGCGTCCTTGGCTGCGTCGAGATCGCCTCCCACCGGCAGGGCTCGTACTGCCACCAGCACTTTGAAGGAATTCGACCGACTGACGTGATGATCTGCCGGTACTTCTCCGGTGTGATCGGGGGGAAGTATGGCGTATTTTCCTCCGGCTCCCTGGTCAGGCCCGGGGATACCCATGTCGGTGATCCACCTGTGGTGATGATCGTCGACGAGACCGATGTACGCTCCGGGCGGTAATTCGACGACCATCGGCCCCTCAGTGAGGTCCAAAGCCGCTGCCCCGTAGGGGGTATCGGAGTTGAGTGTGAATCCGACCTGCCGAGGGGTTGTCGCTGCAATTCCCATCGCCTTGTTGTCGTCGAAACCTAGTTCGCGGTTGCCGTTGAAAATCCCCTCAATGGACACTGTCGGGTACCAAAACCGGTAGGCGACGAGTGCGCGCTCCAGATAGGCGTCCTCGTGGGCTTTCTTCGCGGTCGCAGCGGTCGGGTAGCCCCCGGAGAATTCATAGGGTGTCTCAGATGTCGGATGTGTTTGGTCCATGCCACAGATCATCAACGGTCAGTATCGACGACGGCATCACCCGCGTCGGATGATCCCTGGAGCCCTGGCAGGGCATTGCGTCCGACGCAGTGGCAGATCGATTTGCGGGGTAGTCGCGTGAGGGGCGCGCGACTCTATTCGGAGCCGCTACCCGATTCTGTTGTCACACGGAGAGTTACGAAGTGGCGACGGCCGGGACCTCTGAAAGCTCGGCCGGAGCGCACCGATGGAATGTCAACGAATTACTTGGCGGCGCTCTTGCGAGGCCGACCGCGTCGAACTGCCTTAGTCGGAGGCGTGGACTTTGCGGCCGGCTCAGCCGGGGGATCGTCGCGCCAGTGAATCTCGATTTCGATTTCGACTTCGTTGCCGTCTACCTCGATCTCGAGTTCCCACCGAACCTGTTCAGGGACAGCGATTTCAATCGAGTCGCCGCCCGATCCCAGTTCTACTTCCGAGCCACTGGCGAGGGCTTGGCCGAGCGCGATCAGTCGCTCGGCGACTTCCGCTCGCGAGAGTGCGGACTTACTTTTGATCTCCAATTTGGGCACGATCACTCCTGACCTCGGCGGATTCATTGTTCACGGTAATTGGACCATCGAAAGATTGTGGGAGTTTCGCGCGACCGCTGATTACCGCGCTCCTGTGTGAGTTGTCATTTTCGGTCCGCTGCTCGCCGACCTGGGGATTGGATCGCGTACCGTTGCCTTTCATGGAACTGACTCGAGTAGCGGTGGGCAAGGGGTCGTGCACCGTTCGGATCGACGGACCGGTCAGTAAGCACGCGGTCCTCCTTCTTCCGGGCAAGGGCGACCCTGTCGACGTATACGACAAAGTGTGTGAACGCCTCCACAATTCGGATTTGCGCACGGTTGCGGTCGAATCGATCGAGAATCTCGACGAGAAGACGGCAGTGGTTCTGCTCGACGAGTTGAACATCGCCTGGGTGAACCTGGTGGGACACCGGGAAGGGGCAGACCTCGCGTGGCTGTTGGCGGCGCGCCAGTTCGGCCGCTTCGCGAGCTTGATTTCGGTGGATCGTGGCCATCCATCGGCGGCCGACATCGCCGGAGTTCCGCCGGTGGAGGTGCCGACAACCATCGTGGTCGGTAGTGCTGGGCGGGCGATCGCCGACGCCAGTGGACGGTTTGTGTATTCCGATTTCCGGGTGGCCGAAGTGCCTGGCGTCGATGACATCGTGAAGTCCGCGCCCGCTGAACTCGCCACGGAGATCGTGTTGCGCACCAGCCCTTGGTAGACCCGGGAACCACCAAGGCGGGCATCCCCCGAGGGGGTGCCCGCCTTGTGCGTTCTTCCGAAACAGATGTCGAGTGTTCCTAGATGTCGAGCGTTCTAGATGTCGAGCCCTAGCAACGCGTTCTCGACGACCTCGGCCAGGGCCGGGTGGATCCAGTACTGCCCACGGGCCATGTCCTGCGCGGACAGCCCGAAACTCATGGCCTGGATGAGTGGCTGGATGACGGTCGGCGCGTGGGTTCCCATGACGTGAGCGCCCAGGAGTCGGCCCGTGCCGCGCTCCGCGATGACCTTGCAGAGACCTTCCTGATCTTCCATCGCCCAGCCGTAGGCGACGTCGCCGTACGCCTGGACCTTGACGGTGATGTCGAGTCCGGCGTCGCGCGCCTGCTTCTCCGTCATTCCGACATCGGCGATCTGCGGATCGGTGAACACCGCGGCCGGGACAAACCGGTGATCGGTGGCGCGCAGCCCGGAAGTGTCGTTCCACGCGTCCTGGAGCAGGTTGTGCTGCACAACACGCGCCTCGTGGTTGGCCACGTGCTTGAGCTGATAGGGGGAGGAGACGTCGCCGAGTGCAAAGACGCCCTCCGCAGTGGTTCGCTGGTACTCGTCGACGACGATGGAGCCGTTGTCGTCGAGTTCGATGCCGGCCTTGTCGAGGTCCAGGAGATCTCCGTTGGGCTTGCGGCCCACCGCAACGAGCAGAACGTCGCCGGAAACGACTGTGCCATTTGCCAGTTCGACGGCGATGTTCTCACCGTCCGCGCGGACCGACTGCATCGGTGATCCGAGATGCACGTCCCACTTCTTGACGGCGAGTTCGGTGAAACGCTCCGAGATCTCGTCGTCGAGATGACGCAGGAGGCGCCCGCTGCGGCCGATGATCGACACGCGAGAACCCAAGGCGGAGAACACATGTGCAAACTCGGTGGCAATGAAACCCGAGCCGACGATCACGAGGTGCTCGGGGAGTTCCGGCAAGCGCATGATGTCTTCGTTGGTGTAGTACTTCACACCAGAGCCGGCGATCTCCTCGGGAATGATCGGGCGTGAACCGGCCGCGATCACAACCTGGTCGGCAGTGATGGTCTCACCCGTGCCGGTGTTGATGGTCTTCGGTCCGGTGAAGGTGGCGTGGCCGCGGTAGACGGTGGTGTTCGGGCTGTCCTCGCTGCGGTAGTGTTCGCCGCCCGCGGAGATGGGATCGATCCGGCCGAAGACACGCTTGACGATGTCGGACCAGCGGACGCCGTCCAGGGTGGCGTCGACGCCGAATTTCTCGGCATGCGACACCGTGTTCGCGACCTCTGCCGCGTAGACGAACATCTTGGTCGGTATGCATCCGACGTTGAGGCACGTGCCGCCGAAGGTGCCTTCCTCGAGGATGGCGATTTTCTTGCCGTCGAATCGCTCGTCGGGCAACGAATTCCCCGAGCCGCTTCCGATGATGGCAAGGTCGTAATGCGTCACTGCGCGTTCTCCTGTGTGGTGGTGTCTGCGTCTGCGGTCAGATGGCGCTCTAGCCACTCCAGCCACTGATCGAGTTCGGAAAAGGCTGTGGCCAACGGCTTCTGAGTCGAGAGGAAGACGTCGTGGCGCGCGCCGTCGATGGGAACGATCGTAGTCCGATCACCGAGGCAACCTGCCCACCGTGCGATCTGCCTCACATCCAGGACGGAATCTGCCAGGTCGACGCCGGGGTGGTACGCCCTGGCGAACTCCGATTTCTTCGAGCGCAGGATCAGCGCCGGCACACCGATGTCCAGGCCGCGGTGCAGTTGCGCGTGTCCGCCGCGCACGGCACGCATCCACCCGAACGTGACCGGGCAGCCTTCGAGCGGCTTCCAGTCGAGGTTGTAGTCCCACTCGCCGTTGGCGGAGACGTGCAGGCTCGAGCCGTACGTCGGCAAGCCAGTGCCGGGGATGACAGTCTTCGCGGACACCCGTCCCAGTGCGTCGATGGCGGCGGTGCCGACGCTGCGCACCATCGGCGGACCCTGCAAGTCGAACCACGGGCTGTTGAGCACCAGGCCCGCGATGCCGTGTCCCGCGCTGCCGCCCGGCTTGCGCTGGAGTCGGTCCAGCCACAGCGGAACGATGAGCCCACCGGTCGAATGCGCCATCAGGAGCAGTTCGCTGCCGTCGGTTTCCGAGTTCACGATGCGCAGGGCCTCGTTGAGTTCGGCGTCGTACAGTGCGAGATCCGACACAAAGTGAGCGGTGTGGCCCGGTTTCAGTGAACGCCCGCACTTGCGCAGATCCAGTGCAAAGAAGGCGTAACCCTGCTCGGCAAAGTGCTCCGCCAGATGTTTCTGGAAGAAGTAATCGGTGAACCCGTGTACATACAGAACTGCACGGCTCGCCCGAACTGCCTCGCCAGGCGGCTGATAGCGGACGAGTGTCGCGTCGACCTCACCCTCACCGTCCGGGTCGGTTCCGAGAGGAATGGTCAGCTGCTGATATGCGTCTCCGAGGACGTCTGGAACCCATGTAGTCACAGATCACAATCTAATCGTCGTTTCCCGGCGGCGTTGTAGAGCACAATTGGGGGTGGTAAACGGCGCACTTACGCCCAGGTAACCTATTCGGCGTAACACAGCAGGCGGATGCGCGCACGGCTAATGACAAGGAAGTCGATTCTCCAGTGTCGAATCAGAACGCGGTAGAGACGAAGACGGATGTAGTGCTCGTAGGTGCGGGCATCATGAGTGCCACGCTTGGCGCATTGTTGCGCCAGCTTCAGCCGGACTGGTCGATCTCGACCTTCGAGAGGCTCGACGCCGTCGCAGCCGAGAGCAGCGACCCGTGGAACAACGCGGGAACCGGTCACTCCGCGCTCTGTGAGCTCAACTACACCCCCGAGAACTCGGACGGCACGGTCGACATCAAGAAGGCCGTCAACGTCAACGAGCAGTTCCAGGTGTCCCGGCAGTTCTGGGCACACGCTGTAGAGCAGGGCGTATTGACGCAGCCCAAGGAATTCATCAACCCCATCGCGCACGTGAGCTTCGTTCACGGCGAGGCAAACGCCAAGTACCTGCGTGCCCGCTACGACGCACTTGCCGGCCACCCGCTCTTCCGTGGCATGGAGTACATCGACGATCCGGCCGAGTTCACCAAGCGCCTGCCGCTGATGGCAAAGGGCCGCGACTTCTCGGATCCCATCGCCCTCAACTGGAGCCAGGACGGCACCGACGTCGACTTCGGAGCGCTCACCAAGCAGCTCGTCGGCTACATCGGCAAGACCGGCGGCAACATGTACTTCGGTCACGAGGTCACCAACCTCACCCAGAACTCCGACAAGACGTGGACAGTCAAGGTCACCAACCGTCGCACCGGTGAAAAGCGCGTCGTGCGTTCACGATTCGTGTTCGTCGGAGCCGGTGGCGGCGCTCTGCACCTGCTGCAGAAGTCGGGCATCAAGGAAGCCAAGGGCTTCGGCGGCTTCCCCGTCAGCGGCGCGTTCCTGCGATGCACCAACCCTGAGCTGATCGACCAGCACAGCGCCAAGGTCTACGGCAAAGCTGCTGTCGGCGCTCCGCCCATGTCGGTTCCGCACCTCGACACGCGTGTCATCGGCAACAAGCCAGGCCTGCTGTTCGGACCGTACGCCGGCTGGTCACCCAAGTTCCTCAAGCAGGGTCGCGTCACGGACCTGCCCGGTTCGGTCAAGCCCAACAACATCCTCTCGATGCTCGGCGTCGGCGTCAGCGAACTCGGTCTGGTGAAGTACCTGGTCAGTGAGCTCACCAAGAGCGAAACCGGACGCATCTGGGACCTGCGTGAATTTGCGCCCAAGGCGGAGACCAAGGACTGGGAGCTCATCACCGCAGGCCAGCGTGTTCAGGTGATTCGCCGGGCCAAGGGCAAGGGCGGCGTCCTCGAATTCGGTACCGCCGTGGTGGCTGCCGAAGACGGAAGCATCGCCGGACTGCTCGGTGCGTCACCAGGAGCGTCGACGGCTGTTCCCGCGATGCTCGACGTACTCGAGCGCTGCTTCCCGACCGAATTCCAGGGCTGGAAGGGCAAGCTGCGCGAGATGGTTCCGTCCATCGGCGTCAAGCTCACCGACAACGAAGGACTTTTCAACCAGGTCTGGGATTGGTCCTCGAAGGTGCTCGAGCTCGATTCCTCGGCGTCAACCGATTCTCTTCCGGTCGCGGAGACCGCTGCAACTGTGTGATAGTCGCAACCATGACGGCAACAGCAGCATTGAAGCGTTCATGGGCACTCGACCTCGACAACAAGACTTTCTACGAGTTGTTGAAGCTTCGGGTAGAAGTATTTGTCGTCGAGCAGGCCTGCCCGTACCCCGAGTTGGACGGGCGGGACCTGCTGACGGAAACCCGCCATTTCTGGCTGGAGCAGGACGGCGAGGTGGTGTGCACTCTGCGCCTCCTCGAAGAGCACGACGACGGCACCAAGAGCTTCCGTATCGGTCGACTCTGCACGTCACGTGAAGCACGCGGACAGGGCCATACGACGCGATTGCTGCAAGCTGCGCTGGCCGAAGTGGGCGAAGCGCCGTGCCGCATCAACGCTCAGACCTATCTGGTCGACATGTACAGCAAGCACGGCTTCAAAGCTGACGGCGAAGAATTTATCGAGGACGGTATTCCGCACACCCCGATGCGCCGCGGTGGCGGCGAGGCGTTTGTGCTTGCCAGCTGAAACGCAGTCATACACCCGACCCAGTCGGCTCACGCAATTGTGGGCCGACTAGGGTTTTTTCGATACCGAATGCTCGCGGGGAAGTCCTGTTCGATTCAGGTGCGGTCCCGCCACTGTAAAGATCTCACGAGATCCCAGCCAGATTGCCGCGACGTTCGGATGAAGCCAAGTTCTCGGCGAGGAAACCGAGAGGTGGAGGGATGTCGACGTGCGTGTAGAAGACGATCAGGCAGCGGTGGCGGGTTTCCCGTTCAGCGCGGTAGTAGGCCAGGACCAACTGCGATTGGCGTTGATCCTGTGCGCCGTACACCCCGGAATCGGTGGCGTGCTGGTTCGCGGTGAAAAGGGCACGGCAAAATCCACCGTCGTTCGAGCCTTGACGGCTTTGCTACCGGCTGTCGACGACGCCGGTGTGACGCGTCCGGCCAGGCTGGTCGAACTGCCGGTCGGGGCGACGGAGGACCGCGTGATCGGCTCGATCGACCTCGAGAAAGTATTGCGCGACGGTGAGCGTGCCTTCCAGCCCGGACTCCTGGCCGCGGCGCATCAGGGGGTTCTGTACGTCGACGAAGTGAATCTCCTGCACGACCACCTGGTGGACGTTCTTCTCGACGCGGCCGCGATGGGCCGAGTGCATGTCGAGCGGGACGGAATTTCGCACTCGCACGCCGCGAAGTTCGTCCTCGTCGGAACGATGAATCCCGAAGAGGGAGAACTGCGTCCACAGCTGCTGGATCGTTTTGGCCTGGCGGTCGACGTGTCGGCGTCTCGCGACGTGGATGTGCGGATGGAGGTAGTGCGTCGACGCCTCGACTACGAGCGCGATCCACAGGCGTTTGCCCGCAGGTATGCGCCGGCCGATCAGGAACTCGCCGCCGAAATCCTTTCTGCGCGTAACAAACTGGATGGCGTGGAGCTGAGCAACCGCGAACTTCGGCGCATCGCGTCGCTGTGCGCGTCGTTCGACGTGGACGGTATGCGCGCCGATCTTGTTCTCGCCCGTACTGCCACCGCTCATGCTGCCTGGCGTGGCGGCAGCGAGGTCACCGAGGAAGACGTACGAGTCGCAGCGGAACTGACACTGCCGCACCGCCGCCGTCGCGATCCCTTCGACGAGCCGGGCCTCGATCAGCAGCAACTCGACGACGCGATGGATCGTGCAGACGAGGATGCTCGGGCCGGCGAGCCTGAACCACCCGAGAATCCTGAAGGCGGCGAACCTGACGGCGGGGAATCCGACAGCGGTGAACCCGATGACGGGGGCCCTGATGATGACGGCCCTGACGATGATGGGCCGCAAGACGATCCGGACGGTCCGGGCGGGGGAGTGCGCGCCACCGATCGACCGTCTGCGCCGCCGAGCAGTGCGTTCAAGGCCAAACTTCTCGAAGTTCCCGGTGTCGGTGAGGGCGCGCCCGGTCGGCGTTCACGATCGACGTCGACGCGCGGACGCGTCGTGCGGTCCACCACCGACCGCGGGCACGGTCTGCACCTGACGAGCACGGTGTTTGCCGCTGCGGAATCGCAGATTGCGCGTGGCCGGACGGTGGGCCGACTGCGGTTGGCGCCGGCCGACCTGCGCGGCGCGATTCGTGAAGGGCGCGAAGGCAATCTGATCGTGTTCGTGGTGGACGCGTCGGGGTCGATGGCGGCGCGCGACAGGCTCTCCGCTGTGACCGGCGCCGTTGTCTCGCTACTCCGCGACGCATACCAGCGCCGCGACAAGGTTGCCGTCATCACCGTCCGGGGCCGCGAAGCCGAACTGGTTCTGCCGCCGACGTCGTCCGTGGACATCGCTGTTCGCCGGTTGCAGTCAATGCGAACAGGTGGCAAATCACCACTCGCAGAAGGCTTCTTGCGTGCCCGTGAGGTGATTCTGCGTGAGCGGCTCAGGGATCCGCAGCGCCGCGCGCTCATGGTTGCGCTGACAGACGGGCGTGCTACCGGCGGCAAGGACGCGCTGCACCGCGCTCGCGTTGCCGCGCACTTACTGGCCGATGCATCGGTCGCTTCGATCGTCGTGGACTGCGAAACCGGGCTCGTCCGTTTGGGGTTGGCCGCCGAATTGGCCCGAGAACTACGAGGTGGATGCGTCCGCCTTGCCGAATTGTCAGCTCAGCAGGTCGCGGGTGTCGTCCGCGCCGCCGCCTAACGTTTTCATTTCAGGAGATCACCATGCCTAAAGGCGTTCCCGACACTGTCCCCGACGACGGATTGACCACTCGTCAGCGGCGTAACGCACCGGTGCTTGCCGTCCACACCGGACCGGGAAAGGGCAAGTCCACCGCAGCATTCGGGATGGCGCTGCGTGCCTGGAACCAGGGATTCGACATCGGCGTCTTCCAGTTCGTGAAGAGCGCAAAGTGGAAAGTCGGCGAGGAAGCCGCCTTCCGCGCACTCGGAAACCTGCACGACGAGAGTGGCGTCGGCGGTCCGGTGCAGTGGCACAAGATGGGTGAGGGCTGGTCCTGGACTCGTAAAGCTGGCAGCGAAGAAGATCATGCGGCAGCAGCTGCGGAGGGATGGCAGGAGATCGCCCGTCGCCTCGCCGACGAAACGCACCGCTTCTACGTCCTCGACGAGTTCACCTATCCGCTCAAATGGGGATGGGTCGACGTCGACGAGGTTGTGCAGACCCTGCGCGATCGACCGGGAAATCAGCATGTGGTGATCACCGGGCGTGACGCGCCGCAGGCGTTGATCGACGCAGCCGACCTGGTGACCGAGATGACCAAGATCAAGCACCCGATGGACGCCGGCCGAAAGGGCCAGCGAGGCATCGAATGGTGAGTTCGTCCACTCCCGCCGTTGTCATCGCCGCACCCGCATCGGGTAGCGGAAAGACCACGGTGGCAACGGGATTGATCGGTGCTCTGCGGCGGTCCGGTAGCAGTGTTGCACCGTTCAAGGTTGGTCCGGATTACATCGACCCGGGCTATCACGGACTTGCGGCGGGAAGGCCAGGACGCAACCTCGACACCGTGCTCGTGGGCGAAGAACGTATTGCTCCGCTCTATCAGCACGGCACCGCCGACTGCGATATCGCGGTGGTCGAAGGCGTCATGGGCCTCTTCGACGGCAAGATCGACGAAGCCAATGCGCAGGCATCCGCAGAAGGGTCGACGGCGCAGGTGGCCGCGGTTCTGGGCGCACCGGTTGTTCTGGTCATCGACGCTCGCGGCCACAGCCAGAGCCTGGCCGCCGTGTTGCACGGCTTTGCCACCTACGACGCGAGTGTGCGGATCGGCGGCGTCATCCTCAACCGCGTCGGCAGCGCCCGGCACGAGCAGGTTCTGCGCCACGCGTGCGACAAGGTGGGGATACCGGTACTCGGGGTTGTTCCGCGCCTGGCCGAGTTGGAGGTGCCGTCGCGTCACCTGGGGTTGATTCCGGCTGCCGAGCACGGCACCGCGGCAGTCGCCGCGGTGGACGCGATGTCGGAGTTGATCGCAACTCACGTCGATCTCGGCGCGGTGCGCGCTCTGGCCGCGTCGAATGTTGTTGCACCTGTGTGGAATCCGGCGCAGGAAGTGGGGGAGCTTCGCAGCTCGCGGCCTGTGGTGGCAATGGCGGGCGGGCCTGCCTTCACCTTCGGGTACGCCGAACATCGTGAACTTCTCACTGCCGCAGGCGCGGACGTGCAGGTCTTCGATCCGCTGCGCGACGAATTACCCTTCGGTACTGCCGCGTTGGTCCTTCCCGGCGGATTTCCGGAGGAGCATGCTGTTGACCTCGCATCGAATACTGTTCTGCTGGCGCAGGTTCGAGAGCTGGCCGACGGCGGAGCGCCGATCCACGCCGAGTGCGCGGGACTGCTCTACCTCGCCCGCAGCCTCGACGGTCATGCCATGGCCGGAGTTGTCGGCGTCGACGCCGTTTTCGGTAAACGACTCACACTCGGTTATCGGGAGGCGGTGGCGTTGACCGACTCGAGTCTCTTTGCGGCGGGTTCGCGTGTGGCCGGGCACGAATTTCACCGAACGTCTCTCGTCAGCGCCGACGCAGACGGGTGCGCAACCGCATGGGGTTGGCGACCGTGGGACGGCGGCGCAGTGCGCGAGGGATTTGTCCGCGGTGGAGTTCACGCGTCGTATCTCCACACACATCCGGCGGGTCAGCCCGAGTCGATCGCCACCTTTGTCGAGGCTGCTCGTGGCTGAGGTGCATGTGGGGCTCGGGTTCACGACATCTGCCACTTCTACCGAGATCGTCGACGCTGTGCGAGGGATACTGCCGCAGGGCGCGACGCTCGTTGGTCTTGCCACCGCCGCGGTCAAAGCCTTCGCCCCGGCTCTGGTCGACGCCGCGCAGATCCTGTCAGTCGATGTCGCGGCGTTCACGTCGGAAGAACTTGCAGCCGTGCCCGTTCCGTCACCGTCAACGCGCGTAGAGCAGGCTGTCGGCACTGCGAGCGTTGCCGAGGCGGCAGCGATCCTGGCTACCGGTCACGGACAGTTGACAGTAGGTAAGACCTCGACCGGTGCGGTGACAGTAGCCGTGGCCAGTAAAGTTCCCCCAGCGAGCGCAGGTTTTCCCGCGAGCACAGCTTTTCCAGCGAGCACAAAGATCGACGATGAAATGGAGTGCGAGTGAGCGAGCCCACCGCAGACGAGACCAACTACCTGGTCGGACTCAACCTGACCGATCGACGCGTTGTCGTATTCGGCGGCGGGACGGTCGCTCAGCGCCGCCTCGGCCTGCTGGTCGCGTCGGGCGCGGCAGTTCACGTGATCAGCCGCGAGGTCACGCCGGCAGTCGAGGGCATGGCAACGGCGGGGCAGATCACACTCGAGCTGCGTCCGTACCAGGAGGGTGACCTCGAGGGTGCCTGGTACGCAATCGCGTCGACCGACGAGCCGGAGACCAATGCGGCGATCGTCGCGGAAGCGGAGCGTCATCGAGTCTTCTGTGTCCGCGCGGACAACGCCAAGCACGGCACTGCCGTCACACCCGCAAGTGCCGAGTACGACGGTATGAGCATCGGAGTCCTGGCCGGCGGCGATCATCGTCGTTCGGCAGCCGTCCGTACCGCTGTGGTCGAAGGTCTGCAGTCCGGTGTCCTCGCGGATACGGCCGAACCGGCGGCGCCTGGCGTTGCACTGGTCGGCGGTGGGCCAGGTGACCCGGATCTGATCACGGTGCGCGGTCGACGGTTGTTGGCCCGCGCCGACGTTGTTGTTGCCGACCGCCTGGCGCCGCCGGAGTTGCTGGCTGAGCTCGGTCCCGACGTCGAGGTCATCGACGCCGCGAAGATTCCGTACGGCCGGGCCATGGCGCAGGAAGCCATCAACGCGGCGCTGATCGACAACGCGAAGGCCGGAAAGTTCGTCGTGCGGCTCAAGGGCGGCGACCCCTACGTCTTCGGTCGTGGCTACGAAGAACTCGAAGCGTGTGCCGCAGCCGGTGTTCCGGTGACCGTAGTGCCCGGAATCACGAGCGCGATTTCGGTACCGTCGGCAGCCGGCATTCCTGTCACGCATCGCGGCGTCACCCACGAGTTTGTCGTCGTGAGTGGGCACGTTGCTCCGGATCATCCGGATTCGCTGGTCGACTGGTCGGCTTTGGCGAAGCTGCGCGGCACGATCGTGCTGCTCATGGCAGTCGAACGCATTGATCAGTTCGCGGCTGCACTCATCGAGGGTGGGCGTGCCGCGAGCACTCCGGTCACGGTGATCCAGGAGGGCACACTGCGTACGCAGCGTGAGGTGCGGGCCGATCTGGCGACCGTTGCTCAGCGCGTCAAGGACGAAGAGATCAAGCCCCCGGCCATCATCGTGATCGGACCGGTGGCGGGCTTTTCCGTCAACGCTGGGTAACGTGAAGTCTTGTGTCTGATTCCCCA
Organism: Rhodococcus sp. IEGM 1366; assembly: GCF_033142425.1. Classification (NCBI taxonomy): domain Bacteria; kingdom Bacillati; phylum Actinomycetota; class Actinomycetes; order Mycobacteriales; family Nocardiaceae; genus Rhodococcus; species Rhodococcus sp. IEGM 1366. The sequence continues at coordinate 502,333 of NZ_JAWLRZ010000004.1, forward strand.
AAATCTGAAACCGCTCAATCCGCGGCCCCAGCGGTCAATGCGCCGGTAGCGACCCGAGTCATCGGACTCGCCATCATCGTCCTGAGCGGTTTGCAGATGATGGTGGTGCTCGACGGCACCGTCGCCAACCTTGCGCTTGCGCCGCTTCAGGCTGATCTCGGCCTCAGCGACAGCGGCCGAAATTGGGTGCTGACGTCGTATGCCCTGGCGTTCGGCGGGCTGATGTTGCTCGGTGGCCGACTCGGTGACGCGTACGGGCGCAAGAAAATGTTCATCGCGGGCGTCACGCTCTTCACCGTGGCGTCGTTGCTGTGTGGTCTTGCGTTGAACGAGGGCATGCTGATCGCGGCGCGGGCACTACAAGGTGTTGGCGCGGCCGTAGCATCGCCGACGGCTTTTGCTCTGGTTGCCACGACGTTTGCGGCCGGTCCGGCGAGAAATCAGGCCATCGCGATTTTTGCCGCCATGACCGGTGTCGGGTCGATCGCGGGTCTGATCATCGGCGGCGCGTTGACCGAGGTGTCATGGCGGCTGATCTTCCTCATCAACGTCCCCATCGGCATCGTGCTCGTGGGGATGGCATTCCGGGCACTTCGTGAAACAACGCAGACTCGGCTTGCTCTGGATGTTCCCGGCGCAATTCTGGCCACGCTCGGCTGCACCGGCATCGTCTTCGCGTTGACCGAGGGGCCGGAAATGGGCTGGGGGAGCGTCGCCGTTATCGGTGCGTTGGTCGCCGGACTGATCGCTCTCGGAGCATTTCTCTTCGTCGAACGCACCGCCAAGAATCCGTTGCTCCCATTCTCGTTGTTTGCCGATCGGAACCGCGTTGCGACCTTCCTGGCGATCTTCTTCGTCGGTGGCGCGATGTTCAGCATGACCGCGTTTGTTGCGCTCTTCGTGCAGGACATCATGGAGTACTCGCCGCTGCGCGCAGGTTTGGCGTTCATTCCGTTTGCCATCGGACTAGGTGCCGCAGCAACGGTCGCGTCGAAGTTGGCGGTACGTGTCCAACCTCGCTGGCTGGTTCTGACCGGTGTGCTGATCATGATCGTCGGACTTCTCTACGGCTCCACCCTCGACTCCAGTTCCACCTACCTTGCCAACCTTTTTGTCCCCGTCATCGGCATCGGATTCGGTATCGGACTGGCGATGGTGCCGCTGCCACTGTGCGCGATCGCCGGTGTTCCCGAGACGGAGATCGGCCCGTTGACCGCCATTTCCCAGGTTGCCCAGACGCTTGGCGGCCCACTCGCGCTGTCGGTCATCGGCGCGATGGCAACGTCGAAAACTCTCTCGCTCGGCGGTATTTCGGGCAAGGCTGCCGACATGAATCCGGCCCAGCTGATTGCCCTCGGAGAGGGATACACCTTTGCACTTGTCGGCTGCGCGATCTGCGCGGTACTTGCCGGCATTGCGGCCGCGTGCATCAGATTCACTCCTGCTCAGGTAGCTCAGGCGCAGGCTGCGGAGAAGGCAGCTCAGGGAATTAGCTGATCAGCCCTGTTTTTGTGCGTCGCAACTGGATACGATCGTTGCAAGAGGGCCGAGATTCTCGAAGGATCGGAGTGCCGTGATGCGGATCGCGGATATCTTGCGCAACAAGGGCAACAGCATTGTCACCATCGACGCTCACACCACCGTCAACGCGTTGCTGTGCGATCTTGCCCGCCACAACATCGGCGCCATGGTCGTCCTCGACGGCGACGCTGTTGTCGGAATCATCTCCGAGCGCGATGTCGTGCGGCGGTTGCACGAGCGGGGTCCGGAATTGCTGGCCACCGAAGTGTCCGAGGTGATGACAGCGTTGATGTACACGTGCGTGCCTGCTGATTCCGTGGACAGCATTGCCGCGATCATGACCGATCGCCGAATCCGCCATCTGCCGGTCATCGAGGACGGCGAACTGCTCGGAATCGTCAGCATCGGTGACGTGGTCAAGAGCCGGATCGACGAGTTGCAGAGCGAGCGCGATCACCTCGAGTCGTACATCGACCAGGGCTGATCGATGGGCTGTCTCACGGTGGCTACTCTCGTGTGATGGCTGCAATCCAGGATTCCATGGCAGGCACGGACACCACCGTTGCCGGCCTCGAGAGCACGTTCGCTGACGAGTTGGGCGCTTTGACAGTGCCGTGGCAAGGTACTGCCGCGCCTGACCCGCAGTTGCTCGTCGTGAACGAGCGGCTGGCTGCGTCGTTGCGCTTGGAGGTGGAAGCGCTGCGAAGTGTGGACGGGGTTGGCGTCCTGTCCGGGTCGACGATGCCGGTCGGGGCCAAACCGGTGGCGATGGCGTATGCGGGTCATCAGTTCGGTGGATACGCACCGATCCTCGGGGACGGTCGGGCGTTGCTACTCGGTGAACTGTTGACCGGTGACGGTCGGCGAGTGGATCTGCATCTCAAGGGCTCGGGGCGCACCCCGTTCTCTCGGGGCGGTGACGGGTATGCAGTTGTCGGGCCGATGCTGCGCGAATATCTGGTCAGTGAGGCGATGTGTGCCCTCGGTGTCCCGACTACACGCGCGCTGTCTGTCGTGGCGACGGGCCGGGACGTTCGCCGCAACGGCGCAGAACCCGGTGCCGTGCTTGCACGGATCGCGTCGAGTCACCTACGCGTTGGGACCTTCGAGTTCGCGGCCCGGCAGGGCGAGGTCTTGCAGCCGCTCGCCGATTACGCGATCGCCCGGCACTATCCGGAGCTGACCGAAGTGCCGGCAACGGGTGCACACAATCGGTACCTGAGGTTCCTCGAGGCGGTGGTCGAGGCGCAGGCGTCACTGGTGGCGCGGTGGATGCTCATCGGTTTTGTACACGGAGTGATGAACACCGACAACACGACAATTTCGGGGGAGACCATCGATTACGGTCCGTGCGCCTTCCTCGACGCGTTCGATCCGGCGGCAGTGTTCAGCTCGATCGACAGCGGCGGCCGCTACGCGTTCGGCAATCAGCCCGCCGTCTTGAAGTGGAATCTGGCGCGCTTCGCGGAAACATTGTTGCCCCTGATCGATTCCACACCCGACGATGCGATTTCCGCGGCGTCGGCAGTTCTCGACACCTTCGACGAGCGTTACGAGGGCCACTACGCGGCCGGCATGGCGGCAAAGCTCGGTCTGGCCCACCCGATTGTCGATCCAGCGCTAGTCGACGATCTGCTGACATTGTTGGCGGAACACGGTGCTGATTGGACGGGCAGTTTCCGTGCTCTCGCAGACGAACTGCGCGGAAATTCGGCGCCCCTCGACGGCCTCGTGCCACGGGATCACATCGCGTCCTGGTTGCAGCGGTGGCACGGCGCCCTGACGGACCAGGGGCATGGGGCCGCGGAGACCGCGAGCGCGATGGATCGCGTCAACCCGCTATATATTCCGCGTAATCATCAGCTCGATGCTGCTCTGTCTGCCGCGACCGACGGCGACCTCGTTCCCTTCGAGAAGCTGCTCGAGGTTGTCACGCATCCATTCGACCGACGCGACGAGTGGACCGACTACACCGAGGCGGCTCCGCAGTCTTTCAGCGAAACGTTCCAAACCTTCTGTGGCACTTGATTTATGATCGAGCGCCGCCAGCGCAAGGTGAAACTCAAAGCTTCGACGAAGTTCGAAGGGCCCGGGCTGCCTGCCGGTTTCCTTTCCCTCGCAGAGTTGCAGCAAGGGCGCCGGGCAAGCGGCGATTTTCGGTTTGAACGATAGGGTCCGTAATCATCGATGCTATCGAAGGGGGTCGGTGTGGCGCGTGTCCGTACGGGCGAGTCGGTGTTGGCGCGGGGTGTGCGTGTGGTCGAGGCTTTTGGGCTAGATGATGCGACTCTGACTGTCTCGGAGATTTCTCGTCGGGCGGGGTTGCATGTTGCGACGGCATCGCGGTTGATCGAGGAGTTGGTGAATTGTGGTTGGTTGGAGCGCGAGGGCAGACGGGTGCGGATCGGTGTCCGGTTGTGGGAAGTAGTCTCCCGTGCGTCTCCGACGGTGAGTCTGCGTGAGGCGGCTATGCCGTTCTTGGAGGATTTGCACGCTGTCAGCGGCCAGGACACGCAGTTGGCGGTACTCGAGGGCGATGAAGTGTTGTTCGTCGAGAGATTGACCGCTCCTGGAAGCGCGGTGAATTTCTCTCGGATCGCCGGGAGATTGCCGCTTCATGCTTCGTCGTCGGGTTTAGTTCTGTTGGCCCACGCATCGTCGGAATTGCAGGAGCAGGTAATGCAACACCCAATGACGGTCTACACGGACAGGACGCTACGCACAGGCCAGCAATTGAGGGTGGCATTGGCGGAGGTGCGTCGTCACGGATATGCGTTCTGCCCTGGGTACATCTATCAGGACACGACGGGAATCGCGGTACCGATACGCGATGCAGGAAACGCTGTGGTTGCTGCGGTCGGATTGATCGTCCCCCGTACGGAAAGCGCATACTCCTTGATCCCTCTGCTGCAGGCCGCAGGTCGCGGAATCTCTCGTGTGATGTCGACCGCACACGTGACGGGTTAGTGACCGTATGCACAATTTTTCTCTCAATTATTGAGAATGCTATCGAGGTCAATGGCCCGTAGGAACGATCCTCGATCTGTAAAGAGATCAAGGAGTCCGCTATGTCAGAAGATGTTGTTTCGCGAGCGCTACTAGCGCATCGTTCCGCCCCCACTACCGAATCCGCACTGTGCGTGCGCTCGAAAGATACTGTCGCGGATGGCGTCGTGACGTTGGGCTTGAGCTATTCGGACGGGCGCCGGTTGCCGGACTGGGCGCCCGGCGCACATATCGACGTGGTGCTACCTAACGGCCTGACCCGCCAGTACTCACTATGTGGAAACCGATGGGACCCTTACACCTACCGGATCGGAGTTTTGCGTGAACGAGCCGGTCGGGGCGGTTCGTTGTTCGTCCACGATGCCTTGTCTGTTGGTGACGCAGTCGGGATGGGAGGGCCGCGTAACAACTTTCCGTTGGTTCCCGCACCGAAATACCTGTTCATCGCCGGTGGTATTGGAATTACTGCGCTGATGCCGATGATCGCTCAGGCCGAATTGACGGGCATCGAGTGGCAACTCCTCTATGGCGGTCGTACACGTGCATCGATGGCGTTTCTCGACGAACTCGAAGCCTACGGGGACAAGGTCGTCATCGTCCCTCAGGACGAGTATGGGCTCCTTGATCTGCCTTCCTGGCTGAACCCAGCGGCCTCGACGGAGACGAAGGTGTACGTGTGCGGTCCGGCCCCGCTCTTGGATGCGGTCGAGAAGTACTGCGCCGGTTGGCCGGTCGGCAAGTTCCGGATGGAACGTTTCGTGCCGAAGGAACAGCTTGCTCCAGTGCGCACCGAGCCGTTCGACGTCGAATTGGCACGAAGTGGTGTCACCGTGACGGTGACACCTGAGAGAAGTGTTCTCGACGTGGTGCAGCAAGCAGGTGTGAACGTGCTGTCCTCTTGTCGGGAGGGCACCTGCGGAACCTGTGAGACGACAGTGCTTTCCGGCCGACCCGATCACCGCGACTCGATCCTCGACGACGACGAGCGCACCGTCGGTAACTGCATGTTCATCTGTGTCTCACGGTCATGCTCGGACCGCCTCGTCCTCAACCTCTGACCCTCCCACCCTTTTCCCGAAGGACTTCTACGATGACCACCTCCGTCCCTTCCTCTCACGCCTCGATCAGCCATGCCGATCCGTTTGGGCTCGATGTTCTCAAAGATCCTTTGCCGTTCCAGTCGGACCTGCGGGCTGCCGGAGCGGTGGTGTACTTGGACCGGTACGAGGTCTTCGCGATGGGCCGTTACACCGAGGTCCATGCAGCCTTGACCGACTGGCAAACGTTCCAGTCGGCGGCAGGAGTGGGACTGAGCAATTTTCGCCACGAAACTCCCTGGCGTCCACCGAGCTTGTTGCTCGAAGCCGATCCGCCGCATCACGACGCTCCACGAGCGGTTTTGACCAAGGTCCTCGGCCCTCGCGCGCTGGCGAAGCTACGTACGTCTTGGTTGCTCGATGCCGAAATTCTGGTGGACGAAGTCTTGGCCTCGGGAACGGAGTTCGATGCGGTCGCACGTCTCGCGGCAGCGTTTCCCCTGCGGGTGTTTCCCGACGCCGTGGGTATTCCCGAAAGCGGTCGAAAAAACTTGTTGCCCTACGGCGATCATGTATTCAACGCGTTCGGTCCTGTGAACAGTCTCGTGGTGAAGGGCGCACCGCGGGTCGGTGAACTTTCGTGTTGGGTCAATGCACAGTGTTCGCGGGAAGTGCTATCCGATGACGGTTTCGGCGCTCAGATCTGGGCGGCAGCGGACCGCGGCGACATTACCTACGAGCAGGCGCCGTTGATGGTGCGCTCCCTGCTCTCGGCGGGAGTGGACACGACGGTCAATGGACTGGCAGCGGTCCTCTACGCCTTCGCAACCCACCCGCTTCAGTGGGCGCGTTTACACGCCAACCCGATACCGCTGGCCAGAACCGCGTTCGACGAGGCTGTTCGGTGGGAGTCGCCTGTCCAAACCTTCTTCCGTACCGCCACTCGCGACATCGAAGTCGGTGGGACTCTCATCCCGGACGGGCGGAAGATTCTCCTGTTTCTGGGTTCTGCGAACAGGGATCCTCGGCGTTGGGAGAACCCGGACGAGTTCGACATCAATCGCAACCCTTCCGGGCATGTCGGTTTCGGGATGGGGATCCATCAGTGCGTCGGACAGCATGTGGCGCGCTTGGAGTCGGAAGCGCTACTCACTGCCCTTGCAAGGCGGGTGAAGTCGATTGAACTGGCCGGACCTGCGCACCGGCACCTCAACAATACTTTGCGCTCGTGGGAGGAGATTCCTGTGAAGGTCCACCTGCGCTGAGCGGTCAGGCTCGGGAAATTTCTGTCACGAAGACGCCGGAAACCTTGCACGATCGGTGGGACGAAACAACCATCACACCGGTCGTGCATCTGGGATATTCGCTACGCGCCGATCAGGATGGGGTGAACTTCCATTTTCGTCTCGGCGCGGAGCTCCCGGCAGACTTGTTGTATGGACGATCGTAGCCATGTGTTGGCGGGGTCCGTGGTGTGCAGGGGATGCCAGTACATTGCCTCCACCACAGGAACTTCGAGTTCACGCACGAATTCCACGACCGTCACCGACAGCCTGGACGCCAACCGAAGCGCGAGCTGTCGGGGCACGAGGGCGACGAGATCGGTTCCCTCTACGAGGAAGGGGAGAACCTGCCATCCCGAAACACGGGCAGCGACAGTCGGACTCAGGCCGGCATCGGCGAGGAACTGCATCGGAGGTGTGGTGATCCCGGTGCCGAAATCTCCCGTCGCGTGCGGTGCCGCTGCGATGTCCCGCAAAGTGAGCTCTGTTCTGTCCAACAGCGGATTGTGGCTGTCCATCACAGCTACGAACTCGTCGCGGAAGAGCTGACGGTAGCTACCCCCGAAGTTGTATCCCACAGGGCCCACTATCGCATCGACAGCGCCGAACGCTTCGAGTCCGGTTTCCAGGCCTGCGATGGGGACGAAATCTATCGACACTCGTGGTGCTTGGTTGGTGATGAGTAGTCTTAGCGGACGCATGACGACGGTGGTGGCGTAGTCGGATGCGGCAAGGACGAATGTGCGGTCCGTATCGGTCGGATCGAAGTCGAACTGCATCTGCATCGCCTCGTGCACCTTAGCCACGGCCTCTTGCACTGCAGGGGCAAGGTTTTGGGCAAACGAGCTGAGCACATATCCGCGTCCCTGCCGCACCAGCAACTCGTCGTCGAAGTGGTGGCGCAGCCGGGCGAGTGCCGCGCTCATCGCCGACTGGCTCAGGTGAACGCGCTCGGCTGCACGTGAGACGTTGCGCAATTCGAGGAGCGCCTGGAGGTGGGGTAGTAGGTTGAGGTCTACTTCTTTCACTACCCCTCCTCCGTGAGTACCGTGACCCTGGTTCGGTAACTCTACCGGTCAGGTGTGACGGTCATGCAGTGTCTCGGGCCCTCATTTGACGGCGATGGGATTGACCGGTGCGCCCACTGCGCCCGTTACGGGGATAGGTGAAGCGGTGAGAAAGAACTCGTAAATACCGTCGTGCGCACAATCTTCCGCGAGTGCGTCGAGGTCCCACATTTCGCCGAGAAACAGTCCGATGTTGGGGATGGCAACCTGATGTAAAGGTTGGAAGGCGACGTCGAATTCGTTGGGTCGCACCTCGAAACCCCATGTGTCCGTTGCGATAGCAGCGATCTCGCTGTCATGCAACCAGTCCGCGGTGGTGAAGGACAGTCCTGGTGCGGGGCCGCCGGCATAATCACCCCAGCCGTGCCTGCGCGCTCTGGTCAATTGCCCTGTCCGAACCAGGATGAGGTCCCCGCGCCTGACAGCGGAGGACGCGCCCTGAGCGTCGATGGTGCGCAGGAGGTGCTCGGTGGTAATGGCGAAGCCGTCGGCCAGCTCTCCGTCGGTGGACAGGTGACGTCCGACATCGAGAAGCACACCGCGCCCGGCGATTCCGTTGGCCACGGTCTCGATTCCGGTGACGTGATCGCCGAGGCTGGTGACGACTTCTTGAGCGGGTCGACCGTTCCACGCCACTCCGTGGTCGAAGATATGGCCAAGTCCGTCCCATTGGGTGGAGCACTGCAACGGCATCGATACGACGTCGTCGGCACCGCCCAGCCCGTGCGGGAACCCTTGTATTCCGGCCGCGGCGTCGGTTCCTGTATCGAGCATCGTGTGGATAGGGTTCGTTCGTCTGCGCCACCCTTTTTGCGGCCCGTCCATGTCGAAGGACTGCGACAGTGAGAACGACGCACCGCTGCGGACGAGGCCGGCCGCAGCGGCACGGAGATCGTCGGTGAGGTAGTTCATCGTTCCCCGGACATCGTCGGAGCCCCACCTGCCCCAGTTGCGATTCCTCTTTGCAGCTGCGGCGATTTCGCGTTCGGGATCGGTCCTGTCCAGGGCAGTGGTTGTCGATTCGGAGGTCATTGCATTCCTTCGTCGGAGCCGAGTGAGGCAACGGGGCGCGCTGTGGCCGCGGTCAATATGTTTCTGGCATTGAGGACGAGCACCTGTTCGATCACCTCGTCGGGTAAACCGGCATCGCGCACGGCCGCTACCGCATGATCACAACCCATGTCGAACGGAAAATCCGAACCCAACAGCACACGATCGGCGCCGGCAACGCGGATCAGCTCACGCAGTTGCCCGCTGTCGTGGGTAAGCGAGTCGAACCATATGCGCTGTAGATAGGTCGAGGGAGGGTGCGCGCAGTGCCGTGCTTCCGGTCGTACCGCCCACGCGTGATCGGATCTTCCGATCGATGTAGGAAGGTAGCCGCCTCCGTGAGCCGCGACGAGGATCAGGTCGGGGTGACGATCGAGAACGCCGCTGAAAATGAGATGTGAGAGGGCGACAGCGTTTTCCGCCGGTTGAGAAACGGTGTTGGACAGATAGAAACGGTCCAGTCTTTCATCCAGTGAGCATCCGAACGGGTGCAGGAACACCACTGCTCGGTGCGCTTCAGCGGCGGCCCAGAACGGTTCGAGTGCGGGGTCGGACAACTCGACGGTGCCGGCTTGCCCACCTGTTCGCGGTGGCCCGAACGAGCTGATCTCGACTCCGATCAAACCGCGGCGGCGCGCATCGTCGAGAGCGTCGACCATCCGATCCGGGTGCTGCACAGGAGCGACGCCAAGACCAACCAGGCGATCAGGTGCTTGGGCGACCAGATCGGCGATCGCAGAATTGATTGCCTGAGCAACCCGGAAAGAATTGTCGCCGTTGAGGAACGAGTAGTAATGCGACGGTGAGGGAGATACGACCTGCACGTCGACGTCGGTTGCGTCCATCGCAGACAGACGAGTGGCGAGGTCGGTCAACAGTGCCCACCGCTCTTTGATCATGCGACCCGACTCGACGGACGACAGAGATCCGTTTCTGCGTCCGTCGAGGGCCCGCGCCGCGGCGAGTCCTTCCGGATCGAGTTCACCTACGAACGCTTCGACGGCAGGCAACAAGGCATGAGTATGTACGTCGACGGTACTCACGCCGGCACCTCCAGCATGAGCGCGACCTTGTGGATGAGACCGGGGACGTCACCGTCGGTACGTCCTTCGACCATCCACTCGACCAACTGGGTCGATGATTCGACGACGACCTTCGCTCGCCCGAAGCGGCGCCCCTGAACGCGCAGCAAGACCTGGTCCATGGATCCATCGGCGCCGAGCAGTTCCTCGACCAGCACAGACGCATCTTCGAGGGCCATTGCCGCGCCTTGAGCAATGGTCGGAGGGCAATTGTGCACCGCATCTCCGATCAGCATGATCCGCCCGCGGTGCCACGGTCCCTCGACCAGATGAGTGGTGAACCACGTGTAGTTGATGGGTGTGTCGTCGTCGACGGAGGCCGCGATCTCCTTCCACGGGCCTCCGTAGTGGCCGGCGAGTTCTTTGAAGACCGCCGGGCCGTCTTTGAGGTCACGCATGCGAGCGTCCTCGATGATGTACGCGTAAATCGAGTCGTCACTGGTGGGGCAGTATCCGGCGATATAGTTGGGACCACCGTAGATGAGGTCGGTGCGGACGATTTCGGTTGGCCTGGGGACGACGACGCGCCAGGCGCCCGCACCGGTCGATCGCGGTTCGATATCGATTCCGAGTAGCTTGCGGGTGGTGGAATTGATGCCGTCCGCGCCGATGAGCAGGTCGTACGACAGCCGCTCACCGGTGGCAAGGATCGCAGTGGCTGTGTCGTTGTCGGATTCGGTTGCGGTGAGCGTGCAACCGTATCGAATCCGGCCGCCGCTCTCGTGCATCAGTTTCCGGAGGATCTCCGCGAGTTCCGGTCGTCGCATCCCGAGGGTTGCCGGCAGTTCCGGACCGCCGGTGCGGACGTCGTCGATGATCGCGAGAACGGTGGCGTCGGGGTCGGGCGCGCGAATGCCGATGGAGTCGAATGCGTAGCCTAGTTCTTTGATGCGATCCCATGCGCCGATCTGCTGGAGAATGCGAAGTGCGTTGCCTTGCAGAGTAATCCCTGAACCGGATAGGGACGGGTTCTCGGCGCCTTCGAGTATCTCGACATCGATGCCGGCCTCGGCGAGCAAGATACCGGCTGTCATTCCTGCAATGCCAGCGCCGACGATGCCGACTTTGTTGACTATCACCGATGGTTGTCCTTCCTGGAAAGTGTGTCAGTGACCGGACTGGATGTGTTGGGCGGCGATGAGGACGCGCGGCAGGTGTTTCGCAGGGTGCCGATACCGGTCACCGACGCTTCCATGACGTCTCCGGGAGTGAGCCAGCGCTGCCACTTGCCTCCGTTGCCGGCGGGGCTGCCGGTAAGAATCAAATCCCCAGGTAGGAGCGGTGTGATGGCGGATGCTTGTGAGACGAGAGAGGGAATGTCGAAGAGCATGTTGGCCGCTCTGTCGTGTTGCATGCGTTCGCCGTTGAGACGGAACTCGATCTCGAGTTCTCTGTAGTCGCCCAGCAAGTCGGCAGGTACGACGAACGGGCCGATCGGAAGAAAGGTCGGACGGTTCTTCGCGCGCATCCAGTCTCCGCCGAGCGGGGCGTGTTCAGCGGGGAACTGCAGATCGCGCGCGCTCACGTCGTTGGCGATGGTGTATCCGGCTACGGCTGTCAGTGCGTCTTCGTAGGTCACGTTCGCCACCCGGGAACCTATGACAATCACCAGTTCGGCTTCCCAATCGGTGCGGGCCGATTCGGGAACGAGGAGCACGTCGTCGTCGGCGCCGCACATCGCGGACTGCATGCCGGCGAAGAAGAAGGCGCTTCCTGTCCGGACGCGCTCGTCCATCATTGCGGTTGCGGCAGTGTGCAGTTCGGTGTCGGATCGCATGTCGGCATCGTCTTTGCCTGAGACGATCATCTCGGCGACGTGGCTGCGGTAGTTGGCTCCCGCTTGAAAGATGTGGCGAGGTTGCACCGGCGGTAGCACCTGCAGTTCCGTCAGCGGGATCCCGGTTTTCGATGCCTCGTCGGCAATTGCGGGTAGTGCGGTGTGCACAGATTCCCATGCGTCGAAGATGTCGAGGGTGGTGTCGATGCCGGGGCCGAGGCGGCCCGGTTCGATACGGATTACTCGGTCACCCGACACTACGCCTGGGAAGCTGCCTTGTCCGTCGTCGAAGGTGCCAACGCCATAGGTGTTCAGTCGTCGGTTCATGCCGGTACTCCGTCAATGGTTGGGCAGGACAGGGCGGAGGCGCCGGCGTATTCGACGGTCCCGCCGAGCTGAGATTCGATCTGCAACAATCGGTTCCACTTGGCGGTGCGTTCGGATCGCATCGTTGAGCCGACTTTGATCTGCCCGGTTCGCCAGCCGAGGGCGAGGTCGGCCAGCCACGAGTCCTCGGTCTCGCCGGATCGAGCGGACAGCACAGTGCGATAGCCGTTTTCCTGAGCCAGTCGAATTACGGCCAGGGCGTCGGACAACGTACCGGTCTGGTTGGGCTTGACAAGGACAGCGTTGGCAGCGCGGACCTTGATGCCCCGGCCCAATCGCTCGGCGTCGGTGACGAAGAAGTCGTCACCGAGAAGCTGCCGGTCACCCAGACGCGCCGTTGCTTCGACCCAGCCTTCCCAGTCGTCTTCGCCGAGAGCATCTTCGATGGAGACGATCGGATAGTGCGCGCACCATTGCACCAATTCGTCGATGAGTCCCTCGGCGTTCAGTCGGCGATCACCTTCTGCGGCGAGCACATATCGTCCGTCGCTCGAAAGAAACTGTGTTGCAGCGACATCGACCGCGATGCCGACGTCGGTGCCGGGTCGTAGTCCGGCCCGTTCGATGCCGGCGACCACCATGTCGAGTGCCGCTCGATTGGTGGGCAGAACGGGGCCCAGGCCACCTTCGTCGGCGACGAGAGCGATCGCATGGCCCATCTCGCGCAGAACCTCAGCGGTCCCGCGACGTACTCGGGCGGTGTAGTCGATCGCTTCGGAAAACGTCCCTGCCCCTACCGGAACTGCCAAGAAGTCCTGCACGTCGATCGAGCGGCCGGCGTGAGCACCGCCGGAAATGATGTTGACCATCGGAAGAGGCAACAGTGGGTCCGCACCTGCCGCGACCGATTGATAGAGGGGAACTCGCTGGGCGTCGGCGGCGGCGAGGGCAGCGGCGACCGACACTGCGAGAACGGCATTGGCGCCGAGGCGACCGAGATCGGGAGTGCCGTCGGCCGCGCGCAATGCCTCGTCGACCGTCTTGCCGTCGAGGGCGTCGAGTCCGTGAACGGCCTCGGCGAGAACGGTCCGCGCATTGATCGCTGCTTGCTGAACTCCCTGGCCGTCGTAGCGGGAGTCGCCGTCGCGCAGTTCGCGCGCTTCGTGCCTGCCCGTCGACGCGCCGGAGGGAACGTAGGCGTGCCCGCGGCCGCCGCCGGAGAGTTGAACTTCGCAGCCCACGGTCGGTTTACCACGCGAGTCCAGGCCCTCCCAGGCGGTGATGGTGGTGATTGCGGTGTCGATCACGACAGGTGCCTCCAAGCGTCGAGAAGTGGATGAGGGAAGTCTCCGAGTAATCGGAGGCCGAGTGCGCGTGCTGTTTGTCGGCCGCCGTCATCGAGGTAGTCGATCGGGCTTCGCCCGTCGACTCGGGCAAGGACCAAGACACCGGTTTGCCGGATCAGTTGACGGTGCAATTCTGGGTCGGAGTGATCGAGCGCGTCGAGGAAGTTCGCGGCGGCGCGGCGGAACCGTTCCGCAAGCTCTGGTCGTCGGATGCTTTTGAGCAGCAGGTGGCCGACGACCCACGCCGGATCGAACGTGGGGTCCCCCAGATGAGCGACCTCCCAGTCGATGACCCACACGTGTGCATCGGAGTCGCCGACAAGGATGTTTTTCGGTGAATAGTCTCCGTGGACCAGGCATGTCGGCGTCTCGTTCATTACTGCGACGGTGCGGTCGATCTCGGCGGCGACGTCGGGGTGACCGTCGCGTACTTGCACGTGGAATGGTTCGACGCGGAGTTGTTCGAATGCAGTGCGGGAACCGAAGTCGCCACGTAACTCCTCGGTCCGCCCGGTGGTGTGGCTCTGCAGGTGGGCGAGAAACTCGCCCAGTCGTCCTGCAACGTCGATGTCGACGATGCCAGCCAGCAGATCGGCTTTCCATGTACGCCAATGGGCTGGTGCTCGTTCGATGACGAGAAAGCCGTCCGCAAGATCCAGGACCGCGGGGACGGCGCCGGGATCGATGGTGGCCGCGAGCTGAAGTGCCCGCCCCTCGGTGCTCAATCGGCTGACGTCGGCCACCCAGTCCTGCTCGACGCGCAGTCGGCTCAGTGCACGTTTGACGACGATGTCGAGTCCGTCGCCGGACACAGACAACACGTCGTTGGAGACTCCGCCGGTCAAGGGAGTAACGGTTAGCTCCGTGGTGGGCGAGGTCAAGCCGCGCCGGCGTAGATGGTCGGTGACGGCGCCGGAGAAGTCGGCGTCTTCGAGGGTCATCGAACGATCTCCGATGCTCGCAACGCCGGCGATGCCAATACGGCCTCGTTGACGATGCACTCGGGGAGTCGACCGCCCAACACATCTACGACGTGCTGAGCTGCCGAGCGGGACAAGTCGGCCATCGATCCATCGGAGCTGAACGCGTAATGCGGCGTGAGGAGAACGTTCGAGCTGGTACGCAGCGGGTGCCCTGGGGGGAGCGGCTCAGGATCGCTGACGTCCAGACCCGCCCCGGCAATGCTGCCCGCTGTCAGTGCCGCTGTCAGTGCTTCGGTGTCAACGAGACCGCCGCGCGAGGTGTTGATCAGCCACGCAGACTGTTTCATCAACGCCAACTCGGCACCGCCGATCGTGTGACGGGTGGACTCGTTGAGTGGCAGGTGCAAAGACACGACATCGGCCACAGAGAGTAGTTCCTCGAGTGAATCGACTGCGGTGACGCCATCGGTGACGCCGCAGCGGCGACCGAGACCGACCACGTTCATTCCCAGAGATGCCATCCGGGGAACGAGCGCCGAGCCGATCGATCCCAGTCCGATTGCGCCGAAAGTCTTTCCGCGCAATCGGACCGGAGTCGGGGCGAATGAGCGGTTCCATGCTCCGGCTGCGGTGTCGTTGACAAAGGGCACCAACCTCCGAGCAAGCGCCAGGACCATCATCAGCGTGTGGTCTGCGACCTCGTCGACGCAGTAGACCGGGACGTTCGTCACGATCATGCCGAGTTCCGTCGCACGGGCAACGTCGATGTTGTCGAGACCGACGCCGAATCGCGCCACCGTCCGACATCGCGTTGCGCTCTCCAAAACCTGGGCGGTGACGTGGGCGAAGCAGGTGGCGATGGCGTCTACGTCAGCAGCCAACACTGCGAGCTCAGCGGGATCGGTTGTGGATGCCACGACCATGTCCACACCCGCCGCCGCGAACACCGAGCGTTCGACGTCGAGAGTGGCCGCTGGATGATCTGTGATGAGCACTCGGTACGTCATGTCGACCTCCACGGCGTGATCGTCTGGGATGCAACGGATTCGACAATGCGGTTGCGTGTGCCCCCGAGGACGTCGACGCTCGTGGTCACGACGTCGCCTGGGCGCAACGCCGGCCGTGAACCGCGGCCATGCCTACCCCACAATTCCGCTAGGCAGCCGCTGCGGCATGTCCCAGAGCCCAGAAGGTCTCCCGGGCGGACTTGCGTGCCGCGCGAGGCGTAGGCAGCGAGGGCGGGAAAGGACCACGCCATGTGGTCGAGTGTGTCGCCGCCGATCTTCTCACCGTTGACGGCGACCTCCATGCGCAGGTCGAACGACGGCCCCGATACGCGAGAGGATAATTCGTCCGCAGTGACGAAGTACGGGCCCAGACTCGTCGCAGTGTCCTTTCCCTTGGCCGGACCTAGACGCATACGCATCTCGCGGAACTGCACGTCGCGGGCGGAGAAGTCGTTGATCACGACGTATCC
Organism: Rhodococcus sp. IEGM 1366; assembly: GCF_033142425.1. Taxonomy (NCBI): domain Bacteria; kingdom Bacillati; phylum Actinomycetota; class Actinomycetes; order Mycobacteriales; family Nocardiaceae; genus Rhodococcus; species Rhodococcus sp. IEGM 1366. Next base: position 518,229 of record NZ_JAWLRZ010000004.1, read on the forward strand.
GGCGATATGGTCGGCAGCTTCGTCCACCGTCAGATCGCGCCCGGCTGCACCGACGACGGCCCCGACCTCGAGTTCGAAATCAAAATCCACGCAACTCGGCGCAAGGGGTACATCGGCGAACGGACCGATGATCGCGTACGGATTCGAGAAGTAGAAGGTCGGTATCTGCCAAAACTCGTCCGGTATCGTCGCCCCCGGATCGAGTAGTTTGACGATGCCTTCGGTGTGCTCGGGAAATGTCGAGAAATCGCGAAATGTCGGAGGATCGAGTGGTGCGAGCAGGATGGCATCGGCGCTGCTCGTCACCGAATGACGTTCCGCCAGTGCGTGTTCGGCGACATCGTGGAGCTTGCCGTCGTCGGCGAGCAACGACGCGAGGTCCCGCTCGCCGCGGAGGTCGACCAGTTCGTCATTTGCATCGAGCACCGACAATGTGGGGCCGTTGTCGGTCTGTCGGCGTGCGATCTTCATGCTTCTCCAGAGTTCTTTGTAGTACGGCGGTCGAATCGGGTTCTTCGGCTCAGCCTTGCCCGGGAACCGCGTACGGGTTGAGCAGTTCGGCCTTCATCTCTGGTGAGGCGCCCTCTTCGGTTGCGGTCAAACCTTCTGCTGCGGGGAAGGATTCGGTCATCGAGTGCGGCATAGCGCCGTTGCGGTATAGATTGTTCGAGCCCTCGGACGGCTTCCACGTGTGAGGCTCCCAGTCAGGGACGTAGTTGCGGTAGCCACCAGAATTGAGTTCGACGCGCATCTCACTCGGCTCGCGGAAGTACAGGTAGTTCTGCTCGCCGATGCCGTGGATGGATGGGCCGTATTCCATGTCGGTTCCGCGTTCCATCAGGACGTCGGCACACACGATCAGCTCCTGGTAGGTATCGACCCAGAATGCAATGTGGTTGATACGGCCCGGCCGATCCGAGGTGTCGAGAACAACACCGAGATCATGTGACTTTTCATTCGTCGTCAAGACACCGAACACGGTGATCGGTGCTTCTTCGAGATCGGTGAACGCCATCGTGCGGTACCCGAGGACATCGGTGTACCACGCGCAGAACGCGCGTACATCGGTGGTCGCCACGGTGATGTGGTCGAGGAAACGAGGGGCACCCGCATGCGCCGATCGCTTCTCCGGACGGTCCGGGTAAATCGACTTGTAGTCGGTGTCGGCGTCAAATTTGTCGACGTCGTAGATCAATCGCATGGGATGCCCCCACGGACCGACGAACTCGTATGCCTTACCGAATCCGAAATCTCCGGTAGACCACGTGCCGGTGATGCCCGACGCTTCGACCCGACCGGCTGCTTCCTCCAATGCTTGGGCACTGGCCGTGCGCCACGCCATTCGCTTCAACGTGGGTTCAGGGCCCTGCGACAAGACCAAGCTGTAGGCGTAGTAGTCACCCCAGCATCGGAGATAGACGCGACCATCACTGTCATGGATAGCGCGCATGCCGAACTTCTCCGTATAGAAGCGGGTAGACGCGGCGACGTCAGGGGTGGTGATTTCGATATGGCTGAGGTGAGAAAGCAAATGCGGCACGTTCGGGTCCCTCTCGAAGAATGTGACTTGTGGCTTGGATCACCAGATTGCGTCACATCCCGGAAAAGGGGAATGGGGTCTCAGACATACCAAGTATCTGTACGGCTAATAGTTCGCGTTGGCAGTTCTGTGAGCACGTCGCGGTCAATCCGCATCATCACGACGTCGAAGTTCTCGGTCGGTCGGCTTTGCGGATGTCATCGCTCCTACTGCCATCGCCACAGCCGTACAGTCGCCGTCCGCGCTGAGAATTCCTTTCCGTCACAGGTCCCGAGATCCGTTACTAGGCAGCCGATCTCGGCGTGGCGGTGACTTCTACTCGGCTGCATCGAGGAGGTGACGAATGACCGACACTGGACCACGATTTGGCGGCCTCGAGGTCGGAGCGATCGTCGCTGAGGGCCGACCTGACGGTGACCCGAGAGGGCTTCGATGATGGTCCGGCCTTGGCCCGTTTCGTGGGTTGAGAAGCGCTCGGTCCTCGACCCACACCGCGGGTCCGGCCGCTGTGAGAACCCACCTCTGCGTGCTGTAGTCGGCTGGTGAAGTCGTCAATCCGTCAGGATGATCAATTCGCGCTCCGACGCGATTTCCACGCGCAGGCCCGCCTTCGATGCGACCCGAGCAACTCCCTTGATGTCGCTGGGTTCGGCGCGCGAGACCACCAGGGCGCGCGCGAGCAGACCCTTGTGATGCTTGTTGAAGTGACTGACCACGGTGCGGGTGCCGTCCGGCTTCTCGGTGAGGACCGTTGCAATCAACGCGTCCGGAACAGGTCCGAGGTCTTGGTAGGTGCCGGATCGTAGATCGATGACAAGGCCGTCGGCTTCGGCGGCCAAGGCCTTCGGCAGCTCCGGCTTCCACAGCGAGCGCAGCGTCCCCATCCCCGGCAGCTTGGACCCGCCGGAGAGGCGGTAGGCGGGAATCAGATCACCTGCGCGGACGGCACCGAACAGGGCAGAACCGATAGCGATTCGATCGAGTGCCTTGGCCTTCTGAGCGCGCGTGAACGACTTCGCGTCAAGGGCGTCGAACAGCACCCCGGTGTAGCGCTGGAGTGCCGGGCGGGTTGCCGAGACCCACAGTTTCGCGTTGCGTTCCACCTCGTCCGCCTGGGTCGGTCCGAGCCCCAGCGCCTGGCACGAGGCCTCGACGTCCGCGGCCAGATCGACGAGCGTCTGCACCAGCAATTCGCGCGTTTCGGTCAACTGGGGCATCGACAGTTCAGCCAGATCGAGGGGCGCGTCCTTGCCGCCGTCGGACTTGGTTTCTGAGGGAGGCAGCAATACAAGCACCCCGATACCGTACCGACGCCCGCGGACGGTACAGCGCCGACTATCCTTGTACCTCGTGATTACCCGTCTGTCCCACCTGTTCCTGCGTACCTTGCGTGACGATCCCTCGGACGCCGAAGTTGCGAGCCACAAACTGCTGGTTCGCGCCGGCTACGTGCGCCGAATCGCTCCAGGCGTCTACTCGTGGTTGCCACTGGGATTGCGGGTGCTGCGCGAGGTCGAGCGCGTTGTCCGCGAAGAGATGAATGCCATGGGCGGCCAGGAAATCCTGCTCCCCGCATTGCTGCCGCGTGAACCCTACGAGGCATCCAACCGGTGGACCGAATACGGCGCCGGACTGTTCCGCCTCAAGGACCGCAAGGGCAACGACTACATGCTCGGCCCGACCCACGAGGAGCTCTTTGCTCTGACGGTCAAGGGTGAGTACAACTCCTACAAGGATTTCCCGGTCACTCTGTACCAGGTACAGACCAAGTACCGCGACGAAGAGCGTCCGCGCGCCGGCATTCTGCGTGGCCGCGAGTTCGTCATGAAGGACTCGTACTCCTTCGACCTCACCGACGAGGGTCTGACGGCGTCGTACCAAGCTCACCGCGACGCGTACGAGAAGATCTTCACGCGGTTGGGCGTCAAGTACGTCATCGTCTCGGCTACGTCGGGCGCGATGGGCGGCAGCGCATCCGAGGAGTTCCTCGCCGAGAGTGAGATCGGCGAAGACACCTACGTGCGCTGCCTCGAATCCGGTTACGCCGCAAATGTCGAGGCCGTCAAGACGGTTGTGCCCGAGGCTATTCCGTTCGACGGTCTGCCCGAGGCCAAGGTCTACGACACCGCGAACACCCCCACCATCGACACCCTGGTGGACTGGGCGAACGGTGCCGACCTCGGCCGCACGATCACCGCTGCCGACACCCTCAAGAACATCATGGTCAAGACCCGCCTGCCCGGCGGCGAATGGGAACTTCTCGGCATCGGCATCCCCGGCGACCGTGAGGTCGACGAAAAGCGCCTCGAAGCTTCGCTCGAGCCCGCCGAGTTCGTGATGATCACCGAGACCGACTTCAAGAACAACCCGTTCCTGGCCAAGGGCTACATCGGCCCGAAGGCACTGCAGGCCAACGGTGTTCGTTACCTTGTTGATCCGCGCGTTGTGGATGGCACCAGCTGGATCACCGGCGCCGACGAAGACGGCAAGCACGTTGTTGGCCTTGTTGCCGGTCGCGACTTCACACCCGACGGAACCATCGAAGCCGCCGAGGTTCGCGACGGCGACGCATCTCCCGACGGAGCCGGCACGCTGGTCTCGGCCCGCGGTATCGAAATCGGTCACGTCTTCCAGCTCGGCCGCAAGTACACCGATGTGTTCAACGTCGACGTCCTCGCCGAGAACGGCAAGCCGGTTCGCCCGACCATGGGTTCGTACGGCGTCGGCGTCTCGCGTCTCGTGGCCGTCATCGCCGAGCAGCACCACGACGAGAAGGGCCTGCGTTGGCCCGCTGAGGTCTCACCGGCCGACGTCTACCTCGTCATCGCGAACAAGGACGAGACCGCTCGCGAAGGCGCCGAAGGCCTCGCGGCGCAACTCGACCGTGCCGGACTCGAAGTGATCCTCGACGACCGCAAGGCATCGCCCGGCGTGAAGTTCAAGGACTCCGAGCTGATCGGTGTTCCGCTGATCGTTGTCGTCGGCCGTGGTTGGGCCGACGGTAAGGTCGAAATCCGCGACCGCTTCACCGGCGAAAGCCGCGAAATCGACGCCGATTCGGCAATCGAGGAGATCATCGCCGCAGTTCGCGGCTGATCCCAGAAGATGTGCGGGCCGCCGCAGACACTGTTCGAGGTGTCTGCGGCGGCCCTTCTTTTCTGCCACAATCGTGGCTATGGAACGCGAACCGGATTGGGCAGAAGTCGACGGTTACCTTGTCTCCACGTTGGTAGGTGAAGATCCGGTCCTCGATGCGGCACTCGCCGCCAACACCGCGGCCGGCCTGCCGCCTATCGACGTAGCGCCGAACCAAGGCAAGTTGCTCCATCTGTTTGCTCGAATGTGCCTGGCGCGCAACGTCCTCGAAATCGGAACCCTCGGCGGGTACAGCACCATCTGGTTGGCCCGCGCCGTCGGACCTTCGGGACGCGTCATCAGTCTCGAATTCGAGCCGGCACACGCCGAGGTAGCGCGCGCCAACATCGAACGCGCCGAACTCGCCGATCGGGTCGACATCCGCGTCGGCGCTGCCCTCGACAGCCTCCCGTTGATCGCGAAAGAAGAACTCGGTCCCTTCGACCTGGTGTTCATCGACGCGGACAAGGAAAACAACAGCGAATACGTCCGGTGGGCCCTTGCGCTGTCCCACCCGGGAACCGTCATCGTCGTCGACAACGTCGTGCGTGGGGGACACGTCTCGAATCCGGACATCGACGACGAGCGAGTCAAGGCCAGTCGTGCCGTCCTCGAGATGATCGCGGCCGAACCGCGACTCGACGGCACCGCGATCCAGACTGTCGGATCGAAAGGGTGGGACGGGTTCGCCGTTGCAGTAGTCAACGAGTGAGCGCACACTCGAAGCGGTGAGGATGCTGGGGGCAGCAAAGGCGGTATGGCAGTGGGTGCGGAGCGCACCCGGGACGTATATCTGGTTGTTGGCCCTGCTCTTCACCACACTGTTCCTGCGGCGTCTTCCCGACAATGTCGAGGAACACTTTCTCGGTAAACGTTCCACCAATCTGCATCACCTCTCCGAAGACCCGATCCGCGTCCTGTTCTCGAGTGCCTTCTGGCTCGAAGGTGGTGGCTGGCTGGGGTATTTGGTTCTGTTCACTGTTTTTCATGCCACGGCAGAGCGCTGGCTCGGGACGTGGCGGTGGTTGTGCGTTGTCGTGATCGCGCACGTCGGCGCCACCTACATCAGTGAAGGTGTTCTCTACGAAGGCATTCGGCACGGATATGTCGCAGAGTCGGCGGTCAACACTCTCGACGTCGGGGTCAGCTACGGATTGGCCGGTGTCGTCGGTGTTCTCGTGTACCGGATTTCGAAGCCCTGGCGTTACGTCTACCTCGGCGCAGCAGTGATTTTCTATGCGGTGCCGTTGATCTTTGCTACGACATTTACTGCGGTCGGGCACATGTCGGCGTTACTTCTCGGAGTGGCGTGTTATCCGCTGACGCGGGCTCGGACGGGGGTGTGGAATCCGGCGGATCTATTGCCGTCGCGGAGGACCGCGCCGGCTTCGTGAACTCTTCCCAACCTAAGTTACTCACTGGTAGGTTTACGGCATCGACGAAAGGTATGACGTGTCTGACACCGACGGATTGCTGTTCAACCCCCACACCGAAGATTTTGCCCGTTTTGATCCCGAGACTCGCAGGCTGCTGCTGGCAACAGTCGAATGGTTCGAAAGCCGTGGCAAGAATCAGCTCCTGCATGACGATCTCGAAGCTGTCTGGGTGTCGGACTTCCTCGACTTCGTCAAGAAGGAGAAGTTGTTCGCGACATTCCAGACTCCGGCGGCCTACGCCGACGGCGACGAGAACCGTCGCTGGGACGGTGCCCGCAATGCGGCACTGAGTGAGGTCTTCGGCTTTTACGGACTCGCGTACTGGTACGCGTGGCAGGTCACGATCCTCGGACTCGGACCGATCTGGATGAGTGACAACGACGCCGCAAAGAAGCGTGCAGCGCAGGAACTCACCGACGGCGGAGTCATGGCGTTCGGACTCTCCGAGCGCGACCATGGCGCCGACGTCTACTCCACCGACATGCTTCTCACTCCGGCCGACGGCGACGTTGCCTTCCGGGCCAGCGGTGAGAAGTACTACATCGGCAACGGCAACGTCGCCGGAATGGTGTCGGTATTCGGCCGTCGCACCGATGTCGACGGACCCGAGGGGTACGTGTTCTTCGTTGCGGACAGCGCGCACCCGAACTACCACCTCGTCGACAACGTCCTCCGTGGTCAGATGTACGTCAGCAACTTCCGCTTGGAGGACTACCCGGTCCGCGAGGAAGACATCCTGCACACCGGTGTCGCTGCGTTCGAGGCAGCGCTCAACACCGTGAACGTCGGAAAGTTCAACCTTTGCACCGGTTCGATCGGAATCAGCGAGCACGCGTTCTTCGAGGCAATCACCCACGCGCAGAACCGAATTCTGTACGGAAATCCCGTCACCGACTTCGCTCACGTCCGAGCGGCGTTTGTCGACGCGTACTCCCGGCTGGTTGCAATGAAGCAGTTCAGTGCGCGGGCTGTCGACTACTTCCGCAGTGCGAGTCTCGATGACCGTCGCTACCTTCTGTTCAACCCGATGACCAAGGCCAAGGTCACCTCAGAAGGTGAGCGCGTTGTCGGACTTCTGCACGACGTGATTGCTGCCAAGGGTTACGAGAAGTCCACGTACTTCCGCGAAGCCGCGCAGGTGATCGGCACACTGCCTAAGCTCGAAGGCACCGTTCACGTCAATGTCGGCTTGATCCTCAAGTTCTTGCCGAACTACCTCTTCAATCCGGCAGAGTTCCCGGAGATTGTCACGCGCGACGACGCTGCGGACGACGAGTTCTTCTGGAATCAGGGACCGACTCGCGGCGCCGCGAAAATTCAGTTCCACGAGTGGAAGCCGGTGTACGAGAAGCACTCCGGTATCCCGAATGTCGCTCGCTTCTACGAGCAGGCAATCGCGTTGACCGAACTGCTGACGTCGGCGGCCCCGGACGCGGCGCAGCAAAAGGATCTCGATTTCATGCTCAACGTCGGGCACCTGTTCTCGCTCGTCGTGTACGGGCATCTGATCCTCGAGCAGGCCGACATCGCCGGACTCGACGCCGATGTCGTGGATCAGATCTTCGACTTCCAGATTCGCGATTTCTCCGGCTATGCGATTGCGCTGCACGGGAAACCGTCGTCGACACCGGAACAGCAAGCCTGGGCGCTCGCAGCTGTGCGCAAACCCGTCGTAGACAGTGAGCGCTTCGACCGCGTGTGGCAGCAGGTCAAAGCATACGACGGCGCGTACGAGATGCGCGCATGAGCGCGGTGGCAACCCGCGATCAGTTGATGGCGGTAGTCGAGGGATCTCCCAAAGCTGTCGGCGCACACGATCGTTCGGCGTGGGTGTCGCTGTTCAGCTCGGATGGTCAGGTCAACGATCCGGTTGGTTCGCGCCCACACAACGGGCGGGCGTCGATCGAGAAGTTCTACGACACATTCATTGCCCCGAACACCATCACGTTCCATGTCGAGCGCGACATAGTATGTGGCCGAACAGTGTGGCGCGATCTCAGTCTCGCTACCGAAATGTCGACGGGCGTTGTCCTGAACGTGCCGATGCATCTGCGCTACGACCTGGTCGGCGAGCCGGATTCGCTGCAGATCGGAACCCTCTACGCCCATTGGGAATTGGCGACCATGTTGAGTCAGCTTGCCACCGCGGGCGCAGCAGGCGTCAAGGCTGCGGCCAAGCTCACGCCGCAATTGCTGTCCAACCAGGGGATCGGGGGAGCGATTGGCTTCTCCAGCGGCATCTTCGGGGTCGGGTCCAAGGGCAAGCGGGCGGCAACACGATTCCTCGACGCCGCAAAGGTCGGCCGGATTCCGCCCATTCCGGTCGAGCTTCCGGCGGGCACGCACCTGTCTACCGCAGACGCCAACGATCTTCTGGCCGGCGTGAGCCGGGGCAAGGTCCTCGCTGCCGGCCGCACGGTCACGGCAAGCGTTGTCGTCTGCGGTGAACCGGCCATCGCGCTCTTCGGATTCGAGCCCTCGGGGCATCGGATCAACCGGGTGCGGTTCTTCACCGAGAGCTGACGTTATTGGCTCGGCGCACCGATACCGGCGCGCCGAGCCTGCGTCGTCCTTGTTTAGAGAGCGCCGAGATCGGCGGACAGCCAGGTGTGCGGTTTCATGTAAATTGCGACCTGCTCGCCCAGTTGAGAGCGGGCAAAGTCGAGATAACCGTCAACCTTGTCCGGGGTCAGATATCGTCGCGACACTTCGACCAGCATCTCGTCGGTTCCTGGCACGATTTTGTCGACGGAACCTTCGACGCTCACATAGCGGATGGTCGGCTCGAGTCGTTGAGCCATGAGGGAGAAGTGCCCAGCAGACTCTATGAGCTGGGCCTTTTTCGATCCTTTTCCCGTGAGAATCCAAGGGCTGCCACCTGGTGAGTAGAGATACCAGATGGGGACTGTCAACGGACCGCGCTCGGAGTTGTTCGCCACCGACAGCGCTGCTACGTGCGGCTCGGCCAGAAACTGTTCACGCTCATTCTCGGAGAGTGCCATCACCTGAGAATACAGCGGTGTTCGACAGGCTGGCCAGCGTTGTGGCGCCCTCATTTCGGGACGAGTTGATCGGCCAGGATCCGGGCGGCTTCCTCGAAACGATCTGGATGTGAACCGCCGAAGTTCAGACGAATGTATGCGGCGGTTGGTTCCGCCGGAAACCACTCGGCCCCAGGGGAAATCGAGAGGCCGTGCGTGAGGCATCTGGTTGCAAACGTTTCGGAATCGAAACCCTCAGGCAGGCGAAGCCATAAGTTGAGACCACCGGCGGGTTTGTGGGTGAGCGTGAGTTCCGTTGCATGAGTATCCAATTCGCGGATCAGATGGTCACGCCGTTCGCGCAGTAGTTCGCGAACGTTTCGCCGATGAGTAACCCACGAAGGTTGGGTGAGGACGTCGACCGCCGCAGCTTGGAGAATCCCGGAAACGTAGAGGTCATCGATGGTGCGATCGGTTTCGATTCGTCGTCGCGCCGGACCGCGTGCAACAACGGCCGCGACCCGCAGTGCCGGCGACGTGCTCTTGGTGAGCGACCGGACGTAGATCACGTGGCCGTCGGGGTCGTTCGCAGCCAGGGGAGTGACGTCCTTGTCGATTCCGAAATCGTGCGCCCAGTCGTCTTCGATCACGAATACACCGTGATCGCGCACGACCTTCATGATCGATTGCCTCTCTGTGTCCGACCAGAGTGCTCCGGTTGGGTTGGCAAAATGTGGTTGCGCATAGAACAAGCGCGCCCCGGAGAGTTCGAACGCGGTGGCAAGATCATCCGGATCCGGCGCGTGCGTCCCGCGGGCGACGGGCACAACGGTCAGCCCGGCCTGTTTGGCTGCTGCGATGGCACCCCAGTACGTGGGCGACTCCATCACGATGGCATCGCCGGGACCTGCAAGCGCGCGGAACGTCGAAGACAGTGCACTCTGCCCTCCGGGTGTGATCAGGACGTCGGAATCGCGCACCGTGGTAGCGCCGCCTGTGGTGAGCTCGTGGGCGAACCACTCGCGGAGTTCTCCAAGCCCTGCGGTGTGCGGTCGACGTGCCGCAAGTGAGCTCCGCGCAGCCCTCGAAAGTGCTCCGCGGATCTGACGAAGGGGAAGCAACTCGTCCGTTGGGTAGCCGCTGTGCAGCGAGATCGTGTCTGCCGTAACCGTGAGCATGCTTGATCCGATGGGATTGGCGTCGACCCGGCTCGGCCCGAGACTGGTTGTCTGCCAAGAATAGTCGGATATCTGAGGCGCTCGCGTGCGGGCGACGAAATTTCCCGAACCTGGGCGGGTTTCAACCAGGCCTTCACCCACGAGTTGGCGGATTGCGTGCTGCACAGTGACAGGCCCCACGCCGTGCGTTGCGGCCAGCGCCCGAGTGGAGGGGAGTTGCATTCCGGCGGTAGACGACGTGATCAGCGTGCGTAAGCCGTCGACTACCCGTCGGCTACTGCTATCGTGGGACATGAATGACAATAGTAGCGCTATCGCGAACGAATCGGCACCGCTATCGGGTCTGTGGTGGGGGCTCCTGGGAGTTCTGGCGTTTTCGTTCACGGTTCCACTGACCAGAATCGCAGTCGCTGACCTTGATCCGTTGTTCATCGGCGCCGGCCGGGCTGTAGTGGCGGGAGGGTTGGCGACGATTGCGCTGCTGGCTTCGCGCGCCGCCATTCCCAGCCTTCGGCAATGGGCACGGATTGCCCTTGTCTCCATCGGAGTTGTTCTCGGGTTCCCTTTGCTCACCACGTTTGCAGTGCAAACATCACCGGCCAGTCATGCAGCCGTCGTGATCGGGCTATTGCCTGCCGCGACAGCTGTATTTGCCGTACTTCGGGGGAAAGAACGGCCGAGTCAGGCATTTTGGTGGGCGAGTGCGGCCGGCGCGATATCGGTGGCAGTGTTTGTCGCATTCGCAGGCGGTGGACTCGGTTCGTTCCACCTCGCCGATCTTCTGCTCGTCGGGGCAGTGATCTGCGCTGCACTCGGGTATTCCGAAGGAGCTTTGCTGGCCCGCGAAATCGGATCATGGCAGACAATCGCCTGGGCGTTGATTCTCGCACTGCCCGTTACGGCCACCATGACCGTTGTGTCGGTGGTGAATACGCCCGTCCACGCCGACGCCAATTCATGGCTTGCGTTTGCCTACCTCGGTGCCATCAGCATGTTTCTCGGCTTCTTCCCCTGGTACCGAGGCCTGGCGATGGGGCCGATCTCCACAGTCAGTCAGACGCAGCTGGTTCAACCGGTGCTCAGCATCGCGTGGTCGGCCTTGATCCTGGGCGAGGAATTGTCGCTGTCCATCGTTGGGGGCGGCATCGTGGTCATCGGCTGTGCGTGGCTTGCGCTCAAGGCGCGCGTAGCGGCGCCGGGCACCGCGAGGGTGCGCGACGCCGCTACGGCGTCCGGTGTGCGTGGCTCAGAAGAGCGGGCCGCCACCGAATGCAGCACGATGTGACGCCGGCTGCTTGCCGTTGGCGTCGGTGATTCCGTAGTCGAGTGCAGTTTCCGCGGTGATCAGGGTGTGCCCGCTGCGGGAGTTGACGTCGGGATCGTTGGCCAGTGCCGTGATGACCTGCCCGACGAACTCCGGGGTTTCCGCCTCGGCGAGGGAGAAGCCCTCGAAGCTCTCCATTCCGCTGGCTTCCATTCGCTCGTTGCGAATCAAACCGAGCCAGAAGGACAGTGCGGTGACTCCGGTACCTTTCAACTCGACGGCCATGTCCGCGGCCATCTTGTCGAGGCCGGTCTTCGACATCCCGTACAGCACCGAGTGCAGGTATCCGCGGCTGCCGAATGACGAGATATGGCCGATGACACCGCTTCCGCGCGGAACCATCAACTTGGCGGCTTCTACGGACGCGACATAATGTGCGCGCAAACCGATCCCGATCAGGGAGTCCCAGTCGGCGACGGGGCGCTTCCAGAACGGATCCGTGAAACCTGCGTAGCCGGCAGGGTTGGCCCACACGTTGTTGACGAGGAGATCGAGACGCCCGGACTGCTCGTCGGCAATGCGGGCAAAGAGATCAACGATTTGCTGATCATCGCTGTGATCACACTGCACGGCGATTCCCCGGCCACCACGCTCGGTGATCTCCGCAGCAGCAGCGTCGAGTGGGCTGTTGGTGCCAACTTCACCGCGCGCGGTCACGTACACGGTCCAGCCGTCGCTACCGAGTGCCAACGCGATTCCTTTGCCGACACTGCGACTCGCGCCGGTTACCAGTGCAACTTTTGATCCAGTCATTCTTGGCTCCCCACTGATCCCTCGGCGAGGACGGTCTCGGCTGACAGGGGAGTGGTCATCGACCACGTCTCCGTGAAGTGGCAGCGACTCATCTTCCACGCTCCGTCCTCGATCACATACGCGTCGTCGTATTCGCCCGTCATCAATTTCTGAGTCCGAGCGACGGTGTCGATCTGGCGGAACTGCAGCGTCCATCGACCGAGTGCGGAAGTCTCCGAAGTTATTTCGATATCGGGGTGAAGTCCGTGGTGCATGTCGAGGACCGCGTAGTGGCCGTCGACTTTGCGCAGGGCGACTGCGGTGAAGATGTCGGCCATCGGGCCCGCGTCGTCGAACGCCCCCAGCTGGCCGTAGTCGATGGACGCGCCGCTCTTGATGAAACTGTTGCGGAACGCGACCGGGTCCTTGGCATCACAGGCGCGCCAGTAGTTGTACTTGAGCTTTTTGATCTCTTCGATCTGCTCGAGGGCGTCGATGCGTTGTGCAAGATCCAACGTCGGTCCTTTTCGTCCGGTTTTACGTGATGTGTCGGAACCCGACTCTATGGTGCGTTCCATCACACATGTGACGTAAATCCCAGTGGCCGGTCAGGTGTCCGAGTCGGATGCAGGCGCGGTGCCGGTGGTGGAGAGCGTTGTTGCGGCCGATTCGCCGAAGACGCTGACGCACAGTTCCCCTAGAGCGGGATCCTCGTCGATGTGTTCCGGCGCTTTCATCGCGAGCAGATTGTTGATGAGCATGCCGTTGGCGATGAACATTCGGGCCTGCTCGGGGGTGCAACCGGTTCGATCACGCACCAGGCTGTAGATCTTCGACATCGCGAACCGTGACACGGTGGCGATGTCGTCTGTGCCGGTGGCGAACCCGTGCAGCATGACGAGCAGTAGGTCGCGGTCCAGGATCAGCTCGCCGTAGGCGGAACCGAGCTCGGCCCAGAACTCTGGATTGTCGGGCTCGATATCGAGTGTGTCCAGCTTTTCGGTGAAGGTTCGGACGATTTCGTCGAGTGCTCGCGCGAACACGGCGCGGAACAGTTCCGCTTTCGTTCCGAACATGCGCACGATGTACGGCTGCGAGACGCCGGCTTCCTTCGCGACCGCATCGGTGCTGGTGCCGGAGTATCCGCCGCGGGCGAAGGCCCTGGTGGCTGCTGCAAGGACAAGTGCCCGGCGCTGGGGCGCGCTCATCCTTCGCTTGGGTGAGGCGGAATCTTCGCTCGACATATTGACAGGTTATCAGTTGATAACTTAGCGTCAATTAAGTAATCAACTGATACCTAAGCGAAGGCGTGCAATGACTGTTTTGGCGAATGCCGGTGCCGCACCCGGTTCGGAAGGGACCCGCAGGCGATCAGTACCGGTTGCGATTGCGATCGTCGCGGCGTCCCTGCCGATGTTCATGGCAACCCTCGACAATCTGGTGATGACCAGCGCATTGCCGGTGATCGAGAAAGATCTGAATGCGTCCGTGAGTCAGTTGCAGTGGTTCATGAATGCGTACACGCTTGCGTTTGCGACGCTGATGTTGTCGGCGACGACGCTCGGCGATCGCTGGGGTAGGCGACGCATGTTCGTGGGCGGGATCGGACTGTTCACCGCGGCGTCAATTGCCTCCGCGCTCTCGACATCGGCAGGACTGTTGATCGCGGCACGCGCCGTTCAAGGCGTCGGCGCTGCCGCCATCATGCCGCTCTCGCTGACACTGCTCGTGGCTGCGGTTCCGGAAGCCAAGCGCGCCATGGCAATCGGCATCTGGGGTGGAGTATCGGGGCTCGGTATCGCGATGGGTCCGGTGGTGGGCGGCGCTGTGGTCGACGGTTTTTCGTGGCAAGGGATCTTTTGGATCAACGTGCCGGTAGCAATCGTCGCAGTTCCGCTCGCAATGTATGCATTGCGCGAATCGACCGGGCGGAAGCAGCCTTTGGACGTCGCCGGGGTCGCGCTGGCCGGACTTGGTGTGTTCCTCGCTGTCTGGGGCATCGTTCACGGCAACGACGACGGTTGGGGTTCCTTCGGTGTTGTCGCATCGCTAGTGGGTGCCGTAGTTGCCTTGGGGCTGTTCATCGTTCGCGAACGAACCACGTCGCACCCCGTGATGCCGTTGCGTCTGTTCCGATCCAGAAGCTTCTCGATGGCAAACGTGATCGGACTGACCTTCTCGATCGGCATCTTCGGTGCGGTGTTCCTGCTCTCGCAGTACCTCCAGATCGCGATGGGGTTCACACCGTTCGAAGCCGGGTTGCGGACGCTTCCGTGGACGGCGGCGCCGATGGTTTTTGCGCCGCTCGCGGGCTTCCTCGCCCCGAAAGTGGGACTGCGGCCGCTGCTTCTCACCGGTCTCGGTCTGCAAGCCGGCGCGTTGTTCTGGTTGGCTGCTCGCATCGGTCCCGACGCCACGTACGCGTCACTCGTCCCCGCACTTCTCATGGCCGGAATCGGCATGGGGCTGACCTTCGCGCCCAATGCCACCGCGGTACTCGTCGACATGGACGCGCCGGATCACGGCACGGCCAGTTCGACCAACGCAACACTTCGCGAGATCGGCGTCGCATTGGGAATCGCAGTCCTGACAGCGGTGTTCCTGGCCGCAGGTGGAGCGTTGACGCCGCTGGGATACAGCGAAGCACTGACGCCCGCCCTGCGAGTCGGCGGATGTTTTGTACTGGTCGCGGTAGTGGCGGCGTGGTTTGTGCCGACTCGGAAGTGAGTTTTGCTGTGCGCCTTTATCAACCGCGGGCGGTTAATAAAGGCGCACAGCACTATTCGCCGGGAAACGCCGATGTTGCGGGAGTTGTCCCGAGTGCGAGGTTCCATCCAGCCCCGCGGATCGAGGCGTCTGTGAGCGCCTCGACTCCGAAAGTGCGGAGATCGTCGGAATCGGCCTGTTCGATCAACGCGCGGTACGTAGTTGCGGTGTCCGCTTCGATCTGTGCCGCCAACTGCGCCGCCGTGATGGCGTCGGTGACCGGGAAAGGGATGTCGTAGCCGGCGGCGGCAATCGGGGGAGTGAGGCCCGCGTCGACGGCAATGACGGACAAAGCGTCGCGGCGCGCCCGGTGGGTTGCCATGTGGGTGGCAACCTCGTTGGCCCGAGCCGGGTTGGAGAACGCTGCCACGACGCCGTAAGCGAAGATTGCGGCGTTCTCGGATTCGATGGCGTCGAGCACGGCTGAATCACTGGTTGTCGATGTGCGCAGAATGCTCATGGCAGCAGTACCGCCGCCTGGGTGGCGCACGCCGCGCTGATCGAACCGAGCAGTCCGGCGCGATAGCCGGATGTCGTCCGGGCGAGATCGGCAGCGCTGCGAGCGGACTCCGCTAACGACGCGCGCACAGCGTCGATCCCCGCGGGCGCTGCGGGCGCGGTCGACGACGCTGACGGCGTTGACGTGGTGCCGGCACCCCCGCCTGCCGCTCGCGCGATCTCGGCGTCGAGGGCATCGGCATGAGCGGTGCGCTCCGCGCTGATCGTCGTGAGCGCGGCAACCCGTTCCGGTGCCAGCGCGATCGAATTGCTTGCAGCGGCGGCGTCTGCTCGTGCGCGATCGGCCTGCGAGGTCAGCTGGTCGACTTCTACGGCGGCCTGGGCGGAGCCGTTGTCAGTACACGCTGTGGCCGCGAAGGCGATGGCGCCGATCGATGCCGCACCTGCGATCTTCAGCGCACTCCGGCGGGAGTGGGAGGTGGTGGATAGGGGCGTCAGCACTCGTCCATGGTGCCAGGTACCGCGCGATTCGTTCGAATCAGGCAAACGTGTTCACGTGTGATGTGTAACGGTCGGTCTGGTCGCAGGCATCTCGAAGGGGCGGTACTCTTGGATGCTTGGCCGGACAGTGTGGCGAATGGTGTCTTGGGCATGCCCACAAACTGGGTACCTGCTACTTCGAGACCTGCATCACACAGGCCTGAGCCACACAGACTGACAACACCGAGTCGATGCGAGTCGACGACAACTGAAACGAGGAGTTCGCGAGATGCCGGTGCCATCCAAGGACAGGGTTATCGAGCTGGTCTCCGAACTCGTGCAGTCCAAGGGCTACGACGTCGAGGACGTCGTAGTCACTAATGCGGGCAAGCACAGCGCCGTTCGCATCATGGTCGACAGTGACGCCGGTATCGAACTGGATGCCGCTGCCGAGATCAGTCGGCTCGTCTCCGAGTTGTTCGACAGCCTCGAGGAAATCGGGGAAGCGCCGTACACGCTCGAGGTCACGTCGCCCGGGATCGATCGGCCGCTGACAGCAGAGCGACATTGGCGCCGCGCACGTGGGCGCAAAGCACGCATCGATCTTGCCGACGAGACCGTCGTCGGTCGAATCGGTGTCCTCGGCGAGGATTCGGTTGCAGTGGTCATGAACGGTCGCGGCGGTCTGACAGTCCGCGAGATACCGCTGGCAGACGTGCAGAAAGCTGTTGTGCAGGTCGAGTTTTCGAAGCCGAGCGACGCAGAGCTGGAGCTGGCCGGAGGAATCCCGGAGGGTCGGGCAGTGCATACGGACCTCGACGAGTCCGATGCACAGGTGCTCGATTCCGAAGAAGACGTAGAAGACGTAGATAACGAAGAAGGGTTCGACAAGTGAATATCGACATTGCAGCGTTGCGAGCGATCGAGGCCGAAAAAGGCGTCCCGATCGAAACGGTGATCGCCACGATCCAGACTGCGCTGCTGACGGCATACCGACACACCGAGGGCCACAAGCAGAACGCTCGGATCGACGTCAATCTCAAGACCGGATCGGTGCGAGTTATGGCTCACGACACCGACTCCGACGGAAATATGGTTGGCGCCGAGTGGGACGACACCCCCGAGGGCTTCGGCCGGATCGCGGCGACCACCGCGCGTCAGGTGATTCTTCAGCGTCTGCGTGATGCCGAGCACGAGCGCAGTTTCGGCGAGTACTCGACGCACGAAGGTGAAATCGTCGGTGGTGTGATCCAGCGAGACACCCGCGCGAACTCGCGTGGCATGGTTGTCGTGCGAATCGGCAGCGACGCGCATGGCACCGAAGGCCTGCTCCCGCCGGCCGAGCAGGTTCCGGGTGAAAGCTACGAGCACGGCGAGCGCATCAAGTGCTACGTCGTCGGGGTTGCCCGCGGCGCGCGCGGCCCGCAGATCACGCTGTCGCGCACCCACCCGAACCTGGTTCGCAAGCTGTTTGCACTCGAGGTTCCCGAAATTGCCGACGGCAGCGTCGAGATCATCAATGTTGCCCGCGAAGCTGGTCACCGTTCCAAGATCGCGGTTGCGTCGCGCGTTCACGGGCTCAATGCGAAGGGTGCATGCATCGGTCCCATGGGGCAGCGCGTGCGTAACGTCATGAGCGAACTTGCGGGCGAGAAGATCGACATCATCGACTACGACGAGGACCCCGCGACATTTGTGGGCAACGCACTCTCTCCGTCGAAAGTGGTCTCCGTCACTGTTGTCGACCTCGATGCCCGTGCAGCTCGGGTTATCGTGCCTGATTTCCAGCTGTCGCTAGCCATCGGCAAGGAGGGTCAAAATGCCCGCCTTGCTGCACGGTTGACCGGTTGGCGTATCGATATTCGAAGCGATGCAGCACCGGTCGACGACGCGTCGGATCGCTCCGGCGCGTCAAACGGATAACGGTGGAATGCAGTGTTCCAGACAGTTCGACGGTAGAGTAGACGATGGTTCGACGTGAGTCCTCGGATTTTGCGCGCGCGACGCCCGGTTCGCCGGTCAGAACGTGTGTGGGATGCAGGGAACAAGGGTCGGCTGCCGATCTGTTGAGGGTCGTGGTTGGTGGGCAGGGGCCGGAGGGTTCCCTGCTTGTCCCCGACGTATTGCGAAGGCTCCACGGTCGAGGTGCATGGCTGCACCTGGATCCGAGTTGCCTGAGCCTGGCAGAGCGGCGCCGAGCATTCAGCAGAGCACTGCGAGTGTCCGGAAATCTGGACACGTCCGCTGTCGACCAGCTGGTCGACGCAGTTCACACAAAAGCAGTACCTCTCGAGAAGAACAGGCACAAGCACTCATGAGCACACCGTGAAGCACCAACGATGAACGTCCATCGGCTATAACCCGAGGTCGTGTGGGACCCACATCTGTGGGATGCCTCCTGCTCGACCTCATCAGTGAGGAGAGCAGTGGCAGGCAAGGCCCGCGTACACGAGTTGGCTAAAGAACTCGGTGTTACCAGCAAGGAACTACTCGCAACGCTCAAAGAGCAGGGCGAGTTCGTAAAGTCTGCGTCATCCACAGTGGAGGCGCCCGTCGCACGTCGTCTGCGGGAATCATTCCCGTCTGCCGGTGGTGCAGAAACCAAGCCCGCGTCCGGCGACGCAGCGGCAAAGCCCGCAGCAAAGCCCGGCGCACCGTCGCCGTCGGCAGCAAAGCCCGGCGCACCGCGTCCCGGGCAGCGTCCCGGCCCCAAGCCGGCCGCACCGGCTCCCGCAGCACCGGCAGCCCCGGCTGCTGCAGCTCCGGCCCCGGCAGCACCGTCCGCTCCCGCAGCACCGGCTCCTACGACGCCGGCAGTCCCCACGCCGACGTTCAATGCGCCCGCTGCACCCAGCAACGCTCCGAAGCCGGCTCGTCCGGCTCCGGCAGCTCCCGCGGCACCGGCAGCTCCCGCTGCAGCTGCTCCGGCAGCACCGTCGACCGGCGCAAAGCCCGGTGGACCTCGTCCGATGCCCAAGGCTCCGCGCGTCGGAAACAACCCGTACTCCTCGGCTCCGGCTGAGCGTCCGGCACCACGTCCGGCTCCGGGCCAGAGCGGTCCTCGTCCGGGCGCTCCGCGTCCCGCGGCGCAGGGTGGATCTCGTCCGGCTCCCGGCCAGGGTGGACCCCGTCCGGCTCCCGGCCAGGGCGGTCCTCGTCCGGCTCCCGGCCAGGGCGGTCCTCGTCCGGCTCCCGGCCAGGGTGGACCCCGTCCGCCCGCAGGTCAGGGTGGACCCCGTCCGAGCCCCGGCTCCATGCCTCCTCGCCCGAACCCGGGTGCAATGCCTGCTCGTTCCGCTCGTCCCGCGCCCGGTGGCGGCGCAGGTCGTCCGGGCCGTCCCGGTGGCGCTCCCGGCGGTCGTCCCGGTGGCGGCGGCGGTGGGTACCGCGGTGGCGGAGCTCCCGGCGGCGGCGCAGGTGCCGGTGCAGGTGCTCCCGGTGGCGGAGCTCCCGCAGGTGGTTTCCGCGGTCGTCCCGGCGGTGGTGGCCGTCCCGGTCAGCGCGGCGCAGCAGCAGGCGCATTCGGCCGTCCCGGCGGCGCTGTTCGTCGTGGACGTAAGTCGAAGCGGGCAAAGCGCGCCGAGTACGAGAGCATGCAGGCTCCCGCAGTCGGTGGCGTCAGGCTGCCTCGCGGCAACGGCGAGACCATCCGTCTCGCTCGCGGCGCGTCGCTGTCCGACTTCGCAGACAAGATCGATGCGAACCCCGCAGCACTTGTGCAGGCACTGTTCAATCTCGGCGAGATGGTCACGGCAACGCAGTCGGTCAACGACGAGACGCTGGAGCTTCTCGGCGGCGAAATGAACTACGTCGTTCAGGTCGTCAGCCCTGAGGACGAAGACCGTGAGCTGCTCGAACACTTCGACCTCACCTACGGCGAGGACGCCGGCGGAGAAGAGGACCTCGAGTCCCGTCCGCCTGTGGTCACCGTCATGGGCCACGTCGACCACGGTAAGACCCGTCTGCTCGATGTGATCCGTAAGGCCAACGTCCGTGAGGGCGAAGCCGGCGGCATCACGCAGCACATCGGTGCTTACCAGGTGCTCACCGAGCTCGAGGGCAACGAGCGTCTCGTGACGTTCATCGACACCCCCGGTCACGAGGCCTTCACGGCCATGCGTGCTCGTGGTGCCAAGGCCACCGACCTCGCGATCCTTGTTGTCGCAGCCGACGACGGTGTCATGCCGCAGACGGTGGAAGCGATCAACCACGCCCAGGCGGCCGACGTGCCGATCGTGGTCGCGGTCAACAAGATCGACAAGGAAGGCGCTAACCCGGACAAGATCCGTCAGCAGCTGACCGAGTACGGACTGGTCGCCGAGGAATACGGCGGAGACACCATGTTCGTCGACATCTCGGCGAAGCAGGGTCTGCACATCGATCAGCTTCTCGAAGCTGTGCTGCTGACCGCGGATGCTTCCCTGGATCTGCGCGCAAACCCGGACATGGATGCACAGGGTGTTGCGATCGAGGCTCACCTCGACCGTGGCCGTGGCCCCGTTGCCACAGTGCTCATCCAGCGCGGAACGCTGCGCGTCGGCGATTCCATCGTCGCCGGTGATGCATACGGCCGCGTCCGCCGCATGGTGGACGAGCACGGCGAGGACGTCCACGAGGCACTACCTTCGCGTCCGGTTCAGGTCATCGGCTTCACGTCCGTCCCCGGTGCAGGCGACAACCTGCTCGTGGTCGACGAGGACCGTATTGCCCGCCAGATCGCTGACCGCCGCAATGCACGTAAGCGCAACGCGTTGGCAGCGAAGAGCCGCAAGCGCATCAGCTTGGACGATCTCGATGCAGCTCTGAAGGAACATTCGCAGCTGAACTTGATCCTCAAGGGCGACAACTCGGGAACCGTCGAGGCTCTCGAAGAGGCACTGCTGGCTATCCCGATCGACGACGAGGTGCAGTTGCGCGTCATCGACCGCGGTGTCGGTGGCGTCACGGAGACCAACGTCAACCTGGCAGCGGCTTCCAACGCGATCATCATCGGCTTCAACGTCCGTGCCGAAGGCAAGGCGACCGAGCTGGCGAACCGCGAGGGTGTCGACATCCGGTACTACTCGGTGATCTACCAGGCCATCGACGAGGTCGAGAAGGCTCTCAAGGGTCTGCTCAAGCCGGTGTACGAAGAGGTCGAGCTGGGCAAGGCGGAGATCCGCGCGATGTTCCGTTCGTCCAAGATCGGCAACATTGCCGGTTGCTTGGTCACGTCGGGCAGCATCCGTCGCAACGCCAAGGCACGTCTCATCCGCGACAGCAAGGTTGTCGCCGAGACGGTCACCATCTCCTCGCTCAAGCGGGAGAAGGAAGACGCCACCGAGGTTCGCGAAGGCTACGAATGTGGTCTGACCGTCACCTACTCCGATATCAAGATCGGTGACGTTCTGGAGTGCTACGAGCTTCGTGAGAAGCCGCGCGACTAGTAGTCGCCGCGGGCGCTGGGGGCGCTCGTGAGTATTGACTGACATGGACTCTCCTGGACATTGACCACAATGTCCGGGAGAGTCCATTCGGCTATGCCGACGAGGAAGCGGTCTGGGACGAGAAACTGTCTGGGGGAATATGTTCGTAGGTGCATTGGAGTTCGACATTCTTTTCGGAGATGTCCACTCCCTCAAGGAAAAGCGTTCGCTGGTGTCGCCGATTCTGACCGAACTGCGGCGTTTCGGTATTAGTGCGGCGGAAGCCGGGGAACAGGGGCGTCTTCGCCGCGCCTTGGTCGGTGTTGCTGCGGTCAGTTCGTCGATGGATCATCTGCACGACGTACTCGATCGTTGTGAGCGGGCGGTTGCAGCGCGACCGGAAATGCAGTTACTTGCCGTACGTCGGCGCGTCTTCGGTCCCGAGGACTGATTTGGTCGGTGGGCGGCGATGCACAAGACTGGTGTCGGTAATAATTCTTGTAAATCGAACATTGTGAACGATCGAGTTATCTCGTATCGGATGTGCGTGAAATCGAATGTCCGTGGAATCGAAAGTCCAGGGAGAAGGAGACAGAGATCATGGTGGATCCCGCCCGGGCCCGTAAGCTCGCAAAACGAATCGGCACGATTGTCGCGACCGCAATCGACCACGAGATCAAGGATCCGCGGCTTGCTTTTGTGACCATCACCGACACGAAGGTCACCAACGACCTGCACGATGCGACCGTGTACTACACCGTTATGGGTGAAAAGCTCGATTCCGCACCCGACGTCGAAGCTGCTGCAGCCGGTCTCGAGAAGGCCAAGGGTGTTCTGCGGTCGAAGGTGGGCGCCGGCACCGGTGTCCGTTTCACCCCGACGCTGACGTTTGTCGCGGACACCGTTCCCGATACTGCGCGCCACATGGAAGAGCTGTTGGCTCGTGCGCGTGCCGCCGACGGCGAGCTCGCCAAGGCTCGCGAGGGAGCTCAGCCTGCCGGTGAAGCAGATCCGTACAAGGAGCCACGAGTAGCTGCTGACGACGATGACGACGTCGTTGCCTCGGATGCTCGAGATCTCGACTGACCCGCAGCGAGGATGACGATCACCGCACGCGCTGACGGAGACCCTTGCGAGGATCCTTGCCGGGCAGGCTTCGCGCGGGCAATCGAAGTGCTGGATGCGGCTCGGACGGCAACTATCCTGTGCCACATCCAGCCTGACGCAGACACTATCGGTAGCGGTCTGGCATTGGGGTTGACGCTCGAGCGCAGGGGCGTTTCGGTTCAGGTTGCGTTCAGCCGGCCTGCGCACCTGCCCGAGTCCATGCTCGGATTTCCCGGTCTGCATCTGTTGGTTCCACCGGCTTCCGTGCGTTCCGCAGTGGACGTCCTGATCACCGTCGACGTGGGAAGCACCGGGCGCTTGGGGGCTCTTGCGGATCGGTTGGCTGGTGCGGCCAGCACTGTCGTCGTAGATCATCATCGATCCAATTCGGAATTCGGTGCGATCAACGTCGTGGACGAATCCGCAGCATCGACGACGGCTCTGCTGGCACGGTTGTTCGATTCGTGGGGCGTGGAGATCGATCGTGACGTGGCCCATTGCCTGTATGCCGGTCTGGTGACCGATACGGGGTCCTTCCGTTGGGGCGGACCGTCGACGCATGTTCTTGCGGCCCGGCTATTGGCCACCGGTATCGACGGCGACACCATCGCTCGGCAACTTCTCGACACGCATCCGTTCGGCTGGCTGCCGATGCTGTCGTCGGTGCTCGGCTCGGCGACGCTGGTACGAAGCGCTGCGGGTGGTCGCGGTCTCGTGTACGCGGTAATCCGCCGAGACGACATCGGAGATCTGCGGTCCGAGGAAATCGAGAGCGTTGTCGACATCGTCCGGACGACGTCGGAAGCCGAGGTTGCCGCTGTGCTCAAGGAATCGGAAACCGGCAGCTGGTCGATATCGTTGCGCGCGAAGACCGATGTCGACGTCTCGGCTGTCGCGGAGAGACTCGGTGGCGGTGGACATCGGCTCTCGGCCGGCTACACCTCGACCGATTCGAGTGAGCAGACGGTTGCAGCGTTGATTGCCGCACTGGGGTGAGTGTCCGATCGTGACCGCATCCGATAGTCCTGTGCCAGCAACTGCGACAAAATCCGGCGCCGAGGTCGATGTGACCGGCCGTCGTATCTTCGGGTTGGCGTTGCCTGCGCTAGGTGTGCTGGCAGCCGAGCCGCTCTATCTCCTGTTCGACATCGCAGTCGTGGGACGGCTCGGAGCCCTTCCGTTGGCGGGTCTGGCGGTGGGCGGGCTCATCTTGTCGTTGGTGAGCACTCAGTTGACGTTCCTCTCGTATGGAACCACCGCTCGCGCGGCTCGACTGCACGGCGCCGGCCGCGATCGCGAGGCAGTCGGTGAAGGTGTTCAGGCAACGTGGTTGGCGTTGGTGATCGGGCTGCTGTTGGTGGCGGTGGTGCAGGCGATTGCCGGGCCGTTGACGTCGGCGGTGGCGGGCGGTTCCGATATCGCGGATGCGGCCGAGAGTTGGCTGCGCATCGCGGTGCTGGGTGTGCCGCTCATTCTGGTAGCCCTCGCCGGCAACGGTTGGATGCGCGGGCTGCAGAACACGATCCGTCCGCTGCGCTTCGTTCTTGTGGGACTGGGGATTTCGGCGGTTCTGTGCCCGATCCTGGTTCACGGATTATGGGGTGCGCCGCGCCTCGAACTCGAAGGTTCGGCGGTTGCGAATCTTGTCGGTCAGAGTATTTCCGGCATCTTGTTCGCGTGGGCGTTGTTCCGCGAACCAGTCTCGGTCAGACCACGTGTGTCGATCATGCGCGCGCAGATGGTCATGGGCCGAGATCTGATTCTCCGCAGCCTCGCTTTCCAAGCCTGTTTCGTGTCGGCTGCGGCGGTTGCGTCGCGATTCGGAGCAGCCGTGGTGGGCGCGCATCAGGTGGTTCTGCAGTTGTGGAACCTGGTTGCGCTGCTTCTCGATTCATTGGCGATCGCCGCGCAGACGCTCATCGGGGCCGCACTGGGAGGCGGATTTGCGGTTGCTGCCAAGAAAATGGCGTGGCGGATCACAGTGTGGTCGACGGTCTTCGCAGTGCTGTTGGCCGTTCTGTTTGCCGCCGGGCACTCGGTGATCCCGCAACTGTTCACGGCAGACGACGAGGTGCTCGCGCAGATGTCGATCGCCTGGTGGTTCTTCGTCGCGATCATGCCGGTCGCGGGAGTCGTGTTTGCCCTCGACGGAGTTCTCCTCGGCGCCGGTGATGTGACCTTCATGAGAAATGCCACCATGGCGTGTGCGGTGGTCGGATTTCTGCCGGCAATCTGGATGTCGCTGGCCTTCGACTGGGGGTTGGCCGGAATCTGGGCGGGCCTGACCGTGTTTGTCGTACTGCGGATGATTGCGGTGTCCTGGCGTGCGCTGTCGGGAAAGTGGGCTGTGACGGGAACCGAGACAACTGCACATGCAGTCGAGCGTTCGAGTGAGGAAGCTGAGGGATCGTGGCAGCAAAGCTGATGGCAGTGAGCGACATTCATGTCGGTCACAACGGCAACAAGCCGATGACGGAGGAACTGTTCCCGGACTCGCCGGACGACTGGTTGATCCTGGCCGGCGACGTGTCGGAGAAGACCGACGATATTCGCTGGGCGCTCACGCTCCTGCGCTCTCGCTTCGCGAAGGTCATCTGGATTCCCGGCAACCACGAACTGTGGACTACGGCCAAGGACCCGGTGCAGATTCACGGCGCTCCGCGGTACGAGTACCTGGTCAACATGTGCCGCGAGATCGACGTCATCACGCCGGAGGATCCGTTCCCGGTGTGGGAGGGCGAAGACGGTCCGGTGACGCTCGTCCCGATGTTCCTGCTCTACGACTACTCGTTCCTGCCCGTCGGGGCGCGAGACAAGGAACACGGCCTCGAGATCGCGCGGGACAAGAACGTCGTCGCCACGGACGAA
Source organism: Rhodococcus sp. IEGM 1366 (assembly GCF_033142425.1). Taxonomy (NCBI): domain Bacteria; kingdom Bacillati; phylum Actinomycetota; class Actinomycetes; order Mycobacteriales; family Nocardiaceae; genus Rhodococcus; species Rhodococcus sp. IEGM 1366. The sequence goes on from NZ_JAWLRZ010000004.1 coordinate 543,640, forward strand.
TTTCTGCTGTCGTCGCAGCCGTACGCAACCCGCGACGCGTGGTGCCGTGCCCGCATCACGTACACGCAGGAGCGTCTGGACGCGTTGCCCGAAGGTACGAAGACCGTGCTGATCAATCACTTTCCGTTGGTTCGTCAACCGACTGACGTGCTCATCTATCCGGAATTCGCGCTGTGGTGCGGTACGACGCTGACCGCGGACTGGCATGTGAAATACAACGCCGTGTGCTCGGTCTACGGGCACCTGCACATCCCGCGAACCACCTACTACGACGGCGTCCGCTTCGAGGAAGTGTCGCTCGGATACCCACGGGAGTGGCGTCGGCGCGGCCTGCCCGAGAAACTGTTGCGGCAGATTCTGCCGGTGCCGGAGTACCCGCCGGGAACGTTGAACAAATGGGGCGGCCACTTCAAGGTGACGCCGGAGCAGGAAGCCGAAGTCGAGCGTATGCGCTCGGGTCGCTAGAAAGGCACCGACACGTGATCGAACAGATTCTGCCCGGCGGCATCGCGATTGCCGAGGCGTTCGAGGATCCGCCTGGACTTGTCCCGCATCCCAGCGAAGAGGCGCTGATCGGCCGTGCGGTGGAGAAGCGTCGTCGCGAATTCGTGACGACGCGCAATCTTGCCCGCACCGCCATGGGGAAACTGGGTGTTCCGGCGGCCCCCGTCATGCGGGGGGAGCGGGGAGCGCCGTTGTGGCCGAAAGGCGTTGTCGGAAGCCTCGCGCACTGCGACGGATATCGCGGCGCGGTGCTGGCGTACTCGATGCAGGTTCGTTCGCTCGGTATCGACGCCGAACCCCACGGGCCCTTGCCGGACGGGGTGCTTCCGGCCGTCAGCATCGAGGACGAGCGAACCTGGCTGGGCGAGAAGGCCGGCGACGGTCCCGTCCACTGGGATCGAATCCTGTTCTGCGCCAAGGAAGCCACGTACAAGGCGTGGTTCCCACTGACACAACGGTGGTTGGGGTTCGAGGACGCACACATCACGTTCGAATCCGAATCGGATACGTCTGGCACGTTCCGATCCAAGTTGTTGGTCCCGGGGGAGACGACCTCCGGTGCGCCGCTCACCGAATTCGACGGTAGGTGGATGGTGTCCGACGGACTGATCCTGACGGCAATTTCGGTGCAGTGAGTCCGGCTGGCAGAATCGAGACCCGTGTCAGCTCGCGAAAAGCCTTCCTCCGGACTTGTCGGCGCCGGAATCTTGATCGTCGACAAAGAAGCAGGCCTCACCAGCCATGACGTAGTGGCCCGGTGCCGCAAGCTGTTGAATACCCGCAAGGTCGGCCATGCGGGAACGCTTGATCCCATGGCAACCGGTGTGCTGGTTCTCGGCGTGGAGCGTGCCACCAAACTGCTCGGCCTGCTGGCACTGACCACCAAGGCGTATTCGGCGACCATCCGGTTGGGTGCGTCGACGACCACCGACGACGCGGAAGGTGAAGTACTCACCTCAGCGGATGCGTCGGCCGTGACGGATGAGGAGATCGCCGCAGTGGTGGCGACGTTGACCGGTGACATCGAGCAGATCCCGGCCAGCGTCAGCGCCATCAAGGTGGACGGTCAGCGGGCTCACGCTCTGGTGCGAGCCGGTGAAACCGTTGAACTTGCCGCGCGTCCGGTGACGGTGTCGACGTTCGAGATTCTTGCCCGACGCGACATCGAGGGCGGATTTGTCGACCTCGACGTCGACGTGGAGTGCTCGTCGGGTACCTACATTCGTTCGCTGGCGCGTGATCTCGGGCGAACGTTGGGTGTCGGCGGTCATCTGACGGCACTGCGTCGCACGCGCGTCGGACCGTTCACTCTCGAACACGCGCGCACGCTCGAAGATCTCGCCGAGGCTCCGGGCGTGAGTCTCGATATCGACCAGGCCGCGCAGACTGCGTTCCCACACCGTCAGATCACAGTGGCCGAGGCCGAAGCCATCAGCCAGGGGCGGTGGCTCGAACCGATCGGGCTCAAAGGTGTCTACGCGGCCATCGATCCCAGCGGCCATACGATTGCCCTGCTGCAGGAAAAGGGAAAGCGTGCGAGTTCGGTCATGGTCGTGCGCCCGGCGACACTGCGCCAAGATTAGTCACTCGCCCGGACCAGGCGGATCAGACCAGCCAGATGGCTTGGGCGACAGGGCTTCCCAGATCTATGCAGTCGGGGTTGTCGCCCAAGCGTACAGAGACGGTGCCGGCAAAATCGCGACGCTCCTCCACGGTGATCTCGACGTCGAGTGTGACGCCGACGGAATCGAAGTAGCGAAGCATCTCCGGATCGGAGTCGGAAATTCGCGCAACCCGCCCGCGCTCACCGTTGGTGAAGTCGCTGAGCTGGCGCGCCGGGGGAGTGGGAATCGACCCGTCGGCGGCCGGGATGGGGTCGCCGTGCGGATCGCGTTCGGGGAAGCCGAGTTTGGCATCGATGCGCGAGATCATCAGGTCGGAGACGGCGTGCTCGAGAATTTCGGCTTCGTCGTGAACCTCGTCCCAGCCGTAGCCGAGTTCGTGAACGAGATACGTTTCGAGCAATCGGTGGCGTCGCACCATGGAGACAGCTGCCGCCCGGCCCGTGTCCGTCAACGCGATCGATCCGTATCGGGCGTGATCGACCAGGCCCTGATCGGACAGTTTGCGGATGGCTTCGGACACCGTGGAGGCGGAGACGCCCATCTTCTCGGACAGCAACTTCGTGGAGATGCGTTCGAGTGACCACTCCTGAATGGTCCAGATGACCTTCAGGTAGTCCTGCGCGACCGAAGACAGTGCAAGCGTGTCGATCGATCCGTCCGGGTGGGAATCCGCGTCGCCCGATTCGGCGGCACCATCCGGTGCAGAGTGTGTATCGGAGGGTCCAGTCTTGTGAGCTGCCACGACACTTAGCTTAGGCTACGAATTGCGGAAGTTCCGTACCTGCGACGTAGTGCAGTGGCAGACCGCTCGGCGGGTCCAACCGAAACTACTGACGGTGCGCCCCGTAGGCTGCCTTTCGTGCTGAGGTGGCGTGGTCTCGACGAAGTTCCGGCCGATTGGGGTCGTTGTGTGCTCACTATCGGTGTGTTCGACGGTGTGCACCGTGGGCATGCCCAATTAATTGCCCGGGCAGTGGCCGCGGCGCGAAAGCGCGGGGTTCCCAGTGTGCTCATGACGTTCGATCCGCACCCCATGGAAGTTGTGCGACCGGGTAGTCATCCGGCTCAGTTGACGACGCTGGCGCGTCGTGCGGAATTGGCCGAAGAGTTGGGCATCGACGTCTTCTGCGTCATGCCGTTCACCGCGGATTTCATGAAGCTGACTCCGGAGCGGTACGTCCACGAAATCCTCGTGGAGCGCCTGCACGTTGCCGAGGTTGTCGTGGGCGACAACTTCACGTTCGGCAAGAAAGCCCTGGGTAATGTCGATCTGCTTCGCGAAATGGGTGAGCGATTCGGATTTGCCGTCGACGGTGTCCAATTGCTCGCCGAGCATGCGGTGACGTTCTCGTCGACCTACATTCGCTCGTGCGTCGACGCCGGCGACATGGCCGCGGCAACCGAGGCGCTCGGTCGACCGCATCGCGTCGAAGGTGTTGTGGTGCACGGCGACAAGCGTGGCCGTGAGCTCGGATTTCCGACGGCAAACGTCGCGCCTCCGGTGTTCTCGGCTATTCCGGCCGACGGCGTCTACGCGGCCTGGTTCAGCGTTCTGGGGGCCGACGAGGAGTTGGGCACGCTCGTACCGGGAAAGCGGTACAAGTCGGCAGTGTCCGTCGGCACCAATCCGACATTCTCCGGTCGCGCTCGCACCGTCGAGGCTTTTGTTCTCGACGCCGACGCAGATCTGTACGGACAACATGTCGCCGTCGACCTGGTGGCGCGGATCCGCGGGATGGAGAAGTTCGATTCCATCGAGTCGCTGATCGCGGAAATGAATCGCGATGTCGAGCGCGCTCGTGAAATTCTGGATCACGACTCGGAACAGAGTGTCGGCTGACGCCTGGGAACAGAGTGTCGGCTGACACACTTGCCGTCGACCGGTAAATCGATCGCAACGGTCCTGGTAGAATCTTCTCTCGGTGTGTGCTGCGGTTTGCGGCGGCCGCGTCCGATCTAGTTCCTTTCACGCAAACGTCATCACAGGAGTGAATCAAGTGGCATTGACCACGGAAGAAAAGAAGGCCGTTCTCGGCGAGTACGGCTTGCATGAGACCGACACGGGATCGCCCGAAGCTCAGGTGGCAATGCTCACCAAGCGCATCACCGATCTCACCGAGCACCTCAAGACCCACAAGCATGACCACCACTCACGTCGTGGACTGCTCTTGATGGTCGGTCGTCGTCGTCGTCTGCTCAAGTACGTGGCAAAGACGGACGTCGCTCGTTACCGTGCGCTCATCGAGCGCCTCGGCCTGCGTCGCTAGATTTTTGTCACGACGCTGATCGAAAGCAACACGGCAGGCTCCGGTTTGCCGAACACTCCGTTAGCCGGCGAAGCCACGCATATACTGGGCTTCGCTGGCTTTCGGCGTTAGCTGCCGCAAGGCAGTTTCCGCTGTCGGCGCATTTGCACAGTTGGTGCAGTGCGAAGTCAGCACACCGTATGCATCAGAGAACGTGGTGTCGGTTGTCGGTAGTGGTTCTCCGGACCGGGCGAATGCCCTGTGGTTCCGGCGGACTTCGATCGACGGCCGCCCCGAACGTCAGTGACGTCCCGAAGCAGAGACCAGTTCGCACGTAGGAACCTCTGCAATTCAAGAGGGGGACGTCCCTCGGTGCGCAGTTTCCACCAGGAGGGTGGGAACGCCCGCGCGGGTACGGCGAAGACGAGAGGGAAGTGAAGAGAAAAAGATGACAGAGAATTCCGTAGTAGAGGTCGACGAAGGCGTGTTCGAATCCACCGCCGTGATCGACAACGGGTCCTTCGGTACCCGCACCATCCGTTTCGAGACCGGACGCCTTGCTCAGCAGGCCGCCGGTGCCGTCGTTGCCTACCTGGACGACGAGACCATGCTGCTGTCCGCCACGAGCGCCAGCAAGCACCCCAAGGAGCATTTCGACTTCTTCCCCCTGACGGTGGACGTCGAAGAGCGCATGTACGCAGCGGGCCGCATCCCCGGCTCGTTCTTCCGTCGTGAGGGACGCCCCTCCACCGACGCGATCCTGACCTGCCGCCTCATCGACCGGCCGCTGCGCCCGTCTTTCGTCGACGGTCTGCGTAACGAGATCCAGGTCGTCGTCACGGTCATGAGCCTCAACCCGCAGGATCTGTACGACGTCGTGGCTATCAACGCCGCATCCGCGTCGACGCAGATCGCGGGCTTGCCGTTCTCCGGTCCTGTCGGTGGCGTGCGTGTTGCACTCATCGTTTCCGAGGACAACAAGGCCGGCCAGTGGGTTGCATTCCCGACGGTCGATCAGCTCGAGAACGCCGTCTTCGACATGGTCGTCGCCGGCCGCGTCGTTTCCGGCAGCGGTGACAACGCCGACGTCGCGATCATGATGGTCGAGGCCGAGGCCACCGACAACGTCATCGCGAAGATCGCCGACGGCGCTCAGGCTCCCACCGAGACCATCGTCGCCGAAGGCCTCGAGGCTGCCAAGCCGTTCATCGCCCGTCTGTGCGCTGCGCAGGCAGCACTGGCATCCAAGGCTGCAAAGCCCACGGGTGACTACCCGGTCTTCCCGGCGTACCAGGACGACGTATTTGCTGCCGTCGAGGCTGCTGCGTCCGAAAAGCTCAATGCCGCACTGACAATCGCTGGCAAGCAGGAACGCGACGACAAGACCGACGAGGTCAAGGTCGAGGTTCTCGAGCAGGTTGCACCGAACTTCGAAGGCCGCGAGAAGGAACTGGGAGCAGCGTTCCGCTCGCTCACCAAGAAGCTGGTTCGCCAGCGCATCCTGCGCGATCAGTTCCGCATCGACGGCCGCGGCGTCACGGACATCCGTTCGCTGTCCGCCGAGGTTGCGATCATCCCGCGCGCACACGGTTCCGCACTGTTCGAGCGCGGCGAGACCCAGATCCTGGGTGTCACCACACTCGACATGGTGAAGATGGCTCAGCAGGTCGACTCGCTCGGCCCCGAGACCAGCAAGCGCTACATGCACCACTACAACTTCCCGCCGTACTCCACCGGTGAGACGGGTCGCGTCGGTTCGCCGAAGCGTCGCGAAATCGGTCACGGCGCACTTGCTGAGCGCGCACTCATGCCGGTTCTGCCCAGCGTCGAAGAGTTCCCGTACGCGATTCGCCAGGTCTCCGAGGCGCTGAGCTCCAACGGTTCCACCTCGATGGGCTCCGTGTGTGCTTCCACGCTTGCACTGCTCAACGCCGGTGTGCCGCTGAAGGCTCCGGTTGCCGGTATCGCCATGGGCCTCGTCTCCGACCAGGTCGACGGCGAAACCCGTTACGTGGCACTGACGGACATCCTCGGCGCCGAAGATGCTTTCGGTGACATGGACTTCAAGGTTGCCGGTACCAAGGACTTCGTCACGGCTCTGCAGCTGGACACGAAGCTCGACGGCATCCCGTCCAAGGTCCTCGCCGGCGCACTCGCGCAGGCCAAGGATGCTCGCACCACGATCCTCGAGGTCATGGCAGAGGCCATCGACACCCCGGACGAGATGAGCCCGTTTGCGCCTCGTGTGACGGCCATCAAGGTCCCGGTCGACAAGATCGGCGAGGTCATCGGCCCCAAGGGCAAGATGATCAACTCCATCACCGAGCAGACCGGTGCCAACATCTCCATCGAAGACGACGGCACCGTGTTCGTCGGCGCCACCGATGGACCGTCTGCACAGGCCGCGATCGACATGATCAACGCCATCGCCAACCCGCAGCTCCCCAAGGTCGGCGAGCGGTTCCTGGGCACGGTCGTCAAGACCACCGCCTTCGGTGCCTTCGTCTCGCTCCTGCCGGGTCGCGACGGATTGGTGCACATCTCCAAGCTGGGCAGTGGCAAGCGTATTGCCAAGGTCGAAGACGTGGTCAACGTCGGATCCAAGATCCGTGTCGAGATCGCCGATATCGATGCTCGCGGCAAGATCTCGCTGATCCCCGTGGAAGAGGGCAACGACGACGCTGCCGCTCCGGCTGCTGAAGAGGCTGCTTCCGAGTAGCACTTCTTCTCGGTTTGTTCGATGCGGCCCCGCGCGGATTTCCGTGCGGGGCCGCATCTGTACTGTCTGTAGACACATACTTTCCGGACCTGATCATTCTCCGCACCGAGGACTGCTGAACTTTTTCATGGCCAAGACCCCAGGCAAGACCACTGCCAAGACCTCAGGCACGACAACTGCCAAGAATGCTGCGAAGAAGACGCGCAGCCGCAGTACTGCACTCGCAACTCCGATCGACGCTCTTCCCGAATCCGGAGTCCAGCGGACAGTTCTGCCTGGCGGACTCCGCGTCGTCACGGAGTTCATCCCGGGTGTGCGCAGTGCGTCGGTCGGCGTCTGGGTGGGCGTCGGATCGCGTGACGAGCAGCCCAGCGTTGCCGGCGCGGCCCATTTCCTCGAGCACCTGCTGTTCAAGTCGACGCCGTCGCGGACAGCGCTCGACATCGCGCAGGTCATGGACGGAGTGGGCGGAGAACTCAACGCGTTCACGTCGAAGGAGCACACGTGCTTTTACGCGCATGTGATCGACGAAGATCTGCCGATGGCGGTGGATCTTGTCGCCGATGTCGTTTTGCGCGGCCGGTGCCGGTCCGCTGACGTCGATGTCGAGCGGCAAGTGGTCCTCGAAGAGATCGCGATGCGCGACGACGATCCGGAGGATCTCCTCGGCGACGCGTTTCTGACTGCTCTGTTCGGTGACCACCCGGTGGGTCGCCCCATCATCGGCAGCGTGGATTCCATCGAGTCGATGTCCCGCAATCAGTTGCATTCCTTCCATGTGCGCCGGTACACGCCGCAGCGGATGGTTCTTGCCGTCGCCGGAAACGTCGACCACAAGCAGGTCGTGACATTGGCGAAACGCGCATTTGCCGGTCACCTCGAGCGTGGTGTGAAGCCGGCACCGCGCCGTGAAGGAACTTTGCGTCTGCGCACGATGCCGGAACTGAGTTTGACGCATCGTGACAGCGAGCAGGTTCATCTTGCGCTCGGTGTGCGGGCTTTCGGCCGTCACGAAGGTCATCGGTGGGCGCTGTCTGTGCTCAATACCGCGGTGGGCGGCGGCTTGAGTTCGCGTCTGTTCCAAGAGATTCGGGAACAGCGTGGTTTGGCGTATTCCGTGTATTCCGGGGTGGACACCTTTGCGGACACGGGGGCGTTCTCGGTCTACGCGGGGTGCCAGCCGGAAAACCTGGGTGAGGTCACCACGGTGATCCGCGAGGTTCTCGCTCAGGTGGCCGCAGGCGGCATCACGGACGCGGAGATTGCGCGCTCCAAGGGCGCGCTTCGGGGCAGTCTTGTTCTGTCACTGGAAGATTCGGGTTCGCGGATGAACCGTATCGGTCGCAGTGAACTCAACTACGGAAACCATCGCAGTGTCGCCCAGACATTGGCGTCCATCGACGCCGTCACTGCGGAAGAAGTTCTCGAAGTGGCACAGACTTTGCTGACACGACCGTTTGCCGCCGCCGTGGTCGGTCCGTACAAACGTGTCCGGGATCTGCCGGCGTCAGTGCGTGGGATTGTCCGATAATCGGTAACTAGCGAAATCAGGGTGTGCAGTTGAAGATTCGTGGAGCAGTGCTCGAAGAAATCGGACGGAGCCGCCCGTACGCGTCGTCGATGCCGATCACCGTGTCCGAACTCGAACTTGATGCTCCCGGTCCCGGTGAGATCCTCGTGAGGATCGAGGCGGCCGGACTGTGTCACTCGGATCTCTCTGTCGTGGACGGCAATCGAGTCCGCCCGGTGCCGATGCTGCTGGGGCACGAAGCGGCCGGTCGGATCGAGCAGATCGGTGACGGCGTGGACGCCCTGCGTGTGGGGGATCGTGTTGTCATGACCTTCCTGCCTCGGTGCGGCGAGTGCGCCGGCTGCGCAACCGACGGCCGGATGCCGTGCACGGTGGGTAGCGCCGCAAACAATGACGGCAGCCTTCTCGGCGGTGCGCACCGATTGCAGCGCGACGGTGTGAGCGTCAAGCATCACTTGGGAGTATCCGGATTTGCCACGCACGCTGTCGTGAATGCCAAGTCGGTAGTGGCCGTGGACGACGACGTACCGGCGGATATTGCAGCTGTGCTGGGCTGCGCAGTCCTGACGGGTGGCGGAGCGCTACTCAATGCGGCAAAGCCCCGTCCCACCGACACCGTGATGGTTGTCGGTTTGGGCGGCGTCGGTATGGCAGCAATTTTGACGGCCCGAGCGTTGGGTGTCGCGACGGTCATCGGCGTCGACGCGCTCGAGTCGAAGTTGGCTCAGGCCTTGGAACTGGGTGCGACCGATGTCTTCACACCGTCCGGTTTGTCCGAGAGTGGTGTCCGCGCAGACATTGTGGTGGAAGCTGCGGGCAATGCTCGGGCGTTCGAGACCGCAGTGTCCGCCACCGCTGCGGGCGGCACCACTGTGACGGTGGGTCTGCCCGCGCCGGACGCGCGTTCGTCGATTTCGCCGCTCGGACTGGTCGCGGAAGCTCGGACCGTCATCGGCAGCTATCTCGGATCGGCAGTCCCGGCCCGTGACATCCCGATCTACGCGCAATTGTGGCGCGACGGAAGGCTGCCGGTCGAGAAGCTCATTTCGTCACGAATCGAGTTGGCCGACATCAATTCGGGGATGGACGAACTGGCGGACGGGAAAGCAATCCGACAGGTCATTATTTTCGACTCAGAGCAGGACTGAACAGGGATTTTGTCGGGTGAGGGCATGGCCTCTCCGGCCGAATCGAGCACGCATAGCCCTCGCAGATCGTTATCCGATGTAACGCTTCTCCTGAACTGGACGACTACTCGAATGACGTTGCGTGACGCCCCGGGGGTCGGTCGTACGTTTTCCGAAAGTGGATTGGGGAGAAAATATGCCGGTTCGTGGGTTCTTTTCACGACATCGAATACTTGCGGGCGCACTGGCGCCTGCAGCGCTCGGCGTTGCAGCGCTGGTAGCTGTGGCGGTAGCCGTGGACTCACCGCAGTCCAGCACGATCGAGACGCAACTGACGTCGTCGGTCACCGAATGCCACGACATGGTGAGCATCGCAGTTGCCGGTCGGCACGACACTCCGGACGCGAACACGGTCAAGATGCTGCTCGGTGCGGACGGTAAGCCGCTACCTGCCGCGCTGTCAGGCGATTACACGAGTGACCGCGTCGATCAGGTGATCAATCCGGCCGGTTCGGTCAACACGACCAAGCCCGGTTCGTATGCGGCCGTATATATCGCATACCCGGCAAACATGGCGTCGTACGAGGATGCCGTTGCCGCCGGCGCCGCAAACACCCAATCCGTGATGAGTGCGATCGCGAAGGAATGCCCCAAGACGCAGTTCTCGATCGTCGGGTACAGCGAGGGCGCTGACGTCGTCCGCCGCGTTGCCATGGACATCGGAACTCAGGAGACCAACGAGTTCGGCGTGGACCCGGACAAGGTTGTCGGCGTGGTAATGCTCGCTGATGCGGGACGTGAAGCCGGCGACGGCACGTTCATCGGTGCCAAGAATCCGTTCACGAACCCGAACAACTTCGACACGAAGTACCAGACTGGCACGTCGGCGACACCTGGTCAGGGAGTCCTCCCCGATACGGCTGGCAGCTTCGGCAAGCTGAACGGCAAAGTCGCCTCGTTCTGCTCCGACGGTGACTTCACGTGCTCGGCTCCGAGCAATATTTCGCTCTTGCTCCTGGCTGCGAACGTCGGCCGCCAGTTGAACATCGACGATCTCGAATCCCAGGGACTCACCCCGACCACCGGTATCAACGTTGCCGTTGTGCTCGGTCAGATCGTCTTCGAAGCATTCAACGACATTTCATCCGATCCTGATTGGATGAAGGGTGACGAGACCTTCCTCCAGGTGATGCTGAAGGTATCGGATCCGGACTACAAGCCAGGTACGGCCACCACGGTGACCACTGTGGCCGACGAAGACTCGATTACCGCCGAGAAGGTCTCTCCGCTGGCGTACCTGCCGCAGAAGCTCTTCAAGGAGATCGTCGGACTGATCGCCACCAACCAGAACACGATCCCGGTGATCATGAGTGATCCGTACCAGATGACACTCGGCCCCGACGTCGGACATCACTTCGACTACTGGCGCGACGCCGATGCCGCGAACGGCAAGCCGTTGACCTCTGCGCAGTACGCAGCAGCGTGGCTTACGTACCTGGCGCAGCAGGCCAAGGACGGTAAGCCCGTCGATACGACGGCAAAGCCCACGGCTGTAGAGCTTGCCGCTGCCGTCGACGCGTACATGGCTGACGACGCAGCCGAAGGCGATGTCGCTGCCGAAGGCACCGATAATCAGGCTCCCGCCGGCACTACAGGTTCGACGGATTCCGTAACCGCGCCGGGAACGTCGCCGGATGCTCCTGTCGCCGGATCTGTTTCCGAGACCTCAGGTGCAGTTGCAACACCGAGCGAATCGGTAGTGCCCACGACGGCTGCCGCAGTCACGAGTGCTCCGACATCGGAGACAGCGAGTTCAAGTGCGGCCGCCACTACCACCACGACGGTGACGTCTACGACGACCACATCCAAGGCGCCGACTCCGGGACAGTAGCCTCTCCCCGGCAAGCATCAGGCTGCGATCCGCATGTACATGCGGATCGCAGCCTTTTTCTATGCCACGGTTTTCTATGCCACGGTTTTTCTAAGCCATGGCTCTGCCCTATCGTGGAATGTACGGTCCCTTCACACGTGAATTGCGGGTCTGCCGTGCATGAACTGTCGATTGCCCAGAGTGTGGTCGATGCCGTGTGCGAGAAGGCAGGGCCGCGACGCGTATGTGGTGTCCGACTCGAAGTGGGACGACTGTGTGCAGTTGTGCCTGATTCGCTTCTCTTCTGCTTCGACGTCGTGACGGCGGGTACTCGGGCCGAAGGCGCGAGTCTGCGCATCGACGAGATCGCGACGAGCGTGCGTTGCCGGGAATGCGGCGAGGTTTTCTCACCGCCGGACATGATCTTGCTCTGCCCCTGTGGCAGCGCCGACGTCGAGATCCTCGCCGGGCGTGAACTACGGATATTGTCGATGGAAGTGAGCTGATCATGTGCGCAACGTGCGGCTGCGGTGAGGGCGCGGGGGTGCGAATCTCCGGTGAATCGGGGCACAGTCAGGATCATGAGCACCCGCACGACCACGAGCACCCGCATAGTCACGATCATTCACACAGTCACGATCATTCACACAGTCACGAACATTCCCACAGCACGACCGTTGTTCTGGAACAACAGGTACTCGCCAAGAACGACGAAGTTGCCACCCGCAATCGCGAGTGGATGCGCCGGCGCCGGATTGCCGCACTCAATGTTATGAGTTCGCCGGGCGCGGGTAAGACAACGTTGCTGGTTCGCACGATCAACGACTTGCGCGGCCGATTTCCCGTTGCCGTTATCGAGGGCGACCAGGAGACTGCGCTCGATGCCGAGAGGATTCGGTCAACGGGATCTCCTGTCGTTCAGGTGAATACAGGTGCGGGCTGCCACCTGGATGCGGAAATGATCGATCGTGCCATTAACGTGAATCGCCCTCTCGACGATTCTCTTCTCTTGATCGAAAATGTGGGAAATCTAGTGTGTCCCGCACTTTTTGACCTCGGCGAGGAAGGCAAGGTTGTCCTAATTTCTACGCCGGAGGGTGCCGACAAGCCGATGAAGTATCCGCATATCTTTGCCGTCGCGGACCTCGTCATCGTCAACAAGATCGATTTGCTTCCCTATGTGGAATTTGACGTCGAGGCATGCATCCGTCAGGCAAAATTGCTGAATCCTGCTGTGCGCGTTGTTGTTTTGTCGGCAACGACGGGTGAGGGTTTGTCGCAGTGGTATGACTGGATCGATTCTCGAATGGCGCTTTCCTGAGTTGTCGTTGACAACTGATCTGCTCGGGTACTTAATGAAATGAGTGGGTGCCACGTTGCGGGCCGAATATCGGCTCGGGTGGTGTTCGATACCGGCGGCAGGAATCCGGTGGAACCAGACCCGGTGTAGCAAGTGGTGCCGTCGCACACGTGAAAGCGGCTGATATGACTACTCAGAATGCGACTGCGGACACCGCAGCAGCGAAGGCGGAAGAAACTCTCATCCATGTTCTGTGGATCAACGCCGGACTCAGTTGTGACGGCGATTCGGTGGCGTTGACCGCGGCCACGCAGCCGAGCATCGAAGAGATTGCACTCGGTGCGCTGCCCGGCTTGCCCCAGGTTGCGGTGCATTGGCCACTGATCGACTTCGAGTGTGGGCCAGAGGGCGGCGCCGACGATTTCCTGGAATGGTTCTGGAAGGCGGATCGGGGTGAACTCGATCCGTTTGTCCTTGTCGTCGAAGGGTCGATCCCGAACGAGAAACTGCACGACGAGGGCTACTGGTGCGGTTTCGGCAACAACCGCGAGACGGGGCAACCGGTCACGACCAGTGAGTGGCTGGACAGGCTGACCCCCAAAGCGACTGCGGTTGTTGCTGTCGGCACGTGCGCGACGTACGGCGGAATTCACGCCATGGCGGGAAATCCGACCGGCGCGATGGGCGTACCGGACTATCTGGGATGGACGTGGAAATCCAAGGCCGGTATCCCGATCGTCTGTGTGCCGGGATGCCCGATCCAACCGGACAATCTGTCGGAGACCCTGACCTATCTGTTGTACATGGCAACTGATCAAGCGCCGATGATTCCACTGGACGAATCGCTGCGACCACAATGGCTGTTCGGCGCGACGGTGCACGAGGGCTGTGATCGCGGTGGCTACTACGAGCAAGGAGAGTTTGCCACCGAATACGGTTCGCCCAAGTGCATCGTGAAACTGGGCTGTTGGGGTCCGGTCGTGAAATGCAATGTGCCCAAACGTGGTTGGATCAACGGAGTGGGTGGATGCCCCAACGTGGGCGGCATCTGCATCGGGTGCACCATGCCGGGGTTCCCGGACAAATTCATGCCGTTCATGGACGAACCACCCGGCGGCAAGCTTTCGTCCACCGCTGTGGGTATGTACGGCAGCGTGATTCACAGTCTGCGCCGGATCACCGGTCACACCTTGGACAAGGAACCGCATTGGCGCGAACGGGGTTCGAAGTTGCTCACCGGCGCCACTCGCACGTGGTGAACAACTCGAGATACATCGAAACTGGGAGGCACTGACATGACGGCCATCGTTCCCGAACCCACCTCTACCGCGGATCGTGACGGTCTGGTGGAGATGGCGTGGGATCCCATCACCCGCATCGTCGGAAGTCTGGGCATCTACACCAAGATCGACTTCGCGAACCGGGAAGTAGTGGAATGCCACAGCACGTCGTCGATCTTTCGCGGCTATTCCCTGTTCATGAAGGGGAAGGATCCGCGCGACGCGCATTTCATCACCAGTCGCATCTGCGGTATTTGTGGAGACAACCACGCGACGTGCTCGTGCTACACCCAGAACATGGCGTATGGCGTAAAACCACCGCATCTGGGCGAGTGGATAGTCAATCTCGGTGAAGCCGCAGAATACATGTTCGACCACAACATCTTTCAAGAGAATCTTGTTGCGGTCGACTACTGCGAGAAGATGGTGTCCGAGACCAATCCCGGTGTCCTGGCGCAGGCGGAGAACACCCGCTGCCGGCACGAGGATCAGCACGGCTACCGCACCATCGCCGACATCATGCGCACTCTCAATCCCTTCACCGGTGAGTTCTATCGTGAGGCCCTTCAGGTTTCACGCTCGACCCGTGAGATGTTCTGCCTGATGGAGGGCCGTCACGTCCACCCGTCGACGCTCTACCCGGGCGGCGTCGGAACAGTGGCCACCATCGAACTGATGACCGACTACATGACGCGGTTGATGCGCTACGTCGAGTTCATGAAGAAGGTCGTGCCCATGCACGACGATCTGTTCGACTTCTTCTACGAAGCCCTGCCCGGCTACGAGAAGGTAGGTCTGCGTCGGACTCTCCTCGGCTGCTGGGGGTCGTTCCAGGATCCGGAATTCTGTAATTTCGAGTACAAGGACATGACCGAGTGGGGACGCAAGATGTTCGTGACCCCCGGAATCGTGGTCGATGGCAAACTGATCACGACCGATCTGGTCGATATCAATCTCGGTATCCGAATCATGCTGGGCTCTTCGTATTACGAGGACTGGAAAGACCAGGAGATGTTTGTCGAGACCGACCCTCTCGGTAACGCGGTGGATCGGCGTCACCCCTGGAATCAGCACACCAACCCTCATCCGCAGAAGCGTGATCTGGAGGACAAGTACAGCTGGGTGATGTCGCCTCGATGGTTCGACGGCAAAGACAATCTTGCTCTCGATACCGGCGGCGGCGCACTCGCCCGCTTGTGGAGCACGGCGCTGGCGGAGTTGGTCGACATCGGCTACGTCAAGTCCACCGGACACAGCGTGCAGATCAATCTGCCCAAGACAGCGCTGAAGGGGCCGGTCACACTCGAGTGGCACATCCCCGAACACGGGAGCAACACGCTCGAAAGGAACCGTGCACGTACGTATTTCCAGGCATACGCGGCCGCATCGGCGTTACATTTTGCGGAGAAGGCTTTGGTGGAGATTCGCGCCGGCCGGACCAAGACGTGGGAATCGTTCGAAGTTCCGGACGAGGGTATCGGCTGCGGCTTCACCGAAGCCGTCCGCGGAGTTCTTTCCCACCACATGGTGATTCGGGACGGCAAGATTGCGAACTACCACCCGTACCCGCCAACTCCGTGGAACGCGAGCCCGCGTGACAGCTACGGCACTCCCGGGCCGTACGAGGATGCGGTGCAAGGTCAGCCGATCTTCGAGGAGAACGATCGGGACAATTTCAAGGGTATCGACATCATGCGCACAGTCCGCAGTTTCGACCCGTGCCTGCCGTGTGGCGTACACATGTATCTCGGTGGCGGTAAGACCATCGAGAAACTGCATTCGCCGACACAATCCGTGACGGGGGAGTAGCCCGTGGTGCACGGTGACAGGGAGCACGGTGACCGGGAGGGCGGTGAGAACGCGAGCGGTGCACCGCCTGGTGACTACTGGCGTGGAGCGGGCGAACGCATCGAAACTCTGTTGCAGGCCAGCGCAGGGGGCGGACCGGTAGCACGTGATCGTGCAGAGCAACTGGTGCGTGAAGTAGTGCAACTCTACGGCGCAGCTCTCGAACGCACTGTGCACCTTGCGGATTCCGCGATGGTAGATGAGATGACCCGTGACGACCTGATCTCGAGCCTTCTGCTCGTGCATGGCCTACATCCGCACGACGTGGAAACCCGCATACGTACGGCGCTGGACAGTGTGCGCCCGTACCTCGGGTCGCACGGCGGCGACGTCGAATTGATCGAGGTGACCGATGGTGTGGTGCGGTTGCGGCTGCTCGGCAGCTGCAACAGTTGTCCGTCGTCGTCCGTCACGCTCGAATCGGCCGTGCAGGACGCCGTGACGGCTGCGGCGCCCGAGACGAGCGGCATCGAGGTCGAGACCCCAACCGAACATGAGCCCAAAGCTGGTGTGATCTCGGCGCAGTCGCTGTTCTCGCACATCCACCACGACGCCGCCGGCCACTGGATCGGTGTGCCGGAGTTCGCCGAGGTCGGCGAAGGTGAGGTGGCAGGTTTTTGCGTCGAAGGCGCAGATCTGTTGGTATGCAGGCTCGGCGACACCCTGTACGCCTACCGCGATCACTGTCCGGTCTGTGATCGCTCGATGGCGGGGGCGATGCTGGAGCGAATGATGGGGCGACCCGCACGTAGCGGCGTGGTGCTGACCTGTCCGAACTGCGGCACTCACTACGACGTCCGAACTGCAGGCGCGCGCGTCGATGCCCGTGCCGGCGTTGATGCCGGGGCGGAACATCTTGCGCCCCTGCCGCTTCTGCCTCGCGACGGGATCCTGTCGGTGGCAGTGCCTGGCAGCGCTGCACCGGGAAGTTCAGCAGCTGACGTTCAGGTATCGGTGATGTAGTGGCAAAATCCACTGTGGGAGAGGTTCTCACGAGAATAGCGTCGGCGCGATCGGTACCAACCGGTCCGCGATGCGAGATGTGCGCGGTCGGCATCGGCGAGGACCATCAGCACGTCGTCGATGTCTCGGTGCGCGCCCTGATGTGCGTCTGTCGACCGTGTTACCTGCTTTTTGCCCCGGTGGACGCTGATCTGCGGTACAAGGCAGTTCCGGATCGATACGAGGAGCTCGACGATTTCGAGTTGGGCCCTGGTCGATGGGAATCGCTGGAAATTCCGGTGAATCTGGCGTTCTTCTTCCGCAATTCCGTGTTGGACAAATTCATCGCGTTTTATCCCGGTCCGGCGGGGGCCACGGAATCCGAGCTACCCATCGATGCTTTCGAGGCGGTGCTGCGGGAGAATCCGCGAACGAGCACGATGCGAGCCGATGTCGAAGCCCTGATCGTTCACGTTGTTCCGGGCGAGGTGGCTCCCCGATGTTTCATTGTGCCGATCGACGCCTGTTACGAGTTGGTAGGGCGATTGCGGAAGGTGTGGCGCGGTTTCGACGGCGGCCAGGATGCGCACACCGAGATCGCGGAGTTCTTCCACAGAGTCGAGGAACGGTCGCGATGACCGCCTTGGAGTTCTCCGTCGTGGACATCATGGTCGACCCGTACGCGGTGACCCCCAATCTCGTAGTGAAACTGAAGATTTCGGAGTCCACCGGAACACCTGTCCGGGCGCTGGCCGTGCGAGCACAGGTTCGGATCGAACCACACCGACGGCCGTACTCCGCATCTGAAGAAGACGCGCTGCTCGATTTGTTCGGTCGGCGTGAACGTTGGTCGAGTACGCTACGAACCTTCCTCTGGATGGAATGCTCGACGGTGGTCCAGGGGTTCTCAGGAGTCACGGTCGCCGATCTTCCTATGCCGTGTACGTACGACGTCGCGGTGACCGCATCCAAGTACATGCATGCCCTGCAGGACGGCACGGTGCCGGTAGTCGTGCTACTGAGCGGCACCGTCTTCACCGACGGCAGTCGCGGATTCTCGGTCGAGCAAATTCCGTGGGACAGATCGGCGTCGTACGAGATGCCGGTGGCCACGTGGAAGCACATGATCGAGACGCATTACCCGGGTTCGGGTTGGGTACGCCTCGATCATGACACCATTGCCGAACTCACCCGGTTCAAAGCCACACACGGTTACACCGACTTGGAATCCACGGTCGGCGCGCTCTTGGCGGGGATCGAGGTGCCGCGATGACACACGCGGGTGTCGACCATGACGTTCGAGCCGTAGCCGACGCGATCCTGTACGAGGGGTACCTGCTCTACCCGTACCGGGCGAACTCGGGAAAGAACCAGTCCCGCTGGCAGTTCGGTGTGCTCGGTCCACCGGGGGCATCAGAGTTGGGTGTCGGTGAGCAATCAGGGATGTCGGCCCAAGCCGTCGTGGCCGCAGATGCCGGCGATCTGCGTTTCACGTTGCGGTTTCTCCACCTTCAGCGCCGAACTGTCCAACGACGTATCGATCCGGACGGCTGGGAATCAGTGCATCACGTGACTTCCGGTGACCACGAATGGATTTCGTGGGACGAAGCAAGTGAATGTGAGATCGAGTCGGGTCCGCACCGGCTCACGGACCTCGGCGAAGGGCGAAGCCTGGCTTTCGAGGCTCCGGCCTTTTCGGAGATCGAATCGATCCTGGATGCGACCGGCGCATCTATCGGTCGGATTGTGCGCACCCGGGCTGCGCTGTCCGGACTCGTTGATCTTCGGGCTGTGTCGGGGAGGCCTGATCAGGTTGTGCTGTCGATGGATGTTCGAAACACCACCGCGATCGTGGCCGTCGACAAGCATTCGGCGCCGGCGTATTCCATGCTCGGGGCGCATGTGATCATGCAGTGCGATACGCCGTCGTTCATCTCGCTTTTCAGCGTGAATGACGAGCAGACACACGAATACCCGTTGATTCAAGATCGGTGCTATCCGGTGTTGGCCGGTACCCCGAATCCAGCGTTGCCGGACCGATCGACCACAGTTCTGGTATCGCCGATCATTCTGTACGACTTTCCCGTGATCGCGGGGCAAAGTGAAGGATCGCTGTTCGATTCCACCGAAATCGACGAGATCCTGTCGCTGCGCATTCTGACGATGACGGACGAGGAGAAAGCGCAGGCGCGGGCGACAGATCCGAAAGCCGCCGAGATCATCGATCGTTGTGAGGCCCTGACACCCGAAGGGTTTGCCGACCTTCACGGAGTGCTTCGTGATCCTCATGCCGGGCAGGAAGACGGGCAGGGAAACTCGGCTCCCATGCTTCCCGAAGTGCCAGACGGTGTCGACTGGTGGTCGCCCGAGGCCGATACGAGGGTGTCGCCGCGAATCGACGGCATCTTGGTGGGCGGTGTGCGGATAGCCGGGGGAAGCACCGTACGCGTGCATCCGTCGCGGCGGGCCGACGCTCAGGACCTGTTTTTCGACGGCAAGCTCGCTCGCGTTGCCACCATCCACGAAGACGTGGACGGCGACATTCACGTAGGGGTGACGCTGCTCGACGATCCCGCGGCCGACCTGCACAACTGGTACGGCCGCTATCTGTATTTTGCTCCGGACGAGGTGGAACCGGTGCCCGGAGCGCAGACGCAGAGCAATCGAGAGGAGAACACACAATGAGGGGCATGGGAATGCTGTCGACGGTACTTCTCGGCGCAACAGCGATCGCTGCGGCCGTCGTGTTGGTGGTGTCGATGCCGGATATTCAACGGTATCTACGGATGCGAAAGATGTAGTCACGCATGCGCGTTCTGGTTGCGGGTGTCGGGAATATCTTTCTCGGCGACGACGGGTTCGGGCCCGAAGTCGTGCGGGTGCTGCAACAGGAGCAACTGCCGGCGGGAGTGCAGTTGGTGGACTACGGAATTCGAGGGGTGCACCTGGCCTACGACCTTCTGGAATCGTGGGAGGCCTTGGTGCTGATCGACGCGCTGCCGCCGAGCGGGAAACCCGGCGCGGTCGAGGTATTCGAGCTGGAGGCCGAAAGGGATGACAGCACGGCAAGGTTCGACGCGCATTCGTTGGATCCGAACTCCGTGTTCTCCAGTCTGCGGGCGCTCGGTGGAACAGCGCCGCGAACGTTTGTCGTTGGTGCGCACGTCGAATCGGTGGACGAGGGGATGGGATTGACACCACAGGTTCAGGCTGCCGTGAGCGGCGCCGCGTCAGTTGTCATGGGCCTTGTCAGGTCGATGGCGGCGGACGCCGCAACCGCTGATCAGGGGGCATGACCATGTGCCTGGGTATCCCTGGACGCGTCGTGGCGCTGCTCGACGGATACGGCGGACAACTGGCGCTCGTCGATGTGGAAGGTGCGGCGCGCAAGGTGAATATCGGGATGCTCGATGAGAATACAGTCGGCGCTGGTGACTGGGTTGTCATCCATATGGGCTTTGCCGTCGAGAAGGTGGACGCGACCGGCGCTGCCGAGGCGCTTGCGGGTTTGGAGCTGATGGGTCGATCGCGTCCCGCGACCGAGGGCGAGGGCGGGGGCGAGCCATGATCACCGCCATCCGACTTCATGTTCAGGGGGTGGTGCAGGGAGTCGGATTCAGACCATTCGTGTATTCACTCGCAACCGAATTGGGGCTGACGGGCACGGTGGGCAACTCGCCGCGAGGAGTGGTGATCGACCTCGAAGGCGAGGATCTATCGCTCGCGGAGTTCGCGACAGTACTGCGGGTGCGCCAGCCGCCGTTGGCCAGGATCGACTCGGTGGAGTGCGTGCCTGCTCAGGCGTGTGGGCGGGCCGGGTTTCGGATCGTGGACACGGACACGACGACTGCAGGGCGGACGTTGGCACCGCCTGATGTTGCGACCTGCGACGATTGCCTGCGCGAGATGGCCGACCCGGGGAACAGGCGGTATCGGCATCCGTTCATCACGTGCACCAACTGTGGTCCACGGTTCACGATCATCGAGGAACTTCCGTACGACCGGGCAGCGACAACGATGCGCGGGTTTCCGATGTGCTCGGAATGCGCGGCCGAGTACGCCGATCCACGTAATCGTCGCTTTCATGCGCAGCCGATTGCGTGTCCGCAGTGTGGCCCGACCCTGACCTTCGTCGATACAGACGCAGATGCTGCTGCCGTGCCCGTGAACGGCGAAAATGCCGTACACCGGGCGCGAGAGTTTTTGCGCGACGGCAAGATTGTTGCAGTCAAAGGCATCGGGGGGTATCACCTGGCGTGTGATGCCCGAAACGAGTCGGCAGTACAGGAACTACGAGCTCGTAAGCGCCGCCGCGGTAAGCCGCTTGCCGTGATGGTGCGAGATATCAACGGTGCGTACGCGGTGGGACGGGTCAACGAGACGCAGTCGCGGGCGCTGACCGAATGCTCGCGTCCGATCGTGTTGGTGGACAAGGCGTCGAAGTACGACCTTGCGCCTTCGGTCGCGCCGGGAATCCCGGATATCGGAATTATGCTGGCGTACAACCCGATCCAGAACCTCCTGCTCGGTCTTCCCGGTGATGCGGCTGGGCCGACAGCGCTGGTGATGACGTCGGCGAACCTCGGTGGTGAACCAATCCTGTTCCGCGGCACTGATCTGGAAAGAGTGTCCGCGCTCGCAGACAGTGTCCTGACCCACGATCGCCCGATTCGGGTGCCGTGCGACGATTCCGTCCAGCGTGTAGTCGACGGCCGCCGAGTGATGCTTCGCCGTTCCCGCGGATATGCACCTTTGCCGATCGAACTGCCATTGGACGTCGCACCGATTCTGGCGGTGGGCGCAGATCTGAAGAACACCTTCGTGATTGCCGACGGAACGTCCGCCTGGCCGAGTCAACATATCGGAGACATGGGTGATGTCGCCGTGTTGGACGGGTTCGCGGCGGCCCGGACACACTTCGAATCGATTACCGGCGTCACCCCGAGTCAGGTTGTGTGCGACGAACATCCCCGGTACCACTCGTCGGCGTGGGCCAGAAGGCATGCGGCGGGACGGCCGGTGCGCACTGTGGGACATCATCACGCGCATATCGCTGCGGTGATGGGTGAGAACGGCTGTGACGGCTCCGAACCTGTTATCGGAATGGCCTTCGACGGAACGGGCTACGGAGCGGACGGAGCGGTGTGGGGCGGGGAGATGCTGCTCGCCACGTACAAAGGTCTCCGTCGTCTAGCGCATCTCGGGTACGTAGCGCTGCCGGGCGGTGACGCCGGCGTGGAACGTCCGTACCGCATGGCGATGTCGCACCTGCGTTCGGCGGGAATCGGCTGGGACAGTGAGCTTCCACCAGTTGCAGCGTGTTCGGCTCGTGAACGCTCCGTCCTCGGTCATCAGCTGGAGACGGGATTCGGCTGTGTGGAGACTTCCAGTATGGGGCGGCTTTTCGATGCCGTTGCCGCACTTGCCGGTGTCCGCCAAAGTGTGGAGTACGAGGCTCAGGCAGCAATCGAATTGGAAGGTATATCCCGGGGAATCGACTGCGGCAGTGAGTACTACGTGTTCGGTGAACGCGAAGATGCCGGCGGGTCGTGGATCGCCGATCCCGGTCCGGTCATACGTTCCGTGGTTGACGACTTACGGAACGGTGTGTCGGCAGGTGTGATCGGTGCGCGCTTCCACGAGAGTGTTGCGCGTTTGGTAGTGACCTGGGCGCAGGCAGCGCGCGCCGCAGCCGGCGTCGACGACGTTGCCTTGAGTGGCGGTGTCTTCCAGAATCCGTTACTCCTGGCGCGGGCGCGGGTACTGCTGTCAGACGCTGGATTCCGCCCGCTGACGCACCACGAGTTACCGCCGAACGACGGTGGTCTTGCGTACGGCCAAGTGCTGGTCGGGAGTTCGCGATGAAGTCAGGAGGGTAGCCATGTGTTTAGCCGTACCGGGACGTATCGAATCGCTCGAGGATCGTGACGGAACCACGATGTCCGTCGTCAACTTCGGGGGAGTCCGCAAAGAGGTGTGCCTCGAGTACATTCCGGGCGCCGCGGTCGGAGAGTACGTCGTTGTTCACGTCGGGTTCGCGATTCAGAGGCTCGACGAGGAATCAGCACAACGCACACTTGCGGAGTTCGAGCACCTCGGCGTGCTCGACGAGGAGTTCGGCGACGGATTTGCTCGCGCAGCCAAGGCTCTGGGAGTCGATCAGAAGGAGAATCAATCATGAAGTATCTGGACGAATTCTCCGACCCCGAGTTGGCCGGTAAATTACTCGATCAGATTCGCACACTCGCTACCCGCCGATGGGCGATCATGGAAGTCTGTGGTGGCCAGACGCATTCGATCATCCGCCACGGAATTGACCAATTGCTGCCCGAGCAGATCGAGATGATTCACGGGCCGGGGTGCCCGGTCTGTGTGACGCCGCTCGAGATCATCGACAAAGCGCTCGAGATCGCCGCCCGCCCGGACGTGATCTTCTGCTCGTTCGGTGACATGTTGCGAGTACCAGGTAGTGCGTCCGACCTCTTTCGGATCAAGAGTGCTGGTGGTGATGTGCGCGTGGTCTATTCGCCGCTCGACGCGCTGACCATCGCGAAGGAGAATCCGGACCGGGAGGTCGTGTTCTTCGGGATCGGGTTCGAAACCACTGCGCCCGCAAACGCGATGACTGTGTATCAGGCGTACCGACTCGGCATCAAGAACTTCTCGTTACTTGTCTCCCACGTGCTCGTCCCGCCCGCGATGGCGGCGATCATGGACTCCCCGGAGTGTCGGGTGCAGGCGTTTCTCGCCGCAGGTCACGTGTGCAGTGTGATGGGAACATCGGAGTACCCCGCTCTGGCAGAGAAGTACCGGGTGCCTATCGTCGTCACGGGGTTCGAACCCCTCGATTTGCTCGAGGGCATCAGAAAGACCGTGCTGCAGTTGGAAACCGGCAGGCACGAGGTGGAGAACGCCTATGCCCGGGCTGTGACGGCCCAGGGAAATGTGGCAGCCAAGGCGATGCTCGACGATGTGTTCGTAGTATCCGACCGGACGTGGCGCGGTATCGGTCCCATCCCGGACAGCGGTTGGCAGTTGGCGCCGAAGTATGCGGAATTCGATGCGGAACAAAGATTCTCGGTAACCGACATTCACACCGACGAGTCATCGGTGTGCCGTTCCGGAGAAGTTCTCCAAGGCTTGATCAAGCCGAACGAGTGCGCTGCCTTCGGGAAGGAGTGCACGCCGCGTAATCCGTTGGGGGCCACCATGGTCTCGTCCGAAGGTGCGTGCGCCGCCTACTACCTGTACCGACGCTTGGAACTGCAGGAGGCGGGTCATGGGAGCTGACAACAGTGCGGTGGTGGACCCTGGGGCGTGGGTCTGCCCGCTGCCGCTCCGTGATTCGCCGAACATCGTCATGGGACACGGCGGTGGTGGCGCGATGTCCGCCGAGCTGATCGAGCACTTGTTCCTGCCCGCATTCGGCGACGCGGCCGACGCGGAACTCGGCGACTCCGCGGTGCTCGACATCGGCGGCGTTCGGGTGGCGTTCTCGACGGACTCATACGTGGTCAAACCGATGGTGTTTCCGGGTGGAAACATCGGCGATCTGGCCGTGAACGGCACGGTCAACGATCTTGCCATGGCCGGCGCGCAACCACTGGCCATGTCGACCGCCTTCATTCTCGAGGAGGGGACACCGCTCGCCGACATAGCCACGGTGGCGGCCACGCTTGGCGACGCGGCTCGCTCAGCCGGAGTGCGTCTGGTGACCGGCGACACCAAGGTGGTCGACGCCGGTCACGGCGACGGAGTCTTCGTGAACACTGCGGGCATCGGCATCGTGCC
The DNA here is from genome assembly GCF_033142425.1 of Rhodococcus sp. IEGM 1366. Lineage (NCBI taxonomy): Bacteria > Bacillati > Actinomycetota > Actinomycetes > Mycobacteriales > Nocardiaceae > Rhodococcus > Rhodococcus sp. IEGM 1366. The sequence goes on from NZ_JAWLRZ010000004.1 coordinate 568,423, forward strand.
AGCTGGTGTCGACATACGGCCGAACCGGGCCGAGGTCGGTGATGCCGTGATCGTCAGTGGTGACATCGGAGTTCACGGCGTGGCGGTGATGAGTTGCCGGGAGGGTCTGGAGTTCGGAACCGAGGTGCGCAGCGACTGCGCCGCACTGAACGGCCTGGTTGCGGACATGATCGCCACCGGCGCGGACATCCACGTCCTTCGTGACCCGACTCGCGGCGGAGTTGCAGCGACGCTCAACGAGATTGCCCAGGCGTCGAATGTCGGCGTTGCGATCGTGGAACGGAACCTGCCGATTCCCGACGCCGTTCGGGATGCCTGTGGATTGTTGGGTCTGGATCCGCTGTACGTGGCCAACGAAGGCAAATTGGTTGCGTTTGTCGCACCCACCGACGTCGATCTCGTGCTCGATGCCATGCGTGGACACCCGTTGGGAAGGGGGGCAACGGTGATCGGGGAGTGCGTGAGCGCGCACTCCGGAATGGTGGTTGCCCGAACCGCGCTTGGTGGCAATCGGGTAGTGGATCTCCCTGCTGGTGAACAGCTTCCGCGGATCTGTTGATGACCGGCGTTCACGTTAGCGGCCCGGCTCTGTTTGCGAGGTACGCATATCCGCCGAACGAATTGGGGTATTGCGGAGCCGACGATCCGTCGGCGCTCTTGCGTCAGGCGGCCGGAACGGTGACAGAGCAGGACCGAGGCCGAGCGCAACAGTTCGACGGTGCGTGGCCGTATCTCGAGGCACTGGCCCGGGCATCGGGCGTGGACGACCCACTCGACCCACGCGTGATCGAGGCTTACTGGTTGGGTGGGTCGCTGCTGGATTCGGTGAACTCGGAAGAGTTGGTGGCGCACCTACGGCATGAATTCGGGACGCGCAACGACGGAGGGTTGCTCCCAGATCTGGATCGCCGAGATCGCGCTCTTGCGCATCACAGTTTCCACGTTCTTGCCGTGTATCCGTGGGTGCGCCTTCTGCGGAAGCACGGTGCGGTGCCACTGTCCATCCTCCAGAACTGCCGAATCAGGTGGGGCGAAGTACGTGAAGTAGGTGACGAGTATGCCGAGGTGGAGTCCTCGCCGCTCGCGTTCGACGGTAACCGACTGACCCGCGGTCCGAAGGCGATCGAACACGTGCGGTGGAACGTCGACGGCATTCCACTTGCTCCCGCTCCGGTGCGAGGGAACGTGGTAGCGCTGCACTGGGATTGGCTGTGCGACAGCATTTCGGTGAAGCAAGCCGAGGCCTTGGATCACGCCGAAGAGGCGGCACTCGAGATCGTCAACCTGCGACTGCGGGAGCGCAGAATGTAGGCGCGTCAGGCGGTGCTAGTCCAACGATGCACAGGCAGTGCACCACGGGCGACCGTCGACGCCGTCACTTCGATCCGAAGGGTCGATGCGCGCGGCAAGGATGCAGCTCTCGTTGTCGTGGTAGACGTCGAGATCGGAAGGAACCGTCGAGTGGAACGCCGGGACCTTCATGTGCACCTCCGTTGTGGCTCGTCAGGATTCGAGCCGAATGGGCTAATGATCGCACCCTGGGCATCATTTCGCTCGGCGGGTGGCACGACCAGGTGGGGTGCTTTGTCTCACCGGGCATCCGATGTGTGACTCTGCCCTCTGCTCCGACGGCGCGCGCCGACGGGCGATCCCGCGGGGATAGGCTGAACACATGCGCGGAGAGTACAAGGTTCCTGGTGGCAAGCTCGTTGCAGTCGATGTCGAGGTCGAGGACGGGCAGCTGTCCGACGTAGCGGTTTCCGGCGATTTTTTCCTCGAGCCGGACAGCGCGCTGGATGACATCAACGGAGCGCTGACGGGTATGCCGGCCGATGCCAACGTGGAACAGCTGGCGGACGCCATCATCGCGACGCTCGACGAGTCTGTGTCGATGATCGGGTTCACTGCGGAGTCGGTCGGCATCGCGATTCGCCGCGCGCTCGGTCATGCCACCAGCTGGGCGGACCACACATTCGACGTCATTTCGCCGGCGGTCCTCGATCCCGCGATGCACGTTGCGCTGGACGAGGTCATCGCGCGCGAGGTGGTGTCCGGTGAGCGTCCGGCCACTTTGCGTTTCTGGGACTGGGATTCGCCGCTGGTCGTGATCGGCTCGTTCCAATCCGTACGCAATGAAGTCGACTCGGAAGCTGCTGCGCGCCACGGTATCGGTGTTGTGCGCCGGATCTCAGGCGGCGGTGCGATGTTCATGGAACCGGGTAACTGCATCACGTATTCGTTGGTGGTACCCGCGTCGTTGGTGGAGGGGCTGAGTTTCGAACGGTCGTACGCCTTCCTGGACCAGTGGGTGATGGGCGCGCTTGCCGAAGTCGGAATCACCGCGCGCTACGTACCGCTCAACGACATCGCCTCGGACAAGGGCAAGATCGCCGGCGCAGCCCAGAAGCGGTTCGCCGACGGCACAGTCGTTCATCACGTGACGATGGCCTACGACATCGACGCGGAGAAGATGACGCAGGTTCTGCGAATCGGCCGAGAGAAGATGTCCGACAAGGGAACCAAGAGCGCGGCCAAACGAGTGGACCCGCTCCGCTCTCAGACCGGAATGACACGCGCCGCGATCCTGACAGCGTTCGAGAATTACTTCCGATCGCAGCACGACACCCGCACCAGTACCTACACCGAGGCAGAGTTGGCGCAGGCGCGTGAGCTGGTGGAGACCAAGTTCAGCACCGAGAAGTGGACGCACCGCGTGCCGTAGGGTGCGTCCACCTCGAGCTGTTTTCAACCAAGTTATGCGGTGTGAGGAGCGGGTTGCTCTTCGGTGGACGGAGAGTCGCCTGCTGCTGCACTGCGACGCGTCACGGTGAATGTTGCAGCGACACAGAGTATTGCGACGACGAAGCACGCCAGCGTGTACCAGAGATTCCCGATCGGGTCTCCGTTGCTGGTCGAACCGTCGACGGCACCGAAGAAATCGGGTAGGGCGCTGGCCCAGAGAACGGCCATGATGCACAGGTACACCACGCTGTAGTACTGGACAAACCTGTTGGTGTACGGGGGCGCGTCAGACGGCTGCGTACGCAACCGGGTCCACTGGCGGATCAGCAGTGTTATCGCGACAACCGAGAGGATCACCAGCTCCGCTGCGTAGAGCACTCCTCGGACCGTGTCGCTGCCCGCGCCGAAGACTGTCGCGGGCAACGGCAGGATGAACGTGCCCACTGAGGCCAGGACGCCGATGACGATTGTGCGCCAAACCAATTGGAGCCCGGTGAAGTGTTGGCCGTCGTCGACGTGGCGGCCAACGAAGAACTGGACGCAGAATGCCAGCGACATCGGCCACAAGGCTGCGAACACAACAACGCTCGGCAGTGGGACGGCGTCGAACATCGGTTGGTTGATCGGGTTGGCTGTCGACCATTCCCACCACCGAAGCTGCGGTCCGAGATGGTCGAAGATCTCGTAGAACGCGTGGTGAACGAAGCCCACGCAGACTGCGCCGGCGAGCACACCGTACCGACGGAAAACGCCCAGCATCTTGACGATTTCGAAGGCCAGCGTTGCCATCAGCGGATAGATCGCGATGATGTAGAGGGGGAGTCTGCCCCACAGGAAATCGACGGTGAACACGTTGTGCGCGAACATCGTATCCACGTGCTTCTCGATGCCGAAGGCCGCGGGAAAGTACAGCGGCGGTTCGATGATGAACAGATAGGCGGTGGCGCCGAACCAGAGTACGAGATTGGTGGGATCGCCGTTTCGCCGCAAGCGCACGATCGCGAGAACCAGAGCGAGCACCGAGCCGATGATGATGGTCCACTCGAGAACCGGCAGAGTCCAGTTCTCCAGCCCGAAGGGATTGCGGATTTCGACCAACCCACCCGCTTCTGCGCAGGAGAAGCCGAGTTCCGTGGCGAGTTGATCGAAAGTGGGGGAACAGAGGTCAGCCATTGTTCGACCGCCCTGTGCTCTTCGATCCTGTGCTGTTCGATTCAGCTGTATACCAGCGGGTTACGTCGTATCCGGCTTCGAAACGTTCGAACCACACGTCGGCCAGTGCGGGCAAGTTCTCGGTGGCGGGGTTGTGCTTGGGCAGTTGGCTGCGGATAACTCCCCGCAGCGCGGTGAGTTGCTCGCCGAGCGGCAATACGTCGAACGCGCGAGACATCGGACCGTTGTCCTGCGCCTCGAGCCCGGGTAAACGCTTGCGAAGAAACTGCATGTTGCGATACGACGCGAACATGGCCATCGCGTCGACCTGCCGATCTTCGCGCGGCACATGCTTGTTGAAGCCCAGGGAGGCCAGCCTGATCACTTTCATGACGTGCCGGAAAATTGACGGTGCCATGCGCATCCGATAGAGGTCGCTGCCGACGACGGAGTCGAAGATGATGAGGGCGGAACTTCGGTGTTCGACTTCCTCGACGAAGTGCCAGATGAACAGCGACGCAACCCTGTCGTCGCCGGGGCGGAAAAGTGCAGATTCGTTGTCGAGCATCAGCTTGAACACCGAGGTGAAGGTTGCTTCGAGGTCGGCGGTGTATGCCAGTCGGTAGTTCACCGACGTTTCTGCAGTGAGTTTGTCGAACTCGCCGACCACGTCGTCGAGAGTTTCCTGCAGGCCGGGATATCGCCTGATCAAGCCCTTGACGTGTTGGCGATGTGCCGAGGAATGCTGTCCCTCTTGGCGCATGAACGCGTCGGCTTCCTCGGCAACTGCGCGATCCGTCAACAGCGGTTTGGTTTGCATGATGAGCTTGACGATCATCTTCTCGAAACCGATGGCCAGGAAAGAGACGGCATTGGCCATGCTCGAGAAGGCCGGATTCTCCTCGTTCCACAGGAAGGGGACGTCGTAGTCCTCGAAAGCAAAATTCATCTTTCGCACGTGTAGATCAGTCACTTCTCGAAACCTCGTCTTTCCGGACGGTCGGGTAGGTGGCTGCCCGGATGCCCCGATAGCCACGCTCTGAATGTGACCATACACAGATTAGCGTTTGTGTATGGTCACAATTCCGTCATGCGCACAGAATTGGTGTCGACTGGCAGTGTTAGCCTGGGTTTCTCGATTCGAGTGAGGAATACAGGCAGTGGCGCGAAGACGTGGGTGGGGCGGAAATCCGCCAGTCGACGATGACGACGCAACTCGTCGAATCGTCACCGCGGCAGTCGATTTGATCGGGCGAACGGGCTCGGCAATCAGCATCGCCGATATCGCGGAGTCGCTGGGCGTGATCCGTCAGACGGTGTATCGGTACTTTCCCAACTCCGACGCCCTGATGCGCGCAGCGGCAATCGCATCGGTCGCCGGATTTCTAGATCGGCTCACTGCCCATGTGAGCGGCATCGAAGATCCCGTCGACGCGATGACCGAAGGCGTTGTCTACACACTGACCGAAGTCCGCAGAATCCCACATCTTGGCATCTTGCTGACGGGAACGTACTCGAACCTTCACCCCGACGGTCTCACATCGGATGAGGCTCAGGCCTTCGGAATTGCGATGATCAACCGCTTCGACGTCGATTGGAAGAAGTACGGCTACGACGACGCTGCTCTTCGGGAACTCGTCGAATACGTCCTGCGCACGATGCAGTCGTTTTTCATATCCCCCGGTAATCCACCTCGGAGCGACGACGAACTACGGCAATACCTGCGCCGTTGGATGGGCGCTGGGATCACTGCACAACCACAGCCCTAGATCACGGTCAGTACGATCGCTCCGGCGCAGGAAAGAACGACAACGATGATCGCCAGCAGGTCAGCTCGACGCGGACGCTTCGGATAGGCGGCGATCAATCCCGTTCCGCCGCGTGCGGAGATGGCTTCACCCATTTCGGCGGATCTCCGGATCGCCACCGACATCGTGGTGGTGATCAGATCGATAATCGTGTTGTCGGACGCGCTGTGCACCACGCCTTTCGGCCGGAGTCGGCGAGCCGCGGCCAGCGTGAGCATTTCCTCGATCAGGAGGGGGAGTGAGCGAATGCAGAGCGCCGCGGCTGTTGCCCACTCGTCCACCGGGATTCGTAGGAACCGCAGCGGACGTCCGAGTGTCGCCAGTGCGGGTGCGACGTCGCTCATCGAGGTGGTCCAGGCCAACATCAGTGACGCGCACAGCAATATGATTCCGAAGGTGACTGCCCGAAGGTAGAGGTACACGGCGTCGAGACCGATCGGGAGATTGACCAGGGCGCCGCCCAGCAGTAGCAGCCATATCCACCACGGTGGGCGCGGGATTGCCGTCGGTGGAATGTGGCCGATCGCGGCAGTAATGACGAGCAGTCCGGTGATCACGGCAATGGACGGCCACGACGGCGCGATCACCATGACAAGGCTGATGAGAACCACGGCAATGATCTTCGTGCCGGCCCATAGTCGGTGGATCGGTGAGGTGGTGGGAACTTCGCGCAGGAGTGTGGTCATCGCCGGGTCTCTTCCAGTGTGACGGGACTTTCGGTCAGGACACCGTCAGCGAGATGAATTGTCCTGCTGCACACGCCATCCATGCCGTCGACGTCATGGGAAATCACGACCAGTGCGGTGCCGTTGCGCCTGATCCAGGTCAGGACATTCATGATGGCCGCTCGCCCGGGTGGGTCGAGGCCTGCGAGGGGTTCGTCGAGGATGAGCATCTGGGGCTGTCGGACGAGCAGACCGGCGAGCACCACTCTGCGCATCTGCCCGCCACTGAGTTGATCGATGCTGCGGCTGGCAATGCGACGATCAAGTCCGACAGCGTCGAGTGCCCAGGAAACCTGCGTCGACCCGATTTCGGGCCCACCGGCGGCCTCGATGTCTTCGGAGACGGTTCGACGTTGCAGTTGCAGCCGCGAGTGTTGGAAGGTCAAGCCCACCGAACCCACCTGCCGGGCAATCGGTTTGCCGTCGAACAACGCCGTGCCCGACGTGGGTACCGTCAAGCCGGCCATGATCCAGGCCAGTGTGGATTTTCCGGAGCCGTTGCCGCCCAGGACCAGTACGCCGTCACCTGAGCCGATGGTCAGATTGACGTCGGACAACGCGGTGCGCGACCACGGAGTCCGATTGTTGTAGGTGTGCGAGAGGTTCTTGATTTCGAGCAGGGCTTTGGTGCTGCGCGGCCAGTAGGTGGGAACTGTCGGCGCTCCGGTGCCGACCATCCAGCCCGGCTCATGTTCGATCTGCCGGCCGTTCTCGAGCTGGATAACCCGGTCTGCTTGGCGGGTGTCTGCCTGATGATGGGTGACAAGAACAACGGCCATATTGTGCCGACGGGGGAGAGCTGTGAGCAGCTCCACCAGTTCTTCTCGTCCGGTGCGATCGACCATCGCGGTGGCTTCGTCGGCGATGAGCAACGCGGGACGACGCGCGAGGGCAGCGGCGACAGCAAGGCGTTGCATCTCGCCACCCGAGAGTGACGACGTTTCACGCATCGCCATTCCGCCCAGCCCGACTTCGGTCAAGAGCGCCTCGATGTCCGGAACATGCTCGGGTTGCAGGCCCCACACCACGTCGTCGGCGACGCGCGTTCCGAGGATCTGGCTTTCGGGTCGCTGCAAAACCACCGCCGTACCGTCGCGATGTCCGAGTCCCGCAGCGCCAGGTCGAACCAGGAGTCCGGTGGACGGTGCCCGGCCGGCGAGAAGGCGCGTCAAGGTCGATTTTCCGGAACCGTTGTGCCCGACGACGGTGACAAATTCGCCGCGGTCGATCGAGAAGTTGATATCCGTCAACGCCGGCGACGAAGAACCCGGGTAGGTGAAGCCGACGTGTTCGAGCGTCAACGGCAACGGGTTGATCGACCGGTCGTCGGGCGTCGTGGCCAGCGGATCCACCGTGGGAAGCGCGGCCAACCGATCGAGAACTGCGCCGAGAACGAAGTAGGAGACGACGGTGCTGATGATGATGCCCAGCGTCGCGGATGCGGCGATCCAGAGCCACCAGTAATCGATGATGGCTCCGATACTGCTTTCGATCGCATCCGCGATCCCGATGAAGTACGGAAATCTTCTGAGAATTTCCGCGACGCCGCGAGCCGTGTTGTCGAGTGAATCCAACAACAGATTTCGTAGCGGCGAGAGAATGAGCAGCAGAACTATCGAGAACAGGGCCAGAATCGGCCCGACAACGAACGACGCCAGTAGCGCGGAAAAGAATCCGCGCCCCCGCCTTTTTACGTTGCCGATAATTCCGCCCAGTAGGGCGCACAGCGCAACGGCTGAGGCAGAACCGGAGCCGGCGGCAACAAACGCGACTGCGGTGGCCGCAACCCCGGAGGCGACCACAGCGCGGATTCTGAACCGCTGAGCAACGATCCCCATCGGAACGGCCGCAACAAGGTGGAGAGCACTCGCCAGAGGAATAACTGTCGCGATGACGGAAAGAGCGACCGTGAATCCGGCCATCACGGCACCGGTCGCCACCTCGAGTGGACGCAAGTTGCCGGTTGGCTGAATTTCTGGGCGGTTGCTCACCAACTCCAGTGTGCCAGTCGTGACGAAACTCCTGTTGCACTGATGGTGAGCCCATCTGCCCGGTTGCGTAGGCTTTACCCCACAACAATGCATCGGACGGAGCGTGGAAGACGTGAGTGCAGCACCCATCAGGGTTGGGGTTCTGGGAGCCAAGGGCAAGGTCGGCCAGGCAATCTGCGCAGCAGTCGAGGCTGCCGCTGATCTGGAACTGGTTGCGCAGGTAGATACCGGCGATCCGATCGAGACGTTTGTCGACACCCGCACTCAGGTCGTGGTCGACTTCACACATCCCGATGTCGTGATGGGAAACCTGGAGTTTCTCGTAGCCAATCGCATTCACGCCGTGGTCGGCACCACAGGTTTCGACGAGAGTCGGCTGGCTGCGGTGCAGTCGTGGGTCGACGCCCAGCCCACCACAGGCGTCCTGATCGCCCCGAACTTCGCGATCGGTGCTGTGCTGTCTATGCGCTTCGCGGCTGCCGCAGCTCGGTTCTTCGATTCCGTCGAAGTTATCGAACTGCACCATCCCCATAAGGCTGACGCGCCGTCCGGCACCGCGTACCGCACTGCGGCGATGATCGCCGCGGCGCGCGCCGAAGCTGGTGTCGGTCCCAGTCCTGACGCCACGACCACTGAACTCGACGGTGCCCGCGGCGCCGATGTAGACGGTGTGCGCGTGCATTCGGTGCGCATGGCCGGGATGGTCGCGCACCAGGAGGTCATTCTGGGCACGCAGGGCGAGACGCTCACCATCCGTCACGATTCCATCGACCGAAACTCCTTTGCACCGGGCGTCCTGCTCGGCGTTCGCCAGATCGCGTCTCGCCCCGGCCTTACCGTCGGTATCGATTCGTTCCTGGATTTGTGAGCACTACGGGCCTGTGAGTACCAAGAACATGAACAACAAAACCACCCGCACGCTCATCTTGATCACGGCGATCTGTATTGCCTTGGCGGTGTACTTCGTGCTGCTGGGCCAACGCGGAATTCAGCTCATCCAAGACGGCGGCGGCGTGGCCATCGGCCTGGGAATCGGTGTGCTCATCCTGCCGTTCCTGGGACTGTGGCTGGTGATCGCAACATTGCGAGCGGGATTCACCCATCAGCGCCTGGCTCAGCAGATCCACGACGAAGGCTTGGCCGTCGACGCGTCGACGCTCCCGAAATTGCCGTCGGGCCGGATCGAGCGCGCAGCAGCCGACGAGTTGTTCGCGACGGTCAAAGTTGACTGGGAAGCTGATCCCGACAACTGGAAGCAGAACTTCCGTCTTGCCCGCGCCTACGACTACGCGGGTGACCGAAGCCGTGCCCGCGAAACCATGCGCCGGGCAGTGGAATTGGAACGACGCGAGCGCGGCAAGTAGACCCGTCTACTCCGGAACCGCGAGCGCGGCAAGTAGACCCGTCTACTCCGGAACGGTGGTGGGGGACGCCGGATCCGGAGTGGTGGGGTCGAACGGCGGCGGGTTGTCCGGGTCGAAGCTCAACGGCGGAATCGAACACGTCGCTCCCACTTCGGGATACGTTGCGGGATTGAGTCGAAGCGCCGAGATGAACTGATCGATTCGGATGTCGGATGCTTGGTCGAGCTCGAGTTGATGTCCCCACGACTGCAACGAGATCGGGGCGTCGAGCGTTGGATACGGTGACATCAGCATATGGCTGTTTCCGCTGACCTTTTCAGCGAGGAGCTCGACGTCGCCGGCTGAAACAAGGTCAGGGTTGTACGTGATCCAGACCGCACCGTGTTCGAGTGAATGAACGGCATTTTCTGTTCGGATCGCCTGTGGATACACAATTCCGGTGCATTTAGCCCACACCCCGTCGTGCCGCCCGCCGAACGGTGGTGAATGTGTGTATGCCACACGCTCATTGGGCTGGACGTGAAGTGCCGTTGGGTATTCGACATACACAACCCCGTCGATCGCTTCCGACGGATCAGGGTTGTCGGCGCTCGGAACAAACGCATCGGGGAGCGGCGTGCCAGTGACTGCGTGGGTGCAGCCCGCTGCCCCGAGGGCAACGGTGCATACCAGTGCAATGGCAGCACCGCTCATCCGAATTCGTGTATTCACCCCGCGATGATAGCGGTCCCGCGGATTGACCCCGAGTCTACGAACCCGTTGAGCCCAGGGGTCCGGCCGAGCCTGCCGTCAAGGCAAGGGCGGTTGCTCCGCGAAGGATGAGCAGTGGCGGCAGTGGCCCCTGGTAGGCCTCGGATCCGCTGATCAGATCTCCGTCGTTGTTGAATGCAATTGCCTCGCCCTGTGGTTCGTTCGGGAGCGGAACCCGAATCGCTCTGGCGGACAGGGCTTTGACTACGTCACCGTCGGGGGCGGAATACAGGTAGACGTCGGTGTACGTGCGCAGAGCGACCACCGTGCCGTCGGTGCTGACTGCGCCGCCGGTGACGGCCATTGTTCCCGCTCCGTCGACCGGACCGCCGGGAGTTGTGGTCGGCGAGAATTGCAGGTGTCCGACCTTGTTCAGTTGTGTCGGGACAGTGGTGCTCAGGTCATGCACATTCTGATTACCTGCCGGTGCGTAGATATCGCTCGACCCGAGATAGTCCTTCGTCACGATGACGGGCAGCCCGTCATGCGAGATGAGCAAGGTCTCGGCGTCATGTGCGCCGTCGGGATAGGTCAGCACACGTGGTGTGGCAGCTTCCGCGCCCGACGGATCGAATCCGATCAGCGCCACGGACGTACGAACCTTGTTGTTGTCCCCGATGTCGGCAAGCCACAGAGTGCCGTCGGTAGTGGAGTCGAGATCTTCGACATCGTAGGTCTCAGTCCCCACCGGTATCCAGCGAGTGACGTGGCAGCCTGCGTCGAGTTCGGCAATCCGGTCGTCTGCTCCGCTGTCGCCGAGTGCATACATTCCGGTTGACGTTGCCGCCAACCCGGACAGTTCGGTGAGGCCGGTGTCAGTCGGGGTGCACAACGCCTCGAAGGTTGGAGATACCTGCTGCGCAGATGCGGTTCCGAACTGAGTCCCGGTGACGAGGACAGTCACTGTGCCGGCGACCATCGCAGCGTGGCGGGTTGAGGCGCGCATTCGATTCACAGGGAACCCCCAGGCGAGAAGCCAGAGACGAATTAGGATGTATCGCCCAAAACGGTACTGAACGCCCGACCTGTTGGTGTCAAAATGAGTGCATCGACCGGTAGTGAGCCACTATTCGGCAAGATCTTCGGCTAGATCGAATGCGCTGAGAATCGTTCGGAACTTGGTACTGGTTTCACGCAATTCCGTATCGGGATCCGACGACGCGACAATTCCGCCACCGGCATAGGCCTTCGCCGAGAGGCCGTCGGCCGCGATCTCGGCGCATCGGATGGCAACCATCCATTCGCCGTCGCCGGTCCGATCGCACCATCCGATGGCACCTGCGTAAAAGCCACGATCGTCCTCGGTCCCGGTGATGTGATCGCGAGCGGCATCGGTCGGTGTTCCGCAGATCGCCGGAGTGGGGTGCAGTGCAAGCGCGAGCTCCAGTGCCGTTGTGTTCGGGTCGGCCAGTACCCCTTCGATCTTGGTTCCGAGGTGCCAGAGTTGAGGCGTGCGGAGCAGTTCGGGAGTGCTTGGCGCTGAGAATGATCGGCACAGCGGTCCGAGAACCGCGCTGATCGAATCGACGACAAATTTGTGCTCGGACAAATCCTTGGTGGACGCCAGGAGTTCCTGGGCGTGTGCTTCGTCTTGCTTCGAATCAGGGTGTCGTGCAATCGAACCTGCGAGCGGGTGGCAGGTGACGATGTCTCCGCGGCGTTCGATCAGGACTTCCGGCGTTGAACCGACCAAAGCGCGCCCGCGGTATTTCCCGCCGGCGGGGGAGAGGTCTACGCAGAACCCGTTGTGCGAGTGATCGAGCGAGATCAATTTTCTCGTGAGTGCTGTGGGCGAGATCGGCGATTCGGTTGCGATCGCGAGCGTGCGTGCGAGAACAACCTTGTCCAGTTCGCCTGCCTGCAGTCGCGTGATCGCACCGCGAACTCGCCGGGTGTGCTCGAGAGGGCTTGGTTCGCATCCGGCAACTTTCGCGGAAGGAAGATTCACCGCACCGGAGTGATGTAGATCACCCCTCGTTCGGGTGAAACTCAGCGGCGCGGTGAGCGCGCACGGTGTTGAGGGAGCGAAGGGGAGGGCGCCCACAACCGAGTCGATCCGCCCTGTCTTGAGTCCCTCTACAGCGTCGAACGCCGAGTCGAATTCTTCCACCACTCCGGAGGTCTGAACCGAGGTCTGCCTGCGGGAGAGCAGGAAAACTGAATCCGCTCCGTTGTCAGATCGGTTGGTGTGCAACGGGTATTCGGCGACTTCGGCCAGTGCAAACATGGACGCCCTTCCAGATTGTCCGGAACTATTGCTATGTTGAGGCTAGCCTTAGTTGTGCGAGATTTGTGTGTCCAGTTTCAAGTTGGGTACCAACGTACCAATATGGTTAGGCTGGCCTAAAGTCATTCCGTATTCGTACTATACGAGGAGATCGATGAGCAGCACTGTGGACCGGGCCCGGATTGTGCGTGACGTTGCCGAAGTTCTGTCGATGAGGGCAGAACAACTCGGCGACGACACGGATCTGACCGATGAGGGCCTGGACTCGGTGCGGCTCATGATGCTGGTCGAACGGTGGCGCGCCGACGGAGCGGATGCAGATTTTGCCGTGTTGGCGGAAGAGCAGACCGTCAATGCATGGGTTGAGGTTCTCTGCTCGCGGTAAGCGGCCTTGCCTGTAGTAAGCGCGTCGTATTCTCGTGGACGTGAAGACTTTGTTGGTGGTTCACCATTCGCCCTCGCCCGCGACGCATGAATTGCTTGATGCCGTGCTGGCAGGCGCGCATGATCCGGAGATCGAGGGCGTCGAAATTATTGCTGTCCCGGCATTGGCAGCGACCGTGCCCGACGTACTCGGTGCTGACGGATATATTTTCGGAACCACCGCGAACTTCGGCTATATGTCCGGGGCATTGAAGTACTTTTTCGGCACCACCTATTACCAATGCTTGGGTGCGGTGTCCGAGCGTCCATATGGGTTATGGGTGCACGGAAACAATGACACTGCCGGTGCTGTGTCGTCGGTGCGGGCACTGGCAACCGGTCTCGGTTTGGTTCCGGTGGCCGAGCCGCTCGAAGTGATTGTGCCCGTGGACAAAAACGTTCGTCAGCAGTGCTACGAATTGGGCGGAACCGTCGCTGCCACCGTGATGGGCTGACGCATTCCGTTTCGGGTTCGATCCCACATTTTGATACAGCAGCGGTGTTGTCGGAAATGAAGTAGTTGTTCTTTCAATAAGATTCGGTATTTCACCTGCGGTAATTGTCGGAAAGCGTCGACTTGGCGGCGGTTGCGAAAATTGCCCTGAGTGAGTCTTCCACTTTGCCGCATATTTAGTTTAGGCTGCCCAAAATGAGGTTAGGCCACCCTTGCGTGGCACGTCCGCGGCGAAAGGATCAGTGTGAGCGTTTTTCCAGGTTCGAACTCCATCGAGGCAAGCGAGAATTTGCTTGCACTGACAGGAGCTCAGCTCGGAATCTGGAACGCGCAGAGACTTGATCCGGAATCGCGGAGTTATCTCGTCGGCGAGGTGCTCGAGATTGTCGGCGACGACGCGATCGATACCGCACTTCTGGCAGATGCCATCCGGGCGACGATCGGCGAGGCCGAGACCATGCGGCTGCACATGATCGAGACGCCTGACGGACCTCGACAGATCGTTTCCGACGCTCCCGTCGGTGACATCCCGATAGTCGACCTGCGGGCGGAGCGTGACCCGGTTGCGGTTGCGCACGCCCTCGTCGACGCCGAACGAGGCCGGGCGTCGGAGTACTGCCGGGCGATGGTGGAACGCCCGCTGTACACGTACTCGCTGATCAGGCTCACCGATCGCGAAGTCTGGTGCATCCAGCTCTATCACCACCTGATCGTCGACGGATACAGCGCGGCAATGATCTCGCGCCGCGTGGCCGACCATTACACCGCGCTCGCGCGTGGAAGTGACGTAGCACCAACACGATTCGGCTCGATCGAGCAGCTGATTGCCGAGGACGAGGAGTACCGCGGCGGTGAGCAGTTTGCCGAAGACCGCGACTACTGGCGTGACGCCCTTACCCCGTTGCCGCCGTTGGACGGTCGAGGCAGGCAGGTTGCCGGTCCCGCCGAGCGAACCGTTGCGGTCCGCAGTGTGATGTCGGCCGACACCCTGACCAAGCTCAAGGCAGTGGCGGCCACAACGGGTACGACCTGGGCCGAAGGTCTTATTGCCTGCTACGGAGCATTCTTGCATCGCCTGCTGGGTGAGTCGGACGTTGTCATCGCGATGCCGCTGATGGCTCGGGTCGGTCGCACGGCGCTCCGGACTCCCGCGATGGCTGTCAATGTGCTGCCACTGCGCCTGACGGTCCGCAGCGGTGACCGGCTCGGCGACCTCAGCAAGCAGGTCGCGGCGTCGATGAAGAGCATGCGTGCTCATCAGCGTTACCGCGGAGAGAACCTGGCCCGCGATCTCGCGGTGGCCGGCAGCGGTGCGTTGCTTCACGGAATCGGCATCAATCTCAAGGCATTCGACTTCGCATTGGACTTCGCAGGTGCTGTGGGCGTGCTGCGCAACGTTGCAGGCGGTCCGCCGGAAGACCTCGGCTTGACTGTTACACCCATTGCCGACGGTGAGGTGCTCCTCGGGTTCGAGGTGGACGCCCGCACCAACACTCGTGAATCGGTGCAGCGACGCCTCGCGGGATTTGTCAGCATCATCGACGCGATGGTCGGGGAGGACGATCCGGCTGTCGGGCAGGTGGACGTACTCTCCGTCGCCGAGGCCGACCGGATTCTGGTCGACCGTGAGAGCGCGCCGAGCGCCGGCCGGATCGAGCACGTTGCAGATGTGTTCGATCGTGTTGTCGCCCAACAGTTAGAGGCCGCGGTCCTGGTGTGCGGCGACGATTCTCTGACCGGCGGCGAGCTGGGCGCTCGCGTCTACCGACTGGCGCGCGCGTTGCGAGCCCGGAGCGTCGGACCTGACGACATAGTCGGGATCGCAATACCGCGCACAGCCGACATGGTTGTTGCACTGCTCGCGACGCTCCAAGCCGGGGCCGCGTACGTGGCATTGGATCCGGAGCATCCGGTAGAGCGCCTGCGGGCTCTGATCGACGACGCTCAGCCCAAGGTTGTGCTGACCACTGGTGCACTGGCGGAGCAACTTTCGGGGGATTCCCGGCCGGATCCAGTAGTCGTGGAGTCCGAAACGCTCCGCGACGAACTCACGCGTTACTCCGATCTACCTATCTCCGCGAGTGAACTGGCTGCTCCGCGTCACGCGGACCACCTCGCCTACGTTATCTACACATCCGGATCGACGGGGACACCCAAAGGCGTTCTGGTGCGAAGCGGCGGACTCGCCCATTTGCTACACCACCACAGTGCGACGATCTACCGTGACGCTGCGAACCGAGTGGGCCGGCGGCAACTGCACACCGCTCATACAGCCTCGTTTGCCTTCGACGCATCCCTCGACCAGCTGCTGTGGCTGCTGTGTGGACATCGAGTGCATGTGTACGACGAAGAGCTTCAGAAGGACGCCGACGCACTGGTTTCCGCGTTCGCGCGCGATCGGATCGATGTCGTCGACACCACTCCCTCGATGGCTACGGCACTGGTCGACAGTGGATTGTTGACGGGCGCACACCCACTTGCGTTGTTGGTTGTCGGCGGTGAGGCCGCGCCCCCTGCGCTCTGGGATGCGATCATCGATGCGAATGTGCCGGTCCAGAACCTGTACGGACCCACGGAAGCAACCGTCGACGCGATTGCGACTTCCGTCCACGGCGCGGAACCCCGAATTGGCTACCCGCTCGCGGGAACTCGCGCGTATCTCCTCGACAGCGCGTTGAAGCCGGTTGCCGACGGCGAGCGCGGAGAGCTCTATCTGGCCGGTCCTCAGTTGGCCAGGGGATATCTCGGGCGGGAAGCCGCGACGGCTGAACGATTTGTTGCCGACCCCTTCGGTGCTCCCGGCGACCGCATGTACCGGGCCGGCGACCTGGCCCGTTGGGTGCCGGGCCGCGGATACGAATTCATCGGCCGCGGCGACAAGCAGGTCAAGATCCGTGGTCATCGCATCGAACTCAGTGAGGTCGAAGCGATTCTGGGTGCCGTGCCCGGCGTCGGCGCGGCCGCAGCCGTCATTCGCACCGACGGTGGACGCCCCAGTTTGGTGGGTTACGTCGTGGCTGTGGCCGGTGCTACTTTGCCGCCGCAGGACGAACTGCGCCGTGATCTTGCGACGCGAGTGCCGGATCACCTGGTGCCTTCGGTTGTTGTTGTCTTGACTGAACTTCCCGTGACTGTCAACGGAAAACTTGATCGCGCGGCGCTACCCGCTCCGGTTCTGGAATCAGAAGGTCGTGCCGCATCCACACCCCGCGAGCAGATCCTCTGTGCTGTGGTGGCGGAGGTTCTGGGACGGGACCGAGTTGGTGTCGACGAGGACTTCTTCGGTCTCGGTGGTGACAGCATCACCGCCATCAGCGTCAGTAGTCGGCTACGTGTGCGCGGAGTGCTCATTGCTCCGAAAGAGCTTTTGGCGCAGCGCGATTTGGGGACCATCGCAGCGGCGGCCCGCGAGGTCGCCGACGATGACAACCGCGCCGCTGCTGTAGTCGACGTAGCGACCGGCTCAGTGATCGCACCACCGATCGTGCGCGCATTGACCGACAAGAACCCCACCGACGAGTCCATTGCCGGTTACGCACAGTGGACCGCTGTGCGTATCGACGAGATGGTCGCGTTCGACGACATCCGATCAGGGGTCCAGACGATCCTCGATCGCCACGATGCACTGCGACTTCTACTGCGACGGGGAACTGGCGGCGCCGCCACCGAATTGATCGTTCGTGACTCGGGTGCCGTGCGCGCAGAGGGGCTCGTGAGTGAGATCGCGGGAAGTGCTGACACTGAACTGATCCAGCGCACCGCTGAAGAAGCTGCGGCGCAACTCGATCCGCGTGCAGGCAATCTCCTGCGCGTCGTGTTGCTGCGAACCCCAACCGGTCACCCGGATCAGTTGATCGTCATTGCGCACCACTTGATCGTCGACGGCGTTTCCTGGCGGATTCTGATTCCCGATCTGCACGAGGCAACTGATGCTGCGCGCGAACGTCGATCCGCCACGCTCGGCGTCTCAGGTAGTTCGTGGCGTCGGCACGCGGGCGTGCTCGCGGAGTTCGGGGCTTCGGGCACACTGCGATCCGAACTCGACTACTGGAAGACCGCCGCCGGCATCACGGCAACCGGCGGTGGGGGCGCTGCTCCGATCGGCGCTCGTCGACTCGACCCCACGACGGACACCGTGAGTACTGCGGCCCGCACCACAACCGTAGCGTCGGCAGCAGTGACCGAAGCGGTTCTGACCACGCTTCCTGCGGCGTACCGAGCGCGGGTAGACGAGGTATTGCTGGCAGCGTTGATGTTGGCGTTGCGTTCGTGGCAGAACAGTCATGGGCACGAATTGGGTCACACGCAGACGGTGACCGTCGAAGGACACGGTCGTGATCCGCTGACCGACGACACCGACTTCGCCGGAACGGTCGGCTGGTTCACCAGCGAGTTCCCGGTATCGGTGCCCACCGACGCGATTTCGAGCCGCGACGCACTGACCGACGCTCTGAGCGGTGGCGCGGCGGCCGGAGCTCTGCTGCGTAGCGTCAAGGAGGCGAAGCGCGCTGTTCCGGGCGGGGGCGTCGGCTACGGGGTACTTCGCTACCTCGATCCTGTTGCGGCACCGGAATTCTCCGACGTCGTTGAGCCTGAACTTCTGCTCAACTATCTGGGACGCTTCCCGTCGTTGCCGGGAACCGGGTGGAGGCTACCCGAGCATGACGCGTTCTCCGTGATCGAACCGGCATCCAAGGCGATGTCGGAAGTGTTGGCGCTCAATGCTTTTGTTCGCGAAGACGGTGACCCCCAATTGGCTGTCGAGTGGACGGCAGCGGGCCGGGTGCTGGACGCCGCGATCGTCGATGAACTGCACGGACATTGGGACCAAGCTCTAGCGGCGCTCACCGCGCATGCAGCGCTGTGTGCCGGCGGGTTGACCCCCTCCGACTGCTCGGCTCATTGGGTCGATCAGGACGGCATCAATGAACTGGAGTCGGTTCACGGCCCGCTCGCCGATCTTCTTCCGTTGTCCCCGTTGCAGGAAGGGTTGCTGTTCCACGCCGTTCGAGATGGCGTTGCGGACGTCTACACTCTCACTGCTCGTTTTGATCTCACCGGACCGCTGGACGACGCGCGGCTGGCCGAAGCATTCGAGACGGTCATCGACCGGCATCCGAACCTGCGCGCGGCGTTTCACTACGAACAGTTCGATCGGCCGGTGCAGGCAATTCCGCGTTCGGCCAAGGTCGCCTGGCGATCGGTCGATCTGACGGCGGTACCGAAGGCGGCAGCACTGCGTTCGGCGCAGCGCCTGGAGGACGAGGCTGCCGAGCACATCTTCGACGTCGGAATGCCGCCGCTGCTGCGCGCCCTACTGATTCGTCTCCCCGGTGATGTCCATCGGCTGATCCTCAATGCGCATCACCTGCTCACCGACGGCTGGTCCACGCCTATCGTCCTGCGTGAATTGATGAACGTTTACCACGACGGTGACGCCGGTCTGCCGGCGCCGACTCCGTACGGCGACTACCTGGCGTGGATCGCCGACCGTGACGAGGATGCGCAACGGGCAGCGTGGAGCAAGCGTCTGCGTGGGCTGACCACTCCGACGCTCGTTGCTGACGGACAGTCGGAACGAGGCGTGCCGGTGCAGGTTCCGGTACCGCTGTCGGACACGGACGCCTCGGCGCTGATCGAACTCGGACGCACCCACGGGTTGACTGTCAACACCCTGGTCCAAGGGGCCTGGGCTGCAGTCCTTGCCGAGCTGACCGGGCAGTGGGACGTTGTTTTCGGAGCGACAGTCTCCGGTCGTCCCGCCGATCTTTCCGGTGTGGAAGCTATGGTCGGATTGTTCAGCAACACGATTCCAGCGCGGTTCGACATCGCTGCCGACGTGCCGCTTCTCGAGCAGTTTGCCGGTTTGCAGAACGCACAATTCGATATGCAGGAGGTCGAGCACGCCAGCCTGGCGGAGATCGAGCGAATCGCGGGAATCGGGCAACTGTTCGACACACTTCTCGTTTTCGAGAATTTCCCGAATTCCGGAGCCGGCCAGCCCAGCTCGCACGAGCTGCGCGTCAGTAGCTTCACGAACCGTGGTGTCACGCACTACCCGATGACGCTGATGGCACCGCCGAGCCTGTGCCTCGATCTTGTGCTCTACCACGATCCTGTTGCCATTCCCGCAGACACCGCTGCGCGGGTGGTGACGCGATTGGGTGAGATTCTGGGCAGTGTTGTTCATTCGCCGTCGTTGCCCGCGGGGGACCTCCTCGACGTCGTGAAGCGCGTTTCGATGCGTAGACTTTCCCCGGCGCCGATCAAGTCGGATGTGGCAGCGCCTGGCGCCGTAGATCCTGTCGTCGTGGACGCACTGTGCCGTTGCGCTGCAACGGTGTTGGATCTTCCCGTAGTGAACCCGGCCGACAACTTCTTTGCCCTCGGCGGTCATTCGCTGACCGCTATGCGTTTGGTGGGAAGCCTGCGCAAGCTGGGCTTACGCGTATCGGTTTCGGACGTGTTCGATACGCCGACCCCGTTGGGGCTGGCCGGCGTCGCGCGGATTGACGACACGAAGTTCGTTGCGCTCGAGCTGGACTCGACCGTGGCAGCGCCCGTGGATGGTGTCGGGGATCAGAGCGAGGCGCCGCGCGGCGGCGCCGAGCCGGGAAATCCTGACGACGAAAAGTACTGGGTTCAGGTGCTCGGCGGTGTGCCGCTCGACGTGGATCTTCCCTACGATCGAACTCCTTCGCCGGCGTACCGTGCCCACACGTACATTCGGCAGCTGGGCGAAACCGTCGACCGGGATTCGATGCTGCTCGCTGCAGTTGCCGCCGCGCTGAGTACCTTCGGTGCCGGCCGCGACATTGCTGTCGGATTGGTCGACGCCGAAGCGGAGTCGATCATCCGAGCCGATCTGAGCGGTCGTCCGACCTTCACCCAGGTCGTGGACCGGGTCGAGAACGCCATGTCCGGTGCCCGTTTGCATTCCGACGTGAGTTTCGATCGACTCGCGAACCTCCTGGATCGTTCTCGGGCGAGTCTGGGTGCCGCTCGCGTGGGGCATGCCGACGCAGTTGTCGATCTCGAGTTTGTGCGCGTTGGTTCCGAGATTCACCTGACCGTCAATGCCGAGGTGTACGACGGATCGACCGCGGACGCCCTCCTCGACACCGTGATCTCGGTACTCGAGCGCGGCGCCCGGCACGGGGACCTTCCCGTTCCCGAATTGCTGCCGACAGTGGCTCATCCGCATAACGACCCACCGCGGCGAGTTGACGCTCCGGCGGGAATATCGATCCTGTTCGAGCGGAATGTCGTCGCAGCACCCGACGTCATCGCGCTGATCTCCGGCGAGTCGACGCTCACCTACCTCCAATTATCGCGCCGGGTGGACGAATTGGCGCGCGAACTTGTTGCCGCCGGTGCCGGGCCGGAGCAGGTTGTTGCCGTTGCCCTTGACCGATCCGTGGACCTGGTCGCAGCACTGCTGGCTGTTCTGCGCGTCGGCGCGGTGTACCTGCCACTCGATGTCGATTATCCGGCCGAGCGGCTCGAATTCATGATCGAGGACGCGGCACCTGTTTGTGTTCTGACGAGTTCCGATGTGGCAGGGCAACTTCCTTCGACTGCGCCGGCGGTGGTGCTCGTGGACGCAGCACAGACGAGTTCGGATGTTGTTCTTGCAGAACCGCGACCGGCCGGTGAGCACCTTGCCTACGTCATCCACACCTCGGGTTCGACGGGTCGACCCAAGGGAGTGATGGTCAGCACTGCCAATCTCGCGGCGTTCGCCGAGACTGTGATCGGCGATCAGTGGATCAGGCCAGGCGATCGCATTGTTGCGGTGACGACGGTGTCGTTCGATATCGCCGCGCTGGAATTGTTGTGTCCGCTGGCTGCCGGTGCCACCGTTGTGCTCGCCGATCGGGGGACGGTCCGTGATCCGGATGCCCTGCTCGAGTTGATCACGCAAAGCCGTGCCACCGTCATGCAGGCAACTCCGTCGCTGTGGCGAGTTGTCATGGAACACGAGAATGCGCATCGCCTTCTCCAGGTTCGAGCGTTGGTGGGTGGAGAAGCACTGCCGCAAGACCTGGCCGATGACCTGGTGACATTCTGCCCGTCGGTGCGCAACGTGTACGGACCCACGGAAGCGACAGTGTGGGCGACATCGGCGGTACTCGATCGCGATGATCGGGTCACGATCGGGCGGCCATGGACCGACGTCCACGCACGGGTACTCGACGACGATCTGCGGAACGTTCCGGAAGGTGTTGCAGGCGAGCTGTACCTGGGCGGTTCGCAGGTGGTACGCGGATACTTGAACCGACCCGATCTGACGGTCACCAGGTTTGTAGCGGATCCGAGTGTGCCGGGCGCCCGCCTGTACCGCACGGGTGATCTGGTTCGACGCAGGAACGGTGTGTTGCATTTCTTGCGACGCGCGGACGATCAGGTGAAGGTCCGCGGGTTCCGTATCGAACTCGGTGAGGTCGAGGGCGCGCTCTGCGCGGTGAGCGGTGTATCTCGTGCGGCGGCCACCGTCCGAGTAGATGCGGCAGGCATCGGTACTCTGCACGGATACGTGGTGGCTGAAGTCGGTACCGGCCTCGATTCGGCTTTGGTTCGCAAGGAAGTTGCGCTGCTGCTTCCCGAACACATGGTGCCGCAGACACTGACGGTGCTGGATGCGCTTCCGTTGACGCTCAACGGAAAAGTCGACCGCAAGGCGCTTCCCGAAACGGCGCCGGATCGGTTGCGGAACCCCTTGGTGACCGTCGACTCCGATCGGCGGATACGTCTCGACATTCTCAGTCCGGGTTGGCGGGATGTGTTGCCTCTCGGTCCGTTGCAGGAAGGCATGTACTTCCAATCGGTACTCGACGGTGCCGGCGGCACTGACGTCTACCACATGCAGCCGAAATTCACGTTCTCGGCGGAGGCCGATGTGGACATTTCTGCGCTGCGTGCGGCGGGTGATGCACTTCTGCGCCGCTACCCGAACCTGCGTGCCGGCTTCACTCACGCCGGGTTCGACGCTCCGGTTCAGTTTGTTCCGCTGGCAGCCCGCATGCCTTTCCGGGAAGTTGACCTGAGCACTACTCCGGTCGGCGAGATCGAGGGTGCAGTACAGGCACTCGACGAAGAAGAGTTCGCCACCGTCTTCGATCTGAGCGCTCCACCGCTGATCCGAATGGTTCTGGCGTGGTTGCCGGGCGGCGGCGCGCATCTCGTATTCACCCAGCATCACTTGCTGACCGACGGTTGGTCGCAGACGCTGATGTACGCGGAACTGTTTGCGCTGTACGAATATGCTCGTTCGAACGGCACAGATCCGGTCCACCTCGACTCGGCGTTGGAAACCCCGGCGGATTTCCGTGATCACCTGCGCTGGATCGCCGAGGCAGATCGCCCGGAAGCTCTTTCGTCGTGGAAGAACTATCTGGCAGACCTCGAACAGCCGACGCTTGTCGGTGGCACCGGTTCCGGCGGTAGTGCGCCTCTTCCGGTGTTCACGCGAGTTGTGTTGGAACAGAGCATCAGTAGTGACGTACGGGACCTTGCGCGCAGGACCGGTGTGACCCTGTCTACGGTTGTCTCCGCGGCCTGGGGACTGGCTCTGCGAGCAGTGACCGGTCGTGACGACGTGGTCTTCGGTTCGACGGTGTCCGGACGTACGCCTGAGGTGGACGGCGCGGACCGCATGGTGGGTCTGGCGCTCAACACCATTCCGGTGCGCATGAATGTTCGCCCCGGGGAGCGGATCTCCGACCTCCTCGGACGGTTGTTCCGCGAGCAGGGTTCACTCCTCGAACATCACCATGTGGGTCTCGGCGACGTTCAGCGCGCGGCCGGATTTGCCGCACTGTTCGACACGCTCTACGTTTTCCGTAATACCCCTCGCGACGAACAGGCACGCCAGGACACGTTCGGGCGCAGTGGAATCGTCGGATTCGACGCGGTGGACGGCACCCACTACGCGCTCACACTCGATGTTGATCCCGGTGTGGGTGACGCGTCGATGGCGCTTGTTCTCGAGAACCGGCCGGATCTGGTTCCGGGCGATGTGGCGCACGACGTTCTGGCTCGTACCGAAGCCCTCCTCGAACTGATGGCGCGTTCCGAGGCGGCGACAGTGGCCGACACGGCGGTTCCGCGCGCACAGACGCCCACCGAGTTCGTGTCGCAGCACGTCACGATGCCCCTTCCCGGAGAGCCGGGCGGCAGCGTCGACGCGTTGCTGCGAGAACGAGCGTTGGCGACACCGGACGACACCGCACTCGTATTCGGCGATGTCACGTTGAGCGCTGCGCAGATGAATACGCGAGTTGATCGGTTGGCGCGAATACTTGCGTCGTCCGGCGCTGGGCCGTCCGGCGTTGTTGCGCTTGCACTTCCGCGGACAGCGGATCACGTGGTGGCGATCTTTGCCGTCATGCGAGCCGGAGCTGCCTACCTTCCGTTGGATCTGGCGCATCCCGCCGCCAGGCTGCGGGAGTTGATCGAAGACAGCAATGCGGCCGTGGTGATCACCACCGCCGATCAACACGATCTCGTCGCTGCCGAGGGTCGGACAAGCATTGTCATCGACCTGCCGAACATCGTTGACATTCTTGAC
Source organism: Rhodococcus sp. IEGM 1366 (assembly GCF_033142425.1). NCBI lineage: Bacteria > Bacillati > Actinomycetota > Actinomycetes > Mycobacteriales > Nocardiaceae > Rhodococcus > Rhodococcus sp. IEGM 1366. Next base: position 592,629 of record NZ_JAWLRZ010000004.1, read on the forward strand.
GGCCGCGCCGAGACACCCACTGTTGCCGACGCAGCGGTAGGCGGTCCGACATCGGCGGATCAGCCTGCCTACGTGATCTACACGTCGGGCAGCACGGGCAAACCAAAGGGCGTCGTGGTGGGCCACCGCGGCCTGACCACGATGTACCACAACCACAAGGCCGAAATCTTCACGCCGACCGAAAACAGCGCTGCCGGGCGACGATTGCGTATCGCGCACACGGTGTCCTTCTCCTTCGACATGTCGTGGGAAGAACTGTTCTGGCTCCTCGCCGGTCATGAGGTTCATGTGATCGACGAGCAGGCGCGGCTGGATCCGGTGTCGTTGGTCAAGCACTACCAGTCCGTCGGCATCGATGTGGTGAACGTGACGCCCTCGTATGCACGGGAATTGACGGCGGCCGGACTTCTCGACGGTGATCACACTCCGGCGCTGGTCATGCTCGGCGGCGAAGCGGTTCCCGCGGAATTGTGGTCGCGGTTGCGTGATCAGGACGGCGTCGACGGCTACGACCTATACGGCCCCACCGAGTTCACGATCAATGCGATGGGCTCGCCAGTTCGGGCAAGTGACACCCCGTGCTTGGGGCGGCCGATCCTCAATGCGTCGGCGCGGGTGCTTGATTCAGGCCTGCGCGAAGTCCCGGTAGGGGCGGCAGGGGAGTTGTACATGTCCGGTGACGGAACAGCGATGGGCTACCTCGATCGGACCGCTCTGACGTCGTCGGTATTTGTCGCCGACCCTTTCAGCGTCGGCGGGCGCATGTACCGGACCGGTGACGTGGTGCGTCGACGGCGCGACGGCGAACTCGAATACCTCGGACGCGCAGACCATCAGGTGAAGATCCGAGGAATCCGGATCGAGCTGGGAGAAGTGGAATCTGCACTGGCAGCGTGCCCCGGAGTGCTTCGCGCCGCGGCGACCGTTCGGCGTGACAACGGTTCGGCGCCACGGCTGATCGGCTACGTGGTTCCCGAAACGGGTTGTGCACCGGGAGACCTCAGGGCGGTCATGTGGGAACGTGTACCGGCGCATTTGGTTCCGTCGGATATCGTCACCGTCGCTTCGATTCCGCTGACACCCAACGGAAAGCTGGATCGAGCGGCCTTGCCCGCGCCGCCGACCCGGGCAGCGGCACGCGCGCCTCGCACCGAGACCGAAAAGCAACTGTGCCAGGTCTTCGCGCATGTTCTCGGTGTCGACACCGTCGATCCGGAAGAGAGCTTCTTCGACCTCGGTGGAGACTCGTTGCGTGCCATGCGATTAGTGGGTGAAGTAGAACACGAACTCGGCGTCGGAGTGGGCGTGGGAACGTTGATGGCTCGCCCGAGCGTTGCCGAGCTTGCTGCTCATATCGCAAGCCCCCTTGACGTGGACCTCAGCCGTGATCACCTGGTGTCGCTACGGTCGGAAGGCGCCGCCGAACCGTTGTTCTGTGTTCACCCGGCGGGCGGATTCGCGTGGCCTTTCGCACCGCTGACCGGGGTGCTCGAGGCTGATCGTCCGGTGTTGGGCCTGCAGTTGCCGACGCTCGCGGGCGACACCCTCGAAGCTACGAACGTGGATCAACTGGCATCGATGTACGTCGAGACGATTCGCGGCGTGCAACCGGACGGTCCCTATCACCTTCTCGGATACTCGTTCGGTGGCAACGTCGTTCACGCGATGGCTGCGCAGTTGGCGGAGGCGGGACACGCGGTAGGGTTCACCGGTCTGATCGACACCCACCCGCTCGGAACCCGGTCCGCTGAGAACCGGGAAGACCGCAGCACCGAACAGGACTTGGCAGCGGCACTCCCGCCGGAACTCCTTGCGCAGGCACCCGCCCTGGTCGAGTTGGTGCGAACCGGATTTGATGCCACTCGTTCACTGGCGTCGGGATCGGTGGACCCGAATTACGCCGGGTCGGTTACTCTGATCACCGCTGACACGGGTGTGTCCGGGGAAGTGCTAGCCGATCGCTGGCGCACAATCCGGGGGGATCAGGAACTTTCAGTCCACCACCTACCGTTCGACCACGCCGGATTGGTGACCCCAGCCGGTTGGGCGGCAATTGCGCCACTGCTCGACAGTCATCTGTCGCAGCCCACAAACCACACAGTTGGAAACACAATGGGAGTTGAATGATGAAGTCCACACCGCCCCTCGCGATTCGAAGTTGGCGACGATTCGTCGCGATTGCGGGTCTGTTGATCGTTGCACTCGTTGCGATGATCGGTTGCAGCAGCGCGTCCTCGGACGAGCCTGCAAAGGCAGACGAACCTACGACGCGTGTGATCGAAACCGAGAAGGGTTCTGTCACCGTACCGGCGTCGGCAGAACGGATCGTGGTGCTCAGCGGTGGCCTCGCCGGTTACCTCTATGCACTCGACGCACCCGTAGTCGCAACCGACACACGCGTTTTGGGTGTGACGAACCTCGACGGCGGCTTCCCGCCGGCGTGGGCAGCGGATGCAAAGGCCCAGGGCACCAAGGAACTGCCCGCCGGTGAGCAGCTCAACATCGAAGCCGTCGCCGCAGCTGCGCCCGACCTGATCATCGGTGGCGGACAGGGTGTCACCTCGGTGCAGGCTGAGGAGCTCTACGACCAGCTCACAGCAATTGCGCCGACCGTCCTCGTGCCGCGCACCGTTGCCGCATGGGACAAGCAGCTCGAGATCGTCGCCGACGCAGCCGGACGCTCCGACCAGGTTCCGGCTCTGATGGATGCATACGACGCCAAGGTCAAAGAGGTAAAGGGCAAGATCACCGTTCCCGAGGGCAACGTCGTCTACATCCTCTCGCTCGCGAACAACAAGCCGTACCTCGTGCCGCCGACTGCCGCTCTGCCCGCAATGCTTGCAGAACTCGGATTCAAGGCCGACGACGTCATGACCAAGGCCGGAAACCCGCAGCTCTTCGGCTCGGGTGACTCGTTCGAGGTCAGCCCGGAAATGCTCTCGCAGGTTGCCGACGCCCCTGTCGCATTTGTCATTCCGGTATCCGGACGCCCGATGGCAGAACTTGCCACCGATCCGCTGTACTCGCAGCTTCCTTCCTTCAAAGCCGGAACGACGTTCGAGCTTCCCGCCACCAGCTACCGTCCTGACTACGACGGCGCAATGGCGACCCTCGACCTGATCGGTCAGACCTTCGCATGACCCGACTCGGTGGGCTGGTCATCGATGTATCACCATTGCGGACCAGCCGTCCCTTCCGGTACGCGTTCTCCGCGCGAATGATCTCGCTGCTCGGGATCGGACTACTTGTCGTAGCCGTTCCCGCGCAGACGTACCAGCTCACCAAGTCGACCTTGCAGGTTGCCGGAGTGTCCACGGCGATGGCCGTCGCCATGTTCGTCGGCAGCCTGTTCGGTGGGGTGCTTGCGGATCGATACGATCGGCGACGCACTATCCAACTTGCCCGCAGCGCTGCGGGTCTCGGATTTGTGATCCTCGGGTGCAACGCTCTGCTTCCGCATCCGTCCATGTGGGTCATCTATGTCGCAGCGGCGATCGACGGCTTGGCCGGCGGCGTCAGTAGCTCGGCCCTGATGGCTTTGATGCCGGCGCTGCTGCCCCGCGAGAAGATGGCGGCAGCCGGCGCACTGGTGGCGTTGACCACCGATGTCGGGACGATGATCTCACCGGCGATTGCCGGAGTGATCATCGCCTCCGGCGGTATTCCTGTGACGTACTTCGTGGCCGCCGCGGCCACGGCGGGCACGGTTACTCTCTTCCAAGCTGTCGGACCGGCGCCGGCGCCCGGCACCAACCACGAAAGCCCCGTCCGCGCCCTCGTGACCGGAGTGAAGTTCGCGGGTACCCATACCGTGATCCGCGGAATCCTGATCAGCGGATTACTGGTCATGTTTGTCAGTGGTCCGATGGTCCTGCTTCCGGCCTTTGTCGACGACGTACTCGGCGGTGGCCCAACGATGCTGGGTCTGCTGTACGCGGCACCGGCAGTTGGCGCGGTGATCGGTTCGCTGACCAGCGGATGGACTGGGCGCGTTCACCGCAACGGCGCGGCTATGTTGATATCGGTCGCGCTCATGCCGCTCGGTTTGGTGATTCTCGGGGCTTCGGGGGCTGTATTCCTCGCCTTCCTCGGCCTTGCCGGATTCGGACTCGGACGAGCCCTCAACGACATCTTGCGATTCGCCGTCCTGCAACAGAACACGCCGGACGAATTGCGTGGACGAGTGTCGAGTCTGTGGATGGTGCAGGCCGTCACAGGTACGGCGATCGGGTCCATGGCAGCGGGATTCCTCGGCCAGTGGCTCGAACCGGGAACTGCACTGCTGGCCCTGGGTATTGCAGGCCTGACGTTGGGACTGATACTCCTCGCAACACTGGGTTCGGTGCGGCGGGTAACTTCAGAGGTAATCGTGCTCGATCGCCCAGACTCTCACCCAGAAAATGCGGTGCCCGTGGCCACTGCTGCGCGGGAAAAGGAAGGTAGTTCATGAATCGAGAATTCCATCTCGCGACCATTGCCGACGTGCTGGCGGGAACCAGCGGCGCAAAAGTGCCGTACCCCATCGGCATTCGTGAACTCGAAGTTGTTCGTAGCACCATGGTCGGATCAGGGTTGTTGCGGTTGACGTTGGGTGGACCCGAACTCGAGGGGTTCGAGTCGCACGCTCCGGATGAACATGTGCGGCTGGTCTACCCGAATGAGGACGGAACACTTCGCCTGCCCGAGCGTGATGGGACAATGCTGAAATGGCCGAGACCGCTTCCGATCTCGCGTGAATACACCGTCCGTCGGTACGACCCGGATCTGGCGGAATTGGACATCGACTTCGCCCTGCACGAAGGTGGCTTCGCCTCCGATTGGGCCCAGGCCGTGACGCCGGGTACCCGGATCCATGTGGCAGGTCCGCCCGGTGGCGTCATCGTGCCGTGGACGTACGACAGGTACCTCCTCGCCGGCGACATCACGGCGCTGCCCGCGATCGCCCGGTGGCTCGAGATGCTGCCGGAAGCTGCATCCGGGTGGGCGTTCATCGAAATTACCGACGCTTCACAGGAAATCGAGTTGACGGTCCCGGAGGGTGTCGAGGTCCGGTGGCTGCACCGCGGTGACGTTCCGGCCGGACATTCCGATCTGCTCGAGCAGGCAGTGCGAACTGTCACCGTTGCTGAAGATGAGCGTATCTACGCCTGGATCTCCGGGGAAGCCACGAGCCTCAAGCCGCTTCGCAGGTTCGTTCGCGACAACTTGAAGTTGGACAAAGGCGACTACCTGATAACGGGTTACTGGAAGCGTGGCGTCGCAGATTTCGACGAGGACGACGAAGACTGAACCAGAAAGGCGTCCCCGCGGGGACGCCTTTCTCGGGTTTTCAGAAGAACGTGTGGACTGACCCTACGACGCGATAACGTGCATCTACCTCGGGAATCAGTGACCACTTGTCGAAAGTTGTGCACGGGTGCGAGATTCCGCAGCCCAGGAGATCACCGACACGCACGTCGAAATTTCCCGGCAGATCGACGTAAGCGTGCTGATCGTTGAGTGCAGAGATGGACAGTTCCCGAGCCGACTGATTGGAGCCGTCTCGGCGTCGCCACAGTACTGTGGGAAAGCCTGCGTCGGAACCCACGTCGCGACGACCGAAGCCGAGGATCGCCCGGCCCGGCTCAGGTAGGGAGAGCACAACGCCCCAGACCTCGGCAGCTGCCCGCAAAGTCCGCGGACCATCGGCCCATGGCGAGGTATCGGCGTAGAGGCCGTGATCGTGAGTGATGTAGCAACCACTGCGCAGTACGACGCGCACACCGTTACCTGTTGCCCAACGGCCGGCCAACTCGCGGACTACCAGATCGTGGAATGCGCTGCCGCCGAAGGTGACCAGGGGGAGCGGGGCTTGTGTCGAGTTGTTCTCGAACAGGTTCTCCGCCACGCAGATTTCTGTGAATACTCGCGCGGATCTGAGATACGAATCGACAGAGATTCGGCGGGCAGCCACTGACGCGCCCGGCATCATGCCCTCGAACCCCTCGACTCCGGTGAGGACGAGTGACTGGGTCTGTGACGCTGCGCGGGCGACGTCGAGTGCCTGGTCGAGTGTGCGTGCCCCGGCGCGACCGTTGTCGTAGCCGAGTTCGACGAGTACTCGGATTCTGCTGCTCGGTGAGACTTTCGCGATCAAGCTCTCCATGAGCTGGACGCTCTCGATCGAGTCGACCAGGGTAGCGACGAAGAACCCGGGATCTGTTTGCTGCACATCACAGATCCATCGAATGCCCGCCGGGTCGAGTACTTGGCTCGCGATGATGATGGTGTCCACGCCGAACTCGCGGAGAATGCGGGCCTGCGCGACCGTCGCCGCGGTCATTCCCCACGCTCCGGCGTCGAGTTGTCGATGAACCAATTCCGGACTCATCGTGGTCTTGGCATGAGGTGCCAGGTCGACATCGTGGTCGGCGCAGAACTTTGCCATGAGGTCGACATTGTGTGAGATCGCCTCCCGATTGAGTGTCATCAGCGGGAGTGGGAGGTCGCCGTCGAGAGCGGAGATCCCCAACGCTTCGAGGTCGGAACTGCGCAGACCGTTGAGGTCGGTTCCGAAGGCTTTGTGCTGCCAGCCGATCGGTGGGTTCGTGTGGTCGGTCATGCCGTCGTTTGTGCCTTTGGCTGGTAGTGACGTATTCATGAGTGAAAGACTTTCTGTCAGTGCCTTTTCGGTCACGATCGGTGAATTGGTCGACCCGGCAGCGCATCCTCGACGAGGAGGCCTCCACGACCCCACGGGCGGCCATGAGCACTCGATCTCCCGGAGCGCAGGCGTGGACCGGTGGTAGAGCCGTACGCAGTGGGTGATGATCTCCTTCGGGAACCGGTATCTCTTGTACTTCAAATACCATCGCATCATCGCAGATGAGACATTTTCAACAACCTGACAGTGGCGTGTGAAGCCCTGCTGCCCTGAAAGTGGCTGAACCCCAAATAACTTGACAATGCCCTTCTGTGTCTTCCTCGGGGCGCGGTGCAACACGTAAATAACCTCTTCGAAACGGGCGAGGTAGAATGTGTGAAGCGCGTCATCGGAAGTACGAACCCGTATTTCGCGGCAATGCGTGATCTTCCGGGCAACGTGCGGGACGGACGATCTCAGATGCCAGATCGGGCGAGTCCAGCAAGGGTTCGATCCAGATGACGGGAAGCCGATGGAGGGCGTCGGGGCCGGTATCAATACGGATATATACCGTATTCTCACCGACTTGGTCTGTGTGCGATCGCAAACGCTCAACCCGCCTCGCTCGGTGTGCCTCACGGACCAGATGCCTATGTGCCGGTACATCCATTTGCTCACGCTGTCAGACCACGCACGCGTAGTGATCTACGAAAAGCGAAGGAGTGGAGGCAGTTTCAACCGTCGATAACACCCTGCATGAAACCCGCAGTCTGCTGCTGGCGAGCAACTTTCCCTTCTAATCCGTAACCATTGGGGGTCGAGCGAATTCGGTATCATGCATCCGAATGGCTCGGAGCCGCTCGCTTCGGGGCTCCGATCCGCAACGACGCGGACACCGTCTGGATGTTAGAACGCCAACTCGCGCTCATGTACCGCGCGCGCTTCGATGTACCCGCCACGCCAACGACGCACTCGACAACCTCTACGAAGAAGGTCCCGTGCCTATCGCGGGAAGTCTCCGAACGAACGAGTCACGGCTGCGAATTCCGGATCGCGCCGCCCAATGGATTACGAAAGTCGATGTTGTGCAATCGGACTGCTCAGTTTCTGAGCATGCCTCGTCGGCACGCGAAGATCAACCCGGGTGAGATTCACTATTGCGAAATGTTCTTCCCGTTCCAGTCGGTGAGTGTCCAACCTGTCTCGGGAGTGCCCGTGATGACGATGTACCCGGTGTTCGGGAGACGGTCGGTTGTCACCAACGTGAGATCGGGATTTCTTACGTTCATGAGAACCCAGGTCGGGATCGATGCGCCGTGGGAAAAGACGATCGGGTGGGTGTCGCCGCTGGCGTAGATTTTCTCAACAGCACTGTCGAAACGTTGGTCGAACTCGTCGCCGTCTATCCCTCCGGGTATCCGCGCGTCACGGTTTCCCTTCAACCAGTCAGAGGTGGCAGCGTAGGCGACTCTTCCTTCCTCTTCTGGCTTTCCGTCAAATTCGCCGGCTTCGATTTCTTGCAGACCTGGCAGCACCTCGACTGTCGCGTCCACCGCTTTCGCCATGGGGTCTGCAGTCTGCTGCGTTCGAATCATCGTAGAGGCGTAGACCCCGTCGTAGTCGAGCTTGCTGAAGGTGTCCGCCGCGACTTGAGCCTGGTTTCGGCCCTTTTCAGTGAGCTCTGGCCCCGGCACTGAGGTGTCGATGACTCCGGAAACATTGCCGGCGGACTCGGCGTGTCGCATGAAGGTAATTGCGATCGGCTCCCGCGCGTTCACGGCTTCGCTCGAACCCGTGCCGAATGAGCCTCCGGAGGCAAATAGCGCAACGGCAACTACCGCGTTGGTAAAACTCGGGGGGACGAGGGACACGAGAACCTTCTTTCGTGGGAAGCAACAATTGCGCCAGATTACAATCATCTAACTAAGTTAACTGAATATACCTATAATCATCGGCTGGACACCTGAAATCCGAAAATGTCCTGGCTTTTGCGCAGACGACAGAAGGAACTAGCCTGTCGGCTCCTCCACGATGCCGTCGTCTCCACTGCCAGCTGGTAAGCGTGCGGATTGACGCAGAAGTCCAACACGAGTATCGATCGGGTTGGGCTACAGTCGAATCCGCCGTCGACAAACTCTCCGGTAGAACAGTGCAGACGCCGCTCAACTGGATCCGAAAAGCGCAATCCGACGCCTCGCGCGTCGGAGAGGTTGGGAGGCTAATCGAGAACATGCCCCTTCATACGCCAACCCAAGTTCTCCTGATCGGTCAGCGAAAAGGTCGTTCATATCGAGCGAACTTCGAGAAGAGGTACATCGCTAGGGGATTCCGCATTTGTGTGATGCGCGCTACATAGTGTACAAAGTGGTCTACGTTTATATTGAACTCTTTTGCTGCTGCCCGGCCCGCGGGCAGCACTTGTGGAGGGATTGCCAGAACAGATGACGACCTTCGCGAACTTGTCAGCGAGCTGCGGGATCAAACCTGAGATCAACATGGCCGGTACTGGCGCCGCAAGGCGTTATCGCTCAGCCGACGCCGCAGTCAACCGGACTGTCCACCTGTTCAGTATCATCGTGTACGAAACGCTCGGTGCAGAGCTAATCGGCTATGCGCGTGAGCATCTCGCCTATTTCGAGGCGCAACGCCGAGTTCGCGAAGCGAACCATGGTCATTCACGGATCATGACAGCCTCGTTGGGGGCAGTAGCCCTGCCTAAGCGATGCTCCCCGCGGGTTGCGAATTTGAGGCCGGTTAGTGCGCCGAGAGGAGGACCTCGTTGTAGCCACCACGGCGCCACCGACCGGTTTGGAAGACCATCAACTGGGGTCTTCGCGCGGCTCGTGGAGCTGTTGAATGCTATTCCCGATCGACACTGAACTGCTCCAGAGCAGAGGCACGTTTATGCGTCAGTTGTTTCTTCGACAAACACAGGAGTAAAGGAATGAAATCTCGGCGATTAACGGTGACTGTCGCGTCGGTTCTCATGACAGGAGTGGCCTTGGCGGGATGCTCGAGTTCCTCCGGGGCCCCCAATAATGCTGTGGGAGAACCTAAGAGCGGTGGCACCTTGTCCTGGGCCGTGACCGGTGAGACCGCATCTATGGACCCGGCCGTCTGCAGTACGGTTGCGCCCCCACGATGCTCGACGATCTTCGGGACCCTGCTGCGCTACGACAACGCGACCGCAGAATTCACTCCCTACCTGGCCGAGTCATTCGAGAGCGTGGACGGGCAGAAGTGGACCTTGAAGCTGCGCGAGGGAGTCACGTTCAGCGACGGAACCCCGTTCGATGCCGCCGCCGTGGTGTTCAACTGGGACCGGATCAAAAATCCGCAGACGCTTTCGCCCGCGATACGCGCCACGAACGGCATGACATGGCAGGTTGTCGATCCACTGACCGTCAATGTCATGTCAGAGTCGCCGAACTATCAGCTCCCGTGGCAGCTGGTCAAGGGTCTCGGTGCGATCGGCTCACCCACGGCGATCCAGGCTGCGGGTGCGGAAGTGGGGAACACGCCGGTCGGTGCCGGCCCATTCGTGCTCACGCGGTGGACGCGCGGTACCCAAATGGAACTAACCCGCAACCCCACCTACTTCGAACAGGGCTTGCCCTACCTCGACGGCTTGACCACAAAGGTAATCAACTCCGAGGACCAACGGTTGAACGCTCTACGTAGTGGCGAGGTCGAGGTCGCCACGTCCTCCTTCAAGAAAGACACCGAAACCGTCGCAGGCATAGGTGGCTACGACATCTACGACACCCCTCTGGTCGGCGGTACCGGATTGATGTTCAACTACACCGATCCGGCGATTCAGGACCAGGATCTTCGCCAAGCCATCCAGCACGCCATCGATGGGAGCCAGATCAACAACGCTGTGGCCCCCGGCGAGGCAGCGGCCGATACGTTCGTCAGGACCGATGACCACGCACTTGGCACCTTTCCGGCGCTGGATCTCTCCGAAGCGCAGCGTCTCTTCGACAAATATCTGAAGAAAACAGGCAAGACCGGTGAAACCATTTCCCTGCTGACCTACGCGGGTTTTCCAGTCATGGAACAGACTTCCCAACTGCTCCAGGCACAGCTGCAAGAGATCGACGGACTTACCGTACGGCTCGAACCTGTCGACAACACGACGATGCTCAAGCGAAAGAGGCAGCGCGAGTACCAGATTGTGGTCACCGCCAATCTGTCCGAGGACCTCGACTCACTGTATGACATGTTCCACAGCGACGGAGCGCTTAACGCCATGGGCTACTCGAATCCCAAGGTCGATGAAGCCCTCGACATCACGCGCGCATCCGCGAATCCTGACGAAGTCACCAGTGCCTACCAGGTCGTCAACGGCGAGATCTCGAAAGACGCCCCGTTCCGAATCTGGCAGAACATCTCAGGTTACCTCTACGCAGATGACAAGGTGGAGGGAATCGCCGCCACAGGAACTGCCGCAGGTGCCGCGTTCCAATGGGAGCGCGCCTGGTTCAACTGATCGGGGCTGCGAAGACAAAACTTCGGTAGCCGAGAAACTTGACTTGGGGCTAATATCGTTGTCCAACAGCAAATTTCCGTTCTGACCAATGCACTCGGTGGAGGAATCGCCAAGAAGATTGTCGATTGGTGCATGAGCAACATCGCGGAACTGCCCACGCCCGTTTCGCTCGACCTGGTCGACCTCACCCCCGCCGCGGTCGACGCGGTCCTGGGCAAGTATCAGGCGGGTTCGCTGACAATGACAGTCGCCCCTGGTGACGAGGGAATCGGCATCCGGATGGGTAGCGCAAAGGACCTCGGCGAGTACGAGGACATCGTCTGGCCGCCGGCGATCCCGATTGCCTTCGTCAACGACAACAACTTCGCCGCTCGTGCGGACACCACTCGGGCGTTGGGACGCTTCGTCACCGACGACACCGGACGCGCTGTGATGCTGGAATTCGGCGGGCGTACCGCTAAGCGAGTGGCTTAGGCCGGTAGGGGACGACGCCGAGACCGAAGCGGGTAGCGTGGAGGATGCCGAGGGCAAATCGAATGTGTGCCGTCACGCCACGTCGTCCTCGTCATCCACATCGGCCGGAAGTTGAATGGTCGAGAATGGAGAACCGCCATGGCCTCGAACCCGACCGATGTGTCGAATTCTGTCGACGTTTCCCAGTCACCTGCCGCGCAGCAGGCGCAAGGATCGGCAGATTCGACGCCGTCCTGTCCGGCTTGTGGGCACAGTCTGGAATCCCACGATCCCCTCGGAATTCGATTCTGCGGTGTGACCTCGGAGCGGAATCTTGACCGAAAATGCATCTGCCCGGATGAGCATGTGAGCATGCAGCACTACACGCGCTATTGAACACCACCCAGAATTAACGCACTGCATTGACAATTTAATGCAGTGCGTTATAGCGTCCTCGCATGGCATCAGTAGATCCCAAAAGTGCAATGGTCGATGTCGCCGAGCGGTTGCTCGGCACCCAGGGAGTCGACGCGCTCTCGATGCGAGATGTGGCAAACATTGCGGGCCAACGCAATACGTCTGCGGTGCAGTATCACTTCGGTGGACGCGATCAACTGCTCATTGAAGTGTTCCGTCGCCGAATGGTGGCAATCGCAGAGGATCGACGTGCCTTCTTGGCGACAATCGACGCAGCCGGCCGTGGCCGCGAATTGCGAGCACTCGTCGAGGCGTCGATCGTCCCTTTTGCGTCCTCGGTGAGCAGATCCGTCGACGGCGCGAACTACGCCGAATTCATTGTCAGACTCCTTCCTACGGTGGACTATTTTGGTCCAGATCTTGATTCCCCCGGCAATGTGAACCGAGAAATCCATCAAAGGTTGGTGTCTTCATTGACACATCTGACGGAGAATCAGGCTGCTGAGCGAGTCGAGATGATGTTCACTATGGCGTTCTCGGCGATCGCACTACACCTGAAACGTGGTGCGCTCGGAATTGGCTCTGCTTCAGCAACTTTCGACGACTATGTCGAACATGTCCTGGTGGTGGCTGTTGCTGCGTTGTCCGCTGGGCAATCAGTGTGATTGTTGACAAACAGAAATGAGCAAAGATGGACGTTTCCTCTCGTTCCGAAGCCGATAATGCTGCGTTGGATGCAGCCTGGGCAAAAATGTGTGACGACCTGCGGTCCGCAGGCACTCTTGTGGCACGTGACCCGGTGGCAGTCGATCCCACGATGCGCTCGGCGGGATACCGATACTTGCTGAATCTTCTCAATGCGGGGCTGGAGCAGATGGTGTTCAGTGCTGACCCGCAATACCCGGAAGTCGGCCACCTCCAAGATAATACGAAGCGTTATGCGACTGAGTCTCCGGACTGCTTGTTCGGTCACGCAACTCTCGATGCGGTCGGTACATATCGACTGACAGGTACCGGCGGGTGCGCGCGATATCTTGGGCTGACGTTGTACGACTCCGTCAATCTGTACGAGAACCTGGACCGCGCTGCGCTCGAGCGCAGAGATTTTGCGGCAGCGTTCAAGGCCGCAACGGCCGGCACCCTTGGTGCGATGTCGAATCCCGGCGGAATCACCTTGGATGCAAACGGCGACTTCGAGGTGATCATCAGTGCTGAGCGCCATGACGGGAATTGGCTGCCGATGGACGCCGCTGCGACGAAGCTGATGATCCGTCAGTACTTCTACGACTGGGAAAATGAAGAGCCGTATCATATTTCGCTCGAGCGGCTGGACTTTTCAGGAACTGGTCCGGTGCCGGACCCCGTGGTGATCGCCAGTCAGGTGACGAGAGTCGGTGAGTTCGTCGACGGATTCTCGGACTACTGGGCAGCAATGTATGCGGCCCGCGCCGGTGACCGCAACGTACTGCGAACACAGCCACCCGTCAGTGAGACCTACGCTTCCGATACCGGGTACATCGCTTACGGCGGAGGAAGTTTCGAGATCGGCGACGACGAAGCCGTCATCATCGAGGTGACACCACCGGACTGCCATTTCTGGAATATCCATCTCGGCGACTACTGGGGCCAGTCGCTGGACTACACGTTCCGCCAGACGTCGCTCAACGGACACCAAGCAGTGCTCGACGGTGGGGTCTTTCGGGCAGTTCTTGCACATCGTGATCCGGGAGTGGCCAATTGGCTCGACACGGCCGGAAACCGCTTCACTCGTTGCGTGTACCGATGGTGGCTCGCCGGCAGTGACGATCTGCCGACGCCCACCGTGCGAGTCGTGAAGTTTGCTGACCTGGCCGAGGAACTACCCGGGGTCGAACGGATTTCGGCGGACGAAAGAAAGTCGATGCTCGATCGTCGCCGTCGTGCGGTACTGGCTCGCTATCAGCGATAGAGCCGACTATTCTGCGCGGGAGAACACCGCTACCAGGAAGCCGGAATCGTCGGTGAACGGTCGTAGGTCCCACGTGGAGAGCAGCAGATCAACCGTAAGCCCGCTGGCTGACGCGTCGGCCAGGAAGTCCGAGAATTCGTAGTCGCGGCCGGCGCCGAAACCGACGACCACGCGTCCGGTCGGGGAGATATGACGGGCGAACCCGGCCAGCACGGTCCGTCGGGTCGACGGCGCGAGGAAGGTCACCACATTGCCGGCGCACACGATGACGTCGAAATCGGCCGCAACTCCACGACTGGGCAGATCCAACTCCGCAAGATCGCCGACGAGCCACGTGGGTCCGGGGTAGTCCGCTTCCGCTGCGGCGATCAGTACCGGATCAACATCGACGCCGACAACCTCGTGGCCGGCTTTCTGCAGGTGACCTCCCAGGCGTCCCGGCCCACAGCCTGCGTCGAGAACCCGGCCGCCGCGGCCGAGCATTGCGTCGATCAGCCGAGCCTCACCGACAATGTCATTGCCTTCCGCTGCCATGGTCCGGAAGCGTTCGATGTACCGCGTGGAATGTGATGGGTCGGCAGCGGTGATTTCTTCCCACTGGCTGGGTGTGCGCTGGCTGGGGGCCGGTTCAGTCATCCTGTGATGGTACCGAGCCTCATTTTCTCCTGACTGAGGATGCCAACCGTCAGGAGGAGCAGCGCGAGGATGTACGACGCCATGATCCAGATGTCGGTGGGTTCGGGCTGCCACTTGTCTGCTTGGCCCAACAGAATAATGGCGTCCGAGAAGAGAAACAGTGCTCCGCCCAATCCTGCAGTCTTGTTGTAAGCCAATGAGGTTGCCGCGGTGCAGACCAGGATTGCGGCGTAGATCGGGACGGGAATCTGGAGTTCGCCGAGGCCGGAGCAGGTGTAAACAACAAGGGCGATGGCGGCGGCGGTGTAGGCGAGGAGAACCCACGGGTTTTTACGGATACCTTGCAGCGCTCCGCGCGAGATGAAGAAACGGATGAAGCAGAGGTGGCCGATCGCGAAGGCCGCCATTCCGACGATGAAGGTGCCGTCCCAGAGAAGGAACAGATCGCCGAAGGCGCACGCGATAAGCGCGGCGGCGATAATTTTCGGTCCGTGATCCACCAGAACCCAGGCGGCAAGGAGCGGAGCGAGCATCACTTTTGTGATGCCATCCCACGGCGTCACGTCCGCGCCGTTGAGGATCAGGTGCGCGACGGCAACAATCGCGAAGGCAACAAACCACGGACTCCGCACGATGAGCTTTTCCACTGTCATCGATCCACCGTATCGGGACTTAACGGATGAACTCCGCTGCTCGCTCGGCAAGATCGAGTGCCGGTTGCGGCAGCACTCCGAGGATCAGTGTCACGCCGGCGCCGAGGCCGATGACACTGCTGGTGAGCGCACTCGGAACAACGACGCTCGGGGCGTCGTCAACAGGATCGGTGAAGAACATCAACACGATGACTCGCACGTAGAAGTACGCCGCAATCGCGCTGCACAGGACACCGACAATCACGAGTGGGGCCGCGCCGCCCTCCGCGGCGGCTTGGAACACCGCGAACTTGCCGATGAATCCACTGGTCAAGGGAATTCCGGCAAAAGCGAGGAGGAACAGTGCAAACACGACTCCGATCAACGGTGAGCGTCTACCCAATCCGGCCCAGCGATTCAGTGTGGCAACTTCGCCGTCAGAGTCACGCACCAGAGTGACCACCGCAAAAGCGCCGAGCGTGCTGAATCCGTACGCGAGTAGGTAGAACATCGTCGAAGACAGACCCGCATCCGAATCGGCGACCACCCCGGTCAGGATGAATCCGGTGTGTGCGATGGCCGAGTACGCCAGCATTCGCTTCATATCGGTCTGCGTGAGAGCGACAACGGAACCGACAACCATCGTGGCGATCGCAACGCCCCACATCAGTGGACGCCAATTCACGTACTCGTTGGGCAGCGCCACGTAGAACACTCGCAGGATGGCTCCGAAGCCGGCGATCTTGGTGGCAGTAGCCATGAAACTGGTGATCGGGGTCGGTGCACCCTGATACACGTCGGGAATCCACGAATGGAAGGGCACTGCGCCGACTTTGAACAACAGACCTACTGCAAGCAGGGCGGTGCCGAGCCACAGGAAGGAATCGTTCTCCGTTCCGATTCGTGCCGCATCGGCGATACCGGAGAGCGTGACCGTGCCGGCATAGCCGTAGAGCAGGGCAATGCCGAACACGAAGAACGCCGACGAGAATGCCCCGAGCAGAAAGTATTTCATCGCCGCTTCCTGCGACAGGAGACGGCGTCGTCGCGCCAATCCGCACAGCAAGTACAGCGGAAGTGAGAACACTTCGAGCGCAACAAACATCGTGAGGAGATCGTTGGATGCGGGGAAGAGGAGCATTCCGCCCACCGCAAAGAGCGTCAGTGGGAACACTTCTGTTTGTGCAACACCGGCTTTGGTTGCTTCTTGTTCGGCAACGCTGCCGGGAACGCTCGACGCTTGAGGCGTGAAACTCCCCAGCGCGTCCTCGTGATTCTCGGCAGGCACCGTATCGCCTGATCCGCGCTCGGCGATCAGCAACACGGCCGGAATCGCAACCAGCAGAATGGTGCCTTGCAAGAACAGGGTGGGACCGTCGACGGCAACGGATCCCGCCATTGCCAGTGATCGAGTGCCCGCGAGTGCGACGACAGCCACAAATGCCGCAGCCAATCCGCCGATACCGAGGACCAACTGGACGGGGTAGCGCACGGAGCGAGGTGCAAACGCTTCGACCAGCACTCCCACCACCGCGACACCGAATACGATCAGCATCGGTGACAGCAGGCTGTATTCGACACTCGTGGAATGGGATGCAGGCTCCGCGAGAAGGGCCAATCCGTCGAAGGAACTCATTTGTGGGCACCTTCCTCGGTACTGGCATCGGCATCGGCATCGGCGATCACGGGTGTGGGCACCTCATCGACGACGGTGTGGCTGACCGCAGGGGTAATGATGTCGAGAGCCGGTTTGGGGTAGATGCCCAGGAAGAGCAGGAGCGCGATCAACGGCGCCACCACAACAAGTTCGCGGCGAACCAAATCGCGGATTTTGTCGGAGCCTTCTTTCTCGGGACCACCCATGATCCGCTGGTAGAGCCACAGGATGTAGATCGCAGACAGGACCAGCGCACTGGTCGCGATGATGGCAGCGACGTGATAGCGCGTGTATGTGCCGATCAGGACCAGGAATTCGCTGATGAACGGCGCCAGGCCGGGAAGCGAGAGAGTGGCAAGTCCGGCAACGAGGAAGGTGCCGGCAAGAACCGGTGCAGCTTTCTGCACACCGCCGTACGCCGCGATGGCGCGTGTACCACGCTGTGAGACAAGGAAACCCGCGATCAGGAACAGCGCGGCCGTCGAGATTCCGTGGTTGACCATGTACAGAGCGGAACCGGCCTGGCTCTGACTGGTCATCGCAAAGATCCCCAGAATGATGAACCCGAAGTGCGAAATCGACGTGTACGCGATCAGGCGCATGATGTCGGTCTGCCCGATCGCGAGAATCGCGCCGTAGACGATGCCGATCACTGCGAGCGTGATGATCCATGGCGCAAACGTCGCGGACGACTCCGGAAACAGTTGCAGACAGTAGCGAATCATCGCGAAGGTACCCACCTTGTCGACGACGGCCATCATCAGAACAGCTGTCGACGGCGTGGATTCCACCGCCGAATCCGGCAGCCAACTGTGCAGCGGCCAGAGTGGGGCCTTGACCGCAAACGCAAACATGAAGCCGAGGAACAGTGCGTTGAGTACACCTGGCCCGACACCCAGATCGCCGTTCGCAGCTGCTGCGGCGATGGTTTGGAAGTCGAAAGTTCCTGAGGTGAATGGGCTCTCCGCGCGGGCGGTCACCACGTAGAGGCCAACGACTGCCGCGAGCATGACCAACCCGCCGAGCAGGTTGTACAACAGGAATTTGACCGCGGCGCGTGACCGGTTGGCACCACCGAAACCACCGATCAGGAAGTACATCGGTATCAGCATTGCCTCGAAGAAAATGTAGAAGAGCAGAACGTCGAGCGCGCTGAACGACAGCAGCACCATCGATTCGACTACGAGGATCAAGGCGAAGTACGTGTGCGGCAAGCGTCGTGGCGGTTCGTCCGGGGTCTCCGCCGGCACCGCGGGGACGTCGTTCCATCCGGCAACCAAGAGCAGCGGCACCAGTACTGCCGTCAGTAGAACGAGAAC
Organism: Rhodococcus sp. IEGM 1366; assembly: GCF_033142425.1. Classification (NCBI taxonomy): domain Bacteria; kingdom Bacillati; phylum Actinomycetota; class Actinomycetes; order Mycobacteriales; family Nocardiaceae; genus Rhodococcus; species Rhodococcus sp. IEGM 1366. The sequence goes on from NZ_JAWLRZ010000004.1 coordinate 610,805, forward strand.
AAGTGCGATGCCGTCCAGTCCCAGGCTGTAACTGGTCCCGAATGCGGGTATCCAACTGTGCCTTTCGACGAATTGGAACTGCTGTCCGCCGCGGTCGAACGTGATGGCGAGGGCCACACCGATCGCGAGGACACCCAACGACACCGCAAGAGCAACGGATTTGGCGATGTGAGACATCCGGGCCGGAAGTGCGACCACCACTGCGGCGCCAACAAGGGGGAGTAGCCACAGGAATGTCAGAGCGGGGAAGCCGGCGTTTGTCACAGATTCGTTCACCACAGTGTCACCGCCATCATCGTCGCGACCACCAGCGCTGCACCCACGAACATCACCAAGGCGTAGGAACGGACGAAGCCTGTCTGCAGCTTGCGGACCAGGCCGGAAAGTCCGCTGACCGCCCCGGCAAAGCCGTCGACCGCACCGTCGATGCCTTTGGTGTCGACCACCTCCAACGTCTGGGTGAGCTGTTGGCCGGGCTTCATGAACACCGCTTCGTTGAATGCGTCGCCGTACAGATCACGACGGGCGGCGACGGTCAGCGCGGACACGGCAGTGGGCGCCTCCACCGGGATTTCCCGAGTTGCATACTCGCGGTAGGCAACTCCGACGCCGAGCGCGACTACGACCAGGGCCATCAGGGTAATGGTCCACGCGGGTATCGGCGGCTCCACGTGATGGGCGCCGACAACGGGTTCGAGCCAGTTCTGCAAGCTGGACCCGATGGTCAGCAGCATGCCGGCGCCGACGGATCCCACCGCGAGCACAATCATCGGAGACGTCATCACGGAAGGGGATTCGTGTGGATTCTGGTTGTCCCATCGAGGTTTCCCGAAGAAGGTCATGAGCATCACGCGGGTCATATAGAACGCGGTGAGTGCGGCACCCAGCAACGTGACCAGGCCGAGGACTATGCCCTTGACCCCGCCGTCGCCGATGGCAACTTCGATGATCTTGTCCTTGGAGAAGAAGCCCGCAAACGGCGGAACACCGATGATGGCAAGGTATCCGAGCCCGAACGTGACAAACGTCAACGGCATGAATGCTCGCAGTCCGCCGTAGCGTCGCATGTCGGTTTCATCGTTCATTGCGTGCATCACCGAACCGGCGCCGAGGAAGAGACCGGCTTTGAAGAATCCGTGGGTGATGAGATGCAGGATCGCGAACGCGTATCCGGCGGGCCCCAAACCGGCTGCGAGCACCATGTACCCGATCTGGCTCATGGTCGACGCGGCGAGAGCTTTCTTGATGTCGTCCTTCGCGCAGCCGATGATCGCGCCGAACAGGAGCGTGACCGCTCCGACGATCACCACCACTGTTTGGGCGTCGGGTGCCAGGTTGAAGATCGGGTTGGAACGCACGATGAGGTAGACACCCGCAGTGACCATCGTTGCCGCATGGATCAGCGCCGACACCGGTGTCGGGCCTTCCATCGCGTCGCCCAGCCAGGACTGCAACGGCACCTGCGCGGACTTCGCGCACGCCGCCAGCAACAACATGAGACCGATGGCCGTCAGAACCCCTTCACTTGCGCCTGAGGCGTTGCCGAAAACTGTGGTGAACGACAGCGATCCGAAAGTGTTGAACATCACCATCATTGCGATCATCAGGCCGATGTCGCCGACTCGGTTGACCACAAACGCCTTTTTTGCCGCGGTCGCTGCCGTCGGCTTGTGCTGCCAGAACCCGATGAGCAGGTACGACGCCAATCCGACGCCTTCCCAGCCGACGTACAGGCCGAGGAAGTTGTCGGCGAGGACCAGAAGCAGCATCGCCGCCAGGAACAGATTGAGGTACGCAAAGAACTTGCGGCGCTCGGGGTCGTGGTCCATGTATCCGACCGAGTAGATGTGGATCAGCGAGCCGACGCCGGTGATGAGGAGAACAAAGCACATGGAGAGTTGGTCGAGTTCGAGGCCGAACTGGACCTGCAGACTGTCAACGGGCACCCAGCTGAACAGGTGCTCGTTGATGCTCCGATCGGCGGTGTCGCGGCCGAGCATGCTGACGAAGAACGCCACTCCCACGGCAAACGACGCCAACGCCATGACGCACGCGAACAGGTGCCCCCAGGTGTTGGTGCGACGACCGGCAAGGAGTAGGACGGCAGCGCCGCACAGCGGCAGGGCAGGCAGTAACCAGATGGCGGACGTGATTCCTCCTGACATATCAGTACTTCAGCAGGTCTACGTCGTCGACGGATACAGAACGCCGAGATCGGAAGATAATCATGATGATTGCCAGGCCCACAACCACTTCCGCGGCGGCCACAACCATCGTGAAGAACGCAAAGATCTGGCCGTCGAGGTTGCCGTGCATCCGCGCGAACGTGACAAACGCGAGGTTGGCGGCGTTGAGCATCAACTCGATGCACATGAACACGACAATGGCGTTGCGTCGTAGGAGAACTCCGGCCGCGCCGATGGTGAACAGCAGAACCGACAGGTAGAGATAGTTCTCGGGATTCATCGGTTGTTCTCCTCTCTGCTTGTCGGATCCTGCATGCGCGGCGTGAGGGCGCTCGAGACCGAGATGCCCGACGGCGAGCCGTCGGGCAGCCGCGCCGGTATGTCGACAGCGTTGTTCCGGGCGTAGACACCGGGACTGGGCAGCGGTGTGGCCGAGCCCTTTTCGGGATTGTGCTCGTCGCTGCCCAAATACTTGAATCGCTGCTGCGAGAGTTCGCGTTGACTCATCGATGCCTCGATCTTCTCCCGGTGTGCCAGCATCATCGCGCCCAGCGTGGCCGTGATAAGCAGTGCGCCGGTCAATTCGAAGGCCCAGACGTAGCGAATGAAGATCAGATCTGCGAGCGCGTCGATGTTGCCCTGCTCGAGGTTGGTGAACCCGGTGAATCCCGAGATCGATGCGTTGCCGAGTCCGCCGATCAGCAGCAGACCGAAGCCGAGACCGATCACGATCGCGCTGACGCGTTGTCCCCGCAGTGTTTCGACCAGCGAGTCCGAGGAGTCGACGCCTACCAGCATCAGGACGAACAGGAACAGCATCATCACCGCACCCGTGTACACGACAACCTGAACAACTCCGAGGAACAAGGCACCTTGAACTATGTAGAACACGGCCAGGATGATCATGGTCATCGCCAGGAACAGCGCCGAATACACAGCTTTCGGCGCCGCAACAACTCCGAGTGCGCTGATCACGGCGAGAGTGCCGAGAATCCAGAACTGCACGGCCTCACCCGTCGACGTCGACGTCAGCGTTCCCTGTGCGAGAACCTCCGCGGTGATCGCGCTGATCATTGTTCCGGCTCCTGGCCGGCCGCCGCGATGTCGCCGCGGTAGTAGTCGTCCTGCGTTGTTCCCGGGCGCAATGCGTGCGGAGGCGCATCCATGTCGGGCTTCAGGGGTGCGAGCAAGCGGTCCTTCTCGTAGATCAAACCGGCGCGATTGTCGTCGGCCATCTCGTATTCGTTGGTCATGGTCAGCGCACGGGTGGGGCACGCCTCCACACACAATCCGCAACCGATGCACCGCAAGTAGTTGATCTGGTACACCTGGCCGTACCGTTCACCGGGGGAGTATCGCTCGTCTTCGGTGTTGTCCGCGCCTTCGACATAGATCGCGTCGGCGGGGCACGCCCACGCGCAGAGCTCGCAGCCGATGCATTTCTCGAGACCGTCGGCATACCGATTGAGTTGGTGGCGACCGTGATAACCCGGCGCCGTCGGCCGCTTCTCTTCCGGATAGAACTCGGTTTCCGGCTTCTTGAACATGGTCGAAAGCGTGACGCCGAATCCGGCAAGGGGTCCGAGGAATTCAGGCATGGGAGTCCTCCGATGTTTCGGTGGGTGCAGCTGTCTCGGTGGGTGTAACCCCGGTTCGGCTGAATGCAGAAACCGTCTGACCAGGCATCGGCGGCACAGGGAAGCCGCCGGCCATGGGATCGAACGGCGTGGGATCGAAAGGCGCGGTTGCGGTTGCGGCAGGTGGTTGCTCGACGTCGCGTCGGTGGCCCCGGTAGAGGCCACCGACTGCAAGAACAAGCGTGCCGCCTAGCGCCACACCGACGCACAGCAGCACCAGCCAGGTGTTGTACCCCGCGTTGCGGAAGGCGCGTACCGAGGCGATTGCCATGACCCACACCAATGCTGCTGGAATGAGGATCTTCCATCCGAGATTCATGAACTGGTCGTAGCGCAACCGGGGCAGCGTGCTGCGGAGCCAGATGAAGATGAAGAGGAAGAACCAGACCTTGCCGATGAACCACAGCACCGGCCACCACCCCGAATTTGCGCCGTCCCAGAGATTGAACGGGAACGGTGCGTGCCAGCCGCCGAGGAAGAGTGTCGTGGCCAAGGCCGAGACCGTCACCATGTTCACGTATTCCGCGAGCATGAACATCGCGAACTTGAGTGACGAGTACTCGGTATGGAATCCGCCTACCAGTTCGCCTTCGGCTTCGGGAAGGTCGAATGGCGCGCGGTTTGTTTCGCCGACCATGGCAACTACGTAGATGAGGAACGAGGGAAGGAGCAGGAAGACGTACCAGGATCCTTCCTGGGCGCTGACGATCCCGGACGTGGACATGGTTCCGGCGTAAAGGAATACGGCGGCAAACGACAAGCCCATCGCCACTTCGTACGAGATGACCTGCGCCGTGGATCGAAGAGCGCCGAGCAGCGGATAGGTCGATCCGGACGACCACCCGGCAAGAACGATTCCGTACACCCCGACGGAGGTGACGGCGAGGATGTACAGAACGCCGACCGGAAGGTCCGTGAGCTGCAACGGCGACCACGTTCCGAAGATCGACACTTCGGGGCCGAACGGGACAACCGCAAACGCCATGAACGCAGGCACGACGGCAATGATCGGAGCCAACATGTAAATCGGTTTGTCGACGCCGGACGGTGTGATGCCTTCCTTGAGAGCCAGTTTCACGCCATCTGCCAGGCTTTGCAGCAATCCGCGCGGGCCAACCCGGTTGGGGCCGACACGCATCTGCATTCTGGCCATGACCTTGCGTTCGACGTAGATCGCGATCAGCGTTGTGAGCAACAGGAACACGAAGATCACCAAGGCCTTGGCGATCACCAGCCACAGTGGATCGTGCCCGAACGCCGAAAGGTCCACGGGTTCAGCGATAAACGTGACAGTGCTCATTGCGGCACCTGATTGGAGATCGTGACTATGTCGCCTGGGGATACTCCCAGCGCTCGATTGACTTCGCTGCCGGTCGAATTGAGGGGGAGCCAGACAACTCGCGGCGGCAGATCCGTGATGGCCAGTGGCAGCGTGATAGTTCCACGGTCCGAGCTGACCGACACAGGCTGACCTTCGATTGCTCCGATCTCCGTGGCAGTGCTCGCGCACAGCCGCACAACCGGTTCGTGGGCTGTTCCGGCCAGGTTGGGATCACCGTCCTGTAGTCGTCCTCGGTCGAGAAGTAGGTGCCAACTCGACAGGACGGCTTCGCCGGGTTGTGGTTCGGGACGCGCCGACGCGGGGGAGCGGGGAGCGGGTACCCGCTTGCCCGACCACGTTCCGAGCGCGAGGATCTCGGCGTGCGCGGTGGCAGCGTCGGGAAGTCCAAGGCTGATGCCCATCTCGGTCGCAATCGCCTGGAGGACTCGTTGATCAGGCATCACACCGGTGGTCCGCAGGGCAGTCTCGAAGGGACGCTCGCGGCCCTCCCAGTCGATGAATGTGCCAGGTTTCTCGGCGACGGCCGCCACCGGGAACACAACATCGGCCAGTTCGGTGACGCTGCTATGTCGAATCTCGAGGCTGACGACAAAGCCGGCGGATTGAACGGCGGCGCGGGCAGCGTCGGGATCCGGCATGTCGGCAAGATCGACCCCACCGATCAGCAGAGCGCCCAGCGCTGAGTCCGATCCCAACATCTGTGTTGCACTCAGTCCATGCTCGGTGGGTAGTTCCGCCGACCAGGTCGAGGAAATATCTTCGCGAGCAGCAGGATCGGATACCGGTCTGCCCCCGGGGAGCAGTCCCGGCACAGCGCCGACTTCGACGGCGGCCCTATCTCCGGCGCGACGCGGAATCCACGCGAGCCGTGCACCGGTGGTTTCGGCCAATCGCTGTGCCGCCGAGAGTCCGCCGTCGATGGCGCCAAGTCTTTCGCCGACCAGAATGACCGCACCAGGCTGACGCAGCAGCCGGCCGACTTCGCCGTCGGGATCACTCAGTGAATCCAGAAGGACAGGTTCGCCCCCTGGTGACGCCTGCAGAAGTGTGCCGGCCATTTTCTGTAGACCTCGGGTTGTAAAAGGAGCGAGAGACAGAACCCGAGTCTGCTGCGTCCGCGCAGCCTTGCGGAGGCGAAGGAAGACGATGGGCGATTCCTCTTCCGGTTCGAGTGCCACCAGAAGTGCGACCGGGGCAGCCTCGAGGTCTGCGTAGGTGACAGATTGCCCGAGCGATCGGCCGGCGACGTGAGCGCCGAGAAATTCGGATTCCTCCTGGGACTGGGCGCGAATCCTGAAGTCGATATTATTGGTGCCCAATGCAATACGTGCAAACTTGCTGTACGCGTACGCGTCTTCCATGGTGGACCGTCCACCCACCAGTACGCCGGCATTGCCCCGTGATTCCGCAAACTTCCGGGCCACCAAATCAACGGCGAACGGCCACGACGCGGGAACCAGTGCGCCCTCGCGGTCGCGGATCAATGGAGTGGTGATCCGGTCGCGTTGTGTTGCATACGAGAAGGCGAATCGCCCCTTGTCGCAGTTCCACTCCTCGTTGACGTCCGGGTCGTCGCCGGCGAGGCGCCGCAGTACCTTCCCGCGGCGATGATCGGTCCGTTGGGCGCACCCGTCAGCGCAGTGTTCGCAGACACTGGGACTGGACACCAGATCGAAGGGACGAGCGCGAAAGCGGTACGACGTATTGGTGAGAGCGCCAACGGGGCACACCTGAATGGTGTTTCCGGAGAAGTACGACTCGAAGGGTTCGTTGGCGTAGATCCCGACCTGCTGCAACGCTCCGCGCTCGAGGAGATCGATGAACGGGTCACCCGCAATCTGCTGCGAGAACCGGGTACACCGCGCGCACAGAACACACCGCTCCCGATCGAGCAGAACCTCGGATGAGAGTGGAATCGGCTTGGGATACGTCCGCTTCTCCTCGCCGAACCGGGATTCGGTCCGGCCCGTCGACATCGCTTGATTCTGCAGTGGGCACTCGCCGCCCTTGTCGCACACCGGGCAGTCGAGAGGGTGATTGATGAGGAGCAGCTCCATCACTCCGCGCTGCGCCTTCTCGGCGACGGGCGAGGTGACCTGGGTGTTGACAACCATTCCGTCCGCGACCGTCGTGGTGCAGGAGGCAAGCGGCTTGCGTTGGCCCTCGACCTCGACGATGCATTGTCGGCACGCGCCCACGGGATCGAGAAGGGGGTGATCGCAGAATCGGGGAATGACAGTACCGATCATCTCTGCGGCGCGAATGATCAACGTGCCCTTGGGAACCTGGACCTTGGTGCCGTCGATGGTGAGGGTGACGAGGTCCGACGGGATTACGTCACCGGTTTCGACATCAGCCGCTGCAGTCATGAGGTGTACGCTCCTGTCGCCAGAACGGACCGCGCGGGATCGAACGGGCAGCCGTCTTGATCGAAATGCATCAGGTACTCGTCGCGGAAGTACTTCAGCGACGACATGATCGGGCTGGTCGCCCCGTCGCCCAAGGCACAGAAGGACTTTCCGAGAATGGTGTCGGAGATGTCGAGCAGTTTTGTCAGGTCGGACTCGGTTCCGCCTCCACTTTCGAGGCGACGCAGAATCTGCACGAGCCAGTATGTGCCTTCGCGACAGGGGGTGCATTTGCCGCACGATTCATGGGCATAGAACTCCGTCCACCGCAGCACCGCCCGCACGATGCACGTCGTGTCGTCGAAGATCTGCAGAGCCTTGGTGCCCAGCATGGATCCGGCGGCGCCGACACCCTCGTAATCGAGTGGAACGTCCAGGTGTTCGTCGGTGAAGATCGGTGTCGACGATCCGCCGGGTGTCCAGAACTTGAGAGTGTGGCCGGCCCGGACGCCGCCGGCGTAACCAAGCAGTTCGCGCAACGTTATGCCGAGAGGCGCCTCGTACTGCCCGGGAGTCGTGACATGACCGGACAACGAGTACAGCGTGAATCCGGGCGATTTTTCCGTACCCATCGACTTGAACCATTCGGGGCCGTTCTGGATGATGGCCGGCACGCTCGCAATCGATTCGACGTTGTTGACCACTGTCGGGCACGCATACAAGCCCGCCACTGCCGGAAACGGCGGCCGCAATCGCGGTTGCCCGCGGCGCCCTTCCAATGAATCGAGCAGCGCGGTCTCCTCGCCGCAGATGTACGCGCCCGCGCCGGCGTGCACCACCAGATCGAGATCGAAGCCGGAACCCTGGATATCGCGTCCCAGGTAACCGGCCGCGTAGGCCTCCGAAACCGCAGTCTGTAGGCGTCGTAGCACCGGGACAACCTCGCCGCGCACGTAGATGAACGCCTTGGCCGCGCGAATTGCATAGGCCGCGATGATGACTCCCTCGACCAACGTGTGAGGGGTTGCCATCATCAACGGCATGTCCTTGCATGTTCCGGGTTCCGACTCGTCGGCATTGACCACGAGGTAATGCGGCTTGTTGTCGCCCTGCGGGATGAAACTCCACTTCAAACCGGTAGGGAATCCGGCGCCACCACGGCCACGCAGACCCGCGTCCTTGATGGTGGCAATCACGTCGTCGGCGGTGCCCGCGAGTGCCTTGCGCAACCCTTGATAACCGTCGTGCCGAAGATAGGCGTCGAGAGTCCACGAATGGGGTTCGTCCCAGTACCGGCTCAGTACAGGCGCAAGTGCCATGTCATTTCCCTTCGCCGGAGCTGGGATTGTCGGTGGAGTGCGCCGCGACCACTCTCAGTCCCGCGAGACTTGCGGCGCCGCTGGTCTGAGCCTTGGCAGCTTCGGCGCGGGAATCCGCGAATCCGGCCAGGGTGCGGGCGGTTTCGCGGAAAGAACACAGCGTGGCACCGCGACTGGGGGTGACACGGTCGCCGCTACGGAGTGCATCGACCAACGTGCGTGCTGACTCGGGCGTCTGGTTGTCGAAGAACTCCCAATTCACCATCACCACCGGTGCGTAGTCGCAGGCGGCATTGCACTCGATGTGTTCGAGAGTGATCTTGCCGTCCGACGTGGAAATCGAATGTGACGCCTCGTCACGCGAGCCCGCCGATTCGAGGTGCTCCTCGAGCGCCTCGAAGATGGCATCGCCGCCCATGATCGCGCACAGAGTGTTGGTGCAGACGCCTACCAGGTACTCGCCCGTCGGTCCGCGCCGATACATGGAGTAGAAGGTGGACACTGCCGCGACTTCGGCACCGGTCAAGCCGAGTTTGCCTGAGCAGAAGTCGATTCCGGCCGGCGTGATGTAGCCGTCCTCGGATTGGACAAGATGCAGTAGTGGCAGCAGCGCGGATCTGCTGGTAATCGCGCCTTCGCCTGCCGAATCGTCACGGTATCGCGCAATGACGGCCTCGGCGTCCGCGTCGAGTCGTGCCAGGACATCGGCAGGGTAGCTGCTTCGAGCCCCTGGTCGCACCAACTGGGTGGGCTCTTCGGGCCGTGGACCGAGTTCGAGGAAGACGCGGGTGCCACCGTTTTTCGTGGAGTCTGTCATCGGTCCACTCCGCCCATGACTGGATCGATGCTGGCCACCGACGCGATCACATCGGACACCATGCCTCCCTCACACATCGCAGCTACCGCTTGGAGATTCGTGAACGACGGATCCCGGAAATGCACTCGGTACGGACGGGTGCCGCCGTCGGACACCATGTGAACGCCGAGTTCTCCGCGCGGTGACTCGACCGCCGTGTACACCTGACCGGCCGGAACGCGGATACCCTCGGTCACCAATTTAAAATGGTGAATGAGGCCTTCCATCGACGACTCCATGATCTTGCCGACGTGCTTCTGCGAATTGCCGAGTCCGTCAGTACCCACCTGGAGATCTGCCGGCCACGCAATTTTCCGGTCGTCGACCATGATCGGCCCCGGGGCCAGCTTGTCGAGGCATTGTTCGACGATCTTCAAGGACTCCTTCATCTCCTCCACCCGGATGAAGTACCTTCCGTAACAATCGGACCCGGAATGTGTGATGACGTCGAACTCGTAGTTCTCGTAACCGCAGTACGGCTGCGCTCGACGCTGATCGTGGGGGAGGCCGGTGGCCCGAAGTACCGGACCGGTGATGCCGAGCGCCATGCATCCGGTGAGGTCCAGGTATCCGATGCCGCTGGTTCGCGCCTTCCAGATCGTGTTGTCGGTGAGCATCAACTCCATGTCGCGCAGGCGATTCGGCAGAACCTTCAACAGTTCGCGGATCTTCGGAATCGAACCTGCGGGTAGATCCTGAGCCAGTCCGCCTGGACGGATGAACGCATGATTCATCCGAAGACCGGTGATGGTCTCGAAGACGTCGAGTATCAGTTCGCGCTCGCGAAACCCGAACAGCATGGCAGTGACAGCGCCCAACTCCATACCGCCAGTAGCCAACGCAACAAGGTGCGAGGAGATCCGGTTGAGTTCCATCAACATCACGCGCACAACGGTGGCGCGTTCCGGGACGTCATCGGTGATACCGAGTAGCTTCTCGACGCCCAGGCAGTACGCGGTTTCGTTGAAGAACGGAGACAGATAATCCATACGGGTGACAAAAGTGACGCCCTGAGTCCAGTTCCGGTATTCGAGGTTCTTCTCGATTCCGGTGTGCAGGTATCCGATTCCGCATCGCGCCTCGATTACCGTTTCGCCCTCGATCTCGAGAATGAGACGGAGCACGCCGTGCGTCGACGGGTGCTGTGGACCCATGTTGACGACGATGCGTTCGGCACCGGCATCGGATCGGCCCGCTGCCGCCGCGGCGACTATCTGGTCCCAGTCCTGACCCGAGGCGGTGTAGACCGTCTCTTGCGATGGTGTGTCAGCCATGTTGTTCATCAGATGTACGACCTGCGCTCGTCGGGTGGCGGGATATGTGCTCCCTTGTATTCGACGGGGATTCCGCCCAGCGGGTAGTCCTTGCGCTGGGGGTGGCCCTGCCAGTCGTCCGGCATCTCGATGCGAGTGAGCGACGGATGGCCGTCGAAGATGATGCCGAAGAAGTCGTAGGTTTCGCGTTCGTGCCAGTCGTTGGCCGGGTAGGTGCCCACCAGCGAGGGAATGTGCGGATCGGAATCCGGTACCGACACCTCTAACCGGATACGACGATTGTGGGTGATCGACGAGAAGGGGTACACCGCGTGCAGTTCGCGTCCGGCATCCTGTGGGTAGTGAACGCCGTTGACGCCGAGACACAATTCGAACCGCAAGTCCGGTTCGTCGCGAAGACGCCGGGCCACCTGGGGTAGGTGCGAACGTTCGATGTGCAACGTGAACTCGTCGCGGAAGATCACCACCTTCTCGACCGCGTCGTCGAAGGCAGTTCCGTTGTCCGACAGTGCAGCCGACAATCCGTCCGCGATCTCGTCGAAGTATCCGCCGTAAGGCCGCGTCGCAGCATCCGGTGCGGCGGCAGGGCGGGCCAACCGGTTGTACCCGGATGTGTCGCCACTGCCGCGTGCGCCGAACATTCCGCGGCGGTCGGAGGATTCATCGGTCATCGCAGCAGTCCCTTGATGTCAATCAGGGGAGTGGACGCCAGTGCGGCGCGCTCGGCAGCGGCGCGTGCTTCTTCGCGGTTGACGCCGAGTGGCATGTCCTGAATCTTTTTGTGCAGTTCGATAATTGCGTTGAGCAGCATCTCCGGACGTGGCGGGCATCCAGGCAGGTAGATGTCGACCGGCACGATGTGGTCGACGCCCTGGACTATCGCGTAGTTGTTGAACATTCCGCCCGACGACGCGCAGACACCCATGGAGAGCACCCATTTGGGTTCGGCCATCTGGTCGTAGACCTGCCGCAGGACCGGCGCCATCTTTTGACTGACCCGTCCGGCGACGATCATCAGGTCTGCCTGCCGGGGTGACGCGCGGAAGGCTTCCATGCCGAAGCGCGCCAAGTCGAATCGGCCGGACGTAGTCGACATCATCTCGATGGCGCAGCACGCAAGTCCAAAGGTTGCCGGCCACAGCGATCCCTTGCGGAAGTAGCCGGCCAGGCCCTCGACAGTTGTCAGGAGAAAACCGCTCGGAAGCTTTTCTTCAAGACCCATATTCGACTCGTTTCCGTCGTGAGAGTTGCCGTCGGATGCGTGTGCACTTGCTGTGTTTGCAACTGCAGGGAAATCAGGTCAGTCCCAACTCAGACCGCCTCGTCTCCATTCGTAGGCATACGCAACCGAGACGTTGACGACGAACAGGCCCATGGCCGCGAGTCCGAACAAACCGAGCGAATCGAAATGGACTGCCCAGGGATAGAGGAAGACGATTTCGATGTCGAAGATGATGAACAGCATGGCCGTCAGATAGAACTTGACGGGAAACCGTCCGCCACCGGCGGCGCGGGGCGCCGGTTCGATGCCACATTCGTAGGCTTCGAGTTTCGCGCGGTTGTACCGGCGAGGCCCCACGACGGAGGCAAGAACGACTGACACCACGGCAAAGGCCATCGCAATGGCACCCAGAACGAGAATTGGCACATACGCGTTCATGTCGCACCGAACCTCTCTCCGTTTAGCGTGACGCCCCGTGAATGACGCTGCCCCAGAAGGCCCTGCTGTTCCTGCCAGATCGATACTGCCAGCATCTCGCCGATCGTGTGACCTGTGACACTTACCCTAGGTGGTGCCTCCGACATTGGGGCTGATTTTCGAACTGTGGAGTTTTGCTCCCGAGATGCCGAAGTGCTCGCCGCCGCAAGGGAACTGTGTAGGCACCGGCCGATCAGAGGTTCAGGCGAACGCGGAGCAAACGAATGACGGCCGACGCCAGTTCGATCGGGTCGAGTGGTTGGGAAACGGCAGCTTCCGCGCGTGACCACGACGCGAGCCAGGCGTCGTCGGGTCGACCGGTCAGAATCACGATCGGCGGGCAGTTCGCGATCTCGTCTTTGAGTTGCTTCGCGACGCCCATGCCCCCGGCCGGGCTTGCCTCGCCGTCGAGAATGGCGAGGTCGATGCCGCCGCGGTCGAGTCGATCGATCACCACCGGTGCTGTGGCCACCTCGACGTATTCGATCGGTGGGAGATCAGGATGGGGGCGCTCGCCGAGGGCGAGGCGGACCTGTTCGCGCGTATGGGCGTCGTCGCTGAAGACGAGTACACGCACGGTGGCGGGGGTGCGAGGAGGTGCTGCCGCGTCGGACACGAGGCCGACGTTACCCCGCGACTATCCGTCGCGGCAGTGAATCATGAACTTCACCAAGGACTTTCCGTCGAGTGCGGAGGTCCGGGGCGATCGTGAAATGCGGCAACCCTCGCGTCCGAGCTTGCGGGAGGCGAGGGTTGCGCGCGAATAGTGCTGACTGTCAGAAGTTTTCGACGAACTTCGTCAGTCCCTTGCTGGCGGTCTCCAGCGCCGTCTTCTGGGCTTTCTTCACCAGGAATCCCGGCAGCGGAATCTTGGGGTCGATGGTCAGTTCGAAACTGATCTTCGTTCCGCCGTCGGTCGGGGTCAGGGTGTACGAGCCGTCCTGCTGGTTCTGCTGTCCACTCTCGACGAGGGTCCAGCTCACCTTCTCGTCACCGTCGAAGGTGTAGTCCACAACTTGCTCGTCGTTGATGCCGAGAATCGACACGGCCATCCGGACGCGATGCGGCCGACCGTCGTCATGTGTGGTCTCGATCGTGATCTTCTTGTGCGCAGACGACCATTCGGGCAACCGGTCCACCGCCGCAACCGCTGCCATGACCGTGGCCGGATCGGCCTTGATCTCGAATTCCTTGACGCCCGAAACGGCCATACGTCTTACTCCTTACATGCCTGACGGCAACAACTTCGTGGACTTGCTCGGACGCAATTAGATCAGTCCATGCCGTTCTTACGCATCTGATCCCGCAAAGCGCCTTGTACGGCTTGCGACACCCACGAATTCAAGGAGACGCCGTTCTGATTTGCGGCTTCCTCGGCGCGGGCCTTGATCTGCTCCATCATGCGCAGGGTGACCCGGCTGATGTCGCCGCTGACGTCGTCGAACGAGTAGACGTTTTCCTTGGCGGGCTCCTCGGCCCCGGAATCCTTCGATGCTTTCTGGACGTCGACCAGAATGTTGTTGCCGTCGAGATGGACCTTGACGTCGCGGTCCTCGATCTCGGCCCCGATTTCCTTGGCGAGCTCGGTTGCCGCGGCCAGCAGAACGAGGCGTATCGACGGTTCCATGGCGGCCGCGAGTGACGCCGCGATGCGACGGGTGTGGTCGTCGCCGAGTTCGGCCGCCGTGACGAGGTCATCGTGCAGCTTTGCGGTGTACTCCGAAATATCCATGACACCACAGTGACGTCAAAAGTGACGTCAGTCAAGGTGCCGTCTGGCGTCAGGGCTTCCCAGGTGGTTTCTGCCTATAGAGTTGCCGCGCAGCAAGGCCGGAAGCGTCCGGTTGGCCTGACAGCCGGAAGTGTCCGGCGGACTCGAGGAGTATGTAGTGCCGCACACGGTGTCACTGAAAGTGCAGATGGTGGCAAAGTCCGAGTTCTTCCCGCCGGACGACATCGACTGGGAAACCGATGCCGACGGCGGTGAGGCACTTGCGGAATTCGCCGGCCGCGCCTGCTATCAGAGTTGGTCCAAGCCCAACCCGCGCACAGCCACGAACGCCGGATACATTCGACATCTCCTAGAAGTCGGGCATTCGTCTGTCCTCGAACATGCGACGGTCAGTTTCTACATCACCGGAATCTCGCGGTCCTGTACCCACGAACTGATCCGTCACCGCCACTTCTCGTACTCGCAACTCTCCCAGCGGTTCGTTAGGGAGAACGATGCCAGTGTCGTGGTCCCGCCGGCTGTCGAAGGTGACCCGGAACTCGAAGCGCTGTTCCTGGCCGCCACCGAGGAAAGTCGACGGGCCTACGGCGAACTGCTCGCTGCGTTGGAAGGCAAATTGCAGTCCGTCCCCGGCGCACCCGTGCGCGGCAAGCAAGCGCGTCAAGCCGCTCGCTCGGTGCTGCCCAATGCCACGGAAACCCGTCTCGTAGTCAGCGGAAACTACCGTGCTTGGCGACACTTCGTGGATATGCGCGCCACCGAGCACGCGGACGTCGAGATCAGGCGCGTCGCGATCGAGTGCTTGCGGCAACTTCAAACCGCTGCGCCAAATGTGTTCGGAGACTACGAGATTCTGCGCAGAAGTGACGGATCGGAAATTGCCGTCAGCTCGTTCGCTGCCGAGTGAAGTTACGTTCGCGACTCGACTGAAGACTCGTGTGCAGAAGTAAGCGACTGACCGGGTAACCTTCTGACCATGACCTACGGTGATTCCGCTTCTCTCGTCGAGCGTCCGTTCGGCACCATTTCCGTTGCGATGGTGACCCCGTTCACTGCCGACGGGAAGCTGGACGTCGACACGGGCGTGCGCCTCGCAGCCCATCTCGTCGACAACGGCTGCGACGGCCTTGTCCTTGCCGGCACAACGGGTGAGTCTCCGACCACCACCGAATCGGAGAAGCTCGACCTGCTCCGCGCGGTAATCGACGCAGTTGGCGACCGCGCCAAGATCGTTGCCGGAGCCGGCAGCAACGACACTGCACACAGTGTCGAACTCGCCCGCGACGCGGCCCGCGTCGGCGCTCACGGCCTTCTTGTTGTCACGCCGTACTACTCACGTCCCCCGCAAGCCGGGCTCTACGCGCACTTCACCGCAGTTGCCGACGCCACCGACCTGCCCGTCATGCTCTACGACATTCCGCCCCGCTCCGTTGTCCCCATCGAGACGGAGACAATCCGTCGTCTTGCCGAGCATCCCCGCATCAAGGCCGTCAAAGACGCCAAGGGTGATCTCAACGCGGGTGCAGAATTGATCGGCACCACCGAACTTCAGTTCTTCTCCGGCGACGACCCGTTGAACCTCCCGTGGCTCGCAGTCGGAGCCACCGGCTTCGTCAGCGTCATCGGACACCTGGTTCCTGGTCGACTGCGTGAGCTTCACACCGCATTTGTCACCGGCGACATCGCCCGTGCACGCGAAATAAACCTCAGTTTGATCCCTGTGATCCGTTCCGTCGCCCGTTTGGGTGGCGTCAGCGCGTCGAAGGCGGGTCTGCGACTCATCGGTATCGATGTCGGAGAACCGCGCCTTCCGCAGGTTGCACCCACTAAAGAGCAGATCGACGGTTTGGCCGCCGATCTGCATGCGGCAGGAGTTTTGTAAATGACCCGTCCCCCCCGACGTCGTAGTGCCAGTCGCCAAGCCGGACCGCCTTCGATCCCGGCACCCGAATCAGCTACGCCGGCAACCCCGCCGGCAGCTCCGGCTCCGGTAGCAGCTGAGCCTGCTGCCGCGGCGTCGGCCCCGAAAAAGGCTGCACCGCAAAAGGCTGCACCGCAAAAGGCTGCAGCCCAGAAATCGGCGCCGCAAAACGCAGCACCGCAAAAACAAGCCCGGAAGAGCGCTGCAGGCAACCGCCCGTCAGCCGGCAAGTCCGGTAACTCGCGTTCCGGGAACAAGCGTCCCGACAACCGTCCGCAGGTGGACCCGACCGCGCGTCTGGGCATGCCGCCCAAGGCCCCGGCCAGTGGACTTCGTGTTGTTGCGCTCGGCGGTATCGGCGAAATCGGCCGAAACATGACCGTGTTCGAACACAAGGGCAAGTTGCTGATCGTCGACTGTGGCGTTCTGTTCCCCGAGGACCAGCAGCCCGGCGTCGACCTCATCCTCCCGGACTTCCGTTACATCGAAGACCGCATGGACGACGTCGAAGCCGTCATCCTCACGCACGGCCACGAAGACCACATCGGCGCGTTGCCGTTCTTGTTGCGCCTGCGCGCGGACATTCCCGTCATCGGTGCCAAGTTCACACTCGCGCTCGTGGCGGCGAAGTGCCGTGAACATCGCCTGCGCCCCAACCTCGTCGAGGTCGTGGAAGGTGACTCCACCACACACGGTCCGTTCGACTGCGAGTACTTCGCGGTCAACCACTCCATCCCGGACGCGCTCGCCATTGCGATCCGCACCGACGCCGGAGTTGTACTGCACACCGGTGACATCAAGCTCGATCAGCTTCCGCTCGACGGGCGCCTGACCGACCTCGCCGGATTCTCCCGCCTTGGTGACGAGGGTGTCGACCTTTTCCTCGTCGACTCCACCAATGCGGAAGTGCCGGGATTCGTCACGCCCGAACGCGAAATCGGCGGCGTGCTCGACAACGTCATCGGCAAGGCCAAGCAACGCGTCATCGTGGCGTCGTTCGCCAGCCACGTGCACCGTATCCAGCAGGTTGTCGACGTCGCGGCGCGGTACAACCGTCGCATCGTGTTCGTCGGCCGGTCGATGGTCCGGAACATGCAGATCGCACAGGATCTCGGCTACCTGCGGGTGCCAGACGGTCTGGTCGTCGACATCGATACCGCAGCCACACTTCCCGATGATCGACTGGTTCTCATCTCCACGGGTTCGCAGGGCGAGCCTCTCGCAGCGCTCTCGCGGATGGCTCGCGGTGAGCATCGCCAGATCAACATCCGTGCCAACGACCTCGTCGTTCTTGCATCCTCGCTGATCCCTGGCAACGAGAACTCCGTCTTTGCCGTGGTCAACGGCTTGGCCAAGCGTGGCGCCACTGTCGTCACTCAGCAAAGCGCCAAGGTCCACGTATCGGGTCACGCCTCCGCCGGTGAGTTGCTGTACCTGTACAACGCGGTGCGCCCCACCAATGCCATGCCGGTGCACGGTGAATGGCGCCACCTGCGCGCCAATGCAGCCCTGGCCAAGGCGACGGGTGTTCCGGAAGAGCGCATCGTGTTGGCCGAGGACGGCGTTGTCGTCGACATGGTCGACGGTCTTGCCGAGATCGTCGGACGAGTTCCGGTCGGACATGTGTACGTCGACGGACTCTCCGTGGGTGATGTCGGCGAGCCGACGCTCTCGGACCGTCTGGTGCTCGGTGAGGGTGGCTTCATCGCCATCACCATCGTCATCAACGAGTCGACGGGACGCGCGGTCAGTACCCCCGAGGTGTCCGGACGTGGATTCTCCGACGACCCGACCGCTCTCAAGGACGCTGCACAACTCGTGGAAGCAGATCTTCTGCGCCTCGCGGGCGAAGGAATCACCGACGCACATCGCATCGCACAGTCGGTGCGTCGCGTGGTCGGCCGTTGGGTTGCGGACAAGTACCGTCGTCGCCCGATGATCATTCCGACGGTTATCGCGGTTTCCTGAGCGACTTCTCCCGGTAGTGGGAGAAGTTTCGCGTACGTTGGCGAAGGTGACCTTCGCATATGACGAACGACTCGCCCTGGTGGACAGCATGGTCGAATTCGGCCCCGATGCACCCACCCTGTGCGGGGAGTGGACAAATCGTGACCTGGCAGCACATTTGATCGTCCGGGAGCGGCGTCTCGACGCCGCTCCCGGAATCATGATCACTGCCTTGGCCGGACATACCGAAAGCGTCAGAAAAGCGGCCGCATCGCGCCCGTGGGAAGAACTACTCCGTGACGTTCGAAGCGGACCGCCGCGCTGGTCGCCGATGTACTGGCTCGATTCTCAGGTCAACACCACCGAGATGTTCGTCCATCACGAGGATGTGCGCCGAGCGCATCAGCATTGGGTGGCCAGGGCGCTGCCACAAGATCGTCAGGCGGATTTGTGGAAGTATGCACGCCAAGTAGCCAAGCTGGGGTACCGGAAGTCCGACGTCGAAGTGATCTTCGAATTACCATCGGGTGAAAGTGCCGTTGTGCACAAAGCAGATACCCGGACGGTGGTTCTGCAGGGGGAGCCGGCCGAGCTCTTGTTACACGCTTTCGGACGCAACGAAGTGGTGATCGAAGCCAAAGGAGAACTGGCCGACGTCCAGTCCGTCATGGGCTTGGATCGCGGTTTCTGATTCGGCGCTCGATCCATTCGGCCGGCGTAGCGAACATCACGATTCGCACGTATGAACGGTGTTGCTGGTGTTGCGGATGGTCCGGATGGGGTTGCACCGACTAGCCTGAACGTCATGGCAGGTAAGTCGAGCGCCCGAGGATCCGGTACAGGTTCGAGTACAAGCACGTCCGCGTCCAGGGCATCGACCAGGTCGTCAGCGTCAACTCCCGCGGCAAAGTCGCGAACACGAACAGTCTCCACCCCCCGCAATGTCACGACGGCGTCGCACGCCGGTGGCCGCGCGGGAGCGGGTAAAGGAGCCAAATCGACCCCGAGGAAAGCGCCGGCGAAGAAGGCAGCCCCCAGGAAGGCGTCCGGTGCGTCCTCGGCGGCTCGTCGGCCGGTCGCAAAATCGAAGCAGAGCGCAAGCCCGCTCGATGTTGTCGGCAAAGGCATTGCCGCCGGGTGGTCGCTGGCCGCTCGTGGCGTCGGCGCTACCACTCGCACGGTGAGCAAAGTCGGCGATATCGAGGCAGGCCACCGACGCGACGGAATTGCCCTCGGGCTCATTGCTTTCAGTGTTGTCGTCGCGGGCAGTGTGTGGTTCGCGGCGGGTGGACCGATCGGCGGCGGAATCGAAACGGCCGTTCGCGCGGTGTTCGGTGCTGTGTCGGCCGTTCTGCCGATCTTGTGTGTCGGAATCGCAATCCTGCTGATGCGCACGGAGCCACGCCCCGAGATCCGGACCCGTCTCATCATGGGTTCGTTGCTGGTGGGGCTACCCGCACTGGGCTTGTGGCACATCGGTTCCGGTGCGGAGACAACTGCGGACACACGTGAAATCGGAGCCGGATTTGTCGGCTCTGTTGTCGGCGGACCATTGACCAATGGTCTGACGGCCTGGCTCTCGGTGCCGTTGCTGGTGATCGCCGTCGGCTTCGGAATCTTGTTGTTGACCGGAACCACCCTGCGACAGGTCCCCGGCAAGTTTCAGTCCTTCTTCGGATCTCCGTCCGGCGACGACGACGAATTCGAGGACTACGGCAGCGAATTCGACGACGACAGCTACGGTCGCGACTACGGCGGAGGCTCGTACGAGTCATCGGAGTTCGACGCCGACGGTTATCCGGTGGACACGTATGCGGAGCCTCCGCTGCGGCCGTCCAAACGGTCGAGCCGCCGGGCGCCGATCGACAACTACCCGACGGACGAATTCGAATCCGGCGACAAGAAGACCGAAATCCTCGACCTGTGGTCAGCGGACCCGGACGAAGTTGCCCCGGCAGCGGACGAGACCGCCTCCGCTGCGGAAGCGCCGGTCGCCGAAAAGCCGGTGACCCGGACCAGACCTCCCGCGCGATCGGTTCCGGTGGCGAAGCCGGCACCCAAGCCCGAGCCGGAACCCGAAGAGGCCGAAAGCTTTGTCACCGATCGTGTGACGGACGGCGACTACAACCTTCCGCCCACATCGCTGCTGATCGACGGCGACCCGCCGAAGCTGCGCAGTTCGGCGAACGACGCGATGATCGAGGCGATCAGCGAGGTACTCGAACAGTTCAAGATCGATGCTGCCGTCACCGGATTCACGCGCGGACCGACAGTAACGCGATACGAGGTGGAACTCGGTCCTGGCGTCAAGGTCGAGAAGATCACCGCGCTCGCTCGAAACATCGCGTACGCGGTGGCCACCGACAACGTGCGTCTTCTCGCTCCGATTCCGGGCAAGTCGGCCGTGGGCATCGAGGTGCCCAACTCGGACCGCGAACTGGTCCGCTTGGCCGACGTGCTGACGGCGCCGAGCATGCGACGCGAACACCACCCGCTCGTGATCGGACTGGGTAAGGACATCGAGGGCGACTTCGTCCATGCGAACCTCGCGAAGATGCCCCACTTGCTGGTTGCCGGTTCCACCGGTTCGGGTAAGTCGAGCTTCGTGAACTCGATGCTCGTGTCGCTGCTGACCCGCGCGACTCCCGACGAAGTTCGGATGATCCTGATCGACCCCAAGATGGTCGAACTGACGCCGTACGAGGGTATTCCGCACTTGATCACGCCCATCATCACGCAGCCGAAGAAGGCGGCGGCCGCGCTTGCGTGGCTGGTCGAGGAGATGGAGCAGCGCTACCAGGACATGCAGGTCAACCGGGTACGCCACATCGACGATTTCAATGCGAAGGTGAAATCCGGCGAGATCACCGCACCGCTGGGTAGCGAACGCGTCTACCGGCCGTACCCCTACATCCTGGCGATCGTCGACGAGTTGGCAGACCTCATGATGACCGCTCCGCGTGATGTCGAAGAGGCCATCGTGCGAATCACGCAGAAGGCACGTGCCGCGGGTATCCACTTGGTGCTCGCGACACAGCGCCCGTCCGTCGACGTCGTCACCGGTCTGATCAAGACGAACGTGCCGTCCCGATTGGCGTTTGCGACGTCGTCCTTGACGGACTCGCGAGTCATCCTCGATCAGCCGGGAGCCGAGAAGCTCATCGGTATGGGTGACGGACTGTTCCTCCCCATGGGTGCGGGTAAGCCGACCCGTATGCAGGGCGCATTCATCACGGACGAAGAAATTACCGCGGTCGTGGATTTTGCGAAGAACCAAGCAGAACCCGAGTACACCGAAGGCGTCACCGCGGCGAAGGCCGGCGAGAAGAAGGACGTCGATCCCGATATCGGGGACGACATGGACGTGCTGCTGCAAGCTGTCGAACTTGTCGTGACCAGCCAGTTCGGTTCCACGTCGATGCTGCAACGCAAACTGCGCGTCGGGTTCGCGAAGGCCGGACGACTCATCGACCTCATGGAGAATCGTGGAATCGTGGGACCGAGTGAAGGGTCCAAGGCTCGCGAGGTGCTGGTGAAGCCCGACGAGTTGGACGGATTGTTGTGGTCCATTCGGGGCGGCGATCCGGAGGATAGTTCATCCGACGACTAGTGACGTGGGTCGGCGGGTAACCGTCGGCAGACGATCGGAGGCTGCTCGTGCATGTGACACCGTTGACGTGGGTTATCACGATAGTGGTGATACTCGGCCTGTTTGTCTTCGATTTCTTCGCGCATGTCCGGACGCCTCATGCACCGACCTTCCGTGAGTCGGCCTTCTGGTCGACGGTCTACATCTCGATCGCGATAATTTTCGGCCTGATCGTGATGTGGATCTGGGGGACGACGTACGGCGGCGAGTACTTTGCCGGCTACGTCACGGAGAAGGCGCTGTCCGTCGACAACCTTTTTGTGTTTGTCATCATCATGTCGACGTTTGCGGTCCCGCCCCAGTACCAGCAGAAGGTCCTGCTGATCGGAATCGTGCTCGCATTGGTGATGCGAGGGATTTTCATTGCGGTGGGCGCTGCGGCCATCAATGCCTACAGCTGGGTGTTCTACCTCTTCGGAGCCTTCCTGATCTACACCGCGTACACGTTGGTCCGCGACCACGGACACGAGAAGGAAGCCGAAGAGAAACGTGACAGCCGCATCATCAGCATTGTGAAGCGTGTACTGCCCACTACCGAGGAGTACGACGGCGACAAATTGATCACCAGGATCGACGGCAAGCGTGTCATTACGCCGTTGATGTTGGCGCTCATTGCCATCGGATTTGCGGACGTGTTGTTCGCGCTGGATTCCATCCCGGCGATCTACGGTCTGACCCAGGAGCCGTACATCGTGTTCACCGCCAACGCCTTTGCGTTGATGGGCCTACGCCAACTGTATTTCCTCATCGGCGGACTGCTCGAGCGGTTGGTCTACCTCTCGTATGGGCTGTCGATCATCCTCGCCTTCATCGGCGTCAAGCTTGTCCTGCACGCATTGCACGAGAACACGCTGCCGTTTGTCAACGGCGGCGAACACGTCAGCGTGCCGGAGATTTCGACGGCATTGTCCCTGTCCGTCATCATCGGTGTGTTGGCCGTGACCACGGTCGCGAGCCTGATGAAGACCCGCGACCGCGCCTGAGTAGGTTCAGGCCAACTGACCCAGTACCGGCACCCACTCGGTGATCCGGATATTCGCGACTAGATCGGCTTTGGCAAACGGATCGTGCGTGAAGAGAAGTGCCACGGTGTCGGCGTCTGCCGTGTCGACGATGATGAGTGCTCCGAGGCCGTCGGCGAACGGGCCGGACGTCACGACGATGTCACGCTCGAGAAGATCACCGAGCCATGCCCGGTGATCGGGGCGGAGGGCGTCACGCTCGGCGTTTTTTGCGGGGTCATAGGTGTATTCGACGAGGAACAACGACATCGGGACCGCTTTCGGGATGTGAGTGAACCGATCAGAGCGTCAGAAGCATACGGGTATTGCCGAGGGTGTTGGGTTTGACGTAGCTGAGATCGAGGAACTCGGCGACACCGGCGTCGTATGACCGGCACATCTCGGTATAGACCTCGGCGGTGACCGGAGTTCCCTCGATTTCGACAAAGCCGTGGCGGTGGAAGAAGTCGGTCTCGAAGGTCAACACGAACAACCGCTCCAATTCCAACTCGCGTGCAACTTCGATCAGTTTGTCGACCACCTGGAAGCCTGCTCCCTGACCCTTGACGGTGGGATCGACTGCCACAGTGCGAATCTCGCCGAGGTCCGCCCACAGGACGTGCATCGCCCCGCAACCCAGAATTTGGCCGTCCTTTTCGGCGACCCAGAACTCCTGCACAGCCTCGTACAACGTCACCAGGTTCTTTTCCAGCAGAATCTTGCCGGCATAGATGTCGATGAGGCGTTTGATTTCCGGGACGTCGGATGTTCGTGCCCGCCGCACGATCAAGTGGCTTTCGGTGTCGCTGCGCGCGGTGGAAGTCATGTGGTGCACATTAGTCAATGGGTCTACCGATATTCTGAGTCGCGTGCCTGTCCGCTCCACGAAATACCTCGCCCGCCCGGTCACCGTCCGGGTTCGGCCCGCCTTCCGCGCGGTGATCCGATGAGTTCCCCGCGTGATCAAGCAGATGCCCATCGGGCTGCTGTAGGGCCCACTGGAGAAACACCGGCCGACAAACCCGTCCCACTTTTCAATATCGCGAACATCTTGACAATGATTCGGATCGTTCTTGTTCCGGTCTTTCTCGTCGTGCTTTTTGTCGACGACGGTCAGTCGACGTCGTGGCGTCTGGGCGCGATGGCGATCTTCATCGTCGCCGCGGTGACCGACCGGATCGACGGCCAGTTGGCCAGGAAATACGGTCTGGTCACCGACTTCGGCAAGTTGATGGATCCCATCGCGGACAAGGCACTGATCGGCGCTGCGCTTATCGGGTTGTCGGTACTCGGTGACCTGTCGTGGTGGGTGACCGGCGTGATCATCGCCCGCGAACTCGGAATCACGCTGCTGCGTTTTGCCGTGCTCCGCCATGCCGTGATTCCTGCCGGCAAGGGCGGCAAGCTCAAGACCCTCGTCCAGGCCGTAGCGATCGGTTTCTACCTGTGCCCTTTGCCGAGCAGCTGGGACGTGGTCAGCTGGCTCCTGATGGCCGCGGCGGTTGTGCTGACCGTGGTCACCGGCCTCGAATATGTTGTTCAAGCCATCAGATTGCGGGCCGGCGTCCGGTTCGCCGAACGAGACGGACACTGACCTGTGCGCGATCCGCTGCTCGACCTCGGTGTCGGCGAACTGATCGCCGCGTTGGTGGTGGCAGGGGAGAGCGTCGCGGCTGCCGAGTCGCTGACGGCCGGACTGTTCACTGCTGCGCTGGCGTCGGTTCCCGGATCGAGCCAAGTCCTGCGCGGCGGCCTGGTGGTGTACGCCACCGATCTGAAAGCGACGCTGGCAGGCGTAGATCCCGATGCGTTGGCACTCGACGGCCCGGTGTCCGCATCCACGGCGATTGCTCTGGCCGACGGTGCCCGCACTCGGTGCGTCGCCGATTGGGGTGTCGGACTGACCGGTGTAGCGGGGCCGACCGAACAAGACGGGAACCCTGTCGGCACGGTGTTCTTGGGGATTGCCGGGCCCGACGGAACTCTGTGTGAGCGTCTGTCGTTGACAGGAGAGCGGTGGGAGATTCGAATCGCTGCAGTCGCGGCAGCCGTGTCGCGGTTATGTGATCGTGTTGAAGAGCGCCGGGCACGATAGGCTCGGGAACCAATCGGTCGAGTTCGGACGTTGACTGTTGTGAAGGTGTGCAACAGCCACGGTGTCGAGACGGTACCGATGTGGCCAGGTGACGGTGCGGACCTGTGAAAAGACAGGTACGGCACGACGGATGAAGGAGGAGCGAGATGGCGCTGCTATTGCGTGAGGCAATCGGTGACAGTCTCCGGCGTACGCGCGTTTCGCAGAGTCGCACGCTACGTGAGGTGTCGAACAGTGCGCGTGTGAGCTTGGGCTACCTGTCCGAGGTGGAACGTGGACGCAAGGAAGCGTCGAGTGAACTGCTGGCCGCGATCTGCGATGCGCTTGCCGTACCGCTGTCCGACGTGTTGGTCGACGTCAGTGAAACTCTGGCCACCAAGAAGTCCAACTCTGCGCTCGGTCGTCCGGTTTCCGGTGCCGCGCCGACCGGTGCAGCCGCTGCTGTGTCGGCACAGGTGTCCGGTTCGCCGTCCATCGCCCGGGATACCCGAGTGGTGATTCCGGCGCCCAACGCGCGCAGTTTGGCTGCTGCGTAGCTACTGGCCGCTTGAACCCGATAGATTCTGTAGATATACCGGTATGGCAGTGCAGGGTCAGGGCAGTTGGAGCGCAGCCCTGATGTATTGGTGAGTTTCGGTGTGCGACGGTCGTTCACCGGGTCGCGTAGCGCGCGGCGCATCAGATGGAGGCAGGATCAAACCCATGGCTAATCCTTTCGTCAAGGGCTGGAAGTACCTGATGGCGCTCTTCAATTCGAAGATCGACGAGAACGCCGACCCGAAGATCCAGATCCAGCAGGCGATCGAGGACGCGCAGCGTCAGCACCAGGCGCTCTCGCAGCAGGCCGCGTCGGTGATCGGTAACCAGCGTCAGCTTGAAATGAAGCTCAGTCGTCAGCTCGACGAGGTCGAAAAGCTCAACGCCAACGCGCGTCAGGCCGTCAACCTCGCCGATCAGGCTGCCGCCGCGGGCGACAACGACAAGGCGATCCAGTACACAAATGCCGCTGAGGCTTTTGCCGCTCAGCTCGTCACCGCCGAGCAGGGTGTCGAGGATCTCAAGGCGCTGCACGATCAGTCGTTGCAGGCTGCTGCGCAGGCGAAGAAGGCCGTCGAACAGAACGCTATGACGCTTCAGGCCAAGGTTGCCGAGCGCACGAAGCTGCTCAGCCAGCTCGAGCAGGCCAAGATGCAGGAACGCGTCAGCGAATCGCTGCGATCCATGGACAGCACGCTGTCCGCACCCGGCAACACGCCAAGCCTGGACGCCGTTCGCGACAAGATCGAGCGTCGCTACGCAAATGCCCTCGGCTCGGCCGAACTTGCCCAGAACTCGGTGCAGGGTCGGATGATGGAGGTCCAGCAGGCTTCCGTGCAGATGGCCGGGCACAGCCGACTCGAGCAGATTCGCGCATCCATGAAGGGCGAGGCACTGCCGTCCGGTGGGACTGCGGCGGCACCTGCGCCGACATCAATCGAAAAGCAGCCGCCTGCTGCCGGAACCACCGGCCAGTAGATCCACGGTCTGCAGTTTTCCAGAGATACACGATTCGACACACTGATGTTTTCTTCACGAGGTGGCCGGCCTGAGCGAGAGCCCAGGTCGGCCGTTCCTGTTTCCATGTCCGGCGCATTCGGTGCGCTGGGCCGTACTGCAGATTCGCTCCGCGAAGTGACGGCGTCCGCTGCGGAGGCAGCCCGGCGGTGGCAAGATCCGCGGGCAAAATTCGAGCGCAAACGAGCACGTGCGAGGCGACGCGCTCAGCGCTGGGGATTCATCTCCGGTGGAACCGTGATCGGCACTGCCGGGCTTGCGGTGGCGTCGGCGCCGGAATGGTCTGTTGTTGTCGCTGGTGGGGGAGCCGCATTGTTTGCGGTACCCGCTGTTGTTGCGGTCGGGCGCTACCGGGCGATGAACGCCGGGCCGCCGCCCGCTCCGATCCGGCGGCGACTGCCACCGTCGTCCTCGCGCGCGTTCATACCGATGTCACGACTGGTCGGAGCAGAAACGTCGCTGTTCGAAATTCTTGGTGTGCTGCGACGCGCAGACACCATCGATCCCGGCGAACTCGACGAGATCACCGTGACTGCAGATTCCGCATTGCGCGCGATGTTTGCGGTGTCGTCCGATATCGCGTCGATGGAACGGGCCGTGACATCGACCCCCAAGGTTGCCGAGACACTCGAACCGACTATCGCAGGTGCCGTTCGCGAACTGCAGGCCGGACTCGGTCAGTACGAGGATCTCGTCAATTCAGCCGCCACCTTGACGGCGCCGCATACCCCGTCTGCCCTGGTGGGATTCAACCGTGAACTGTCGGCTCTGCACGCGGCCGCAGAGCGTCTGTCCAGCCTGGCCGACGCGATCGGCGAGGTCGACGAGATCACCCAGAAGTATCGCTGAGCTGGTCCGCGTTCAGTCGTCAGCTCCGCGCGCAGCCAGTGCCTCACCCATCGCGTCGGCGGTCATGAGGGTTCCGATGATGACGGGAACGGCAAAGGATCGCAGTGAGAAGCCGAGACCGCGGGCCTTGCGTGCTTCGGACACCTGTGTGATGACCTCGAACATCAACGGGATGCACCGGATGGTCATCGCCAGCAAGAGCGCGATTCTTTCGGGATTGACCCCGAATCGGCGCAGCGGGGTGAGGAAAGCCGTGATGGCGTCGAGCATTTCCGAAATGCGGGTTGTCAGACCCATGAGCGCGGCCAGCGCGATCGACAGGATCAGAACGCCACAGACGACGGCCGCGCGCTCCCACCCGGCGACGAGTATCTGGAATCCGCCGATGAACAGCAGCATCCACAATGCCGGGCGCAGATGGGCGATCGCAATGCGGAACGGAATCCGCGCGGCTACGTAGAGCGCAACAACAACAACGGTGGGTGGCACCAATTGCCAAGGGCTGCGCACGAATACCGATACCGCGACGATTGCGACGATCAGCGCGAGAAGTTTGTAGCCAGGCCGCGCCCGATGGAGGATGGACGTGCCGGCGCGGTAGTGGCCGAGTGTGGTCACGAGACGAGGGAACGGTAGAAGTCGACGGACTCCGCGGGCGGGCCGTCGGCCACGACAAGCCCTCGATCGATCACCAGAACTCGATCGAACGAGGAGAGCAGATCCAGTTGGTGGGTCACCACGATCAACTGCTGTGTGAGGGACGCGAAGACAGAGCTGATGAGCTGCGAGTTGCGCAGATCGAGCAGCGTTGTCGGTTCGTCCGCCACCAGTACCTTCGGCTCGGTCACCATGATGGCGGCCAGGGCAAGAAGTTGTTTCTGACCGCCGGACAGTTGGTGGGTGGGATGGTCGCTGTGTGACGCCAATCCGAAGCGCTCGAGGACCGACGAGACTTTCTGGGCCCGTTCAGCCTTGCCGAGTCCGCTTCGCCGCAGCGAAAACTCGATGTCCTCGGCGACGGTCGGCATGACAATCTGATGATTGGGATCGGTGAACACAAAGCCGACGTGCTTGCGTACGTCGCGTCCCTTCTTGGCGGTATCCAAACCGTCGATACGGACGGAACCTGTTGCCGGAATCACCAATCCGTTGATCATGCGGGCTAGCGTCGACTTGCCGCTTCCGTTTGCACCGACAATCCCGATGCGCTGCTCGGTCAGTGTCAGGTCGACACGATCGAGCACGGTGCGTTCGCCGAAACTGTGCCCGACGCCTTCGAAGATGATCTCGCTCATCGAGGAATCAGTTCGCCACTGCTGTTTTTGCGCGTGCGGCGACGCTGTCACGAAGCAGTGCCGGATACGCACGATGGACCTGAGCGGCGACCACTGCGGTGACAACGGCTTTCGCAGCATCGAGGGGGATGAAGGCGGCGTTGGCGGTCCACGCGGCGAGGAAGGTCATGTGTCCACGGATCATCATCCCGGCGATTCCGAAGAGGTAGAGAACAACAACACCGCCGAGAAGGTTGATGCCGATTCCAGGAATGATTCGGTACTTCGGGAGCATCTTCGTCGTCAGCCATCCGATGACAAACGCCGCAGGTATCCAGCCGATCAAGAACCCGGCAGTGGGACTCGACAGCGCAAATAATGCAGTCCGCCCGCCGGCGAGCACCGGTAGCCCGACCAGGCCGAGCGCGATCACGGTCAGCACCGCCAGTACGGCCTTGCGAGGCCCGAGGAGCGCACCGGCCATCATCACACCGAGTGATTGAAGGGTGATCGGCACACCGGAGATTCCGATGTTGATCGCCCCCGGTAGACCCAACGCGATGATGAGGGCCGCGAACACTGCAACGTGCGCGAGGTCGCGGGCCGGAATTCGGGTGGTAGACACGGCGAACGTGCTCCTTAGGGCGTACTGGATGGAACTTCGCGAGTCTACGTCAGCGCGAATCACGGGTGTTTTGGATGCATGCCCAGTCTCGTCATGGTTGATCAGGGTGAACCCTGATCTTTACCTGATCTTGCCGGTGAGCTGCTGCTTTGTCCGGCCGAACGTGTCAGGCTGGTGTCACGGACTTTCTCTAAGCCAGTCCGAAAGCTCACGGCAAGGAAGGTACGTCATGTTCTGGAAAATCGTGTTGGCTGTGGTCCTCGTGTGGATCGCGCTTGCAGTGGTCGGCGCGTTGATCAAGGGTCTGTTCTGGATTCTGGTGGTCGGCGCGCTGGGCGTCGGCATCTACTTCCTCGTGAAGGCGATGTCGGGCAACGATGAAAACACACCCGTTTCGAGGATGTGACAGGCACAATCGTGCGGTATGGAACCATTCCCCGAGGACTGGCAGCGCGCGATTGTGGTCGTCGCCCATCCGGATGACATCGAGTACGGCGCAGCTGCAGCGGTAGCCCGCTGGACGGATCAAGGCAAGGACGTCAGATACGTACTCGCGACGAGCGGGGAAGCCGGGATTGCAGGACTGCCGCCGGCGGAGTCCGGACCCATCCGCGAGGCAGAAGAGCGTCGCAGCGCCGCTGTTGTGGGAGTGAGTGAAGTCGAGTTCCTGGGTCTTCCTGATGGTCGACTGATTGCCGGACTCGAATTGCGTTCCGTCTTGGCAGCCGCGATCAGGCGGCACCGGCCGGAACTGGTGGTGACGATGAACTTCTCGAACACCTGGGGCCCTGGCTATCTCAACAGTGCCGATCATCGAGCGCTGGGAATCAGTGTCCTTGACGCGACCGCGGACGCGGCCAACGAGTGGATCTTTCCGGAACTGTCGGACGTCGGACTCGAACCGTGGACCGGAGTTCGGTGGGTTGCAGTGAATTCGATGACACCGACTCACGGCGTCGACGTGAGTACAACGGTGGCGCGAGCGGTGGATTCCTTGGCCGAGCATTCACGGTATCTGGCGGCGCTGAGTGAGATTCCGGTACGCGTGCAGGCGCAGGCTCAGATCGACATGGTGTCGGGGCCGAAGCCCGGCTTCGAGGCCGACCGTGCCGTCGGGTTCGAGTTGTACTATTTCTGATAGTCGGAACACGCCGTGTACTAGTCGCACTGCCGGACGGCGCGTCGGGTAGCGTGTTACAGACGATGGCAATCCGTAACGCAGATGATCAAGTCCTGCCGCGAAAGGGCGACGGTCAGCGCACTCCAAACCTCGCGATCGACAATCTCATTCTTGATGCCGCGCGATCGTGCGTGCTCGATTTCGGTATGCAGCGCACCACGTTGGCCGAGATCGCTCGGCGCGCCGGCGTCAGCCGGCCGACGGTCTACCGGCGCTGGACGGATACCAGAGCAGTTGTCGCAGACCTCCTCACTCGCGAAATTCGGGAGGTCCTCCCCGACATACAGACGACGGGTTCGGCTCGGGATCTTCTTCTCTCCGCAGTGGTCGACGTTGTCGCCGAGATCCGCGATCATCCGCTGTTCGTGAAGATCCGGTCGACGGATCAGGAATTGCTGACCACCTACATCGTGGATCGCATTGGTGCCAGCCAGAAGTCGATACTCGAACTCATGACTGCTGTGGTGACAGCCGGGCAGCAGGACGGATCGATCCGTCACGGAAATGCTGACGAGATAGCGTCCATGCTGTTGCTGATGGCACAGTCGGTGGTGTTCTCGGCACCGACACTGCAGGATCGACTTTCTGCCGATGCAGCGGTGCAGCAGTTGAGAATTGCGGTGTCGGCGTACCTGACGCCGACTGCAGGAACGGACGGTTAGAACGATGGCCGACAGCGATCGCAGTGCACCGAATGCCGATCCGTCGGCGCTCAACGCCGCCCGTCGGACACGCGAGTGGGACGAACTCTCACGCGGAAGTTCTGTGGATCTTCTGGTTATCGGCGGCGGAATCACCGGTGTCGGTGTGGCTTTGGACGCCGCGACGCGTGGCCTGAGCGTTGTGTTGGTGGACAAGCACGACCTGGCCTTCGGTACCAGTCGGTGGAGTTCCAAGCTCGCTCACGGCGGACTTCGGTATCTTGCGTCGGGAAATATCGGTATTGCCCGTGAGAGTGCTGTCGAACGCGGAATCCTCATGACGCGAACGGCGCCGCATCTCGTACGGGCGATGCCGCAACTCGTACCGTTGCTCCCGCAGACGTCGTTCTTCGGAAAGTCCTTGGTGCGTACCGGATTTCTAGCCGGTGACGTCTTGCGGGCAACGGCTCGGACACCGTCGTCGGTGTTGCCTCGCTCGCGCGCGGTGAGCGCGTCTCGGGCACGAGAGTTGGTGCCGGCGGTACGGCAGGCGGACCTTCGTGGTGCGCTGACGGCCTACGACGGTCAGTTGATCGACGACGCTCGACTGGTTGTGAACATCGCCCGCACAGCGGCATCTTTCGGTGCTCGGATTCTGACCAGGGTGGGTGCCTACGAGGTGTCCGGTACGTCCGCGACGTTGCGAGACGAGTTGACCGGAACCGAGTTTCTGCTGCGGGCTCGGACAGTGGTCAACGCGACGGGCGTGTGGGCAGATCAGGTGGATCCCAGTATCACCCTGCGTCCGAGTCGCGGCACGCACTTGGTGCTCGACGCGAAATCGCTGGGTAATCCCACTGCCGCACTGACGGTTCCGATTCCGGGTGAGACCAATCGGTTTGTCTTCGCGTTGCCGGCGCAACTCGGCCGGATCTATCTCGGTTTGACCGACGAAGCGGCGCCCGGCCCCGTACCCGACGTACCGCAAGCGTCGGATGCGGAAGTGGATTTCCTTCTCGCTACGGTCAATACGGCTTTGGAAGTTCCGTTGACCCGGGCCGATGTGCTCGGCACTTTTGCGGGTTTGCGACCGTTGCTCGATACCGGCGGGGGATCGACTGCTGACCTGTCGCGTAATCACGCGGTGGTCCGGTCGGCAACCGATGTGATCACGGTTGTCGGTGGCAAGCTCACGACGTATCGCAAGATGGCGGAAGACGCCGTCGACTGCGCGGTCGAAGCGGGCGGATTGAACGCGGGTCCGTGCCGAACGCGCAACCTGCCGTTGGTCGGTGCCGCGTCGCGCGCTGTGTTGGACCAGGTTCGAGCGCCCGCCGGGCTGGTGGCGCGGTACGGCACCGAAGCAGAAGCGGTGGTCGGATTGGGCGATGACGGACTTCGTCAGGTAGCCGGGCTGGATATCTGCGCCGCCGAACTCGCCTTTGCGGTGTCTCACGAGGGGGCACTCGACGTGGACGATCTCCTGGATCGTCGGACGCGTATCGGTCTGGTGGCTTCCGATCGTGAACGTGCGTTGCCGGAGGCGGAGCAGGCATTCCGGGCGGTATGACCGGTCGTTGTGGCGTGTGACACGCTGATGCGGTGCGAGTAGCCGTTGTTGCCGGGCCGGACCCGGGTCATGCTTTTCCCGCAATAGCGTTGTCGCTGGCGCTGATCGCCGCGGGCGACGAGCCGATCCTGTTTACCGGGTCGAGATGGGTGGAGAAGGCCCGTGCTGCGGGAGTGAACACCGAACCTCTCAAAGGCTTGGCGCCGAGGCCCGGCGACGACGACCTTGACGCCGGTGCGCGGATCCACTCGCGGGCGGCGTACATCTCGACCGAACTGCTGCCCGATCTGAAAGCGGTAGCCCCGGATCTGGTGGTCTCGGACATCCTCACTGCCGGAGGTGGATTGGCTGCCGAGCGACTGGGAATTCCGT
This sequence comes from Rhodococcus sp. IEGM 1366, assembly GCF_033142425.1. Classification (NCBI taxonomy): domain Bacteria; kingdom Bacillati; phylum Actinomycetota; class Actinomycetes; order Mycobacteriales; family Nocardiaceae; genus Rhodococcus; species Rhodococcus sp. IEGM 1366. Next base: position 643,876 of record NZ_JAWLRZ010000004.1, read on the forward strand.
GGGTGGAGCTCTCGCCTCATCCGCTGTACTCGCCGTCCCGAGGCCTGCCGCCCATCGGGAGCGGGTTGGCTCCCGGCGTCGGGTTTCGCGGACGCCTGCGCGACACCGTGATGCGAGCGGCAACGGGTCGTTCGATCAAACAAGGACTGGCCCAGCGATCCGAGGCGCGCGTCGGAGTCGGACTACCCGCAGTAGATCCAGGTCCACATGCACGATTGATCGCGACGATTCCAGCGCTGGAAGTTCCGCGGCCGGATTGGCCTGCCCACGCGCACGTCGTCGGCCCGTTGTTATGGGAACCGACTCGCGAGATTCTGGAACCGCCGCCAGGTTCGGAACCGTTGGTCATGGTGGCGCCGTCGACCGCGCACACCGGCGCGGTGGGAATGCTCGAGCAGACCGTCGACGGCCTGGAAGGGTCAGGGCTGCGGCTGATCGCGTCGGTTCTCGACGGTTCGGACACGCTGTATCCGGATTGGGTTCGTGCCGGGCTCGGCCGTCAGGACGTGATGCTGCGCGACGCTTCGGTTCTGGTGTGCGGAGGTGGCCACGGAATGCTGGCGAAGGCTCTGTCGGCCGGCGTGCCGACGGTGGTTGTTCCCGGCGGCGGCGATCAGTGGGAGTTGGCCAATCGTGCCGCTCGCGCCGGTAGTGCGGTGATCGTACGACCGGCTGATGCCGGATCCATCAGGGACGCGGTGTTGCAGGTTCTCTCCCAGCGCAGCTTCGCCGACGCGGCCGGCGCTGCCGCGGCGACGGCATCCGACGTCCGCGACCCGGTGGCGGTGTGTCGGGAAGTTGTGGCCGGGGGAGTGGCGGCCTGACCTGTGCGGAGTGTGCACAGCTGCCTGGGTGGACTACCGTGGCGCCCGTGCGATTGACCGAGTTTCACGAATTGGTACGAGAAGAGTTCGGGCAGGTACGAGGTGACTCGATGCTGCTCGACCACGTCATCCTGAGCCTTGGCGGACTGACTGCCGCAGAGGCTATCGAGGCAGGCCAGGACCCCCGCGAGGTGTGGCGAGCGTTGTGCGCGGAGTTCGACGTGCCGCCGTCGCGTCGCTAGTTTGTTTCGGCAATGTTCGATCCTTGCCTGTGTTTCGAACAGATGTTCGTCTATGCTGAGTGTGTTCGGTGGTAACTGCCGCTTCCGCGACTGCAGGGTTCGAGTGGGTCGGCACGATGAATCAAAAGTTTGTCGGTAGCCGGATCTACTCTGATCGCAACACCACTGAAGAGACTTGAGAATGGGGATCACGATGGCACCACAGGCACCAGATCGGGACAAGGCGCTCGACCTCGCGTTGGCGCAGATCGACAAGAATTTCGGCAAGGGTTCGGTGATGCGCTTGGGCGAAGGCGTTCGCCAGCCCATCGCGGTGATCCCCACGGGTTCCATCGCGCTCGATGTCGCGCTGGGCATCGGCGGCCTGCCTCGTGGTCGAGTCGTCGAGATCTACGGCCCGGAATCCTCGGGTAAGACCACCGTTGCATTGCACGCAGTTGCCAATGCGCAGGCCAACGGCGGCATCGCTGCATTCATCGACGCGGAACACGCACTCGATCCGGATTACGCGGCCAAGTTGGGTGTCGATACCGACGCACTGCTGGTCTCCCAGCCCGATACCGGTGAGCAGGCGCTCGAGATCACCGACATGTTGATCCGCTCCGGCGCTCTCGACATCATCGTTGTCGACTCCGTGGCAGCACTTGTTCCCCGCGCCGAAATCGAAGGCGAAATGGGTGACAGCCACGTCGGTCTCCAGGCTCGTTTGATGAGCCAGGCACTGCGAAAGATCACCGGTGCCATGAACAACTCGGGCACCACCGTCATCTTCATCAACCAGCTTCGCGAGAAGATCGGTGTGATGTTCGGTTCACCCGAAACCACCACCGGTGGTAAGGCTTTGAAGTTCTATGCGTCTGTCCGTCTGGACATCCGCCGTATCGAGACGCTCAAGGACGGTACCGACGCAGTCGGTAACCGCACCCGCGTCAAGGTGGTCAAGAACAAGGTCGCTCCGCCGTTCAAGCAGGCCGAGTTCGATATCCTCTACGGCCAGGGCATCAGCAAGGAAGGCTCGCTCATCGACATGGGTGTCGAGCACGGGTTCATCCGTAAGTCCGGCTCCTGGTACACCTACGAAGGCGACCAGTTGGGTCAGGGCAAGGAAAACGCTCGAAAGTTCTTGCTGGAGAACACCGATATCCGTGACGAGATCGAGAAGAAGATCAAGGAAAAGCTGGGTATCGGTGCCGATGTCACCGCTACCGATGAAGCTCCCGCCGACTTCTGATCCCTGTCATGGAGTACATCGACGATGACGGTGGCAGCGACACCGGTTATCGACGGTCTCGCTCGCGGTCCGATCGGGCGGGCAGCCGTGGTGGCAGCGATCACCGCGGCGAACGCAGGCAGCGCGGCGAAGGTACACAGCGCGCCGAGGGTGGCACGGAGGCGCAGGCAAAGGATGCTTGCCTGCGCCTCCTGAGTGACCGCGCGCGCAGTCGGTCCGAGTTGGAAAAGAAGCTGATCAGCCGGGGATACGAGACCGACATTATTACTCGGGCACTCGATCGTCTCCAGGAGATCGGTCTCATCGACGACGCGGATTTTGCCAACCAGTGGGTGCATTCACGTCACACCTATTCAGGCAAGGGCAAGAAGGCGTTGGCCGTCGAGCTTCGACTCAAGGGCGTCGATCAGGATGTGGCAACTGAAGCGTTGTCGCAGATCGATGCCGAAGACGAGCGCGAGCGGGCAGCTGATCTCGTTCGAAAGAAGTTGCGTAACAAGCCGGTCGACGATCGCGACAAGGTGATGAGACGTCTGGTGGCGATGCTTGCGCGCAAGGGCTACTCGGCGAGCATGTCGTACGAGGTCGTCAAAGCCGAGATGGCTGCCGCGGAGCCGTAGGCGACAAAACTACGCGGAGCCGTAGGCGACAAAACTACGCGGAGCCGTAGGCGACAAAACTAGAAGCGGGGTGTGTCACCGAATTTGGTGACACACCC